>NZET01000010.1:43249-111716 GCA_002690455.1 Kiloniella sp.
ATTTTGCATACAGAANTNTNNAATTTNTNAGATTTTGNCNNATTTNATGNNATNAATTNNTGTTTCTGGNATCTTTTCNGTATACGANNNCTTCAATTTCAGACTACGGTNGCTCATNGGCAGTGGTGGGATAGNCAGGCNGNGNAANAGTTCAGGCNGCACGCCCTGCCNCGGGCTTCAGNNAGGAGCTCATCACCTAGGGAGGAAGCTATGCTCAAACNATTNTCTGCGCTGACAGNCGCTGCNGTATCGGTCGTACTGGCNGGNTCAGCNGTTGCTCANGACACGCTCAANTTTGGCGCCGTCGCGCCTAAAACCGGCGGCCTTGCCGGCGGGGCTGCNGTCACATTCTGGCCNAATGTNCAGCTCTGGGCCCACGANGTAAACGCNCGTGGTGGNCTGCAAGTCGGGGANAAGTCNTACATGGTCGAGATTGTTGAATACGACGATCAGACNAACCCCGGNGAAACCATCAAAGCCGTTCAGCGGCTNGCGACGCANGANAATGCAGATTTCATCCTTGCCCCATANGGTACGGGCCTGAACCTTGCTGCTGCGCCNATCTTNGACCGCTACGGNTACCCNATGGTGACCCACACAGCCATCTCTGANCAGATCGAGNNNCTGTCTGAAAAGTTCCCNAACATGTTCTTCACCCTTGGNGGCGCNACGGGCCTNGCCGGNGGTGTGGTCGAAGTCCTCAGNNAAATGCGTGAGCAGGGCGAGATCGGAAACAGTGTTGCCATGGTCAACGTNGCCGATGCCTTNGGGATCGAACTGGCNGAAGTGGCNGCCCCGCAGTTTGAAGCCGCTGGCTTCGACATCGTGTACAGCACGTCNTACCCACTGGGCACCAGTGACCTGTCACCGGTGGTCAAAGCGGCCAAGGCTGCGAACCCAGACGCCTTTGTTGCCTGGTCTTACCCACCAGACACCTTTGGCCTGACGGCACAGGCGAAGATCGAAAACCTCGACGTCAAGGCATTCTACGCGGCCGTTGCAACGGCATTCCCAGCGTATCTTGGCGCCAATGGTGAATCGGCCGAGGGTGTCCTCGGCGCTGGTGGCGTTTACGCCGATGGTGAAGCCTGGAGTAGCTACGCCGTTCGCCACGAAGAGGTAACGGGTGCCAAGCCGGACTTCTGGGCTTCCGGCATGGTCTATGCATCGTTCCAGATCCTGGAGCAGGCAATCGAAGGTGCTGGCACGCTCGACCGTGACGCGGTTTCAGCGTACATTGACGCGAATNACTTTGACACCATCATGGGGGAAATCTCCTGGGATGAGTTCAACAACAACTCCGCTTACTGGACCGTGGGCCAGTGGCAGGGTGGCGTCTTTAAGGGCGTTGCGTCCACGGGTCGAGAAGGGGCTGTACCAGCGGTTCCGAAGCAAGGCTGGTAAGTCGTCCCGGACACTTGAGTCGGTGCAGCGCTCCTGTCAGCAGGGCGCTGCACTCTTGTTCAGACCCTTATCATCCTGACTGCGGAATGCGATGGAAGTCATAATTACTGGTTTGGTGCTCGGCGGAACCTACGCGCTTGTAGCGCTGGGTTTGAATATCCAATACGGCATCAGTAGAATCATGAATCTCGCCAATGGCGAGTTGTTGGTTGCGGGCGGCTTAGCTGCCTTTTGGTTCTGGACCGCCGGAAAGATCAGCCCGATGCTGACGCTGATCATCGTGGCACCGGGCGCCTTTGTTCTCAATTATCTGATCTACGTGATTATGCTCCGACCACTCGTTCGTCGGGCAAAGAGCCAAGGTGAACTCGAGGTCAGTTCGATCCTCGCCACCTTCGGGCTGGCGTTCGTCGGAGTTGGTATCATGCTGGCCCTCGTGGGTGGGCAGTATTTTAGTTACTCCTACCTCTCCCGCCCCATCGAAATTCTCGGCTCGAACTACGGCCTGAACCGCATCATTGCGTTTCTCGCTGCGGCGGTGATGTGTGGACTGGTGTACCTCTGGCTCCATAGGTCACGCATGGGGATGTCGATCCGGGCACTGGCCGTTGCACCTGACAGTGCGGTACTGGTTGGCGTCAACGTTGAGCGGCTCTCTGCCCTGGCCTTTGCCATCGGCGGTGCTATCACCGCAGTGGGTGGGGCGCTAATCTCAACCTTTCTGACGCTGGACCCGTCCTCAGGCGTGCTATTCACGCTGAAGGCTCTGGTCATTGTGATCATGGGCGGTGTCGGCGATACACGAGGCACAATTATTGCAGCTCTGCTGCTCGGCATTCTCGAAACGTTTGTTGCGACAGTCTTTGATCCAGGGCTGACGCTTGCAGCGGCTTATCTACTGTTTGTGCTGGTGCTTCTGTTCCGGCCCCAGGGATTTTTCGGAAAGCCAACGTCATGATTTCATCGGGTGAAATTCGTAACTTCCTGATCTACGGCGTTTTGCTGGCGCTGGTGGCGACGCTGCCGTTCTGGGGTCAGGATTACTGGCTGACGATCGGCGTTACCATCGCGAGCTTCGCGGCGATGGTGACGAGCTGGTCCATCTTCTCCGGACCAACGCATTATATCTCGCTGTCCACGGCCGCCTTCTTTGGCGTGGGCACCTATACCACGGCGCTTGGGATCGAGTACTTTCCAGAGCTGCCTTACTGGACCCTGCTGGTTATCGCCGGAGGCCTCGGGGCTGTGATGGCGCTGCTGGTCGGGCTGACCACCCTGCGGTTGAGCGGGGTCTACTTCGTGATTTTCACGCTCGGGCTGGCCGAATTGGTCCGGCAGGTCGTCACGTGGCTTCAGAACTGGTCCGGGCAGAAGGGACTCTACGTCCTGACCGATCTGGGCGACCGGGAGATTTACTGGCAGTTCATCGGGCTGAGCGTGCTGGTCTATATTGTCGGCTGGCTGATCCAGCGCTCAAAAGTTGGCTTGGCGCTCCGGGTGATCGGCGACGATGAAGACGTGGCAAAGCACGCCGGCATTCACACCTCGCGGCTGAAAGTCTTGCTGTTCATGATCCCGGGCGCGGTCGCAGCGATTGCCGGGGCAATCCTCGCTCCCCGCTATATATATATCGAGCCAATGCTGGCCTTCACCCCGCTGTTGAGTTTTCAGGTGGTTATCATGGCTTTGCTGGGCGGGACAGGGCGCCTCTGGGGTGGCCTCATCGGCGTTATCCCGTTTGTGCTCGTGTGGGAAGCTATCGCGATCAGTATGCCCAACCAGACGACCTTGTTGCTCGGCGTCGCGTTCTTGGTCATCGTCTACTTCATCCCCAAGGGATTTGTGGGAATCCTGCTCGGCCTACGCCGCCGCATGATGTCCGGAGGGCGGGAAGGATGAGCGGTAAGCACAACCTGCTGACCCTCGACAGCATCACCAAGCGCTTTGGCGGTCTGGTTGCTGTCAATGCGCTGAGTTTTGAGGTCGAAAGCAATTCTGTACACGGCTTGATCGGGCCCAACGGCTCCGGCAAATCCACGACCCTGAATCTGCTTTCCGGCGCCCTGCCGCTATCGGGGGGTGAAATCACCCTCGACCACAGCCGCCTGACGAATCTCCCGGCCCATCAGATCAGCAAACTCGGGATCTCCCGCACCTTTCAACTCGTCCGGCTGCTGCCTTCGCTGACGGTCACAGAAAATGTCATGGTTGGCGGCCTGTTCGGGCACCGCCCCCACGGCTTTCGCGACGCAGATCGTGCAGTNAGCACCGTCCTCGACCGGGTGGGTCTGGGTGGCAAGGGCGGTTTGATGCCTGGACAGCTCACCTACATCGATACCAAGCGCGTGGAACTGGCGCGGGCGTTGATTTCTCAGCCCCGAGTGCTGCTGCTGGATGAATGGCTGGCAGGGCTCAACCCGACGGAACTCGAAGCCGGCATCGATCTCATTGCCTCGCTGCGCGAGGAGTGCGAAGCCATCATCGTGGTCGAACACGTTATGGAGGCAATTCGCTCACTCTGTGATCGGTGCGTGGTCATGGCCTCTGGGACTAAGATCGCCGAGGGTGACGTCGAAACAGTGCTTAATCAGCCCACAGTCATTGAAGCTTACCTCGGAGGTGCTGATGATTAAAGTCAGCAACCTCTCCGTTCGCTACGGACAGCATGTCGCCTGCTCAGACGTCTCGTTGCAGGTCAAGCCGGGCGAAATCGTAGTGATCCTTGGGGCCAACGGCGCCGGGAAATCCACGCTACTAAAAGCCATGGCCGGGATCAGCGAAGGNCAGGTCGAAGGCTCGATCACCCTTTCTGGGCGCAATATACTGGGCGTGGATGCCAACGATATTGTCGACCGTGGGGTGGCACTGGTGCCTGAAAATCGGGGTATCTTCGCCAACCTTAGTGTAATCGAAAATTTACGACTGGGTGCCTACACCGATAGAGCCCGGAAGCGGGAAACCGCGAACCTTGCGCTGGTGCACGCTTTGTTCCCAAAGCTGGTTGAGCGGGCAAATCAGATGGTGCGCACGATGTCGGGCGGCGAGCGGCAGATGGTGGCCATTGGCCGCGCCATCATGAGTGCGCCGAGCATCCTACTGCTCGATGAGCCGTCCCTCGGTCTGTCGCCGCTGCTTTCGAAAGAGCTGTTTGGTCGGCTGAAGATGATCAAGCAGGCTGGACTGGGTATTCTGCTGGTGGAGCAGAATGCCAAAGGAAGCCTCGCCATCGCAGATCGAGGCTACGTTCTGGAAAATGGTCGAATCACCCTCGAGGACCTAGCTGGGGCGTTGCAACAGAACCCGGCGGTTCAGCAAGCCTACCTTGGTGCATCCAAGAGCCACAAGGCCGTCAAAACGTCTGCAGGTGCCACCGCAGCTAAAGCCGCCGATCTGCCGCGACCGGTCGATACAAGCCCAAAGCCGACCGACATTGCAGCCGCAGCGATGGAGCGTTTTTCGAGGGATGCTCCCGCCGCTTCCCCATCCCAGATCGCGCCGCAGGCCCGGGAGACCCAAACTGCCGCTGCCGCCATGGCATCATCCAACGAACCATCGCCGCGGGTTTCGCCGCCTGCCGTGGCAGTGAACGCCCCAGCGGCTTCGGTTGCACCTGCCGCGTCACCTNTCCCGACACCGCCGGCCTCACCGGTCCCTCCCCTGCGGAGCAGCGATACGGTAGCGGCTTCAACGCAGCAAGCGACGAGGACGGAGCCTCGCTCGATCTCTGATTTGGTCAAGAGGGCCGAAGCCCGATTGCAGCAGGAGCGGCGCCNGAGCCGACAGCCCGGATTTCAGTCAAGTGGCCAGTCCGCCTCCAGGCACGGCGCCGGATCCGAAATTGGGCGACCTGTTGCCGAGCCGACGAGGTTGCCCACTGCACCACCCCCTTCTTACGTGGTGCCAGAATTTCACCTGGAAGCCTCAAGCCGCGGCAACCATGCCGCAGCACAAGGGACCACGCCATCGACTGACCGCCTTCGTCTGATCCTCGAAGAAATCGAGCAGGCTGCTACCCGGGCGCGCGGTCTCTCTTCTTCTCAACAGAAGGATGTCTGAATCATGCTCACAATGAACCAGGAGGCGCCCAACATCCGGGGGCTCTACATCAATGGTGAATGGGTTCCCGCAAGTGGGAGCTTTGACAGCTTTGATCCCTCCAGCCGGAGCCTCTACGCCCGCATCCCCGACGGTACCGCGCGCGATGTGGCTGCCGCGGCAGAAGCCGCACACAGCGCGTTTCCGGCGTGGTCGGGGCGTCCCTTTCATGAGCGCGCGCACCTACTGCTCAAGATTGCCGATGTCTGGGAGCGGCGGAAAGAGGACTTCGTTAAAGCAACCGTAAAAGAAGGCGGTGGCTGGTTGGGCAAGGGTGCCTTCGAAGCTGGCTACGTGGCAGAAGTATTCCGCTCAGCCGCCGCACTTTGCTACCAGAACATAGGCGAGGTCCTGCCCAGTGAGCACGGCAAAGTCTCGACCGCAACCCGGTGGCCCCTGGGTGTGGTGGGGGTGATTTCACCCTGGAATATGCCGGGCATTCTGACATCTCGCGGCTTTGCCGCAGCACTCGCCGTGGGCAACACCATTATTCTGAAGCCTTCCGAGGACACCCCCTACGCCGGTGGTCTGTATTTCGCCGAAATTTTGGAAGAGGCCGGTGTGCCCAAAGGGGTCTTCAACGTCATCACCTGCTCACGTGATTCAGTGATGGCGGTCGGAGACGAAATGATCGAAAACCCACTTGTGAAGGCAATATCGTTTACCGGCTCGACAGCCGTGGGTCGACACATTGCCGCCAAAGCCGGCGCGCACCTGAAGAAGTGTTGCGTCGAACTGGGCGGGAAAGACTCAATGATCGTGTTCGACGATGCTGACCTTGATAAAGCTGCACGGGCAGCAAATTTCGGCAGCTTCATGCACCAGGGTCAGATTTGCATGTCGACCGAGAAACTGCTCGTTCAAGACCGCGTCTTTGACAGCTTCATGGGTAAATTTCTCCCCCGTGTGTCGCGCCTGAAAACCGGCGTGACTACCGATCCGGAAAACACCATTGGCCCGCTGATTAACGAACGCCAGGCCATTCGTGTCCGCGGTCTGCTCGATGACGCCGTTGCAAAAGGCGCTCGTGTGGAAGTCGGCGGTAAGTCATGGGACAATTTTGTTGAACCCACGGTGCTGACCAATGTCAACGCAAGCATGAACATCTGGCATGAAGAAACCTTCGGCCCGGTTGTTATCGCCGTCCCTTTTAGTAGTGAGGAAGAGGCAATCGCGCTGAATAACGACACGGACTACGGCCTAACGGCGGCGGTCTGGACTGAAGATGAGGCCCGGGCTCTGGAAATGGCCGGCAAGCTTGAGACCGGAATGGTCCACATCAACTGCCAGAACGTCAACGATGAGCCGCATGTTCCCTTTGGTGGAGTGAAGGCGAGCGGTGTCGGGCGCTATGGTGGCCGGTGGTCACTTGATGCCTTTACCGAGCTAAGGTGGATCACACTGGACCGGGGTGGTCGCCACTTCCCACCGGTATTTTAATGACGCGAAGATCAGAGTGAGGGACTTATGAGTTACTTGAGTTGGATAATTCTGGCCTTGGCCCTAATCGCGGTCGTGGTCATTTTGATCGGCTGGTGGTACGAGCGCGCCACCAACGAAGTCAGTCTGGTGAAGACCGGATTGGGCGGCCGCCACGTGGTGCTCGACGGTGGCACCATAGCCATCCCCTTCTTCAATACGGTCAGTCGCGTGAACATGCAGACCTTACGCATTCCCGTCGTGCGCTCGGGCGCTCAGAGCCTGATCACTCTCGACAAGCTGCGTATCGATGTTGGTGCAGAGTTTTATATATCCGTTGTGCCGGAACGCGATGCTATTGCCCGGGCGGTGCAGACGCTCGGGGACCGGACCTTCAATCCCGATCAACTCGGCAGCCTTATCGAGGGGATGCTGGTCGATGCCCTGCGGACCATCGCGGCGCAAATGGATATGGACGAACTCCACCGTCATCGCGGCAAGTTTGTCGCTGAGATTGCATCGACCCTGTCGACCCCCCTTGCGCGCTATGGATTGCAGGTCGATAGCGTCAGCCTGATTTCCTTCGATCAGACCCCTTTCAGTGCGCTAGATGAGAACAACGCCTTCAACGCTGAAGGGATGCGGAAGCTGGCCGAGCTGGTTGCCTCCTCGAAAAAGGAGCGGGCGCAGATCGAGAGTGAGACGGCGGTTGCCGTGCGTGCCGCTGAGATGGAGTCTTACCGACGCAAGCTGGAAATCGAATTGGAAGAGCGTCGCTCTGAGATTACCCAGACTCAGGAGATTGAGACCCTCTTGGCTCGGCAGCTTGTCGAAGTTGCTCAGCGTAAGTCGGAAGCTGAAGAATCAGCCGCCCACGCGAGGATCGCGATGGAGCAGTCGATCGAAGAGGCCGGTCTGCGCCGTCAACAGGCGGTGCGAGAGCAGCAGATCAAGCAAGCCTACGGGATTGAGATCGCGGAACAGGACCATAAGATCGCCCTCTCCGAAAAACAGATCGAGGGCACCAAGGCCGATGCGGAGACCAAGCGGGCTCAATCTCACATGATTGAAGTCGAAGAAGCACTGGAAACCCAGCGTCGGCTTTCCGAAGCTGACCGCAAAAAGAAACTCTCACTAACAGCCATCGAGCAGCAGGGTGAGAGCGATAGCCTGCGCGTCAAGTACAACAGTGAAACGGAAAAACAGGCCGCTCAGACCCAGAGCCTAATCAAGCGAGAAGCCGCGGAAACCCTGCGCGTCACGATGCAGGCCGAAGCCGATGGTATGGCAGCGACAATCGCGGCTGAAAATGCCCGCAGTCAGGAGTTGCACGACCTTGAACTCGAACGCAGAAGGTTGAAGGCGATGCCGGAAATCCTGCGGGAAATGGTCAAGCCAGCCGAGAAAATTGACTCGATCCGTGTCAATCACATCTCCGGTCTGACTCCGCAGAATTCATCGGGTGGTGGGTCCAACGGTGAAGGTGATGCATCTTCGCCTATGGCGTCGGTGCTCCGGTCCGTGATGGACATGGCGGTGGGCTTTCCAACGCTGAGGAAGCTTGGGGATGAGATCAGTGAAACCTTTGACCGGGGCTCAGGCTCAGGCTCAGGCTCGAGCAAGAGAAAAAACAAGGACGCCGGATAAGGCTTGCTGAGCGGCTGTCAGACCATTGCATGGCGCCGCTCCAGTTAGCAAACCAAAGAGCGCTCAAGGGCGTTAGCGCTTTCTGTTCCCACGGATACGAGATCTCGTCACTGATCCCGGCGACCGAGAATGCCCCAGCATCGCTCCGCTGGTTGGATTTAACAACTGGCGAGGCTGCGGGGTGCTGCTTCGCTGGCCTTGCCGGCGGCGACGCGCGCGCGGGTGCCTTCATACTGGGTACGCGCAATGTCGGGGTCGAGGTCGGCGGCGAGCGCAGCCAGGCGCAAGCGCGCAGTCCNAGGCGTGGTCTTGCCTTCGGCACGCAAACCGTCATGCCGGGCGGATACGGTAAATTTCTTGTTTCGCTGATGGGGCTGAACGCTATCCATGTAGCGGGGGTCAACATTACCGGTCAGGGTGAGTAAACCAGCCTCCACGGCGCGCTCGACGAGATCCCGCCCCCGCGTCGTGCGAACAACGAGGGCATTGGTGCCCGGGTCATCGGCTTCCTGCGCGGGATCGGGTGAACCGCCCGGCCAGGTATCGGACACAGCGATATCGGCCGCCTCGCCGATACCATCCGGGCAGACTTTGCAGCGGAAAGGCAGCATCCACATGCTCTCGTGGGTGCCCCAAAACTCAGTGTAACCAGCCTCGGCCACGCCACCGTCGCGGGTCTCGACCCGGGTGGCGCCAGGGCAGCCAAAACCCCGGTAACGCAGGGATGTCACCTCGGATTTGTCGATACCCAGTTCACGGTCCAGAAAGTTTGACGTGCCCTCGGGTGGCATGAAACCACCACATACCATGGCGAGCATGCTATCGACCTGCTCATCAACGCGCTGATCATANAGCGCGAGGTTGCGCAGGGCGGCGACATCGCAAGGCTTGCCGACGAAGGCAAAGCGCTTTCCGGTGTCAAGTTGTTCAAGAATATCGATCAGCGGCGCAGTAGGTCCATAGCGCGACCCAGCCGCCGCCAACACCTCCGCTGAGGTTCTTGACAGCGCACGCTCGCCAAAGGTCGGGTCGCGCTCGGAAGCCTTGGCATGCAGGATGAACTCGACTTCACCTGTCTCGACCAGATACTGGCCGAGTGCCGTCAAAACGCCACCCGTCGAGCCCTGATGCCGGACCTGTGGATCACTGGCGTGGCCCAGCACCATGGATTGGTAAGCGCCCCAGACCAAATCATGCTGCGTATGCTCATCGATCAGCGTTTCCGGCAGCCCTTCGACCCGCGTTCCGGGACAAAGATCCATGATCCGATCTACGACTTCGTGGCTGAGCGCGCCGCAGACGACTGGGCGCTCGTAGCCGTTTTCAACCACCTCCATCCGCACCACGTCTCGCCCAGCTATGGCTTCGCACAGGCCGCAACCGATACACATCGCGTCTTCGGAAATGCGGTCAAGGCGTTGCTGAGGGGTAACGNGATGGTTCATGCCGCGCTGGTCTCCGTGAGAGCAGGATTGATCACCTTGATTAAAGTCATGCTCCAGCGTGTACTATCCTCAGAGCGCCGCGCGTCGCTTCTCCCGGCTTAGAACAATATTTCCAGCAAATCACGCCCGGCGGTAATCTTGCCGTCAAAAGTTGTCGCAGCAGCCCGGGTGAAGTCGTCTGGGGTCGACCACTGGCCAATATCCGGCACAAAGTGGTTCAACACCAAATGCTTGCACCCTGCTTGCGCGGCAATCCGACCAACATCCTCGCAGGTGGTGTGTGATGCGCTGAGATGATCCCACAAGGTCGGTTTTGACTTTGCCAGCCTCTCGCACAGCTTCGTCGCGGCCGGGACGTACATACACTCATGCAACAGGATGTCAGCGCCCGCCGCAAAGTCGCCCAATGGCGGGAAATAGGTGGTGTCAGCCCCAAACACGACAACGCCAGCGGCACACTCGAAGCGAAGACTGTAGCAATGATGAACTGGCGGATGCTCGACCCGCAGCGCCGAAACCCGAACACGCTCATCTTCATAGACCGTCCCGTCAGCAAATTCTTGCCAACGCACGAGATCGGCCAGCGGCGGCACGCCAACCTCGCCGACGCGGCTGGCAATATCAAAGGCCTGTCCGGCGAAGTAGTGTTCCATGAGATTATTGAGACCGGACGGGCCATAGATTGCCACGTCTTCAACGACGCCGGAGATCCAGGCGTTGTGGACGAAGCCACCCAATTCCATGTTGTGGTCAGCATGATGATGAGTGATGAAAATCCGCTCTATGTCGGCCGGGTTGAACCCAGCCTTCCACGTCTGCCGCGTCACCCCCAAACCTGCATCAATGAGGTAAGGATGACCCTCGACCACAAGGATGTTCGAGGTCGGCCAGGCCGTGTCAGGGCCGATCTTTGGCCCGCCCTTGGTACCGAGCAGGATCAGTCGGTTGTCCATCTTGCTCATTCTTATCTGCGTCTTGTCCTCTTTATTCATCCTGTGGACGTCAGAGCCGTCACTCGTCCCGCTTGATCGACTTGTCGAAATACGGCACTGGTGCGATCGTCGCCCGAATGCCGACAACCTCATGATCTTCGACCGTCCGTCGGTTGGAGTCTGGTTCACCCCACAAAAGGGTTACTTCCTTACCCATTTCAACCGCGTCCGCATCAATCAATGCCGTAGAAAGAACGCTGCCAGCGTTGGAGGAGAACGTACACCATTGGGACAGCCCTATGAGGCGATCCCCGACCAGCACCTTGTCGTATTCGAAGGTCGCGTACATGGGAATCGGCAGTTGGATGAACTTAGTGCGCGGGTAGTCCGGACCCACCGAGCGGCGCATGACATCGAACACGTCTTCGTTGTTCCAAGCGAGGGTTACTTTGACCCGAGACGTCTCATCTTTGCGCGCCATCAGCGCATCGCGGCCGACGAAATCATGGTCAAAGTGAACCATGGGGCCGTATCCCAGCTCTGGCGGCTTGACCATGTAATCGAGCATGTCGGCGGAAACGTGGCTTCCGCCGAGCGAACAGGTGCCCTCGAACGACTGCGCAGGCAGCCATTNGCGGAAGGCGCGCATGTCTTCGCCGTAGAAGATCGACGGGAATGGGCGCGGCATCCAGCCCGATTCCTGGGCTGCCGTGGGATAGGTTACCGAGCCGGCCTTGCGCAGATCAAACTGCTGGCCGACCTCCTCGATCTTGGCGCGCACGTCCCACTGCGAGTCCCAGGGGCCGTAGAGCTCGAACCCCGGGCGCCCGGCCATGCCATGGCGCAGTGCGCGGATGGTGTGGCCTGCGACCTTGAACTCACCGATGCGGAAAAACTTGATTTCCGGCAGCCCGTCATCGACCACCGCTCGCATCAGGTCGAGCGCCTGCGGCCCCTGCAGCTGGAATCTGAAGACATCGCGGCTCTCGCGCGGCACGATCATGTTTTCGTTGCGCGTGATTTCGATCGACAGGTCGGATTGCTCGGCGTTGAACTGCAGCCAGTTGCTCGCCGTGGGCGGACCGACAACACGCAGGAAATCTGCACTTTCACAGAAGATAATGGCGTCAGAAATCAGATGCCCACTGGGGTCGACCATCACAAGCTGCTTGGCTCGCATGGGTTCAAGGTTGCTCAGGTCATTGGTAGCGAACTGGCTGACGAAAGCCAGACCACCGGCGCCACGAATGTGAAGTTCGGTCATATGGAACGACTGTTCGAACAGCACCACGCCATGATGCCAGGCTCGTTGCTCATCGCGCCAGTTGGTGAACTCCGGCGGAATTCCGGGGAAAATCACGGTTCGATCATTCGATGCGCGCAGCATATTCAGCGCGCCTCCATGGGACTGGATTTTTTCTTCGAGATTCATGTGATGCATCTCCCCTGATCGGTGCAAGCAGCACGTCAGCCAAAACTATTGAACGCGTCCTTTGGAGCCAGCAATCTGACCCGAGACCTGATGAAAGCGTGCAGCCCGCGAAACATGTTGTAAAGTCCGGAAAATCGCCTTTAACATAGAAAAATTCTATAACCGTAATCTAAATAGATACACGTAAGTTCATCAGGAGATACAGGCGTGGACCCGAAACTACTGACCCAACTGGCCATTATCGTCGAACTGGGCTCAGTGACCAAAGCAGCTCGAAAGCTCAACGTTACGCAACCGACCCTATCGCGATCGATCAAGATCATGGAGGATCGCGTTGGCGGCCCGCTCCTCCGTCGCGAGCGCTTCGGTGTCAGTCCCACAGAAATCGGGCGGCGACTGGCGGAGGAAGGTAGGCGCATCCTCTACCGCACCGAGACGGCGCAAACCATGATTAACGAATGGAAGCATGGTCTAGCCGGTGAGTTGCGGGTCGGGGTTGGCCCGATGCTGGCTGCCACCCTGATGGGCGAGTTCTTTGCCGAATTGATGAATGCTCCTCCGGGCTACAGCCTGAAACTGCATTCGGAAACCGCCGCTCGTGTGACAAAGCGGCTNAAGGATGAAGAACTGGATGTGGCCATCATCCCCTTCGAGCTTAATGTCGCCGAAGAAGGCCTGTTTCGGGAACTGCTCTTTCAAGACAGGCTGGCGGTATTCGTGGGTGAGAACGATCCGCTCGCGCGCACCAAACAGGTGGAACCAAAAGCGCTGGCGCCCTACCAGTGGATCGCCGTCGGTGAAACGTCGGGCCTGTTTGACTTGACACGCGAGACGCTGGACCGAATTGGCCTGCCCGGCGTGGCGCCAACGATCGAGAATTCAGGCGACGTGACCATGACGTTTCGGATGCTGGAAAGCGCCAAGACCTGCTCGCTGCTGCCGCTGATGCAGCTGCTTCCTTACCTGGCTCGCTATCGCGTCGCACCGGTTGATCTGAACATGAAACTGCAGACGCGTAACGTCGCCTTCTGGACGACACAGGCATCCCGGGACCGCCCTGAGGTTTTGGACTTTCTAACCCGGCTGCAGCGCTTTCTCAGCGATCGCTTCAGCCCGCAGTCACTTCCCGAACCAGAGATGTAAACTCGTCGTCGTTGAGGATGTCTTTCTTGGCAATGCCTAAATCCTTGACCGCTGAGAGGATGTCTCCGACCTGATCCTCTGAAACGCCATCAATGCCAAGTTCTTCAAGCTTGTATTGGATCGAAGCCCTTCCGCTCTTCTTGCCCAGCACCACCTGCCCGGTTCGCCCGGTCAATGCCGGATGGGTGCCGAACATAACCAGCGGGTCGTGCATGACGTACTGAATCCCAATGCCGCTCTCTCGGATAAAGTTACCGTGGCCGAGGACAGGCTTGTTGCGAGCAATGGGAATGTTGGAAATGCCAGAGACCAGCTCGGCCAGTTCTGGCAACCTATCGAGCCGGTAACCCGTGTCGTACCCGTAGAGCAGATCCAGCCCCATCATCAATTCTTCCATGGCCGCGTTGCCGGTACGCTCACCCAGTCCGTTTGCGCAGGAATGCACAACCTCCGCTCCTGCAGTGACGGCAGCGAGTTCCGTCGCAACCCCCATGCCGAAGTCATTGTGGGTGTGGATTTCGATGGGCAGGCCGGTCATTTCCTTGACCCAGCGGACCATGTACTTGATCGCCTCGGGCGTAGCACAACCCATTGTATCAACGATTCCAATGGCGTCGGGCGGGGACTCGTTCATAACCGCACGNCAAAGATTTTCCAGATCCTCCGCGCGCGCACGGGTGGTGTCGTAGGGAAAGAAAAGCGCGTAGAGGCCATTTTCGCGGGCATAATTGATAACATCACGCGACTTCTTGAACACGTCTTCCCACGTCCACCCAAACTGAGTGGTCAGCTTGGGGTAGCCGATGGGCACCTCGATCACCACGCCATCCGCACCGCATTCGAGTGCCATATCGATGTCTTGGCGCATCGCGCGGGCGAAGGTGAAGATCTTCGAGGGAAGCTTGAGAGCCGCGATTTCCCGGATGGCCTCGGCGTCCTGTGCAGAGACCGCGGGCATGCCCGCTTCGATCCGCTCAATTCCCACCTCGCTGAGCTTGGTAGCGATGGCAATCTTGTCGTCCTTGGTCATCACCACGCCCGGGGTCTGTTCCCCGTCACGTAAGGTGGCATCGTGGATCTGAACACGCGGCGGCAGGTTCAGCCCTGCGCGGACTTCAGGCAAGAAGTTGTAGGGGCTGACCCAGTATCGATCCTGTTCAAAATGGCCTTTGGACACGGGCAAGGTTCCTTTCTGTTCATTCATTGGCTGCCACGCGTGACGGGTCGCGCCGATCGCCGGGGCTTGAGAGGCTTATGACCAGCACCGTTTCTGCCGTGGTAAGCGGGAATAACGGAGATGCTGTTGCCAATCTCGATGGTCATCAAGTCCTCCGCCACCAGCACGATGCCATCGTATTCAGTCGCTACACCTGCGCACAAAGCCTCAATCGTCGGCGGGTCCGGGGGCAGCATCACCAGATGAGTGAGCATGGCCAGCTTGGGCCGGGTCTGGGTAAAAACTCGGCCGACGTCTTCGGGCGTGGCATGATGGTCGATAGCCACCTGAATGCGCGGGTAGTCGATCAGTGTCTGCGGGCTGGCAGCGGCAACTTCGTGAATGAACACGTCCGCGCCTTGTGCCTGTGCAATCAGGTTCTCGTTGTAGCGCGTGTCGTGGCTGTGCACGAACACATGACCGCGGTATTCGACGCGAAAGGCATAGGCGGGGCGGATGAACGCGCCGTGGTCGACCTCGATGGCAACGATGCGCAGCCCGCCGCGGTCGAAGACCACCCCTTCTTGCTCGTAGGTGTAGGGGATGATCCGCATGTGGTCAGGGTCGATTTCATGGTCAGCAACCCGGATATCGCGATCAGGCTTGGTCGCCTGCCAAGCGCCCTCGGCGATATCGTTGATGCCCGGTGGGCCATAGACGTGCAGGGGTCCGCCACGGTTAGAAAATGGCTGCTGGATGGTCCCGGTCATGGCAAGGTCGAATAGCCCGGAGAAGTGATCCGAATGATAGTGCGAGATGATGATGGTATCGACATAGCCAAGTGGATAGCCCGCCTGCGCCAGTCGGATGACGGCACCACGGCCGCAGTCGAGCATGACCACCTGATCGCCGGCTTCGATCAGCGTTGACGTGCCAAAGGCATTCATATCAGGGTTTGGAATTCCAGTCCCCAACAGGGTAATTTTTAAAGTATCAGACATATTTGGGGATCACAATTACTCAGTCGGTGTCGGACCTCCAGACTGTCCCGCAGATCGCTCGATGTAAAATCCGATTTTACGATGCTGACATTGGCTGTTTCTATAGAAGCGCTCAGGTCAACGGCAGGTCGAGTTGTGAACGCTGTTCAGCATTCGGTTTGCGAGGCCTCTTGCGTGGGCCAGACACACCGGATTTCCGACTGCCGTGGCGGTCGGCAATGGACTGCGCTTTGCTGCGAAACCCCGCCTGCCCTCGCACTGACCAGACCTGCTGCCGCGCCGCTTTGGCCGCAACCAAGTGGTCTACGATTGGTGCAGGATAGACCTTGTCGAGCACCGCGCTCGCGCCTTCCCACTTCCAGGGTTCATGGATAAAGGCGTCCGGCACGCCAGACAGTTCCGGCACCCAGCGTCTGACAAAGGATCCCGCGGGGTCCTGGTCATGTCCCTGCTTGATCGGGTTATAGATACGGACGGTGTTGATGCCCGTGGTGCCAGACTGCATCTGNACCTGCGGCCAGTGGATGCCGGGCTCGTAGTCAGTAAACTGCCGTGCGAGGTGTTCGCCTGGCGTCCGCCAATCGAGCCAGAGGTGATAGCTGGCCACCGCCATCAGCATCGCCCGCATGCGAAAGTTCATCCAGCCGGTCGCATTGAGCGAGCGCATGCAGGCATCGACGAAGGGAAGCCCGGTTTCACCCTTTGACCAGGCGGCGAGCCGCTCCGCATCTGGCTCAGTCGGTCGCAAGCCGTCGTATGCGGGGTGGAAGTTGCGGAACTCGATCGCCGGCTGGTCTTCAAGCTTCTGTGTAAAGTGGTCACGCCAGTGCAGCCGTGCCTGAAACGACGATAGCGAACCCGTCCAGCCGTCCCGCCGCCCGTTGCGTCTAACCTCGCCGCTGCGGCGCAGGCCAGCCTGTGTCACCTCCCGCATGGATATCGTGCCCCAGGCAAGGTGCGGAGACAGGCGGGAGCAGTGCGCTGCTCCGGTTGCCGGACTGGACATGGCACGCCGATAGCTCTGCCCGCGGTGGTGCAGGAAGGAGCTCAGCCGCTCCAAGGCGGAATCGCGCCCACCGGTTTGGCGACCGGGACAGAAATCAGACTGCAGCCCCAGCGCAGTTGCATCGGGTACGGAACCCAGCGGGATGCTGGGCACAGGTTCGAGCCGCTCAGGTGGTGGCGTGATCGGCTCAGCCATCACCCGGTCCCAGCGCCGCGCCCAGCCTTCGCGGCGGGACAGCACCCGGATCACCCCAGAGGCTTGGAANTCGCGCCACTCAAAGCCATGCGCTTTGGCCCAAGCGGCGACGCGTCGGTCGCGGTCAAAGGTCCACGCGTTGCCAGTTTCCTCGTGGCTCCACAGCCGTATTTTCGGGAAGGCTTGCCGTAGGGCGTCAAGGACTGCCACAGCGTCGCCACTGCGTATACAAAGCCCCTGCCCCCGCTTTGCGAGTGCTGCATTGAGGCTCTCCAGCCCTTCGGCAACAAAGGCCCACTGCCGCGCCGAGGCATCGGGCAGCTGCCAGAATTCAGGCTCAGCAATATAAAGGGGAAGGACCAACCCCTGCGTAGCGGCCTGCGCCAGTGGGCGGTGGTCTTGTACCCGCAGATCACGCTTGAACCACACGACTTCGAGACATTGATGACAATTCATGACCGCTGATTTAGGCGATCTCCAGCATTTTCCGAGCCGCCGTGTTGTCGCAAGCTACACGATGAACCACCGCTTTTTGATCGGCGGATTAGCTTCAAGCGTTCTCGATCATTGTCACCACGGCTTGAGGGTCACGCAGAGCGAGAAAGAACGGATCCGCCTCAAGCGCTTGGTCGACCATGGCACGGAGTGCGTCGTCGGACGTATCGCTTTTCAGAGCGATGTTGAGCCGTGTCTGCATCGGGGCAGCGGAGTTGTTGCCAAGGCCCAGCGAGGCACCATCATCAAAGTCCATCTGGACGTCGACCTCGACCTTTTCGAGCGCGATACCAGCGCGGGTAGCGGTCAGCTTGATCCCGATAGCAACACAAGAGGCGACCGCCGCGCGCGCATGAAATCCAGGGGTCGGACCGCTGGCCTGCCCGCCCATGCTCGGCGGCATGTCGACGACGGTGCTGCGCTCGCCGTCGGAGACCTCGCAGGCAAGTCCCTCACCAATCACAGCTTTGGCCGTCGTGGTGCTCATGGCCGCTGACGGATCTACTGTCAGGGTCTCAATCACCTGCTCCTGCGCCTCCCGGATGTGTTGATCGCTCATGGTATTCTTTCTCCGCGGTAAACAAGTGAATTGCACAGTTGCAAACGATCACGAGTTGCCAGTCGTTTCAACCATCTCTTTACGAGAGCTACTGATTAGCATGCCGAAAACAATAAATCTTGCAGGCATTATCACCACTGGCGACTTCTATTTCTGAAANAAAAATATCGATCTGATACCACCGTCAACAAAAGACAGTGACCATTGCAAATTTTATCAGAAAACTAGCGCTTCACATTTTGGTTTTTGCGTTTCTAGGCTTTCATGTTCAGAGTTCTTTATTAGCATATCACCGTATTTGAATGTTCAAATGAAGAGGAGAATAGAATGTCTTGGAATGTTGTTTCTACGATCGTTGCCCGCCCCAACCCTGGCGGTGCGATAACATCAATGGGACGCATGGCGCGGGCAGCTGCGATCATGCGAGAGCACGGTGTGTCGGCTAATATTGGCCGGGTTTTCTATGGTCGAGACTTTGGCTCATTGGTCATGTACGCGGGCTCAGAGAACTATGAAAAGCACCTGACCAATATGGGCGCGGCCATGGCCGATCCAGCCTTCATGGCGCTGCAGGCAGAAATCTCTAGTATGCCAGCCTCGGAGTTCACTGACGGNATGCGGGTATGGCGCAACATCGGCAAGGTCGACCCAGAAAAATACGGCTACACCAGCCACCGCTTTTACATGGTCCCGGCCAAGAACGTGCAAAAGGCGCTTGATATGCTGCCGAGCGTTCAAGCCATGGCGGAGCCGTACAACCTCGGGGTGAACATGTCGGTTTCCGCCTTTGGCACACCGATGCTCATGACCGTGAACTACCAGGCTTCGTCACTGGCGGATGCNGGAAAGGCCATAGACGGCATGTCGGCCTCCCCAGAATGGCAGCAATCGGTCACGGACGCGGGTGCGCTGGGCACACTTGTTGGCTCATCCTTGGTCGTGCCGGCCATGTAAGGGCTGTCCGCNGGCGCTGAATACATCCTGTTCCGACATGATGAAGAGGGCTGGCATCACGCCCGCCCTCTTTGCCCCAGACCAGCCAAAATCGACGCATCAGGAACCGGTAAAGGCAATCGCTGTCCCGGCCAGTGCCAGAAACAGGCCGATCCGGCCGACAATCGCTGCGGTCCCCATCAACTGAGCGTTGGGGGGTCGCTGGGCCGCACTGGCGCGCGCCATATGCAGATTGACCACCACCGAAAGCACCGCAATCACGCTGGCACCCAGTAACTTCGCATAGAAAGCAAAATTACCCCACCAAGCGGCATGAACAATGAAGCTGCCATAAATCTGGTTCAGCATGAGCGCGCCGGTGATCCACAAGAGTGTAATGCCAAGTAGGCCCAGAAGGCCGAGGTTGCGCATGGCACGCGCCGTGGGTGGCGAAGGCGGCGCCCCGGCGGCCAAGTGCGCGCGCTGGATTACTACGCTACCCACCGCAATTCCGCCCGCGAGAAGCAATGAAAAGAAGTGGAAGAATTTCAGAACAATTACGAATGTCATGGGGCACCTTTCCTGTGTCCGGCAACCTTGGCGCACGCGATTAACTACGCCAAGACGCAGCCGGTTTACTGTAGTTGAGAAGCACTATTGACCCAAAGCGATTTACCACTGGCTAACTCCAATCATCCGCCTCGAACGCCAGCGGGCGTCCAATTTCAGGCTGATATCCGGCTCTTTGGTATCATTTTAAGACATCAAGACAATAGTGGTATTCTTATATGCGCAATTTCAAATGTTGGTAGTTTTCGAAGCCTTCCCAGGTTATGCGTCCCTGGTCGTTCAGCTATAGGGAGAGAAACAATGGCTAATCAACAAATCAACAACCAGTCCGCATTTAGCGACGTTGGTTGGAACCTCAACTACTTCATGGGTTTGGCATTTCTTGTGAATGTCGCGACCGTTGCAACGATTGCATTCAGCAACGGGGGAATGGCAGTTTATGTCCCGCTGACAGTGTTGATTGTGTTCATGAATGTTTTGGCGATCATCGGCCTGAATGCGACTATGGATGACGCCCGATCAGTCCTGCAAGATCTGTCCGAAGAAGAGCAGAAATCGCACCGCTATCAGAACTGGCTGAATGCGCCGTGGATTTTTTACCGGGCCATTATCTCTGTTGGCTTTGGCGCCGCATTGCTCGCACAGCTGTGGGCCATGTACATGGCTTGATGGCCCGTCCGTCGTGCTGGTGTTGAGGGGTCGTGTCAGAGGCTGACAGGGCCCCTTTTCCTTTTCGGATCACTGGTGCACCACATCTCACCTTCGTGGGTTCACATCACCCTTGCGAAATAGAGCTGCTTGGGGGGCTGCCGAAAAGGTCTCTATTGTGCAATTTAGTGTCTGCTTTCTGACTGCCTGCCGAGGGCACTGGGAGTAGCCTCCGGTGCAACAAGCCTCCGTCCGGCTCAGTCGCTGACCGGAGGAAGCATTTCCCAAGGACCACAGCCCCTAGGATCACACCCAATGGCTCCTTTTGATCAGCCCGATGGCGTCTGGAAATCCGGCAAAGGCAAGGGTCGCCGGACACCCAAAGGACGCCAGGTCGATGACGCCGCACTAGATGACGTAAGGCGCCTGCTTGGCGACCGCCCACGACGCGCCGACCTGCTGATTGAACACCTGCATCTGATCCAGGACGACTACGGCCACCTTTCCGCCCGGCATCTGCGCGCTTTGGCGGAGGAACTGCGTCTCTCGCAGGCCGAAGTGTACGAGGTTGCGACCTTTTACGCGCACTTCGACGTGGTGCGCGAGGATGAGACCCCACCACCAGCGCTGACCATCCGCGTTTGCGACAGCCTTGCCTGCGGACTTGCCGGAGCGCAGGCGCTGAAGACCGCGTTGGAGGGGGATTTATCACCAGACGAGGTGCGCGTGGTTCGGGCACCGTGTATGGGGCGCTGCGACACCGCACCCACGTGTGAGCTGGGTCACAACCACATCGATCACGCCACCCCTGAAAGCGTCAAAGCCGCCGTTGCCGCTGGGGACACACACCACCGCATGCCCCAGTACCAGCGTCTCGACGCCTACCGTGCCGAAGGGGGCTATGAGCAACTGCTCGCCCTGCGCGGCGGTTCTATGGATCCGGAAGCGGTTCAGGATCGCGTGTTGGAATCCGGCCTACGCGGGCTGGGCGGCGCTGGTTTTCCGTCCGGGCGCAAATGGTCTTTCGTCCGCGCTGAAGCCGGACCGCGTTACCTCGCTGTTAACGGTGACGAAGGCGAGCCTGGAACCTTCAAGGACCGCTACTACCTCGAACGCACCCCGCACATGTTCCTTGAGGGCATGCTGATCGCAGCTTGGGCAGTAGCAGCGGAAACGGCTTTCATTTACATGCGCGACGAATACCCCGCCGTCCTGGAAATCCTCGCCACTGAAATTCAGGCTCTNGAAGACGCGGGGCTGGTTGAGCCCGGCTACATCGATCTGCGTCGGGGCGCGGGTGCCTACATCTGCGGCGAAGAATCCGCGATGATCGAGTCCATCGAAGGCAAGCGCGGCCTGCCGCGCCATCGCCCACCTTTTGTCGCACAAGTAGGCATCTTCGGTCGCCCAACACTGGTGCATAACGTTGAAACGCTGCACTGGATCGCGCGGGTAATCCGCGAAGGCCCGGACGTGCTCAACAGTGTGGAGAAAAACGGGCGAAAGGGCCTACGATCCTACTCCGTCTCAGGTCGCGTGAAGGCGCCAGGGGTAAAACTGCTCCCTGCTGGCTCAACTATTCTCGACCTGATCGACGCAGCGGGCGGGATGCTCGACGGTCACAACTTCAAAGCCTACCAGCCCGGCGGCCCGTCGGCTGGCCTGCTGCCAGCAAGCATCTGCGATGTTCCCATGGATTTCGATACCTTGCAGCCCCACGGCAGCTTTATCGGTTCGGCAGCGATCGTGATCCTGTCGGATCAGGACAGCGCCAAGGAAGCTGCGCTGAACATGCTGCGGTTTTTTGAGGACGAAAGCTGTGGGCAGTGCACCCCCTGCCGAGTAGGCTGCGAGAAGGCCGTAAAACTGATGGAACAGGACAGTTGGGATCAGGATCTGCTTGAAGATCTCTCTCAGGCCATGGTCGACGCTTCGATCTGCGGGCTGGGACAGGCGGCGCCGAACCCTATTCGCTTGACCATCAAACACTTCGCTGACGAGGTCTGAGGCCATGCCTGACGGAAACCCGGTCGAAACCATTACCTTCTCCCTCGACGGAAAGGACGTTACTGCCCTACCGGGCGAGACCATCTGGCAGGTCGCAAAGCGCGAAGGGACCACCATCCCACACCTGTGCTACNCGGACGAGCCCGGCTACCGCCCCGACGGCAACTGTCGAGCCTGCATGGTCGAGATCGACGGCGAGCGTACGCTTGCTGCGTCCTGCATTCGCATGCCCAGCGAAGGCATGGTCGTGCGCGCAGCGTCGGATCGTGCCGACAAGGCGCGCAAGGTGGTCATGGAACTGCTGGTTGCCGACCAACCCGAGCGCGAAGTGGCGCATGACAAGTCTTCACACCTGTGGGACATGGCCCAGGCTCAAGGCATAGAAGAAAGCCGCTTCCCTGCGCTGGAGGAAACACGGGTTCCTTTGCTAGATGACAGTCATGTTGCGATGCGCGTAAACCTCGATGCTTGTATCCAGTGCAACCTTTGCGTCCGCGCCTGCCGCGAAGTGCAAGTCAACGATGTGATCGGCCTTTCCGGTCGTGGGCACGACAGCAAGATTACTTTTGACTTCGACGACCCCATGGGAGCCTCGACCTGTGTCGCCTGCGGCGAGTGTGTTCAGGCCTGCCCCACCGGCGCGCTCATGCCTGCCAACGCAGTCGGCGAGGATGAAATCGGTGACAGCAAGGATTTCGACCGCGAGGTCAAATCAGTCTGCCCCTACTGCGGGGTGGGCTGCCAACTTTCTTTCAAGATCAAAGACGACAAAATTGCCTGGGTCGACGGTGTTGACGGCCCGGCTAACGAGCAGCGGCTGTGCGTCAAAGGCCGCTTCGGATTTGACTATATCGATCACGAACATCGCCTGACCACACCGCTGATCCGGCGCAAGGATGCCCCGGCAAAGGGCCTCAACGTCGACCCGGCCAACCTCGATGCTCACTTCCGCNCGGCAAGTTGGGAAGAAGCGCTGGATTTCGCCGCGGGAGGTCTTGCGGCCCTCCGCGATGCCGAGGGCGGGCAGACCGTCGCTGGCTTTGGCTCCGCCAAGTGTTCGAATGAAGAAGCCTATCTGTTCCAGAAGCTGATCCGGCAGGGCTTCGGCCACAACAACGTCGATCACTGCACCCGACTGTGCCACGCCTCTTCAGTGGCCGCCTTAATGGAAAACGTTGGTTCAGGCGCTGTCACGGCAACGTTCAACGAGATTGAGAACGCCGATGTGGCGATCGTAATCGGGGCCAATCCGATCGAAAACCACCCCGTTGCAGCGACCTACTTCAAGCAGTTTGCCAAGCGTGGCGGTAAGCTGATCTTGATGGACCCTCGCGGTATGGGGCTGAAGCGACACGCCACCCACTCACTGCAATTTAAGCCTGGCACCGATGTGGCGATGCTGAACGCGATCATGCACGTGATCGTGGAAGAAGAACTTTATGACCAGCAATATATCGACGGCTTTACCGAGAACTGGCCGGCGATGAAGGCGCATCTGGCGGACTTCCCCCCTGAGAAAATGGCACCGATTTGCGGGATTGACGCCGATGTGTTGCGCGCAGTTGCTCGGGATTTTGCCACCGCCTCAGCAGGTATGATTTTTTGGGGAATGGGCATCTCACAGCACATTCACGGCACGGACAATTCGCGTTGCCTGATTTCACTGGCGCTGATGTGTGGGCACGTGGGGCGGCCGGGTGCCGGCCTGCATCCGCTTCGGGGTCAGAACAACGTCCAAGGTGCCTCTGACGCTGGCCTGATCCCGATGTTCCTNCCCGACTATCAGTCGGTCGAGGACGACGGCGTGCGTTCAGCTTTCCGCGAAATCTGGGAAGACGAGAACGACTTCGCCAACCAGCGTGGCCTGACCGTGGTCGAAATCATGGANGCTGTTCACGACGATCGAATCAAGGGCATGTACATCCTGGGTGAGAACCCGGCCATGTCGGACCCCGACGTGGACCATGCCCGCGATGCACTGGCAAAACTGCAGCATCTGGTGGTGCAGGACATCTTCGTCACAGAAACCGCCAACTACGCTGACGTGATCCTGCCGGCAGCCGCCTGGCCCGAGAAGTCTGGAACCGTGACCAATACCAATCGGCAGGTTCAGATGGGCCGCCCGGCCGTCCCTGCCCCCGGGGAAGCGCGGGAGGATTGGGCAATCACAGTCGAACTGGCCAAGCGCCTCGGGCTGGACTGGTCCTACAGCCACCCCAGCGAAGTCTTTGCCGAGATGAAACGCGGGATGAAGTCACTGGACAACATCACCTGGGACCGGCTGGAAGACCAGAATGCCGTCACCTACCCGTCACTGAGCGAAAAAGATCCCGGGCAACCAATCGTGTTTGGCGACGGCTTCCCGCGCGCCGAAGGCCGTGCGCGCTTTACCCCTGCTAATCTAGTCGCGCCAGACGAAGTTCCTGATGCTGACTTCCCGATGATTCTAATCACCGGACGGCAGCTTGAACATTGGCACACTGGCTCTATGACACGCCGGGCAACGGTGCTTGACGCCATTGAGCCGGAGGCCAACTGCTCCATGCATCCAAGCACCCTGCGTAAGCTGGGGTTGGCGCCGGGCGATATGGNGGCCCTTAGCACCCGTCGGGGGACGGTCGAAGTCATGGTCCGCGAAGACCGGGCTGTTTCTCCTGATCAGGTGTTCCTGCCCTTTGCCTACGTTGAAGCCGCGGCCAACATCCTGACCAATTCNGCGCTTGATCCATTTGGCAAGATCCCTGAATTCAAGTTCTCCGCTGTGCGTGTTGAACGGGCAACCGCAACCGCCTCGTTGCCCGCCTGACTCCTTCTTCTTTATCTGTAAACCCGCTGCCCTTTTGGGCGGCTTTCATCACAAGGCCCGACCATGTCCCACAAGTCTGACATTGAAATCGCCCGCGAAGCCAAAAAGCAGCCGATCCAGAAGATCGGTGAAAAGCTCGGCATCGGTTATGAAGACCTCGTACCCTTTGGCCATGACAAGGCGAAGATTTCCGCAGAATTTATCAAGGCACAGCGGGATAAGAAGGATGGTAAGCTGATCCTGGTGACTGCCATCAATCCNACCCCGGCAGGGGAAGGCAAGACCACCACCACAGTAGGGCTGGGCGACGGCCTCAACGCCATCGGCAAGAATGCCATGATCTGTATTCGCGAAGCNTCCCTCGGCCCGTGTTTCGGGATGAAGGGCGGAGCCGCAGGTGGCGGGTATGCGCAAGTCGTACCGATGGAAGACATGAACCTGCACTTCACAGGTGATTTCCACGCCATCACCTCGGCGCACAACCTGCTCTCGGCGATGATCGAAAATCACATCTACTGGGGGAATGAGCAGGATATCGACACCCGACGGGTGGTCTGGCGCCGAGTACTGGATATGAACGACCGCGCCCTGCGGGACGTAGTGACCTCGCTGGGCGGGGTGTCAAACGGTTTCCCGCGTCAGGCAGGCTTCGACATCACCGTGGCCTCTGAGGTGATGGCTATCCTGTGTCTTTCGACCGATTTGGATGACCTGAAGAAACGGCTGGGTGACATTATTGTTGCCTATCGTCGCGACCGCACCCCGGTCTACTGCCGAGATATCAAGGCCGACGGTGCCATGACTGTGCTGTTGCAGCAAGCGATGCAGCCCAATTTGGTGCAGACGCTGGAAAACAACCCGGCCTTCGTCCATGGCGGTCCTTTTGCCAACATCGCCCACGGCTGTAACTCGGTGGTGGCGACCACGACGGCGCTCAAGCTGGCCGACTACGTGGTTACTGAAGCTGGCTTTGGGGCTGATTTGGGTGCCGAAAAGTTCATGAACATCAAGTGCCGGAAGGCTGGTCTGGCGCCTGACGCTGTCGTTCTGGTTGCCACGGTGCGCGCTATGAAGATGAATGGCGGCGTGGCCAAGAACGATCTTGGCGCGGAAAACGTCGAGGCGGTGCAGGCGGGCGCATCAAACCTGGGTCGTCACATCGAGAATGTTAAGTCTTTCGGCGTACCGGTCATTGTCGCCATCAACCACTTCGTCACCGACACCGATGCCGAGATCGAAGNCGTCAGGTCTTACGTTGAGGACATGGGTTCAGAAGCGATTGTCTGCAAGCATTGGGCCGATGGCTCCGCGGGCGTGATCGACCTCGCCCATCGTGTGGCGGAAATCGCTGATGGCGGCGCCTCGCAGTTTGCGACTCTCTACCCCGATGATATGGGGCTGTTTCAGAAGATTGAAACTGTCGCCAAGCGCATCTACCGCGCAGACGAGGTGCTAGCGGACAAGAAAATCCGCGATCAGCTCAAGGCGTGGGAAGATGACGGCTATGGCCACCTACCGGTCTGCATGGCCAAGACGCAGTATTCGTTCTCGACCGACCCCAACCTGCGCGGTGCACCGACCGGGCATTCCCTGCCTGTGCGGGAAGTGCGACTCTCGGCGGGTGCCGGCTTCATCGTGGCAATCTGCGGTGAGATCATGACGATGCCGGGCCTGCCCCGGGTGCCGGCGGCTGAGTCGATCATGCTCAACGCTGACGGGGACATCGAAGGGCTGTTCTAGAGCCCTTGGAGCCGTCGTACCGCACATAAGCTGGGCGCAGCAGCCGCGTCCTATAGACCCGCGCTAGTCCAGTGTGGGTCTTTGTGTTTCTGCTACCCATTGCGCGATATCGCAGGCATTTGGCGCAGTGCTAAACAGTGCTAAGGCATAAAGGGAAGCAGAGAGTGATAACCAACCGACCGTGTCGGTCAGGAGGAGGAGCGTAAAACCATGGAAAATTCACGGAAGTTCTACATCGACGGTCAATGGGTAGACCCCGTCAAAGCCTTTGATTTCGACGTGATCAATCCTTCGACCGAAGAAGCCATCGACGTGATTTCCCTTGGCGGACAGGCTGATACTGATGCGGCCGTGGCGGCAGCCAACCGTGCCTTCGACAGCTGGTCACAGACCAGCAAGGCTGAGCGGCTCGAGCTTATGGAGGCCATTGCCGCCGAATACGAGCGCCGTAGTGCTGACATCGCGCAAGCGATGAGCGATGAGATGGGTGCGCCGATCGACTTTTCCAATGCGGTACAGGTCACGGCAGGGACAGGGCACATCAGTGACTTCATTGACGCCTTCCGCGACTTCGAGCTCGAATTCGCGCCCAACCCGGAAAGCCCTGGCGACCGTATCCTGCACGATCCCGTGGGCGTAGTCGGACTGATAACGCCATGGAACTGGCCGATGAACCAGGTCACGCTGAAAGTGCTGCCTGCGATTGCCGCTGGCTGTACCATGGTGCTAAAGCCTTCGGAAATCGCGCCGCTGTCATCGATCGTTTTCACCGAAGTCATGCACGCAGCAGGCACCCCAGCAGGTGTATACAACATGGTCAATGGCGATGGTCCGGGTGTGGGGACACAACTCTCCGGTCATCCAAATCTGGATATGATTTCTTTCACGGGCTCAGCCAGGGCCGGGATTTTGATCTCTAAAAACGCTGCCGACACCATCAAACGAGTCAGCCTGGAACTGGGTGGAAAGGGAGCAAACATCATCTTCGCGGATGCTGACACCGAGGCGGTGGCTCGCGGAGCGGCTGAGTGCTTTTCCAACTCAGGCCAGTCCTGTGACGCGCCTACGCGCATGCTCGTTGAGCGCTCCGTCTACGATCAGGCCGTTGCCACCGCGGTCGCAACCGCGAAAGCGACAGCTGTCGACCGGGCCAGCAAGCCTGGGGAGCACATGGGCCCGGTGGTTTCCGAACTGCAATACAACAAGATTCNGGCGCTGATCGAGAAGGGCATCGCCGAGGGCGCCCGTTTGGCGGCCGGTGGCCCAGGCCGTCCGGCGGGGCTGGACAAGGGTTACTTTGTCCAACCGACTGTTTTTGCCGATGTCGACAACGCGATGACTATTGCACGGGAAGAGATTTTCGGCCCCGTCCTGTCGATAATCCCGTTCGAGGATGAGGCAGACGCCCTGCGCATTGCCAACGACACCACCTACGGCCTGACCAACTACGTTCAAACGCAAGATCAGGCCAAAGGCCAGCGGCTGGCGCGGCGGCTGCGCTCGGGAATGGTGCAAATGAATGGTACGGGTCTGGGCGCACGCACCCCCTTTGGCGGTATGCGGCAGTCTGGCAATGGCCGCGAAGGCGGCGTATGGGGGATCGAGGACTTCATAGAAGTGAAGACTATCAGCGGTTGGGGCTAAAGCCTCTTCCCCCTTGTCATCCCAATGGCCATGGCTTTGGCTAAGGCTATGGCTATGGCTATGGCTATGGCTATGATTGGGGCGTGAAGCCCGTTCAGTGCTGTTTTTCGCCTAGAAGGGCCCGGATCGCGGGTTTGAGGCGCTCGCCAATTTCCGCGTCTTGTAAGGCATAGGCGACGTTGGCGAGCACAAAACCCTGCTTGGAACCGCAGTCAAAGCGTCGCCCCTCGCACAGGCGGCCATAGGTCGGCACCCCCTGCTGGATACTGGCGTCAATGGCGTCGGTGAGCTGGATCTCCCCCCCTGCCCCGCGCTCCTGCCGGTCAAGGTAGGTCAAGACGGATGGATCGAGAATGTAGCGACCGAATACCGCCATATTTGAAGGCGCGTCGTCTGGCTCGGGCTTTTCAACAATACCTTTGGCGCTGAAAGAGCGCTGCTCACTGTCCCACTGGTCGATATCCAAAATGCCGAACTTCCGGCTCATGGCCGGTTCGATGGCTTCCACACCGATCAGATTTGCACTGGCGCCATCGGTGGCATCTAGTTGCTGATACACCTCGAGCAGTTGTGACAGGCATGGTGGGCCGCCAAGGATCACGTCATCAGGCAGCATGACGGCAAAGGGCTCATCCCCGATCACGTGCCGGGCGCACCAGACCGCGTGCCCCAGTCCTAGGGGCTCCTGCTGACGGACATAGGCAATAGTGCCCGGAGGGAAGTTCGTGGCTTCCACGGTTTGCAGCGCCTCCAGCTTACCACGCGATTGCAGCGTTGCTTCGAGCTCAAACGCATGGTCAAAGTGATCTTCGATGGCGGTTTTGCCGCGACCGGTCACAAAAATGAGCTGCTCAATGCCGCTTTCCAGCGCTTCCTGCACCGCGTGCTGGATGACGGGCCGATCAACGACGGTCAGCATTTCCTTGGGCATGGCTTTGGTCGCAGGCAAAAAGCGTGTACCCAGGCCGGCAACTGGCAGCACCGCCTTGCGAACTCGTCTCATCGGCATTCCCCGTGGTTTCTTGCATGACTATAGCACAACGCTTGGCGGGCAAGCACGCTACCCATCAGAGAGGCCACCCGCGCCTTGCGGAGCACGTGGGAAGCGCGCAGGCTTGCGGCAAGGTCGCAGGTGCCCTTGGAAACAAATTCTTGTCTGGATGTAACAAAAGTTTCTTCATGGGTTAGACCTATCTGCTCGCTGAACTTCAGGACTGAGACCACTATGGATGACATCTGGAAACAGCTCACTGCCAAAGCTATTGCCGAACGTGATCGGCCGATCCTGAGCCTGTTTGAGGGCGAGTCCGGACGGTTTGAGGCCTTTTCGGCTGAGGCAGACGGCCTGCTACTGGATTTCTCCAAGACGAACATCGACGGGGACAGCCTCGACCTGCTGCGGGCACTTGCCGACGCTGCGGGCCTGTCAACCCAGCGTGCCGCCATGTTTGCAGGGGAGAAGATCAACACCACAGAAGGGCGGGCGGTGCTGCACACCGCACTCAGGCCCTCACCAATGCGGGTTCCAAAGGTTGACGGTCAGCCGGTGAGCGCNCTAGTGCGCGACAGCCTCGAACGCATGGCCGCCTTTGCCAACGATGTTCGCGAAGGCAGCATTACTGCTGCTGACGGCGAACCCTTTACCGATGTCGTGAACATCGGTATCGGCGGGTCCGACCTCGGCCCGGCGATGGCGAGCCGGGCGCTCTCACCCTACCAGGGTGCAATCCAACCGCACTTTGTCTCCAATATCGATGGTGCTCACATTGCCGACACACTCGCCGGGCTGGATCCTGCGCGAACCTTGGTAATCATCGCTTCAAAGACCTTCACGACCATCGAGACCCTGACAAATGCTGACAGCGCGACCGACTGGCTGCGACAGGCACTGGGCGCTGACTTCGGCCAGCATCTTGCAGCGGTGTCCTCGGCTCAAGACCGGACCACGGCCTACGGCATCTCCCCGGATCGGGTGTTTGGTTTTGAAGACTGGGTTGGGGGGCGCTATTCCCTCTGGGGGCCAGTGGGGTTGAGCCTGATGATTGCCATCGGGCCGGAGGCTTTCTCGGACTTTCTCGCCGGAGCCTGCGCCATGGATGACAACTTCCTGAACGCCGATGATAGGGAAAACTTGCCACTGATGCTGGCGTTGGTGGGTTTGTGGCACAATAATTTCTGCGGTTTTGAGACCCGGGCTGTATTGCCATATGACCAGCGGCTGGCGTTGCTGCCCGCCTATCTCCAGCAGCTTGATATGGAATCGAATGGCAAGCATACCCGACGCGATGGTACACCCGTGACGGGTATGACCGGTCCGATTGTCTGGGGCGAGCCAGGGACCAACGGCCAGCATGCGTTTTACCAGCTACTCCACCAAGGCACACGGGTCGTTCCGGCCGAGTTTCTGATCGCTGCGGAGGCGCACGAACCCGGTCTGAATCATCAACACGCTATCCTGAAGGCGAACTGTCTGGCCCAATCCGAGGCGCTGATGGTGGGCACGCAGGACCAGAGCCCTCAGCCTGATCCCGCTCGCCGGTTTCCGGGGAACAGACCCAGCCTGACGCTGGCCTACCGTCGCCTGACTCCCTTCGTGCTCGGGCAGCTGATCGCCCTATACGAGCACCGTGTTTTTGTTGAAGGCGCAGTCTGGGGCATCAACAGTTTTGACCAATTCGGGGTCGAGCTAGGCAAGAAGATGGCCAGAGACGTGCAGAACGACCCTGCGGCGCTGTCCGCCATGTCGGGGTCAACGCGGGGTCTGTCGGCCTTTCTGGCCTAAATGGTGTCGCAGCCGCGTTTGCCGGTGCAGGAGAAGCGGTCTAGAACGTCGGCAACGCAAAAAAAGGACGGGTTGCGCAATGTCGGTTCTCTCAAGCCCGCTGTTTAGGCAGCAATGTTACATCAACGGTCAGTGGAAAGACGCCGATTCTGGCGAAACCATTGACGTCACCAACCCCGCGACTGGTGCCGTGTTGGGCACGGTACCGAAAATGGGTGCAGCCGAGACCGCGACAGCCATCGAAGGCGCGCGCGTCGCACAGAAAGAATGGGCCCAGCGGACCGCAAAGGAGCGCCATGGGGTGATGATCAAGTGGTTCAACCTGATGATGGAACATCAGGACGCGCTTGGCGAGCTCCTGACGCTTGAACAAGGCAAGCCGCTGGCTGAGGCTAAGGGCGAAATTGCATACGGAGCCAGTTTCATCGAATGGTTTGCCGAAGAAGGCAAGCGCACCTACGGCGAAATCATCCCCGGCCATCAGCGCGATAAGCGAATCCAGGTGCTCAAGCAGCCCATCGGGGTCACGGCGGCGATCACGCCTTGGAACTTCCCAAATGCCATGATCACCCGAAAGGCGGGTGCAGCGCTGGCCGCCGGCTGTTCTATGGTGGTCAAGCCGGCGACGGCGACGCCCTACTCCGCGCTAGCGCTTTGCGTGCTGGCCGAGCAGGCCGGGATCCCGGCCGGTGTGCTGTCAGTGCTAACTGGTTCATCGACAGCAATCGGTGGTGAGATCACGTCAAACCCCATCGTGCGCAAGCTGTCGTTCACCGGCTCCACTGAGGTCGGCGCAAAGTTGATGGAGCAGTGCGCGCCGCAGATCAAAAAGACCTCGATGGAACTCGGTGGGAATGCGCCGTTTATCGTCTTCGACGACGCCGACATCGATGCAGCGGTTGAGGGCGCGATCATCTGTAAGTTCCGCAACAATGGGCAGACCTGTGTCTGCGCCAACCGGATCTATGTACAGGCTGGGGTCTACGACGCCTTTGCCGAGAAATTCGCCGCTCGCATTGCCGCGATGAAGGTCGGCAACGGCATGGACGAGGGCGTGGCTTTTGGTCCGCTGATTGAGCCGCAGGCTCTGGACAAGGTGCAGGAGCACGTCGACGATGCGCTGTCCAAGGGCGCTGAGATCATCCTCGGGGGCAAGCCGCACGAACTCGGCGGGCTGTTCTTTGAGCCAACGATTATGACCAACGTTGATCGCTCTATGGCGGTAACACAGGAGGAGACCTTTGGACCGCTCGCGCCGCTGTACCGCTTTGAGAGCGAAGATGAGGTGATTGAGCAAGCCAATGATACGCGCTTTGGTCTGGCATCGTACTTTTACGCGCAGAACCTCAGCCGCGTTTACAAGGTTGCTGAAGCGCTGGAATACGGGATCGTCGGCATCAACACCGGCATCATCTCGACCGAGCTTGCACCCTTTGGTGGCATTAAGGAATCCGGTCTGGGGCGCGAGGGTTCGAGCCACGGGATCGATGACTATTTGGAGATGAAGTACCTCTGCCTCAGCGTCTAAAGGGGATCGTTCGGAGCCTGAGTCGGTCGGTTCATTGGTATTTACAACCAGAGACGCCTCGCAGGTTTCGTGAGGCGTCGACATTCCACCGTTCTGGGACTGACTGCACGGGCTTTGACTGAAGGTGATGCCGCTGGGCTGAAAACCGGCGGATTTGCGCGACGGCTTGGCGAAGACCGCGAAGCGGTCGAGACAAGGTCGGCGCAACACCTTCGCCGAGCCTATCGCGGTGGCGAATCGGAAAGTTCGAGACCTGGCTCATCGCGCATACTACCGTTCTCTGAAATCGTTTCCAACGGCTTAGGCTGCAAGCGCAGTTGAACCAGAGTGAAGAGCAAAAACGCCAGCGCCAAGACAGCCGCAACGACCATGAAAGCAGAGACCCCAAACATGCGGGTCAGCACACTCGTCACGCCGGGCACCAGAGCCGCTCCGATGGACCAGACAAGAATCAGGGTTGAAGACAGGCTGAGGTATTCCTCGGCTTGCGCATGGTCGCTGGCTTGTGCGGAGGCGACTGAAAAAATTGCTTCTGTTGCCCCGGCCCATAGACCGAAAGCGGCGACCAGAAACAAAAAGTTCAGACCTGCAACCTCGCTGGCAAAAGCCGCACACCCGACAATCAGCACTGTGCAGACAACAATGACCCAGCGGCGATCGATCCGGTCAGAAACGAAGCCGGCTGATATCGGTACGCCGAAAATACCCAGCTGCATCAACAGCAGCATCAGCCCGATTTGCCCCGGCTCAAAGCCCTTGGCATGCGCGAAGATGGGGGCATAGCCCTGCACCAGCATAGTCACACCACCGGCAAACAGCATTCCTGAAACCGCCAGCGGTGAAATCTGCCAGGCCCGCAGCACCTGCACGCGCGCAGCCTGAGGCGTGGGCACACGCGGCAAACCCGGTATCAGCATCGGTGATAGGGCCGCGATGGTCAGACCGAGCGCCATCAACGGTGCCATGTTGCCATCAACGCTGAGGAACCCGATGCCAAAGCCTCCAACGCCCAAACCAACAACGAACAGCGTGTTGAGGCTAGATTGCACGCGCCCCCGAAAGCGATTGGTCACCAAGGCATTGAACCAGCTCTGCCCGACCACAAATAGCTGGGTCATGGCAACGCCATAAGCGAGCCGTCCCAGACCCCACAATAGGGGCTCTTCGGTGAACGCCAGAATACCATGCGAGATCAGCAGCANACCCAGGGAAAGCAGCCACGCCCGCGCCTGTCCCAATCGACGAACCAGCGGTGCAGTAATGAAGCAACCAAGAAAGCCGCCCACTGCCGTCACCGCGATCAACATACCGGCGACTGAAGGGTCGTAGCCTAGTGCAGACAGGCGGATCGGCACCCAGGCGTACAGAAGCCCGTTAGCGAACCCAGCAAAGACCATCGACAGCACAACACTAACCACCACNCGCGCACGGATCAGCAAGCTAAGGTCCAAGGGTGAAAACGCCGTATTGCTCATGAGTCCTCCATTTGACGCACTAAACGCCGGGGTTGGAAGCTCGGCTGGGGCGTGCGCGGTGTCTGAGGGCGGAACGACGAGCTGATCTCACCGGTAAGCCGGCTCACAGGCTTAACCATGACCTTGCATGCGTCTTGTGTGTTCGCGGCACTCAAGTCGGTTTAGGTCACAGACCCTCACCCGCCGCAAAGGACCGTTACCAGGCCTCACCTTGGTCTCAGCAGCCATATTGCCACCTTGCGAGCGAAGTGCTCTCCTGCGCACCGCGCCCGCATCGGGGCAGAAGAAATGCAGAACCATGGCCGAGAGAGCCTGTTTGCTCGGACGGCACCGAAACAACCGAGGTCTAGAAAGGACAACCAGGTGACAGAGACTGACAACCTGCGTGAAGATAGCGACCCTATCGCCCGGACCACCGAGAGCAGACGGCTTAATCGGCAACTGCCAAATGTGGTCCGGCGTGCGCCCTTTCCACCCTCTGAGTCCCGCGCGCTAGGTTCTCCGCTGCAGCCTGCCGTCGTGTATACGACACCAGATGTCGACGCGCTCGAAGACCAATATGAAGGCCGTGCGCAGGGCTACACCTATGCACGCGAAGGCCACCCTAACGCTGATGTTCTTGCCGGCAAGATTGATGCGCTTGAAGCCGCGCCTACCACCGGGCTGATGACCAGCTCCGGCATGTCAGCAATCACAGCAGCCGTTCTGGGCGTCTTGCAGACGGGCGATCACGTCATCGCCGGTGACCAGCTCTACGGAAAGAGCCTGCGCCTGCTCAATCAGGATCTGCCTCGTCTGGGCCTGTCGGCGAGCCTCGTAGACGTTGCGGATGCGAGCAATGTTGCGGCTGCCCTACGCTCGGAAACACGCATGGTCCTCGTTGAAATCGTATCCAACCCGACCTTGCGGATCGCAGATATTGACGGCATCGCAGCGCTTTGTCGGGACCGGGGGATACTGCTGCTGATCGATAACACTTTCACCACACCAGCGGTGGCTTCCGGCTTCGAACTTGGTGCTGATTTAGTGGTTAACTCAGTGACCAAGCTACTCTCCGGTCATTCAGACGTGACGCTGGGTTATGTTGCCGCGCGAGCACCCGCCGTACGCCAGCAGGTAGAGGATGCTATTGCAACCTGGGGGCTAACCCCCTCGCCCTGGGACTGCTGGATGGCGGAGCGCGGGTTGCACACATTCGCGCTACGATTCGAGCGTGCACAGGATAACGCCCGGCGCATTGCCGACCACCTCGCCACATGTCCCGGGATCGGAGACGTGTTCTATCCTGGGCGTGACGACCACCCTGACCGGTCACTGGCGCGCACCCTGCTGGGTAACAATCCCGGCAATATGGTCAGCTTCACTGTCCCTGGTGGCCGACCACAGGCCAACGCACTGATGCACGCACTGGGCGGGATTACCTTCGCGCCAACGCTGGGCGATGTCAGCACCACCATTTCACACCCGGCTTCCAGCTCACACCGGGGACTCACAGAAGAGCAACGCACCGCTCTGGGCATTACCGAAGCTTTCTTCCGGCTCTCGGTGGGGATCGAAGACCCAGCTCTGCTGCTCGATGAGTTGAGCGCTGGCGTTGCTGCGGCGCTGAACAGCTGCACCNAAGGCCGCCACACGGCGAAACCGAGGACAGCAGAACCTAGCTTTACCGAGCGCTAAAGGGCGCGTTGCGGCTGGCCCTCGCGCTGCCGGGTTTCCCACTGCGGATCGAACCAGGCAGGGGCATTGCTCGGTGGCAACGGATCGCGCCCTCGGATCAGATCCGCCGCTCGTTCGCCCACCATCATTGATGGTGCATTCAAGTTGCCGTTGGTGATCACCGGGAATNTTGAACTGTCCGCAACACGCAGTTTCTCAACCCCACGCACACGACAATCTCGGTCGAGCACAGCCATCGGATCATCGTCGCGACCGATTTTGCACGTGCAAGACGGATGATAGGCACTCTCAACATTCTCCCGCACCCAAGCGTCGATTTCATTATCACTCTGCACGTCAGCACCGGGCTGAATTTCGGTCCCGCGGAACGGCGTCAGCGCATCCTGCTGTAGGATCTCTCGGGTCAGGCGGATAGCCTTGCGCCAGTCGTCGATGTCCTGCGGGTCGGTGAGATAGTTAAACAGGATTGATGGCGCATCCTCAGCCAACGGCGTACGGATCGCGATCCGTCCCCGACTCCGAGGCTTGTTCGGGCCGACGTGAACCTGAAAACCGTGCCCGTCAAAGGCAGCTCGGCCATCATAGCGCATAGCGGCAGGCAAAAAGTGATATTGAATATCCGGCCATTGCACGCCCTTGTCTGAGCGGATGAAGGCACAGGCCTCGAAATGATTGGTCGCACCCAGACCTGTCTTCGTCAGCATCCATCGCGCCCCGATCCACGCCTTGCTCAACGGGTTGAGGCGGCCATTGAGCGTGATTGCCTGCGTGCAGCGATACTGGAAATAAACTTCCAGATGGTCCTGTAAATTGGCACCGACTCCAGGCAGATCGACCACGGGCAAGACCCCCGCTCGCTTGAGCACTGCCCCCGGACCGATGCCGGAGCGTTGCAGCAGCGTAGGCGAGCCGACAGAACCCGCGGCCAGGATGACTTCACGACGCGCCAAAACCTGCGCGGTCTTTCCGCCACGGGTGACCTCTACACCAATGGCCCGCGTACCGTCGAGCAGGACGCGTTGGGCCAGCACACCGGTGATGATCCTTAGGTTCGGCCGCTTGCGTGCAGGAGCGAGGAAGGCGTTCGCCGTCGACTGCCGCCTGCCACTGGCGACATTCATCTGCATGGGCCCAAACCCTTCCTGCTGGAAACCGTTATAGTCCTCCGTCACGGGGTATCCGGCTTGCGCGCCAGCGGCGATGAAAGCATCATAAAGCGGGTTTAGCTGTCGATTGTTGCCATTGCCCACACCGACTTCACCGCCTCGCCCCCGATAACTGTCCTCACCGTGGCTTGTCCGTTCAAGTCGTTGATAGTAAGGCAGCAAGCTAGCGTAGTTCCAGCCATCAGCACCGGCAGCTTCCCACTGGTCTAGGTCCCCTGCACAACCGCGCACGAAGGCCATGCCGTTGATACTCGACGAGCCGCCAAGAACCTTGCCCCGGGGACAGTCCATAACCCGGCCGCCCAGCCCGGGCTCAGGGTCGGACCAATAGCCCCAATTGAACTTGTCCTGCGTCATGGGAATGGACAGCGCCGTCGGCATCTGTACAAAAATTGACCGGTCGCTGCCGCCAAATTCCAGCACTGCGACCCGCACTGAGGGATCCTCGGCCAGCCGCGCGGCCAATATGGCCCCAGCCGACCCGCTGCCGACGACTACGTAGTCAAAATCCATGGATGTCTGGTCTGGTGCTGTCGTTGTTGTGGTCAAAACGGCCTCTAGTCAGTCCGGGAATTTTGCTTTTGGGAAGTTCAGCACTGCCCTGTGGTCTACTGCAGGCGTCTTCCTTATCATCGCGAGCAACATAAGGGTAGTTGGGGACGACGCAGGATCGTATGAAGCACCTTTAGTTCAAACTGAACACAGCGCTCTCAAATTATTTGGCACGTCGTCGCTCCCTTCAGACTTTGCGTGAATATGACCCAGATGCAAAGGCGGCTTTCTCCCTTTGTCTGTCGGATAAGGTTGACTCGTAGCCGCGCTGCACATCTGACAGGTGAACCTATTCCGCTACAGCGCATACGCTCTTTTCTGCTTTAAGACCTCTCTTGTATTCGCTGGTTCATCGCCTGCTGCTTCTAGACCGATCGATTGACCGCCCACGCCGTCACATAGTTCTATCTCGTGAAGCATTCATCCATCAAAAGGCTAGCCTGACGTTTGGGCGCGTTTAGTTCCAGTTTGCGAAATGCAGCCACCGAGTTGAGGAAAGCGTCTGCCATGATAAACCTTAAACAACCCCGCTGCCCAATTCATCACGTGGTCGAACCCGCTTTTCACAGCCTGAACCCCGCCGACCAGAGGGCTGTAATTTTTGACATTTGCAGCCCCTGGGGTGCTCGCTCATCGATCACATCGAAAGTTCCAACCTACGACCTTTGCGACCCCAGCCCGGTCCGGTAGCTGCAATGCGAACAGGTCTTCGCAACTGTCTTTTCATTGACGTGCCCAGCCCCCCCCCGCTTCTGACCAGAGAAACTTTATCATGACCAAACCTGACTCGAACCCTCCCCCCGGCGGAAACAGGAGCCTGCTCAAGGCCATACGCGCCGACATTGACCTGCACCTGCGCAGCGGCCTTTATCTGATTGGCTTCGTCGTTTCTGCTTTGCTGGCGCTGCCGCTGGCGTTACTGGTGCCTTCATCGCGTTTGGCGTCTGCCATCCCCGCCTTCATCCTGATCTGCCTCGGCTCGGCAACCATGCTGTTTATGGCAGCGCGGATCGTGCGTGAACGCGACGACGGCATGCTCGACGCCGTGCTGGGCACCCCACTTTCTGCCAACAATTTCATTGCGGCAAAGCTGGTCAGCCTTAATCTCCTGATGGTTTTTATGACCGTAGTGATGCTGTCCTTGTTGCAGGCTGGGATCGCATTGCAAGGTGGCGAAGGCCCGCTCTTTAGCCTGCTCGACTTTGGCTTTGGGTTGATTGGACTGATGACGCTTTTCCTGCTGGTCGCTCTTGGGCTGATAGTGCGTTTCCGTCGTCTGACTGACTTTCTGCTGCCGGCGCTCTTGCTCTCCTTCTTCATCCAGATGCCGGTCCTGCTCGTACTCGACGTGTTCGAACACTGGGCGCTGCTGGTGATTCCCAGTGCATCGCCGACGCTGATAATGATGGGTGCTTTTGGCACCGTAGATCCGCTGCTGGCCTCGATGGGGTATCTGGGCACGGCGCTTTGGCTTGTGATTCTTTTTGTCTGGTCGAAGCGGGCCTTTTACCACTACCTTGTGAACGACACGGAATAACTCCCCGCCATCTGAAAAGCCTTAAACCCATGGTCCTTTGACCGATCCCACGCCTTGGCTTCCGGGGCCAGGTTGTGGCCATTGATCCGGATCTACGCTTGATTCGGTTTGAGCATTCAATTCACAGCTGCTGGATTGCCAGCACTCTTTGTTGACCGACAACACCGGGTAGTGTTCAAGCGGTTGCACAGGACGAATTCCCGCAAGAGTGAAAGGCCTTTGAGAAAAAGAAATCCGGAAGCCTGACACCTGCTAGCGATAGACACCTTGATGGTGACATGTGCTTTTGTTGCGAAAGACCGAAGGCGGCTGCGAGCAAACAAAGCTCGGCCAAGGGAGACACGAGCATGGTAAAGACCCCGGTAAAAACGAATGTATTAGCCTTCTTCCAAACGCTGAATTTCAATCATTTTGTCTATGATCCTGTGAGGCTGTAGCAAATGTTTCTGGGAATGAGTGCGGTCGTTTGGCTGCTGATCGGCATCGCCGCTCTAATCTTGATTGTTATTCTGGCCGCCCATCGTTTTACGCGGTACGGGGGCCAGCGACTCATGTTCCTCGCCCCGGCCGCCTTTCTGTTCTCCATCTTTGTGATCTATCCGATTGCCGGGTCGATTTGGATGAGTCTACACGACGTGAAGGCCGATCGGCTCATTTGCTCTGACGGACGGGCCATTGCAGAGGCTCAGGGGGACGCTACCTGCCGTCGCGTTCCAAAAATGGAGTTTGTGGGGCTAAAGAACTACCAGAAATTTTTTGACCAATTTCCGCGGGACTGGAAGCGCAGCAGTCGCGAGATCATCGATCTACTCGATCGCGATCCCGAGACTAAGGCAAAAATGCCACGTGCGAGTTCTGAGTTTAAAGCCCTGATTAACAACATTATTTGGCTTGTTCTGTTCCAGATTGCCATCCCGATTGGACTGGCGTTGGCGATACTGCTGAACCAAACGGCTCTGTTTGCCCGGATACTCAAACCCCTCTACTTCTTTCCATTCGTCATTTCGCCTGCGGTTATCGCTTTTCTCTTCCAGTTCTTTTACAANCCCTTCGAAGGGGGACCATTGGTCGGCTTCTACGCGTTCCTTGGCCTCCAGGAAGGCTACGGCATCCTTGGAACCAATGGCATTTCAACGCTTGGGGTCATCATCGCCGCCTGGTATCCTCAAATTGCCTACTGCATTATCATCTATCTGGCGGGTCTGACGGCCATAAACCCGGAGCTGATCGAAGCTGGTAAGCTTGATGGCGCGCGCGGTTTTGCCATGTTCAGAAAAATAGTCCTGCCGCAGCTGTGGCCCGCGACCTTCATCTGTGTGGTGGTTACAACCATCGGCGCGCTTAGGAGCTTCGACCTGGTCCAGGTAATGACTGGCGGACAACGTTGGTCAGAAGTGCTGGCTCGATATATGTACGAGACCGGCTTCGGTGAGGGCGGTGGCGACTATGGCTTTGGTGCCACTGTAAGCGTCATTCTATTCGCCATTATGCTCGTATTCATCGTCTTCTTCGTGACCAACATGGTCCGACAGACAGAAGATTAAGAGGGTCACCGCCAAATGTATCCAAGCCCGATCGCTAAATGGACACGGCTTAACCGCGCTTACTACCTGAGCCTCTTGATTGCCTTAACATTCATCTGGTTACTTCCGGTGCTGCTGCTCCTGAACACGGCGCTCAAGGATAACGATCAGATCAACACTGAGGCCGGTGCGCGCTTTACCCCGCCAAGCCCTCTATCGATCGAAGGGTTTTGGACACTATTGGCCAACCCGGCATTCTGGCAGTCCATGGCGTTGAGTTTTGCGATCGTGCTGCCCGTCGTAGTGATTTCCATCTCGTTTGCGTCGTTGGCGGGCTATGCGCTGGCCAAACACCGGTTTCTGGGTCGAACGTGGATTTTCGCTTTCTTCGTCGCTGGCAATTTCGTCCCGTTCCAAGTCCTGACACTGCCGGTAATGAGGCTGCTTCAGGATATCATGATACCTGTGCCGGAAATTGACTTTTCATGGCTTAGCAACGCAGTCCAGTTTGCGCTCGGTGACTTTATCACGGCCTTCCTTTCAAACCTGTTCCGCGCGTTTGAGCTGAAAAACGGCTCGCCCTATAACAGTGCGTGGGCCCTTATTCTTTTCCATGGCGCTTTCCAGACCGGCTTCTGCGTCTTCTTCATGCGTAACTTCATCGCCGCGTTGCCGACGGAATTGATCGAAGCTGCTCGGATCGAAGGCGCTGGCGAATTCCAGATTTTCTTTAAGGTGATTTTGCCACTGATAAAGCCTGCACTCGCGGCCTTGGGCTTGCTGATATTCACCTTTGTCTGGAACGACTTCTATTGGTCGCTGGTTCTTACGCAGGGCGAGTTTACGCTTGCGCCGACGGCACTGGTCAACCTTGCCCGAGGAGAATGGCTCAACCGTTGGAATGTGATGGCCGGTGGGTCGATTATTGTCGCCCTGCCTCCACTGCTCTTCTTCTTTTTCCTGCAACGGCAGTTCGTCGCGGGTCTGACGCTCGGCGCAAACAAGGGCTAAAGGGCGAACCTGTCCCGGTCTGGTCCGGCTGCGTCGTAACGCAATGCTTGGACCAGATCAGGCGGTCATTCGAATTGATGGCAAGGCAGCTTGCTGAGGAGCGGATTGTTTGCTGTGCGCTTGGTCGGCGGCAGGCTTCCGTCACGCTGCATTCAGAATGTCGGCACCATTTCTGTCCGTCCCGCTTCTCTGTACGCTGGAACGGAACAACGCCCCCTTTGCCCCTGGTCCGCGCCTGGTCTGCACTAAATCGCCCGAACTATTGCAACGAAAAAACCCCGGTTCGAGGTGAACCGGGGCTCGTTTGTTCGGGCCAAAGCCCGAGCTTTCTTAGTACTCTAAGCAATCATTACAGAGCGCCGAAGACTTCTTCGCGAAGTTCCTCGAGTTCTTCCTGGATCTCTTCCTGAGCGTCTGTGTCGAGCATGAACTCGACCAGCAGCGCCAGCGCAGGCTGAGCGTGAGCTGGATNGTTGTCACGGTCGAAGAACTGAGCAGTCTGGGACTGCGCAAGCATAGCCGCACCAGCCTTCAGGAACCGGTCGTCTGACACTGCTGCATCCGAACGTGGAGACAACTGCTGCAGCGTTGCACTGACCGCATCGAGATTTTCCTTGCCCGCTGCCCATGCCAAGAAAGTCTTAGCATCGTCGATGTTCTGTGCNTTTGAAGGAATAAACATCAGGTCAGTCGGCGCATCTTCGCCCAACGCAAAGTCTTTACCGGCAATCGGTGGGAACTGGTAGAAATCCAGAGCGTCCTTGGTTTCNACAGGAACGTTNGGAACCATGAAGTTACCGATGAGGTAAGAACCAGCGTCGCCATTGATCAGTGGCGCCTGGCCTTCCTGCCAGGAGAGATTTTGGTGGCCTTCGTTGAAGCAACCAGCGTGAACTGCATCAGCGAAGTTGTTAAATGTCTCNGTCACACCAGCGTCGGTGTATGGAATTTTGCCGAGCATCAGATCAACGTGGTACGCGAGACCATTGGTCCGCATGTTGAGGTAGTCAAACCAGCCGCCAGCGGTCCACTTGTACCTTGTTCCGATCGTGAACAGTGATTTGCCTTGTGCAGCCATAGTTTCACAGGCTGCGAGGAGCTCACCGTAAGTGGAAGGCACCTCAACACCACCAGCTTCGTAGACGTCCGGGCGGTAGTACACGCCCCACTGATAGAAGCTATATGGGATACCGTACTGCGCACCATTAAATGTGATAGACGGCTTGGTCGATGCCATGACATCGTGCAAATCCGCTGTATCCCAGACATCAGAGATGTCTATGAATAAGCCATTTTCTACAAAACCAGCCATTCGGTTACCGGCAAACCAGAAAGCCAAATCAGGGCCGGTATCAGCAGNAAGAGCCGGACGGATCCATGAATCCTGGTAGTCCTGGTGGTTAATTGTATTCAGCTCAACTTTGATGTCTGGGTAAGCGGCCTCGAAAGCCGCAACCATATTTTCAGTGGCNGCAAGAGGCGCACTGTCTGAGTTGTTTGATGCAATGACCAGAGTGCGCTGCGCGTGCGCCGTAGCGCCAAATGCCAACGCAGCAACGCTAGCCAAAATCAGCTTTTTCATGAATTCCTCCCAAAATAAGCCCGGCCTCATACCGGGCTAGAAAAGGCTGCGAAACAAACCGTGCGCGCGGGAATCGCGCGCAGGGTCGAGAGTTTCCACCTCGCGATGACTCATGTGACAGCATGGTCAAGCGAAATCTCCTCCCTCTAGGCTTTACTATATCTAGTGGAGATATTGGTGCAATCCGGGTTCCGNCTATTCTTTTCCGGGCAAGTCGCCATTGCCAGGCGAAAAGTACGGGAATCAAACGAGTGCGGTTCACTCCTCCTTCGAAGCAACCCCAGCAGTCGGCAAAAATCCACCCGACTGGAGCGCCCAAAGACGGGCATAGACCCCCTTGAGGGCCAGCAGTTCTTCGTGGCTGCCCATTTCAGCAATCCGGCCTTCTTCGAGCACGATCAACCGGTCCAGCCGTGCAATGGTCGAGAGCCGGTGCGCGACAGCGATTACGGTTTTGCCTGCCATGAGTCCCAGCAGCTCTTGCTGGACAGCGTTCTCAACCTCTGAGTCCAACGCCGACGTGGCTTCATCAAGGATTAGGATCGGCGCGTCTTTCAGAATAACCCGTGCCAAAGCGATACGCTGGCGCTGTCCACCGGAGAGTTTAACCCCGCGTTCCCCAACATGGGCGTCCAGCCCTGCCCGGCCCTTATTGTCTAGCAGATCGACGATAAACTCCCAGGCCTGCGCCTGCTTTGCTGCTACGATGAGCTCCTCCTCNGTAGCATCGGGACGGCCGTAGCGGATGTTATCGCGAATCGATCGGTGCAGGAGACTGGTGTCCTGTGTCACCATGGCAATGGCATTGCGCAGACTATCTTGGGTCACCCCAGCGATATCCTGCCCGTCAACGGTGATCTTTCCGCCTGCGACATCGAAGAAGCGTAGCAGCAGGTTAACAAGTGTTGATTTACCCGTGCCCGAATGTCCGATCAGGCCGATTTTCTCACCCGGGCGCACCGAAAGGTTCAGGTCATGGACCACCCTTTGCGTCTTACCGTAGTTGAAGGTCACGTTCTCGAATTCGATCGCCCCCTCCTGCACCTGCAGCTCTGGGGCTCCAGGAGCGTCAACGATCCGGTGCGGGACAGCGATCGACTGGCGACCTTCAGACACCGAACCAGCGCTTTCAAAAATATGTCCAAGCAGCCAAAGCATCATACCGGAGAACCAGGTCAGTGTGGAAACCAGAGGCAGCGCGGTTGCAATCGTCCCTGCGGACGCGCTCCCCTTCGACCACAACCACAGGCTCATTCCGGCGGTGAGGACAACCAGACAAGCGTTGATGACGATCAGCATCGACGACATCAGCACCGAACGCCGCATGACCCGGATCCAGCCAAAGTTGAAGTCGTCCATGGACTCGGCGATGTTTCGGTCTTCCATGCCTTTGTTTGAGAACAGCTTCACGGTCTGAATATTCGTGTAGCTATCGACAATCCGGCCAGTGACTTCAGAGCGAATTTCCGAGTGTTCCTCCGACGCCTTCTGGATACGCGGCATGAAGTAGATGATCATTGAGACATAAAGTATCGTCCAGACCAGTAGCGGCAGGGTCAGCCAAAATGACGTCAGCGACAGAATGACGATCGAACCAACCAGATAAATGGCCCCATAGAGGATGCCGTCGAGCGAGGTCAGAATGACTTCACGCAATGAAATTCCGGTCTGCATCACTCGGTTGGCGATCCGGCCAGCAAAGTCATCCGCGAAAAAGCTCACATCCTGTCCGATGATGTGACGATGCGACTGCCAGCGGATGAAGTTACCAAAGCCCCCCATCAGCCCCAACTCGACCACCGCTGTTTTGCCAATGANGGCAAGGGGGCGGAAAATCATGAAAAAGCCCAGCAGCATCAGAAGAATCGGCAAGCGTTCCTGGAGCAGTTGCAGGCGCTCATCCATGGTATCCAAGCTCCCCGTCGCAAAGATGTCCACGAAATAGCCCAGTGCCACCGGGATCATCAGATCGGCCCCAACCTCCAGAAACTTGAAGAACAGCGCCAGCGCCAGCGGGCCTTTGATCTGCTTGGCGAAGTGCCAGAAAAATGAACCAAGATGGTGCGGCGGCGCATCCTTATGCGGAGCAGGTAGCAGTGGCATCGCCAGCCGTTCGACAAAAGTCATCGGATGGCGGCTCTCACCCCTGAGCAAGCGTGCGCGCGTCGCCTCGTCGATTGGCTTCTTGTGGGCTGGGATGAACTCGACCATGACTATCCTTTGCTACATTGGCCGCGCACTTTAGCAGGATCACGCTTACGGAGGCACAGGCAATTTCGCTGTGAGGGCGTTGCGCTGTGTCGCGGGTGCCCGGTCGTCAGAAGTAGACCGAAACTGACGCATCGACCGATACTTCCTCGGTTATGAAAGAATAGCTCCCACCAAAACTCAGCGAAGTCTCTTGGCCATCTGCGCGCAGTGAAGGGCCGTCCAGATCGATGCCATAGGTCAGTTCGATATCATCGAACTCGCCATCCGGATTGAGGTCAGCCTTTATGCCAAGGTCATAGGACAGTCGGTCTGCGAAGGTGCCTTCGATATCCGCGGCCAAGGACACCTCTGCCTCCCCCTCCATAAAGTCGATGCTGACCTCTGCACCCGGCTCGAATAGTGCAGCAACCTCACCTTTGACCTTTGCAGAAAGGGTGTAAGCTGGCGGATCTTCAGGGTCCAGGTCTACCCCAGCCGAGAGCGCGAAACTCCAGCCGTCCACAGGTTCAACAGTGGCCTCTGCCATGAGTTCCGCTGCATCAAAAACAAATCCCTCGGTTTCGGGGCTTTCCTCTGAAATGAGGTCCAGATCATCTGCCGTCTCAGCGCCCGGATCGTAAGCCATCGCACCCACGGCCCCCAAGGCGACCGATAACCGATCGATCGGCTCCCATTCGTTAAAAATAAGCGCTGCGACCTTATACAGCCCCGTTTCATCTCGTCCGCCTGCCAAAACGACCTCACCCGGGCGGGATGAGAAAAAGCCGCCTGCGTGACTGAATCTGACGTTACTATTGGGGAGGTCAGACTTCGCCTCCCGACCGATCAGCGCGGGGCTCAGCGCAAAGCCAAGCGCTGCTGCGGCCTCGGTCTGAAAACCCCCAAAGCTTCCGTACTCCATACCGCCAGTTATCGAAGTGCGCAGCTCAATCCCCGAAATCGTGACAGGGTCAAATTCAAGATCAGCACTCACCGAGGTGGTGTAATCGGTCAGCCAATCGGGCAGCTTAGCCTCAGGATCATCCTCATCCTCATCCTCAAAACCGAGCAGATCATCCTCATCTTCATCCTCAAAACCGAGCAGATCATCCTCATCCTCGAAGCCCGGCAGGTCGTCGCCATCATTGCTGTCATTGCGGTCAAAGGGCGCAAAGTTGAGGTCTGCTTCAGCCGACACGTCAAAGGAAAATCGGTCATTGACGTATCCGTAGGACAGCTCTCCGTTGGCCTGCCAGACTTCGTCCCAGCTAAGCCCGAGATCGACGCCGATGCCATTTTCATGGCTGGCGTCGAGTTCNGCTTCGTATTCAATGATGCTGTTCGACATTAGGTCGTAGGTGAGTGCCTGATCGATCGCGGTTGAGACAGCACCCGTGTCCAGGCCGCTGAGTCCATGGGTAAATTCGATGTCGGCGTCGCCTGCATCGAACGCGTACGCCAGCTTCAGATATTGCTCTACCGCGTCCTGCGCGCTTGCGCCCGTACCACCGCCCAGCACGCAGAAAAACGCCGCCAGTACCGGGCGCGGCGCACGTCGCGCCGCAGCCAGTATTCTGGCCGGACTCAGACAGAGTGGCATGCTGCCTGATGTCTGGGGGAGCAAAAGAAACACGGTCGCTCGATGCAAATTGAGTAACTGAACCAAAGGCGAAAAGCCTGACTTCGGTTGTATTCAGCAAGCAACAGACCACGCGGGTGATTCTTGGGTCGACTTCGCCTCTCTTGTACAATGTGGGGGGTTTAGCGCCATCNCTGCAGCCATTTATTGGACTTTACGGTCGAGCAACGACCATAATGTCATCGCGGTTTCACGATTTGAGAGCGTTCAAAGGCGCATATCGTTCCGGCAAAGAACAATAATCTCATGCGGCGTTTTTCAGGTTGGATTTCAGTCACCAAGTTGGTGTGGCCGGGGTCCACCTGTCGCCCAGTCGAGCAGTTGAACCGTGTGTACGAGCGGAACGTCGACCCCCTTTTCGAGCTGCTTCATACAGCCAATGTTGCCCGTAGCAATGAGTTCTGGGCTGGTCCGAGCGATGTTGCGCAGTTTGCGCTCGCGCAACTGCCCGGCAATATCGGGCTGAAGCAGATTATAGGTGCCTGCAGAGCCGCAGCACAGGTGTCCTTCGGCCGGCTCGCGCACGGTCGCACCCAAACCGCGCAGCAGGGTCTTTGGCGCGGTGGTGATTTTCTGCCCGTGCTGCATGGAACAAGCGCTATGGTAGGTGACATGTACGCCGTCAAGCGCGTTGCTGTGGTCGCGTGCCGCATCGAGATCAGCCGGCGTGACAAGCTCGGTGATGTCCCGCGCAAGAGCAGCAACCTCCGACGCCCGCGCCCTCATCGCCGGATGATCCTGGAACATGGCGCCGTAATCCTTGACTGTGGTTCCACAGCCCGAAGCGGTGATTACCAGCGCCTCCAACGGTCCCTGCGCGTGGGCTGCCAGTACCGCATCGATCATCTGCTTGGCTGTGGCTTCAGCCTGCGTTGCCTTGCCCATGTGGTGGGTCAGCGCCCCGCAACAGGAAGCCGGCAGCACCTGCACCGAGTAACCCAGCCGGGTCAGCAAGCGGATCGTCGACGCGTTGATTTCTGGCTCCAGAACCTGCTGCGCACAGCCAGGAAACAGGGCAACCCGCCCGCGCGACGGGCCGGTTGTTGAGGCAGCAGGGTGCACGCCCGGTCGGTCGGTCAGCGCCGGCAGTGGTAAGCGCTCAGGACTGAGCGCCAGTGCCGCCCGCAGCGCTTTGGGCAGAACCGGACGCAGCCAGCCGCCCAGCCGCGCCAAATGCAGCAAGCCCCGAAACAGGCGCGGGCGAGGCAGCACAGTCGCCAGAAAACCCCGATACAGCTGCTCATGCAGTGGGCGCTGGAAATCACGCTCGATTACCTGGCGGCCGTGATCGATCAGGTGCATGTAGTCAACGCCTGAAGGACACGTGGTGGTGCAGGCCAGACAACTCAGACAGCGATCGAGGTGCTCAACNACGTCGCGAGTCGGCTTTCGGTCGTTCTCTAACATGTCCTTGAGCAGATAAATCCGCCCTCGGGGACTATCCAATTCGTCGCCCAAAAGCTGGTAGGTCGGGCACGTCCCCGTGCACAGTCCGCAATGCACGCAACTGCGGAAGATCGCCTCTGACCGCTGCGTGGCGGGGTCGCGTTCCACGCCATCCTTGAAGAAAGTCTGCATGGCTCAGAGGTCCTTGTACATTCGACCCGGGTTGAAGCGATGCTCAGGATCAAAGGCCGCTTTGACCTGCTGCTGCAAGCGCACCACACCGGGGCTTAGAGGCTGAAAGCAACCATGGTCGGCCCGATAGTCNGCCGGGCTTTGCACCAGCAGCGCGTGCCCCCCCAAGCCGGCAGCGCGGGCATGGATATCGTCGGCCGCGCCATGAGAACCCAGCCACAAAAGCGCACCGGACCACTGCTGCGCACTCGGGCCACTGAAGCTGTTCAGGAGCTCGCCTGCACGGTTTCGTGGCAAGCTTACCCGCCAGACGAAAGGGCAGGCCCAGACCGCATCCAGCCCGGGCTCATCCTGCGCCACGGCCCGCGCCTTTGGCACTACCTTGATTGTGATTTCTGTGAGGATCGCCAAGGTCCCCCACGACCCGCAAAGGGCGCGTGAAAGGTCGTAGCCAGAAACGTTCTTGACCACCCGGCCCCCTGCCTTGAGCAACTCGCCCCGGCCGTTGATGTACTGAGCCCCCAGAACGTTATCCCGTGGCGCACCGAGGCTTTCTCGCTCCGCGCCACCGAGGTTCGTCGCGACGATCCCGCCGACGCTTGGATCGCCACCGAAGCGTGGAGGAGAAAATGGTAGAATAAGGTCGTGTTTGGCTAGCTCGGATTCGAGCACGGACAACCGTGTGCCAGCGAGCGCACCCAAAACAAATTCCTGCGGCTCAAAGTACGTAATGCCCTGCAGGCCGCGCGTGGTTATCGCCCTGCCCTCGACTGCAAAACCAATCCCTGCCTTGGTTCCTGCTCCCTCAACGGCCAACGGCCCCTCCGTATCGCGGACGAAACANGCAAGCGCTTCGGGGGTCGTGCATTCCATCGCCGCTGAATGAACGACAGGCACCTTCGCGCTAGCGGAGGCCGGGTCGGTTCGCANCATCANACGAGCCCCGTTGTAGGATCGACCTGCTCGGCTGGAATTCCGGTCTCAGTCAGCGGAAAGACTTTACCGCCATTGAGCAACCATTTGGGGTCAAAGCCACGCTTGACCGCCTTCATTTGCTCGAGGTCTTGCGCCGAAAACATCAGCGGCATGTGATCGCGCTTTTCGATTCCGACACCGTGCTCGCCGGTGATGCAGCCACCAGCGTCAACACAGGCCCGAAGGATCTCAGCACCGCAATCCTCAACGCGGTCGAGCACGCCGGGTCGGTGACTGTCATACATGATCAACGGATGCATATTACCGTCCCCAGCGTGGAAAATATTGGCGATTTCAAAACCGTAGCGGTCACCGATGGCATAAATCTCTTCCAGCACGTCGGGCAACTTTGTCACCGGGATCGTACCATCCATGCAAAGGTAGTCGGGTGAAATCTGGCCGATTGCGCCAAAGGCGCTCTTGCGCCCCTTCCAGATATTTTCGGCTGAAACGATATCTTCAGCAACACGGAGTGATCGGGCTCCATGGTCGCGCGCCATCGCCTCGACAAAGGCAAGCTCGGTCTCNATTTCGGCCTCGCTGCCTTCGACCTCGATGATGAGAAGTGCCTGCGCGTCGGTGGGATAGCCTGCCCCGGTGAAGCGCTCGCAAGCGAGGATCGCAGGACGGTCCATGAATTCGATTGCAACCGGCGTGCGGCCGGTAGCCATGATCGCAGCCACGCAGGCGCCAGCATCGACCGCAGAGTCAAACCCGGCGAGAAGCGGTCGTGCCGCGTCAGGCTTTTCCATCAGCCGGACAGTGACTTCGGTCACCACACCCAACTGGCCTTCCGCACCAACGATCAAGCCAAGCAGGTCATAACCAGGCAGGTCATAGGCCTCGCCGCCGATTTCCACCACCTCGCCTTCCATTGTAACAAAGGTCAGGCCAAGAATGTGGTTCGTGGTTACGCCGTATTTCAGACAATGCGCCCCACCTGAATTCATTGCGACGTTGCCGCCAATGGTGCAGGCAATTTGGCTGGAAGGATCGGGTGCATAAAATAGGCCTAGATCATCCACGGCCGTGGAGATGTTGCGATTTGTTACCCCGGCCTGCACCCGCGCGGTCCGGTTTTCAGGGTTAACCTCAAGGATCTCGTTCATCTTCGATAGTCCGAGGATCACCGTATCCTGCTGTGGCAGGGCACCGCCGGCCAGTGAGGTTCCGGCGCCGCGGGCCATCACCGGCACTTCATTTTCATCGCAGTACCGCAGGACGGCTGCCACCTGCATCGTGGTCTCAGCCAGCGCCACCAGCATGGGCACAGTGCGGTAGCAGGCCAGACCATCCGTCTCANAGCCCTTCAGCTCATTGGCAGAGGTAATCAGCAAATCGTCTCGCCCCAGGATCGCGCGAAGATCCCGCGCAATGGACTCACGCCGATCGAGCACCGCCTGCCGTGGGCTCGGTAGATTCAACATGTGCAGACCATTTCACCGTCGTTTCCCGTGTTCACCCCTCTAGTCAGCCACCAAATTGGTCTGAAAACAAGACCAATTCAAGAATCAACGGTCTGCTACCCGGTTTTGACGCCCAGTACTTCGGCGCGCGCACGGGCCGTTTCAAACCGCTGTCGCATCTTCAACGCGCCGCTAAAGAACTCAATGATGAAGCTCAAATGCGCTGTCATGGCCGCTTCGGCACGGGCTATGTCAGCTGCTTCAATGGCTTCACAGATCTCGCGGTGCTGGTCGAGCAGGCGGTCGCGTCCCCCCGCTTCGAGGTAAACGACATAGCGGTTGTAGAACACCCCTCGCCGGATCAGCTCAAAGATCGACCGGAGCGAAAAGATCATCATCGGATTGTGGGTCGCCTCGGCGATTGCATAGTGAAAATCGGCGTCGAGGTCCGCATCCCGGGTTGCGTCATTGTCTTCGTTGTGAGCCGCAAACATGTCTTCAAAGCGGGCACGGATGATCTGTCTGTCAAAGGAGGTCGCGCGCTCAGCCGCCATCCCGGCCGCTTTTGCCTCCAGCAGCAGACGAAATTCGAGATAATCGAGATAGGCCTCCTCATGTCGGGAGAACAGTTCGATCAGCGGCTGGGATATGGCCGAGCCGACAATCTTTGCGATGAAGGTTCCCTCACCCTGCCGGGACTCCACCAGTCCCTGTTCTTCGAGAGTTTTAAGAGCCTCACGCAAGGTCTGCCGGGAGACCTCAAGCTGGCTGGCAAGGTCGCGTTCGGCAGGCAGGCGTTCACCATCGGTTAAGGTACCGCGCAGAATCATGTCTTCGACCTGCTCGACCACGGCTTGTGCCATGCGGGTGTGCTCAACCTTCCTAAACTTTTCCGTGCTCACGCTCTTGTCCTCGCACTGGCTTTGGCTTTTTTTGGCTTCAACCCGCGCCTTAGCGTCAGTTCTTGAGCCGCAAACCCCGAACCCCTATAACCGCTCAGGCGTTGGTCTGGCCAGCCTGCCCTGCTATCGGAGGGCTTAACCCATGCCCGCCAAAGCGGACCAATACACCGAACACGATCAACGGCACGAGCAAGATCAGCGCAACGATCTGTGCTCCCGACCAGCCGAACACAACCAGCACAAATGCCGCCGAGAGCGACCCTGCAGCAGAAAAGCTCGACCCGAAGAGGTCGTTGATGCCCTGCGCGCGCAGCTTCTCACCTGATGGCGCGAGCGNCGCAACCATGCTTCCGCTGCTGATGAAGAGGAAGTTCCAGGCTAGGCCGACGAGGATCAATGCCGTTATAAAGGCCCACAGCGCGGGCGCGAGCAGTGCAGTCAGCGCAGCCAGTACCATGAGGAAGATCCCCAGTACCACAAACCGGTCGCGCCGGATCCAGCGAATCACCAACCCGGAGATTAACGACGGACCGAACATGGCAAGAACATGCCCCTGAATGACATAGGTGCTGGCTTCGAAGCTGTGCCCTACATTACGCATCTCCAGGGATGTTGCGATCATCAACAGGTTCATCAAACCATAGGCCAGCGCGCCGCATAGAACCGCAAACCAGAAACGGGGGTTGGAAAACACGACATATGCCGTCCGCTCTCCACGGGCGGTTGCCGCCGCCTGTTCGGCGCGTCGTTCCTGTGCGTCGCGAATGGTGTGAGCATCGCGGGGAAAGGGCAGCATGAACAGCATTACTCCAACCACGGCCGTCACGGCGGAGAACATAAGGAAGGCGGAGGTATAGCCCTCAAACGGGAATACGATACCCGCTGAGCGCGTTAGGCTGGGGCCCAAAAGACCGGCCAGGACCCCACCGAACATGGCCAGTGAAATCGCCTGATCCCGCAGATCATAGGGCGAACGATCAATGGCNTCAAACCGCAAAAACCCAAGGCCACCGAGGAAAATTCCCATGAGCAGGTGTCCCAGACAGAGCAGCACGAAGCTATCCATCCACAGGGCCGCAGTTGATATCAGCCCTGAGCCTACGCCACCGAGCAATGTGGTCATGAGGGTCACACGCTTACGCCCGATCCGCCCCATCAACGTGGTCAACGGCACCGCTGACGCCATCATGGCGATAAACTGCAGGCCATAGGGAAGCGTAGCCAACTTAGGATCCGGGGCGACCTGATTGCCCGCCAGCGACGAAACCGACACAACAATGGTGGCAGCTGACGACCCCAGCCCCATGCAGAGCGAAAGCACNAGCACGCCGAGCGGCAAGCGCCTGTAGCCATNGAACATAACTTATGAACCCCTTAACAGGCGCAGGGGCCAACGTCGGGCACAGCGCGGTTGCGGCGTCATATAAGCCCGAAAGCCCGAGCGCGCGCCAGCGTCTGTTTCGCACCTGAAATATGCAGGGGCTCGACCATCACCCCGTCAAGTTGAACAGCACCACGCCCGGCATTCTCAGGGCGGGCAAAGACCTCGACGACGGCCTGTGCATGAGCCAGCGCCTGCGCTGAGGGACTGAAGGCATGGTTACAGGCTTCGATTTGAGCCGGGTGAATCAGTGTCTTGCCGTCCATACCCAGCGCTGCACCCTGCGCGCACTCTGCGGCGAAGGCATCAGCATCGCGAAAGTTATTCGACACACTGTCTAACACTGACAGGCCAAAGGCAGAAGCGGCCAGCACCACTTGAGATAACCAGGGTACCATGGGCCATCGGTCGGACACCAGAGCGGCGCCGGTATCNTTAGCCAGATCATTGGTNCCGAGTGCGAAGGCCCGAAGCTGTGGCGCGGTTTGCGCAGCGCTGCGCGCCAGCAAGGCAATGTNGAGCACGGCCAGCGGGGTCTCAATCATGACCCATAGCTGCACCCTCGATCCCTCCAGCGCTGCGGAGCATTGAGCCAGGTCTGCAACAGTCGAAATCTTGGGCACCAGAACCGCATCAGCCTGTCGGGCCAACGCAATGTCAGCCGCGAAATCTCCGCTATCCAGACTGTTGGTTCGCACGATCAACGGTCGGCGTCGCATGTCGGGGTTGGCCAGAGCCTCGGCAGTGGCTTGACGCGCTGCCGATTTTTCCGGCGGCGCAACAGAGTCTTCGAGGTCGAGGATCACTGCATCACAGGCCAGCGACGGCACCTTGGCCAGCGCACGGAGGTTGTTGGCGGGCACATACAGCGCAGAGCGGGGCATAAATTCAGTCATCGAGTGCCAGACAATCATCCTTTTCAAGGACTGTCGAGGATTGTCGAGGATTGTCGAGACCTTACACCCGCGCTCGTTGTCCGATAGCGGAGCCGAGCTGGAGCCTCCGGTGACTCTTCATATTCTTANCATGGTTGGAAAATTTTGGGCTGAAATCCATTTATTTTGTCGTTTATAGGAATTTTTCGGACATATTTCCGCAATATGTCGGATACCGTACTGGCATTAATGAAGACATCGACTATGGGAGATCGGCATGCGGATCGGCGTTCCAAAGGAAATCAAGAACCGAGAATACCGGGTTGGCCTGACCCCTGACAGTGTTCGTGAATTTGTTGCACACGGACACGATGTTGTGGTTGAAACTGCTGCCGGCGGTGGCGTCGGCGCCACCGATCAGGACTATATTGACGCCGGCGCGAAGATCCTAGCGACTGCGGCGGAAGTCTTCGAATCCGCTGAAATGATCGTAAAGGTCAAGGAACCGCAGGCCGTTGAACGCGCCATGCTGCGCCCGCATCACTTGCTCTATACCTATTTGCACCTCGCCCCAGATCCCGAGCAGACTGAAGACCTGATCAAATCCGGTGCGACCTGTATTGCATACGAAACAGTGACGGCCGCTGGTGGTGGACTGCCGCTGCTCAAGCCTATGTCTGAAGTTGCTGGCCGCATGTCGGTTCTCGCCGGGGCGCACTACCTGCAAAAGGCCACCAACGGTGCGGGCGTATTGGTCAGCGGTGTTCCGGGCGTCGCGCCGGCGAACGTTGTGGTCATCGGTGGGGGCGTGGTTGGCTTCAATGCCGCCGAGATGGCTGTTGGCCTGCAGGCCAATGTTACAATCCTTGACCGTAACCTGCTCACCCTTGAGCGGATTAATCACCACTTTGGCGCACAGGCTCGGGCGCTCTTTTCCACCAGCGCAGCCCTCAGTCAGGCGGTTGCAGAAGCTGATCTTGTGATCGGCGCTGTTTTGATCCCCGGCGCCAACGCGCCAAAGTTGGTGACGACGGATATGATAAAGTCGATGAAACCCGGTAGTGTCGTGGTCGACGTTGCAATTGACCAAGGCGGCTGCTTCGAAACCTCGAAAGCGACCACCCACGACGATCCGGTCTATGAGGTTGACGGCGTGGTCCACTATTGCGTTGCCAACATGCCCGGTGCCTATGCCCGCACCTCAGCCTATGCCCTGAATAACGCCACTCTGCCCTTTGGGCTGGCCCTGGCTGACAAGGGCTGGAAACAGGCGCTCCGCGACGACGCCCACCTCGCTATGGGGCTGAATGTCTGGGACGGAAAAATCACCAACGAGCCGGTCGCTATGGCCCAGGACCTCCCCTTCACGTCGTTACGTGAAGCCCTCGCCTGATCCGGCACAGACAGCGGCGGGCCCCCGTGGCCCGTCCGCCTGTCACCCGTCCGTCTGTCACCCCAGGCGTCCGATACCTCTCAAATTTCCCAACTTCCGGTCGCTAACTTTGAGTTCGTCGGGGACTTGAGCGCAGTCTTTGTCTTCGGCTCAGGCTCGCTCGCAGTCTCAGCATCGGCCTCAGTCGTGCCACTTAACCGGCTGCTCCTGATACTCCACCCAATCATAGCCCAGCGCCTGAGCCGGATCATCAATGTGGGTCTGAACCTGCGATCGTACCCGNTCAGTCACGGTGCTGATGTCAGTGGGCCCGACGCCCAGCTGCTCAAACCACCCCGGGCCGAGCAGGCGCCCGGCAAAGAACCAGTCGCGCAACTGACGCAGGTCCGCGACCAACGGCTGCAGGCCGTTATGGCTCGTGGCCAACAGCGCCAAAAGATCATCGTGAGAGGAATGTTGATCGCGTGGCAGACGTGCGCCCTCACGCAGGGTCAGCACCGCCATTAGGTATTCCAGTTCCATGAGTCCGCCTGGACGCAGCTTAACCTCGCCTTGTTCGTCGGGACGGTCAAAAATCCGCTGATCCCGCAGCCGCAACAACATGCGATAAGCATCAGCTGTCAGCTGTTCGGGATCTCGTGGTCGCCGCACGATGGCCTCCCGGACAGCACGCACCCGTCCCTGTAGCGCCGGAGACCCTGAGAGCGGCCGCATCGGCACTTGTGCAAGATGCTCCCATGTTTTGGCACCTTGCAGGTGGTGACTTTCGAACGAAGCCAAAGAGATCGTCGGCGGACCCGAACGTCCCGAGGGGCGGAGCCGAGTATCAAGCTCCCACACGCGTCCTTCGCGCATTTGGGCGTTGAATGCAGTATTGAAGCGCGCTGCAACGGCGTTGGCATCTTCCANCGGCCAACCCTCTTCGACCACAAAAATAAGGTCCAGGTCCGAGCGCGGCGCCATGGCGTGCATGCCCAGCTTGCCCAGTCCCAGGACGCATAGCGGAAAGTGATCCAGTCCCATTTCCGCTGTGACCATATCGGCAACCAACGTTAGCGCAGCTTCGGCCAGCGCGGTCAGATGGCGCTCAGCTTTCACGGTGCTGACTTCGCCGCTAAACACCGATAAATAGACCAGATACAACTGCTCGTTGACCCAAGCCCGGGCAGCCTCAAGCTTGCCTTCATAAGATCCAGCTGCTGCGGTCATGGCGCGGCCCTGATCGAGTTCAGGAGCGACGGGCAACTGCCCCGCGCGGCCCAGCAGACCATCAACCACGTGCGCGGACTGGCGTAGCAGCGAGGCCATGGCCGGCGCGCGGAACAATGGCGGCAGGACAGCGTCAAAAAGTTTTGGATCCGAACTGAGCAGTTTCAGATACTGCCCTCGATTGCCCAAACGGCGAAACAGGTCGTCAACCGCCGTGAGCGATGCAACCCGGTCCGCGCTGTCCTGCGCCAGCACCAGCGCTAGGATCTTGTCCGGTGCGCTGCCAAAACCAGCCTGACCACTTGCCTCTTCCCGCCACACCCGCAAGCGCTGGTCGATAAAGGCCTCCGCCGCCGCGGCACCGTCCTTTTCAGTGCTTTGCTCGGTGTTTGTACCGTCCGTGGTGATGTCAGACCCAGCTGGCCCGCCCAGACGACGCTCGGGCGCAGCACCCTCGGGCTGAACTGCCTGGTTTGGCTCGAATTCGGCAAACAGGTCGGATACGCCATCATCGATAAACTGTCGGGTAGCAACCAGCGCCTTGGCCAGTTCGGACCAGTTGCCATAGCCACTGCGCTCCGCCAGCCATTCCTGCTGCTCACTGTCTTCGGGGACAAAGTGCGTGTGGGCATCAGCCCAGTACTGAACCCGGTTTTCCAGCCCCCGCAAAAGCGCGTAGCCTTCAGCAAGGCCTTTGGCCAGCGACGGTTCGACGATTCCTTCCTCGGCCAGCCCGGCCAGCGCATCCATGGTTATGGGCGTCTGCAAGCGTGGGTGCCGCCCACCCCAGAGCAATTGTTGGGCGTTGACGAAGAATTCGATATCGCGGATCCCACCGCGACCGAGTTTGAGATTGAAGCCTGCAGTCTGAGCGAGCGGAATTTCGTGGCGGCGCTCACCCGCCAGGTCAGGGTGTTCAGCGCGAATGCGGGTCTTCAGGCGGGCAACCTCTTCGATCATCGAGAAGTCTAAATGCCGCCGCCAGAGGTAGGGGTGCAAGGCTGATAGCAACCGCTCTCCTGCGGCACGATCCCCCGCGACGACCCGCGCCTTAATCATAGCGAGCCGTCGCCAAGGCGCAGCACGGTAAAAATGATAGTCCTCGGCCGCTTCGGTCGACATCGAAAGATCAGTGACCGAGGGGTCTGGACGCAGGCGCCAGTCCGTCCGCCACACGAACCGGCCTGATCCATGTCCGTCGACGGTCTGGTTCAGGGTTCGGAGCACGCGCGCGGTGATATCAGTCCGGCCGACGAAAGCCGGGACCGGCACGGTCTCAGCATCATAAAAGGCAACCAGATCAACATCGCTGGAAAAGTTGAGATCCTCACCCCCAAGCTTACCCAGACCGAGGATGAACAGGCCTGGTACTGGGCGTTCGGCACCAAGGTCAGCAGGCACATGGGGTGCCGCCTGTCGGGTNGTATTCCAGCTCTTGCGCAAAGCCACATCGAGGCTCGCATCGGCGTAAGCGGTCCACTTACGGCCAAGCGCTTCGGTGGAGATTTGCGCTGCATCCTGATCGATGTAAGTGCGCTGCTGGACTTGCTTGTCCGCCAGCATGCTCGCACGAAGGGAGTCATCGTCCTTCGTGCTGGTCTCCCCCTGCATGAGACGCTCCCACAGGGGCCAAGAGACGGCTTGAGACATCGGGGCGGACTCCAATGACACGGGGTTGATCTCAGAGGGCCTGACACCCAGCAGATGCACTCAACCTACCATAGAGCTGCGCTTTTGCACCACTGCAGTACGACCTGACTGGCGGCAGATCACGAGCGCGCGACAGGTTCTACGACGTCGCCACTGACCCGCATCCCTGCCCCCTTTAGCGCAACGTGAAGGCGGGTTTCCCAAGCCATGAGCTTCTTCCGGGCTCGCGGTGCCTTGCCCTCGGGCAGACAAAGGGAAAACAACGGCTCGATCCCGTGCGCCTGCATCCCACGCCCCGCGCGGGAGGACTGCCGGTGCTCCATGAAGCGCCTTTCCAGTGATTTGGTGGTCGAGCCGACATAAACGCCGTATGGCCCGCCTTGGGCAACATAACCGTCACGCAACAGGGCATAGACTGTACCCCCGCGCTGTCCCTTGACCAACCATTCGGGCCAGTCGGCGGGAAAGGCCCGGGCCAGCGCTAGTCGCGCTGACAACAGCCATTCAATCGGCGGCAAACCTTTCTCGGCAAAGATCATCTCAGCGCGGAGGATCTTCGAGCGATGGTCCCGNTGGCGTAGCTCTTCNAGCGCCAACGTGGCGAGTTCGAGCCGAGGCGGGTTCTGTGCCAACCACGCCTTCATCGAGGCGAGCAAGTGTGGCGCCTGCCATCGCTGGAAAGGACGCGCCACACGGTAATTGAGCCCCGGATACGGAGGGTGGAATACGGCATGGTAGGGTCTGTGATCGTCGTTCAAGTCGTCTTCTTTCGCACAGCAATAGCCAGCCGATGCACGGCATGCAGATTAGCGGTGGGCAAGGGCTCTCATGGACTGCGCAACAGCGCAAAGCCGGAACGGGACACTGGCCAGCGCTACGCGCCGCTCCGACGGGTTGAATGAAACCCAGGCTCCGTCCATTTACAGGATCAAAGGGTAGCTTTGGCAAGGGTGAGCCGTGAACATTGTTGCAATTGGAACTGGTTACGTCGGTCTGGTTACAGGTGTGTGTTACGCCAGTCTTGGCCATTCGGTCGTCTGCCTGGACATCGATGCGGAAAAGATAGCCCGTCTGCAGGGTGGGCAGCTGCCGATCTATGAACCGGGACTGGATACGTTGGTCACGGATGCTGTTGCGGCGGGGCGACTGCGGTTTACCACCGACTACAGCAACGCGCTTGAAGGTGCTGAAGTGGCGATCATTGCCGTGGGTACGCCGACGGAGACAGACAGCAACCGCGCTAACACCGCCTTTGTCGACGCAGCCTTTGACGCTATTTTGGCCACGCCGCGTAATCGCCCGCTTTCAGTGGTGGTCAAATCCACCGTTCCGATCGGCACCAACGACCGCTTGCAGGCGCGCTTGGAAGACAGCCGTTCCAACGGCGGCTCAACCAGCACCGCTGCCAGCATCCATCTGGCGTCAAACCCCGAATTCCTGCGCGAGGGAGCAGCGATCAGCGATTTCATGCGCCCTGACCGGATCGTCGCCGGGCCCCGTGACGAGGTAGCCGCCGCTGCCCTGCGTGCGCTGAACCAGCGCTTTATCAACGATGGTGTCTCCTATGTTGAAGTATCGGCGGCCAGCGCGGAAATGATCAAATACGCAGCTAACGCTTTCCTGGCGACTAAGATCACCTTCATCAACGAAGTCGCCAGCCTGTGCGAGCGCGTCGGTGCGGACGTCGAAGACGTTGCCCATGGTATCGGGCTGGACCAGCGCATTGGGCCAGATTTCCTCGCCACCGGTCCGGGCTATGGCGGCTCCTGCTTCCCCAAAGACACGCTTGCGCTGGTCGACACCGCGCAGGTCGAAGGCTCACCCGTACGCATCCTCGAAGCCGTGATCGCGGTCAATGAGGCCCGAAAGCGGGAAATGGCCATCAAGGTCATTAACGCATTGGGCGGAACGACGCGCGCCAAGGGTAAGACAGCCTCGATTTGGGGTCTGACCTTCAAGCCCGATACCGACGACCTTCGCGACAGCCCCAGCATCGCCATTATCCCAGCGCTCCAAGCCGCGGGGATCGAAGTGCAGGCCTATGACCCGCAAGGCATGGCAGGGGCCAAAGCGTTGTTCGACGGCGTAAAATTCGCGAATAGCGCGCTGGAGGCCGCAGAGGGCGCCGATGTGCTGTGCCTTGTCACGCATTGGCCCGAGTTTATCACCGCCGACCTCAGCGCGGTTCGTGCGCGACTGAATGAGCCACGACTGGTGGATCTGCGCAATGTCTTCGAGCCTGCGGCAATGAAAGCGGACGGCTGGGATTATCACTCCCTGGGTCGGCCACAGGCGTAGGCCGACGTCGATGGTCGCTCGACTAAATTGGTGGCCGGGTGCCGACTTTGCCTCGACTTTTCCCTTGCGGCCTGAAGTTTGCCCTTTCCTCCGGCATCCGAGCCTGTAGGTTGAAGCGCAAAGCACCTAAACCGGGGAGAACCATTGTGCTCAAGCCTACCTCTCACCCCAAATTGCTGGGGACCAGCGCGTTAGAAGTCGGCCCGCTGTCATACGGACACTGGCGCCTGTCTGAGGGCAATGCCAGCGAAGCGGCGACCAAGACCCGGGCTGCACTGGACGCGGGCATGACAATGATCGATACGGCGTCGATCTATGGCTACCCCGACTTTGGCAAGGCAGAGGAACTGCTGGGCGACGTACTGAAAGCTGACCCAGGCATGCGGCGGGAAATGATACTGGCGACCAAGGCCGGGATTTATCCCCCCACGCCTTACGACTGCCGACCTGAAACCATTGTTCGCACCTGCGAAGACTCACTACAGCGTCTCAACACCGACGTGATCGATCTGTTCTACATCCACCGCCCGGATATGCTCACCCCCCATGCCGATGTAGCTGAGGGACTGATGCGGTTGGTTGAGGAAGGTAAGGTCCGGGAGATCGCAGTCTCAAACTATACCCCAAGCATGTTCTCGGCCCTTCAATCTGTGCTGCCTCGGCCGCTGGTCGCCAATCAGGTCGAGTTCTCCCCCGTTCGGCAAGATCCGGTCTGGGACGGCACGCTGGACCAGTGTCAGGAATACGGCACCACGCTGATCGCCTGGTCACCCTTGGGCGGCGGCGCGCTGATGACGCAGGACGCAGGCGAAGACTCAACGTCCGGTCGGATTGCTGCGGCACTGGATGACGTTGCCGACCGCAATGGCGTCGATCGGGGCGCGGCGGCACTCGCCTTTACCATGGTCTCTCACCCCGGTATCGTACCGATCGTCGGCACCCAGCGCGTGGAGCGCATCGGGGAAGCCAATCGTGCGCTCAACGTCGAGATGTCTCGGGAAGAGTACTACGCCATTGTTACCGCTTGGCGCGGCGTAGGCCTGCCTTGAACCACGACGAGACCGTGGCTCAGTCGATGTGGCCGCGCTCACGGGCGAAGCTGAGCAAGGCGGGTAGAAAGGTCTCGTGTCGGGAAATCAACACGTCGACCTTTTCCAGCCGGTCTGCCTCGGACTCACTCGAAAAGTAATACCGGCCATCTTCGCGGTCGGTATACAGGTGAACCAGCAGCTTTGCCGTTGTGCGCAGCGTGTGGAGCACGGCGTCGCGCTTGGTGAACCACGTTTGCTGATCGAGAAAAGCCTCCAGTTCCGCCGCGCGGATCGACCAGGTCATGTTATCGAGCTGATCGCTGAACCAGGACCGCAGGGCGTCGCCAATTTCCCAACCCCATTCCTGAACATTGTAGTTCTCGAAATCGAGCAGTCCAATCCGTCGTGGCGTGACGATAACGTTGCCGAATTTGATATCCCCATGGCAATGGCGCACCCGCGACGGTTCTTCAAAGGTGGCGTCGAGAAAAGGGCGAACGCTGTCGTTGCGCGAGCGGGTCACAGCGGACAGGTCGGAGCGGGCAAAAGCCGCCTGTACAATCAGATCAGGTTGGTCCTGATAGGACGTCATGTACCGCCGATCATCCTCATCCACGAACCTGAAATATCGATTAAGCGCCAGGTGTAGGTCTTCGGCCAGTGCCACAATCCGCAGGGCATCGGCGACACTGGGACGGATTTCAAGCACTGGATCAGAAACGAATGACATGAGGCGGAACTGCTCGCCCGCATGCTCGATGAAGGGGTCGCCTTCGTCGGTCAGATGAAAGCTGGGTGTCAGAAAGTCGCGCGCAAACAGAGTGTTGGAGACGTGACTGGACAGCCGCAACTGGTCGAGGTTTTTCTTCCTCCCCACCTGCTGGAGTATCAGCCGCCGGGTCTGAGTCTCGATGCAGTAGTTGGCGTTGACGTTGCCGAAGGCGCCGCTGTCTACGGCCAGCACAGGCTCGAAGATTTCGTAACGCTTAAGAAAAGCATTGATCTGGTCGTGAGTGAGTTCGAGCTGGTTGGGCATGAGCCTCTCGTCCCTCGCTGTTCAGTCCAACAAGTCCTGTACTTGGCACGGTTTGTCCAGACTCGAAAATGGGGCGCTGACCCGCTGGTCCTGGTGGAAGAGAACCGTTAACCTAAGTGTCTGCTTCCTGGCGCTGATCCGTGACGGGCGATGGGCAGAGAATCAGTCTAAGAGGATATAGGTTTCATGGGTGAAGTACGTTGGGGCGTTATCGGCAACGCGAAAATTGGCCGTGAACGGGTGCAACCCGCGATCGAGGCCAGCGATAACGGAACTTTGGTCGCCGTTGCCAGCCGCGCGGGGCCCGTAACCTATGAAGCCCTGCTCGAACGGGATGATATCGACGCCGTTTATATCCCATTGCCCAACCACCTTCACGTTGAATGGTCGCGCAGGGCACTGGAAGCAGGCAAGCACGTACTGTGTGAGAAATCGATCACCTTGAGCCCGGCCGAGCTTGAACCGCTGATCGATCTGCGCCCTGACATGATTTTGTCAGAGGCTTTTATGGTCCGCTTTAACCCACAGTGGATCACCGCCCGAGACCTCGTGCAAAGTGGCGCTATCGGTGACGTGCGCGCGGTCAACGGCCAGTTCAGTTTCTACAACGTCGACCCGACCAACGTTCGAAATCAGCCCAATATGGGTGGCGGCAGTATTCTCGACATCGGCTGCTATCCGATTTTCACAACGCGCTACGTGCTCGATGCAGAACCGGTGAAGGCCGCCAGCCTCATTGTTGAGCAACCCGATTTTGGTACCGATATCCTGTGCTCAGCGATAATGGACTTTCCGGGCAACCGCCACCTGAGCTTTAACTGTTCGACCCAGCTGCAACTGCACCAGCGCATGGTGTTTCAAGGTACCGAAGGCCGGATGGAGCTAAAGGTTCCCTTCAACCCCTACCCCGGGGTTCAGGATCCGGAAATCCTGCTCTTCAAAGGGGCTAGGCTGGGCGATGCGCACGGAGAGCCCGTTGCGGTACAGAGCGCGGATCAATACCGACTGCAGGTCGAGGCGATGAACCGCGCGATTCTTGGCGAGGAAACCTGGTCAGTGCCCCGCTCTGACATCATGGCGCAGGCGCGTGCCATCGAAATGGTATTTCACGGCCGCTTGTGAGGTGCCCTTCCTTTTGCCGACCGTTTCTTTACCTTTAGCCGGGTATACAGCGTAGGTTGCAACCTGCATCCCTAAGCGTCGGTGTCACCCTGCACTGGCGTCGGACTGCGCCTTGCGAGTGTCATACCTTAACGAGATCTCGGAACCCAAAGATACAGCTATGGCCAAGGTCGCAGGATCACCCTCAAACCAACAGCCCCCTTCCATAACCACGAAGGCAGCAGCAGGGCAGCAGCGACTGCGTGGCCCGATGTTCGTCGGATTGACCATGCTCATTGCGGCGCTGGTCCTGTTTCCCATCGGGTCTCTGGTTTGGACTGCGCTGACCGGCACGCCGGACAGCCTCGGGCACATCGCCCGCTACGTGCTTCCATTTACAATATCGACGACGTTTTGGCTCATGCTCGGCGTGATTGTCGGGACAGGGGTTATCGGTACCTTCAGTGCCTGGCTGGTCATGACATTCCGCTTTCCCGGGGCGCGGCTTTTTTTGTGGGCGCTGGTCTTGCCCCTGGCCGTACCCAGTTATCTGAGCGCCTATGCGTTCGTCGAGTTTTTCTCCTTCACCGGCCCTCTGCAGGAGTCCTTGCGCGCGGTCACTGGGTTTGAAAGTGCGCGCCAATACTGGTTCCCCAGCATTCGCAATACTGGCGGCGCGGTGCTGGTTCTCTCAGTGGTGTTCTATCCTTATGTTTTCCTCGCGGTTGTGGCCTTGTTGAAGCTGCAGGGTAATCGTCTGGTGGAGGCCTCGCGCGCGCTGGGGCAAGGGCCCTTTGGAACGCTGGTCCGTGTACTGCTGCCCGCGCTGCGCCCGGCGATTGCTGCGGGGGTGGTATTGGCACTAATGGAAACACTCAACGACATCGGGGCGGTTGAATACCTTGGCGTTGAAACCCTGACTTTCACCATTTTTGACACCTGGCTTTCGCGCCGCGATATCGCGGGGGCTGCCCAGTTGACCATGGTGCTTCTGATTTTCGTGTACATGCTGGTACTCACTGAGCGCTGGGCCCGCCGACGGCAGCAGGCACGACGGGGCAGCAGCGAACGCGCCGGGCCGCCACGACAGCAGCTGCGCGGGGTCTGGGCTCTGTTGGCGATACTCTGGTGCAGCCTACCCGTGCTGCTGGGCTTCGGTGTGCCGCTGTGGGTGCTCGGCGGCTACGCAGTCGACCGGTTGGACCTGTTGACGGATGCGGATCTGCATCGCGCGCTGCTGACATCGCTGCAGCTGGCACTGGGGGCAGCGGCGCTGACCGTGCTCGCTGGCGTGATTATGGTCTACACCCTTCGACTACAAGCTGGACCGCATCGGGGACTGCACCTGATCGTCCGTTTTGCCAGCCTCGGCTACGCCGTTCCGGGAACCATCCTTGCTCTGGGTCTGTTCGTGCCGCTCGCAGCGCTGGACAATCTGCTCGCCGGCTGGCTCCGTATGGGGTTGGGATTTTCGGTCGGATTACTGTTCACCGGGTCAGGGGCATTGATCCTGCTGGCCTACCTGATCCGCTTTCTAGCGCTGGCAGAGGGCAACATTGATGGCGGTTTCCGCAATATCCCGCTGGCCCGCGACGACGCGAGCCGCACGCTGGGACAAGGCGGATTGATGACGCTGCTGCGCGTGCACCTGCCAGCCCTTTGGCCGAGCCTTTCGGTTGCCGCCCTGTTGGTGTTTATCGAAGCGCTGAAGGAGCTCTCGGCGACGATCTTCCTGCGCCCCTTCGGCCTGAATACGCTTTCAACCTTCATTTACGATTTTGCCAGCCGGGCGCGGGTCGAGGAAACCGGTGTTGCCTGCCTCATTATCGTACTGCTCGGCGTCGTGCCGGTGATACTGGTCTCCCGCCGGATCGCGCAGGAACCACGGTAGAGCAGTCGCGCAGACTGAGCGCTTGAATACGGCGCGAGGCTGAGGCAACGCTTGAGGGTGGAGCGTGTAAACGCGCGCACCGGAGAATTGGGGAGCAGAGAGACCGTGTCCAATACCACCCGCTACGGCATCATTGGCGCCGGCATGATGGCCCAGGAGCACCTCCGCAACATCTACCTTCTTGACGGCGCATCTGTAACGGCCGTGTGCGATCCCGAGCCAACATCGTTGACTTGGTCGGAATCAACCTTGCGCAGCATCGAGGGCGCTGACCCTTCGAAGGTGCAGTACTTCAGCGACCACCGCGCCATGCTTGATGCCGGTGTGGTGGATGCGTTGATCATCGCCTCACCGAATTTCACCCACATCGACGTGCTCCGCGACACTATGCAGACCGGCCTACACCACCTGGTGGAGAAGCCGCTGTGCACGACGCTGGACGACGCGCTGGAGATCGAGGAACGAGCAAAGAACTTTGATCCCATCTTCTGGGTCGGGCTGGAATATCGCTATATGCCACCGGTAGCGCGTATGATTGAACGCGCTCACGCCGGCGATGTTGGCAGCATGAAAATGCTGTCTATCCGTGAACACCGCTTCCCGTTTCTGCCCAAGATAGGCAACTGGAATCGGTTCAATGAAAATACCGGTGGAACCTTTGTCGAGAAATGCTGTCACTTCTTCGACCTGATGCGGTTTATCCTGCAGGATGAGCCGGTTGCCGTTATGGGCATGGGTGGTCAGGCGGTTAACCACCTCAGCGAGGAATACGACGGGCGAAAGCCCGACGTCTTTGACCACGGCTATGCGGTGGTAGAATTTGCCAGCGGCGCGAAGGCTCAGCTCGACCTGTGCATGTTTGCCGAAGGTTCGGAGAACCAAGAGGAGATCACACTGGTCGGCGACACCGCCAAGCTGGAGGTCAAGATCCCCGAAGGTATCATCACCCACATGCCCCGGCGCCCGAAAAATCCGGTTCAGGAAACCGTCGAGATTGATGCCAAAGTGCTTGAAGCAGGCAGCCACTTCGGCTCCAGCTACTTCCAACATCTGGACTTCCAGAAGGCTATTCGCGAAGGCACACCACCACAGATAACCGCGCGCGACGGGCGCATGTCGGTGCAGATGGGACTGGCCACGCAGATTTCCATGATCGAGCGCCGGTGGGTGGAGATGAGTGAACTGGCCTGAGCAAGCCAAGTCTATCTCCGCCTGACTAAGCCGCTCTATTCGTCGCCATTTTCGTTGGCCTTGCGCGCCATCTGTGGGTCCGAAGGAGCTGCGATAAAATAACGGTCCTTTAAGGTCTGGAGCAGCAGGATCACGTCATGCACATTGCTATCCAGATCAATGCGCCGCAGACCGTGAAGCTCCAGCGGGGCGGAACGATCCGAGGGCAGACTTGCGCCGGTTGGATCGAAGTCACCCGGCCGCAGCCGGGTCCAGTCCACCTCCAGCCGCAGGTGATGCTTCACCCGGATCGCTGTTCGGGCAGAAATCAGGCAATGCCAAGGAATAAACACTCGGCGGGAAAAGGTCGGGCGAAGCGTCACCCCTTCTGCTGCCAGCGTCAGCGTAGGCGCCTTACGCAACAGATAGGGCGAGGCAAAGGCTGCTGAAGTGAAAACGCCCAGCGTAATAATGAAGATCGCCCGGACTATACCGTCACTGAAACTCATCACGCCCCAAACAACAAAGAGCACCAGCATACCCCCTGCTGCAATCAGAACAGATCGCAACCGCGGATAGAACTCCAATTGCTGGCCATCGTGTCTGGTCACTGTTCCGTTGCCTCCACTGCATTGCGGAACATTCTCAAGGTCGGACCGAAGGCGGTCAAGCCTTCACCACGCCGACGGGCGAGCGCAGTCCGCCGGTGAAAGTCGGGGTGATGGTGGCTCAGCAGCGCCCGTTCCGGATGGGGCATCATCGCCAGCACGCGGCCACCATGAGCCGTGATCCCGGCAAGGCGGTCGGTTGAGCCATTGGGGGCCACGCCGTCGTAGCGCAGTGCATCGCCACCCGCGTCCTGTAGCCGCTCCAATGCGCCCGGTGCGAAAGCAAAACGGCCCTCGCCATGGGCGATGGGGCAGTCGAAGGCATCTAGTCCAGCCAGCCAAGGCGTATCACCACTCACCTGCAGCCTCTCCCACTGGCAGAGGTAAGCCCCGCTGGCGTTGGGTGCCAGGGTGACCCCGACCCCCTCGAACAAGCATGTTTTGAGCAGGATCTGAGCGCCATTGCAGATGCCCAGCGCCAGACCGCCGCGGTCGACCAACTCCAATAAGGCCTCGTCAACTCGCGCGGTGAGCCGTGCCGCCAATGCCTTGCCCGCCCCCAGATGGTCACCAAACGAAAACCCGCCGGGGACAGCAAGGATCTGCGCCTGCCTCAGAGCCTGCTTAAGCGCAGCCTGGTCATCCACGTGGCGGATTTCTGCGCGACCACCTGCCTGTTCGAAGGCAAAGGCGGTTTCATGCTCGCAGTTGAGCCCGTGCCCAGCGAGGACCAGCACAAGCGGGCCGCGCTGCAGGAGAGAGGGTGCCGACAAATGCGGCCGGATTGGTGCGGGGTTTGAAGAAGGCGGTTCGGTTCGGCTCATAACTGAATCGCCCCACTCTCGTTATCCCAATAAGCCATGGAAAGCGCCTCTAGCGCTATACCCTCGCCATCAAGGACAAGTCCACTGGCAGCCTCGGTCACCCAACCGATCGGCCGAGCTTCAGGGACCAGCGCTGCAAAAGCCTGAGTGTCCTCGGGCGCGAGACTGAAGACCAGACCGCCAGGGGATTCCGTGAACCA
>NZET01000011.1 GCA_002690455.1 Kiloniella sp.
GAACACCCACATTATACCCGCCCTGCAGAATGGCAGGGCAGAACTGTCCCTTCCGTGTTGCTTTCTGGAGACCATAAGGCTATTGCCCGTTGGCGCGCTGAACAAGCGATGGAAATTACTGCGGCGCGGCGACCCGATCTTCTGGATCAGGATCAAGCCGCTGCCGCTGAACCTGTTTCGACTGAAAGGAAGGGGCCATGAACCTCATCCAGCAACTGGAAGCTGAACAGATCAGCAAGCTCACCGACGGTAAGTCCATTCCGGATTTCGCTGCCGGCGATACCCTACGCGTCAATGTCCGCGTTGTAGAAGGCTCACGCGAGCGCCTGCAGGCCTACGAAGGCGTTTGCATTTCTCGCAAAAACCGTGGGTTGAACTCGTCATTCACCGTCCGCAAGATTTCTAATGGCGAAGGTGTAGAGCGTGTGTTCCCGCTGTACTCACCACGCCTGGATGACATCACCGTTGTCCGCCGTGGCCGCGTCCGTCGTGCAAAGCTGTACTACCTGCGTGGTCGCACGGGTAAGTCCGCGCGTATTGCAGAGAAGACAAGCGGTTGGGCGGCAAAGCTGAACCAGCAGGAACGCGAACGCCGCGCCGCTGCGAAGCAGAAATAACACACCCACCGCGCCCCGTTCTTGGGGGCGGTTGAAGGACTGTCCGGCCCGTGCCTCTCACCGAGGTGCGGGCCGTTTCTGTTCTGGGTTTTCACCGTATCGAAATTCGCGTACCTTACTGGTGTAGCGTACCCGCTTTACAAGGAGCATCTATCCTGAACGCTCAGGCTACAAAGGCAGCATCAGACGTGCGGCCTGCGGATCTCTCCGAAGCCGGAGGCACCGCAAATGAAATCGATCCGGCTTTCGTGCTGGAAACCGTGCAAGGCGCCCTCGACGATAATAAGGCCGAGGGCATCGTGTCCTTCGATTTGCGCAACCGAACTTCCGTTTCCGACCACATGGTGATCTGTTCCGGCCGCTCGACCACACACGTGGGCGCGCTTGCCGAATACATACGGCAGGATCTGAAGAAGATTGGCGCCGACATTGTTGCCATCACCGGCACCGGACAGGGCGACTGGATCTGCGTCGATGCGAACTCGGTGGTGGTGCATATCTTCCGGCCGGAAGTTCGCGCTTACTACCAGCTCGAAAAGATGTGGGATCCGAAGTTCGACGTGAACGCAGACGCCGCCTAGGCGGGCGTTAGGGCACATGGCTGCTGTCACGATATTGGCGGTTGGGCGGCTGAAACGCGGTCCCGAGACCGAACTCGTATCGCGCTACCAGACGCGACTCAAACGGCTGAAGACCAGCCTACGCGAGTTTCCGGAACGCCAGTCCAAGTCGCGCGAAGGCGTTGATCTGCTCGCTGCTCTGCCTGGGAACAGCTTTGTGATCGCACTGGATGAGCACGGCGATGATATGGCCAGCGCCGAATTTGCCAGCCTGCTGGGTGACCGGCTGGATCAGGGTCAGGTGTTGAGCTTCATTATCGGCGGATCCGATGGATTGGCCGATGAGGTCCGGCAACGGGCCGATCGCGTGATCCGATTTGGCCGGCTGACATGGCCGCATCAGTTGGTACGTGGCTTGCTGATGGAACAAATATATCGGGCGGAAACGATCCTTCTCGGCCACCCTTATCATCGCGTATAAGCTGCTCAAATACGCCTGAACTCCTCCGTAACCGACCATTGCAGGAACCCACCCCATGCCAAAAACGCCCGTCGGACTGATCATTCTAGATGGCTGGGGCGTTCGGGGAGAGGCTGACTTCAACGCCCCAGCGCTGGCCCGAACACCGCATTTTGACGCCATGATGGCGCAATTTCCAACCGCGCGGCTGGCGGCCAGTGGCAGCGATGTCGGCCTGCCGGATGGCCAGATCGGCAATTCCGAGGTCGGTCATCTGAATATTGGCTCTGGCCGGGTGGTGATGCAGACACTGCCACGGATTACTGCGGCGTTTGACAGTGGTGAGGCCAGCGAAAACAGGTCAATTCGAGATTTTGTGGAAAAAGCCAGAGCCGGAACAGGGCGCGTGCATCTGCTCGGACTGCTCTCACCGGGCGGGGTTCACGCGCATCAGGACCATCTGGGACAACTGGCCGAAATGCTGTCAGGCGCCGGGCTTGACGTCCGGGTGCATGCCTTCGCCGATGGCCGAGATGTACCACCGACCACCTTGCCCGCCGACCTGCGCCGCTTTCGCGCTGCCTATCCTGGAGTGAAGATCGCCAGCTTGCAGGGCCGTTACTGGGCTATGGACCGCGACCATCGATGGGAGCGCACGGAGCGCGCCTTTGCCGCCCTCTGCCGGGGTACAGGCACCCACGCTGATGACCTGCCCGCCGCCATAGCCTCCGCCCATGCTGANGGCACCACGGACGAGTTTCTCGAACCAATGATTACGACGGACTTCGCATTGATGGAGGACGGCGACGCCCTCGCCTGCGTCAACTTTCGCGCTGACCGGGTTCGGCAGATCCTCAGTGCGCTGCTACTGCCGGACTTCGATGGATTTGAGGTCAGTGCCCGCCCACGCTTCGCCGCAGCGCTCGCCATGACCGCCTATTCCGACATCCTCGCAGAATTCATGTATGTTGCCTTCGCACCGCAACCCGTGCCCGACACACTGGGGAAGGTGCTGGCGACTGCTGGTCTTCGCCAGACTCGACTGGCTGAGACCGAGAAGTACCCACACGTGACNTTCTTCTTCAACGGTGGTGTNGAACAGCCCGATCCCGGCGAGCAGCGGATTCTGGTGCCCAGCCCTAAAGTTGCGACATACGACCTGCAGCCCGAGATGTCAGCACCGGAGGTCGGTGACCGGCTGGTAGAAACCATTCTCAACCCAGAAAATCACGTTTTCATCTGTAATTTTGCCAACCCCGATATGGTCGGCCATACGGGCAACCTNCAGGCAGCTATTCAAGCTTGTGAAGCCGTAGATCATCAGCTTGGGCGCGCGATCGAAGCGGTGCTGCAACGCGGTGGCCACATGCTNGTGACCGCCGATCATGGAAACTGCGAGACCATGTGGGATGCCACGACCGATGGACCACACACCGCCCATACTACCAATCTGGTGCCGTTAGCGCTGGTTGGACCGCTGGACGCGGACGTGGCCGAAGGAACAGATGGCAGCGGACCTCAACGTCGAGCTTTGCGCGACGGCCGGCTCGCCGATCTGGCACCCACGCTGTTGGATCTGCTCGGCTTGAGCAAACCTGCAGCCATGACCGGAGAGTCGCTGCTGTGACCCTTCGCACGCCTGCTTGTCACAGGCCTTCGGGCAAGACTTCACCGGGAGCGGCAGCGCTTCTGGTGCTGGTGCTGGTGCTGCTGTTAGCGCTGGTTAAGGTGCTGATCGTTTCACCGCTACCAACGCAGGCACAGAGCGTCAAAACGCCGGGCAACCCGACCGACAACCTGACCGCCCGGCTTGTCGAACTGAACCAGCAACTTGAAACGGCCCTTGCTGAAGAAGCCCGCCTCAACGCCGTCGGTCGACAGTTGCAAGTCTATCGACGTGACACACTCGTTGCCCTGGTTCACCTGCAACACCAGCCCACCACATGGCACGGGAATGAAGTCAGCCCGGACGACCTGCGCGCGCAGGCCTTGACGCGGTTCATGCAAGCTCATCTGGGGGATAGTCTGACCGACACTCAGGCCCAGTTGAACGCGCTCGACGCAATCCGCGTTGAGGTCAACCGCCTGCAAACTGCGGTCGAACAGCAGCGTTCTGCACTGGCGTTGGAAGGAATTTCAGACCCCACCGTTGACAGCCTGACGCAGAACCAGCGTTTGACGCCAGCGGACAAAGGCGNAGGCAGCACGGCTTACACCCTTCGCGGGGAGAACCCGATCCCGATTGCAGCCTTCCCGGGCCAGCGCGCGCTGGACGACGGGGCCCGTCCCTTAATTATGCCATTGAAGCAGCCCCGGTTGCTCTATGGGTTTCGCGAGGACGATCCAGATGATCCGGTGCGGCGCTTTCAAAAGGGACTACGGCTAGGCAGTTTGCCTGGAGCGGTGGTCTATACCCCCTATGACGGCAAAGTAGTCTTCGCCGCACCCTATCGCGGCTTTGGTAACCTGCTCGTGATTGAACATGAAGGCGGGGGTGCTACTTTATTGGCAGGACTCCATAGTTTCGCCATCTCTGTTGGCGACTGGGTAAAGCAGCGGACACCCGTGGGTGTGATGGATGCAGACCCCAGCGGAAGACACCGCCTGTACTTCGAATTCCGGGTCGACAGAAAGCCGGTCGACCCCATGACCCTGATAGGACCGATAGTCGATGAATAGTTTTTTGAGACAGGGTGTCAGCACCGTGCTGGCAGCCGGTGTCGTGGGCGCCGCGATTTGGGCACCTCTGAGCACCGCGCAGAACGAAGACACCTACAAGAACCTTAAACTGTTCGGTGACGTATTCGACACTGTCCGCGCGAACTACGTGGAAGAAGTCGATGACGAAGCGCTGATCCGCGCCGCGATTCAGGGGATGCTGCAGAGCCTCGACCCACACTCGGGATATGAGCCGCCAGAAGCCTACGAAGAAACCCGCAGCGACGTGCGAGGCACCTTCGGCGGCATCGGTATTCAGGTCACGATGGAAGAGGGTTACGTCAAGGTAATTGCCCCCATCGATGACACACCTGGGGCCCGCGCAGGGTTGCAGGCGGAAGACCTGATCACTGCACTCGATGGTGAGAGTGTGCAGGGCAAGACCCTCGACCAGGCCGTGGACATCATGCGCGGCGAATTAGGCTCGAACATCACCCTGACCGTCTATCGCCCGGCAACCCAAAAGTCGTTCGACGTCACCGTGACCCGCGGCAATATCCCGTTTTTTTCCGTCCGCACGATCCTCGACGATGGCGATATTGGCTATATCCGAATCAACCGCTTCCTCGGCTCCACGGGGGAAAGCCTGGAGAAAGAGCTGGCGAAACTGGACGAAGAAGCTGCAGAGGCTGACATCGAGCTGATCGGCTATATCCTTGACCTGCGCAACAACCCCGGTGGGAATCTCAGTCAGGCTATTCGCGTGGCCGATGCTTTCCTCGAAAGGGGTGAAATTGTTTCTGTTCGCAACCGCAACAGTGAAGACGATGCATCCTACTTTGCGCAACAGGGCGACTTCATCGACGGTAAGCCACTGGTCGTGCTGATAAACGGTGGTTCGGCGTCGGCGTCCGAGATTGTTGCTGGAGCGCTGCAGGATCATCGCCGCGCAATCCTTCTGGGCACGCCGACCTTTGGCAAGGGTTCGGTTCAGACCCTGATCGGACTAGGTGAGGATGGTGGCCTGCGGCTGACCACGGCGCGTTACTTCACGCCGTCAGGGGAATCGATTCAAGCTAAGGGCATCGAACCGGATATCCTTGTGGAACTCGCGCGGCTGGAGCCGTTAGAGGGCTACGGGTCCGAGAACTTCCGCTACGAGCGCGATCTTAGCAATGCGCTGGATGACGGCGCGGAAGAGACCGAGGGCGCTGCGGGTGACGGTACCGAAGCGGCTGACGACACGTCGCAGGAGACAACGGACGCACCCTCGGACGCAGCGACCGACGGCGACGCCGGCGCATCCGACGGCACCACCGAAGACACGGGCAGCACAGGCGTTGATACTGGGGACGATGCGGGCACGGGCGAAGGTGAAGACGGCGATACGACTGCCGACGAGACCACAGAAGAAGACGAAGAATTTTTCGACTTCCAGCTGGTTCGCGCGCGTGACCTGATCCGTGGCATCGCCCTGTACCAACACTGATGGACGCGGCGCGAAATGATGGTCAGGATCCCCGCTACCGGCGCGGTGCGGGGGTTGTCCTGTTCAATGCACAGGCGCAGGTCTGGGTTGGCCAGCGGATCGACAACCCCAACCCGGCCTGGCAGATGCCCCAAGGTGGGCTTGACCCCCATGAACACCCCTTTGATACGGCGCAACGTGAGTTGGAAGAAGAAACGGGCGTGGCGCCGGCGCTGACCCGCGCCATCGATAGCCCTGAAGACTGGTTAACTTACGATTTCCCCGACGAGCTGCGTCAGCGCCTTTGGCGGGGGTCGTACCTCGGGCAACAGCAGCGCTGGTTCGCATTTTCGTTCCTGGGGCGGGACACGGATGTCAACATCGCCACGCCGCACCCTGAATTCAGCGCATGGAAATGGGTTGAGCTAGAGCAGACGATCGATCTGATCGTGCCGTTCAAACGGGAACTCTACAGCCAGATAATCCGGGCCTTTATACCGATCCGCGATCGGCTTCGCGACGGCTCACACAGACCGTCAAAGACACCTATCAGATAGAGAGGGACGATGGTAACGGCAGGCAATGTTCTGACCTTTTGGTTTGAGGAACTGACACCAGAGCAATGGTTTAAGACCTTTCCGGCGGTTGACGCGACCATCCACCGTCGCTTCGGCGAGACCCATGCTCGTGCAGTCCGCGCTGAACTGTTCGAATGGCGCGACAGCCCCGAAGGACGGTTGGCGGAGATCATCGTTCTGGACCAGTTTTCTCGAAACCTGTTCCGTGAAGACGGTCGGGCCTTTGCCGCTGATTCGATGTCGTTGGCACTGGCGCAGGAGGCAATCCGCACCGGTGCCGACCAGCAGTTAAAGGGCCCGCAAATCGCGTTCCTATTGATGCCGTTCATGCACTCAGAGAGCCTCGCCATTCATGACATAGCAGGGAAACTGTTCTCTCGTCCGGGCCTAGAGCGAAATCTTGAGTCTCAGATCCAACACCGCGCTGTTTTGGAGCGCTTTGGCCGCTACCCGCACCGAAACGCTGCTTTGGGGCGTCCGTCGACGGCGGAAGAACAGGCCTTCCTCGAGGACGGTCGCGGATTCTGATAAAGGGGGTGAACCAGCATTATGAACGCTATCATTCAAGCGCTGGCCGCCGTTCAGGCCCTGGTCGTGGGGTTTGGTGGAGCGGTTGCTGTTATCCTTTTCCTACCCGGCTTCGCTAGCGCGCAGGCGGTGGTCAACACGGTCAAACTCGGTGCTTGTGACGACCTGCTGGGCGTTTGTCTGGCCAACCCGACTCAGCGCTACAAACACGGTGTCTTCGGTCAGCCCTTTGAATACGGAACCATTCTCACCATCGATGAAAACGGAGCGGCACTGCGCCCGTACAATCTGCCCTACGAACAGGTGTTTGAAGACCGGCGTGTCCGGATCATTGACCTCGACGACGATGGGTTGATGGAGGTGATCCTGATCGTCTCTGACCGCAATCGGGGGGCATCGCTGGCGCTCTATGCTTTCGATCCCGGTAACAGCGAAGGTACCTCCAGCGCGACGGTCTACCCCATGGCTCAGTCGGACTTCATCGGCGCACCGAACCGCTGGCTCAACCCACTCGACGGTGCCGTAGATCTGGACGGTGATGGCTCGCGGGAGCTTGCCGTGATCGAAACCCCGCATATCGCACCTGTACTCCGGATCCATCAGTGGAATGGTGGTCAGCTCGACACACTCGCTCGCATTCCGCTTGATGGCTACAGCAACCACGCTTTTGGCTCGTTGGTGTTGGCGGGTAGCCTGTTCTGTGAAGCGGATGCACCAGGGCAAGCGCTGATCCAGCTGCCGCGGGCCCATAGCGGAGCGGCTGGGGTATTCCTCTTCGATCTCGCCAGCAGCACGCTCCGACCCACCGACCTGCGTCCAACCGAGCAGTTCACGGCTGACTTCTTTGTCCAGAACCGCGCTTGCGCCGAGCTATTGGCCCAGCAGCGAGGCTGAGCGAATCGACGTAGCCGAAACAGATCATTCTCCGAATGCATTGCGCATAATCCGAAACCGTACTCCACTTCCGGTCCGAAGCGTGGCGAAAGCGCCTCGTCGGGGTGCGTCGGGCACTGTCTGACTACCCTGAGAGATGATTCTCCATGGTTAAAATACGATAATTTAAATCGTATTTTTCTTGCTCTTGCCTGGTTGCTGCTGCCGGCGGCCGAGTTGCGACATCAGGATCAGGATCCGCCCCATGACTGTCTGTTTTTTTTGCCCATGGATGGCAACCGCTATTGCCATTGCGCGGGATGCCGCAAGGCCTCTGCCTTCATCGATGCGCGCAGGACTACTAACACTGTTTCTGATCGCCAGCCCGGCACAAGCGCAGGACGGGGCGTCCCTTCTGCTGCAGACGTCAGGAGCAAGCGCAGATGCCGCCCTGAATGGCTCTTATGAAACCGATGCAGCGGAGCCGAAGACCACCACAATGGTGGTGGTCGATATGTCTGGTTCCATGCTGCAGCTGCTTGGTAGCCAGCGACGCTACGAAATTGCGAAGTCTATGCTGGTGGACGTGCTACCCGATGTCACGAACCAGTCGGAGGTGGGCCTGATCGCCTTCGGTCACCGCCGCGAGGACTATTGTCGCGACATCGAGCTGTTCTCCCGCCCCGGTGCATCGCTGCCAGACCTCAGCAGTTACGTCGACGGCCTACTCCCCATCAATAGGGCCAAGACGCCCCTGCGCGATGCTGTAGCCCTCGCCGCCAACCAGATCCCGACCCAGGATCAGGGGACAATCGTCGTTATCTCCGACGGTGAAGATAACTGCGGTGTCGATGTCTGCAATCTGGTGCCGCACCTGCAAGAACGGGGGCTGCCGGTGTTCCTTCTCGGGATCGATCTAGACAGCCCAGCCGTGGACAAACTGCAATGCCTCACCCAAGGCACCGGCGGTTTTATGATTGAAACGCGTAGCGCGGCGGAACTACCCCGCTACACCGACTTTATCTTCCGTTTATCGCGGCTGCGCGCCACCAATGCAGCACTTCTGGCGCGGATCGGCGGCTTGGAAATCCTTTTCAATGACCAGCGCATGGCCCAGTCCGAGCTTGAAAATCAGATTGCTGTCCTGACACGGCAATTGCTTAACAGCGACCGTGCCGATGAAGTAGCCGCGCTGCAATCTGAGCTTCAACGCTTGCTCGATGCTAATGCAAAAAAGCAGAGCCAGCTGGGTGAAAGAGACGCACGGGTGCTTCTTTTGGAGCAGGATAACCGGCAGACGAGCGCCGAGATAGCCGCTCTGACGGCGGAGATCGATCGTCTGCGTGAGATGGCAGAAGNCCTGCGCCTGCGTCTGCGCGACGCGCTGAGCAACCAGCGTGACGACGCCGAGGTCATGGCACTAAGCGAAGAGGTCGCGCGGCTGAGCCTCCGCGCCGAAGCACTGGAGCAAGACCGGGACGCGGCCCTGTCCGACAGTGCTGAATTGGAGAGCATGGTCGAAGCCCAGACCTCTGGAAATACAACACTGGAAGCTGAGCGCGCCGAGCTGGTGATCCAACTGGAGGCCCTGACCCTCGCTCTAGCAGATCTGGAAGATGAGAATGCTGGTTTCCTCACGCAGATTCAAAACCTGCGGGTCGCGCTTGAGCAGAATGGGCGGAAAATGAGCGAACTGCAGGACGCGGCGGCCAATCTCGAAGATCGTGATGCACAGATCGAAGCGCTGCTTGAGCGGCTGAGCGCGCTTGAAGCAACCAATGCGAGCCTGAGCGATCGGATTCAGTAGACCGATCAGGCGCTGCAGGATCGAGAAGCCTCTCTGGCAGCGCGGGACGAAACCATCTTGCGGTTGCGCGAAACGGTGCGCAGTCTCAACGAACTGCTGGCGCGAAAGAATGAAACCATCAATGCGCTGAACTTTTCCANCCAGTCGCTAGAAGAAGAGATCGCCAGTCTTGGGCTGGAGCAAGGCGCATTCGAAGACCTGCAGGCGCTGATGGTCACTCTGCGCGCTGACCTCGAAGACCGCGATACGAGAATCGCTGAACTTCAGCTGCAATGGGANGCGCTGCAGACGCAACTGCTTGAAATGGAGCGGGGGGCGGAGATCGATGCAGACGCACTTGTTGAGTTAACGCGGCGGTTTGATGACGCCCAAGCCAGGTTGGTGATGCTCGACGCGCTCCTGATCGAACGGGACCAGACCATCATCACAATCATGGACCAGCTCGCTCTCGCTGAAGANGAAGCCGCCATGGCACAGGCGCGGGTGCGGAGCCTACAAACCAAACGAGAAGACCTCGACGACATGGTGGTTGAACTGCGTCAGCAGGTTTTTGCGCTCGAAGGTGAACGCAGCAGTTGGCAAGGCCAGCGCAAAGCCATGACACAGGAGCATGAAGAAACCCTTGCTTCGCTGACCGCAGCACGGGTCACGATCGATGGCCTCAACCGGGAAATTGGCGAACACAGCCAGGAGCGGACCCGCCTCAATCAGTTGTTGGCGGACCTGCAACAGCGATTGAACATTGCCTTCAGTGATATCGAGAGAGAACGCGGCCAACACGCGATGCTTCTGGCACAAGTCGAGCGCTTGCAGACCGATCTGGCNGAGAAATCTGCTGTCATCGATGGCATCATGCAGCAATTGTCAGCGTCCGAAGCTCGCCGCAGTGCGCTCGAAGCGCAAACCGCTGCCTTGCGGCTGACGCAAAATGGACTGAGGCTGGAGATCACCGAACGCGACGACCNAATCTACCGTCTGCAACTCGATCTGGAAGCGCTGCAAGCCACTCTGCTCGAAGCTCGTCTTGCCGTAGGCGATGAACGCATCCGCAATCAGCGGTTAATCATGCAGATTGAGGATGCGCGCACCTCATTTATCAGCCTGCTGGAAATCTGCCTGGCTGGCGAAGACCTCTCTGCCCTGAGCGAGGCCGATTTCAACGATCTGGGTGCAGCGGCGCGTACCTGCCTCATCGACCATGGCGAGATGCACAGCGAATACGCGGCGCTGACAGCGCGGCTTGAGGTTGCGCTGGCGGAGCGGAACGCTTTTGAACAGAAACTTGAGGCACAAGATCCCACCTATCCGGTCCTGCAGGCTCGACTAGCGGATGTCATGGCGCAATTGTCGGACTGCTCAACAGCACGCGATAATCTCGACTCTGAACTAGAGAGGCTTCAGCGCGTGGTGCGAGAGAACAATACCATCATCGACGCGCAGCGCGGGCAGTTGGGAGATCAGGAGGACTATATCGCTCGGTTGATTACAGGTGGGGCAGACACGGCGGATCTGGCGCAGCTCTGCACCGTGCGCTAAACACGGGATATGCGGCAGGGTGGTTTCGGCCGTTTAAGTGCGACGAGCAGCAAGGCGGGCAGCAAGACGGGCAGCAAGGCGGGNAGCAAGACGGGCAACGTGAAAAACCGTCCTGACCAACTCCGGGCTGGAGGATGCAACGCAGATATTGCCGCGCTGCGCCATCTTGCCCCTGAAAATTGCTGCGAAAGCCCCTACATCATTGGTATCGCGGTCTGCATAAGGAACTGGCTCTCGTGCCCTTGACGTCGACTCAGCTTGAACGNGCCTTTGCCACTGTTGAAGACAGGGGCTGGTCGCGCCTGACCCTCACTGACCTGGCAACAGCGCTTGATGTTTCGCTGGTTGAGCTNCGTGCTTTTATCGGCTGCAAGTACGATCTAATCCCAGCGCTGAATGCTTCGGTGGATGAAACTGTACTGAAGGAAACGTCGTCGATTGACCTGAGCGATAGCCCAAGAGACCGTCTGTTTGAGGTGATGATGGCGCGTTTCGATGCGCTGGGCCCCTATCGGCAGGCGCTGGGGATTCTGGCTTTCGCGGCGCGGTCCGATCTACGTCTCGCAGCGGTCACCCACAAGCACCTTGTGCGTTCTATGGGTTGGATGCTNGAAGCGGCAGGGCTCGGTGATGGTGGGTTCATCGGTCAGTTCCGGCAGAATGGTCTTATGCTGGTCTATGTCCGGGCTTCGATGGCCTGGCTGAAGGATGAGAGCACGGATCTAAGCGCAACAATGAAGGCACTGGATCAAGCGCTCGAAGACGCAGAGCGCTGGGCAAACAGTGTCGAGAGCCGGTCGTTGGACGGTCTGTTTCACGGGCTGGGGCGATTTTGCGGCGATCCTGAAATGGGCGGTATCAGCGGTTTGCGCGGTTTTGCCGGCATCGGTCGCAGTGGTAAGGATGGCAAGCCCACACCGGACGAAGCATCCTAATCCTAAATCGGGATGAGGTGCGTTAACTGCCCGAGGCGGTTTGCCTCAGAATAGCGCTAGGCTCTTCCTCTAGTCCCCTTACATAGAGATAATCAGCGATCGGGAGGCCGCGCTNATCAAAGAGACGGAGCCTCAACCCTTCACGCCTATATCCTACAACACCTGCATAACGAACCACGGGCGGGTAGCTTCCAATGCAGTATCGCCGTGTCGTCATGAGCGCCTTTGGCTCGAGCAACTGAACACGGCCTGCGACGGCAGGGCCGAACCAACCGCGCATCATATTGCACTCGTTTACCGTATTCAGCGTGCCGTGGTAGNCGATCCGCAGCTCCACGCGATCACCGACTGATGCACCTGACCAGAGGGGTTCGCCGTCAACGCTATAAATCGTCTGCACCCACCAAAGTCCGGCCAATTCGTGCGTTTGCTTTGGGCCCTGAGCTCCGCTGAGCGGGGATGGGGCGAGACCACAACAAAGCAGAAGGAGAAACAGGATAAAGGCGCAGCACGGATGTTTAAGCATAAGCGGCGGCAGTGTTGGAGCTGGGCTTGGTCGTAGCGGAGGCGAGATCATGGAGGAAGGTTCCGAAACGGTGGTGCGCGGCTTTTCTGTAACCTCAGCCGTGTGTTGTTTGATGTCACCGGTGTTTCAGAAGGTTTCAGCGCCAGACCCGTCTCGCAGTCAGACCTCAGACATGGCTCTGGTCTGAGGCCAATGCATGCGAAGGGGCCTTTGCGGCGTTAGACACTGTGCTAGCTTTTGTCTTCTTCCTCCCAGGAATCTCCCCGGTCGTTTCTCTGGTTCCTCCGCTGAATGATGACCGGGGAAAACTTCCGCCCCATGCAGGCACAGTCTGGTGTTGATTGTCAGACCCCGTTTCCCGCTCTGCTTCTCCAAGCCTGTCTAGCGCATTGGCGCGAGCCACTTGGCGCCTTGCGCCCAACAAAGTCTCCCTGGGGCAGACAGGCCACTGGGCGCGCAAAGACATCCAGCAGCCCGAAAACGGACATGTGGACATTTGGTTCGAATGCGATGGCGGACACAGCCAAAGACAAAGAGCATCATAGCGTGAAGTCGCAAATCGCGAGCAAAAGAAGGGTAATAACAGAGGAAGAATGAAATTGAACAGGAATTCATTCAGGCAAACGAGGTATGCTGCCTTCAGGGCCCTGCTCATAATTCTCTGGAGTCAAATTGTCTTTCCGAAGGGCACTGGAGCGGGTGAAGGGAATCGAACCCTCGACACGTAGCTTGGGAAGCTACTGCTCTACCACTGAGCTACACCCGCCAAGCAGACGCCGTTTTTTTATCAATTGATGGTCCAGGCGACAAGTGCTCGGAGACAAAAGATACGGGTTTGCCCCCTCCAGTCTGCGCGTGGGAGATTTGTAAGCCGCGAAGCGGCGTCAAATCGAGCGCGCCATTCATCATTGGGCCTCAAGACGCATCGCTGTGCGTTTGGGATGCGCGGGCCGGCCCCGAAGACGGCGAAGCCGTCAAGGGGGTGGGACGCAACCTCAAGCTCTTTCGCAAGTGAAATTGCGCCGACTTGCCCCCGACCGCGCTTCGCGCGGCGGGCGCAAGCGTCGCGCACATTGTTTCGGCTCGAGACCCTGGGGCGGTGATGCTCACTATGAAGACGATGGGCAAAGGTAGCATGGCCTGATGCAAGTGAGCAGATGTGTGGGAGTCCTTCAGCGCACCCGGCCTGAGCCCTGATGGTGATCGCGCGGGCCAAAGGGATTGGGTGCATCAAGGCCGGTATGGGGCGTCTGCACCGCGCGCTCCACGGATCGCCCAACTCCTTGACCCGTCCCCCAGTGCCCTGCCTGACCAATGGTTCGCAACCGCGGCTCGGATGCCGATTGTAACGATGGCATCGGATACGCTGGCTCCTCCCGGCCCGCGAGGCTCGCCAGTCGTGGATCGTCTCGAAGGGGCCGGACAACCTCATCAGCCCGTGCCAGTGGCGGCTCCACCGGGCTACTGTCCAACACCACCATCTCTCCATCTGCCACCTGCATCTGCGCCAGCAGTTCAGAACGGTCGAACAGCTGCTGTGCCATGATGTGAATGACCTGATGCTCACCCTTGCCCACCTTCTGCACCCGCCCCCAGACCTCAAGGAGCGACGCCGACAGCACCGCCCGACGATACTGCTCAAAGCGATCCGACCAGATCACCAAGTTGGCAACGCCTGTCTCATCCTCCAACGTAATAAAGATTACCCCCTGGGCTGATCCCGGCCGCTGGCGCACTAAGACAATCCCAGCGAGCCGAACCAGCGCCCCATCCGGCAAATCCCACAGCGCCTGCGCCGGTACCCGCCCCGTCACGGTCAGTTGATCTCGCACCAGCGCCATTGGGTGGGCCTTAAGCGAGAGCCGCAGCGCCCGGTAATCGTCTGCGACTTCCTCCCCCACGGTCATCGCAGGTAGCGCCTCAGCCCCTTGAGCCACATCTCCCCATTCCTCGGCCGCCGCCGCTGCAAACAACGGCAGAGGCTCATCGGGCAGCGCCCTGATTGCCCAGAAGGCCTCACGACGCGCCAGTCCCATGGATGCAAAGGCATCTCCCCGCGCCAACGTCTCCAGCGCCGCCACCGATGCCCCGGATCGTCGCCACAGGCTGAGCATGTCCGGGTAACCGTTGTCCCGTGCCACAGCGATGCAGCGAGCATCTTCTTCTGACAAGCCCTTGACCTGCCGCAACCCCAACCGGATGGCGTAGGGCCGTGGCCGGATGTCTGGCCATCGCGAGGATGACGGTAGTCCGCCGGTTGGACGGCCGCTGGGAAAGGCCAGCGTGTTGTCCCAGTCGGAGGCATTAACGTCCGGCGGCAGCACTTCAACCCCATGCTCCTGCGCATCGCGGATGATCTGTGCAGGGGCATAGAAACCCATAGGCTGAGCATTGAGCAGTGCACAGGCAAAGACTTCAGGGTAATGCTTCTTCATCCAAGAACTGGTGTAGACGAGCAGAGCAAAGGAAGCGGCATGACTCTCCGGGAAGCCATAGCTGCCAAAGCCCTCGATCTGTTTGAAGCAGCGGTCAGCAAAGTCCGGGTCATAGCCCCGTGCCGCCATGCCTTCGCGCAGCTTGTCGCCAAAGCGGTGCAGCATACCGCCCTTCTTGAAGGTCGCCATGGCCCGACGCAACTGGTCCGCCTCGCTCGGGGTAAAACCCGCTGCGACAATCGCGATCTTCATAGCCTGCTCCTGAAACAGGGGCACACCAAGAGTTTTGCCGAGTACGCTTTCAAGCTCGACCGAGGGATACTCCACCGGCTCCTCACCGTTGCGTCGGCGCAGGTAGGGGTGAACCATATCACCCTGAATTGGCCCGGGCCGGACAATGGCGACTTCGACCACCAGATCGTAGAAAGTGCGCGGCCGAAGCCGGGGCAGCATGTTCATCTGCGCCCGGCTCTCCACCTGAAAAACACCCAGCGAGTCCCCCCGCGAGAGCATCTCGTAGACCGCCGGATCTTCGGCCGGAATGCTGGCCAGTGAATACCGCTCACCATAGTGCTGTTCCAACAATTCAAAGCAGCGGCGCATACACGACAGCATGCCCAGCGCGAGCACGTCGACCTTCATCAGTCCCAACGCTTCGAGATCGTCCTTGTCCCACTCGATAATCGTGCGATCCTGCATGGCCGCGTTCTCGATCGGCACGTAGTCCGACAGCGGACCACGGGTGAGCACAAATCCCCCGACATGCTGGGACAGGTGACGGGGAAAACCGCGGATTTGCTCGATCAGATCAAGCGCCATAGCCAAGCGGGGTGAGGCAACGTCAAGGCCGATGTCACTCAGCCGTTCCCGGGCGAGGGTCTGGCGGTCGCTACCACCCTCGTCACTGCGGCTCTTTCCCTCGCTGCTACTATCACCACTGCCTCTGCTGTGGCCTCCGGCAGGTTCATCTTTCGCCTTGGGTCGGGTGCCAGTGCGACCCTCATTCCACCCAGAAATGTTGGAGCCAATCGCGGCAATGGCGTCTTCTGACAGCCCCAGCGCCTTACCGACGTCGCGGACAGCACCGCGTGTTCGATAACGGATTACCGTCGCCGCCAGCCCGGCCCGATCACGGCCATACTTGGCGTAAATGTACTGGATTACCTCTTCCCGGCGCTCGTGCTCGAAGTCGACATCAATATCCGGGGGCTCATCGCGCGCCGCTGAGATGAAGCGTTCGAACAGCAGATCCATCCGCGCCGGATCTACAGCCGTAATGCCGAGGCAAAAGCAGACCGTGGAGTTCGCCGCCGACCCCCGCCCCTGACACAGGATTCCCCGCGACCGTGCAAAGCGCACAATGTCATAAACCGTGAGGAAGTAGGGCTCGTAGGACAGCTCCCCGATCAGTGCCAGCTCGTGCTCGATATTCTTTACAACGACCTCGGGTACGGTCTCGCCATAGCGTTGATGTGCACCCTCATAGGCCAGATGACGTAGCTCCTCTGCGGGGGTACGGTCAGCCTGAGTCAGTTCATCGGGGTATTCATAGGCCAGCTCGTCGAGCGAAAACCCACAGCGACTGGCAATCTCCACCGTGCGGGTAAGCGCATACGGGTAATCAGCAAACAGCAGCGCCATCTCATGCGGGGTTTTGAGGCACCGCTCAGCATTGGGGAACAGGCGCGTCCCGACAGTATCGATTGTGCAACCGTGACGGATACAGGTCAGCACGTCCTGCAGCGGTTTGCGGCTGCGCACGTGGAAATGTACGTCGTTGAGAGCAACCAGTGGCGTGGAAACCTGGACCGCCAACGCCGCTAACTGCGACAGCCGGGCGTCATCGTCCCCACAGAGGTGATGGTGCGCGCCCAGATACAGCCGACCCTGCCAACACGGCTGCAGGTCGAGCAGGGTCAGCACAAAGGCCTGGTCCATCACCGGCGGTGGCAGGGCAATCAGAATCAGCCCGTCAGCATGAGCCAGCAGGTCGTTAAGATCGATGAAGCAAGCGCCCTTGGGCGCTCGGCGCCGTCCAAGGGTCAGAAGCCGGCACAATCGGCCATAGGCAGCACGGTCGGTGGGATAGGCCAGAAACGACAGCCCCGGACGGGCATCGCGCGGTTCGGTCAGCACCTCGGTCGCAGCACGCTCGGTTCCGGCGGGCTTGCGCGCCTGAGTCCGGGTAACGCGTGTATGACGGCGCTGACCGCTGGTCTCTGGCCGGGCATCGCGGATCAGATCGAGCCGACAGCCGACGATGTAGCGCAAACCCGCATCGCGGCAGGCTACATGCGCACGCACCACCCCGGCCATGGAATTGCGGTCGGTAATGGCCAGCCCCTGTAACCCCAGAACGCCAGCGGTTAGGGCCAGTTCATCGGCGTGGCTGGCACCGCGCAGGAAGGAAAAGTTGGAACTGGCCTGTAGCTCCACATAGGCCAGTCGGCGGCTGGGTAGAACGTCCGGTTCCGTCATAGGGTCAGACAGGATGTTCAGCGGGGAGTCATCAATAGCCATAACACCGCCGTTGGACTCAGAAGTGGGACGATAGCTCATGCAAATAGCCCCTCTACGGTCCACTGAACCCGCGCAGGATGACGGTCTGCCTGACCCGCACGATCGCCAAAAGGGGCATCTGGGCTGCTGCAGGTGCGCGCCATCCACAGCTGGCGACCCTCAGCGTCTTCGACGTGGAAGAAATCCCGGGTTACGGGCTGCCGGTTTGCAGGATTCTCCTTAGCTCTGAAGGTCCCATGAGCAGCCTCACCCGCTGTTCCATCCGCAGTCTCACCCGCTGTCTCACCCGCCGTCCCTCCGGCAGGCGGCCCAACAGGGTCTCTGGCAGTATTCCTAACGATAGCCTCAGCATCCCCGGCAGTGGCAACATCACCCTCTGTCCGACTGCCCAGATGGCCATTTGCCTGCTCCCACCAGGCGGGGGTGAGACGTTCAGGCCCACGCCAGGCGACCAACCGATGACGTTGCCGCCGCCATTCGAAGTGGCGCGGTGGACGCAGCCCGGTGGTGAGCGGTTGGGGATCTAGCAGCTTTACCGGCTGCGGTCGGGGAAAAAGAATCAGCGGTCGGGGAGGCGCAGGACGGCTCAACCCCGCTTGTCGGGCGATTTCTGGGTCGCCTAAATCCTGATCCAGTGCGGCGGCACCACGTTGATGGACCAGCTCGATCGCTGACTGATCGCTCAGGACGCCCGTCGGGACACCACCGACCGTACCGCCGCCGAAAGACAGCGCCGTCTCGACCCCCTGCCGGGTCTCAGCCTGTCGCGGGCCATGCCGGGCCAGCAGCGTTGGTCGGGTCACAGCCCCCTGCCCCAGCCGATTGCTCAGCCGGTCGAGCACCGGGTGATGAGCGCCCAATTCAGCGTGACTGAGCAGGCTGTCCTGCTGCTCCGGCACCGCCTCGGCCCGCTGCACAGCAAGACCAACTGCATCTAGTCCAAAGCCGACATTAAGGGTCTCGGTCTGCTCCCGGAATAATCGCAATAACAGCCCCGGGTCACGGGTTGGCCGATGAAAGCGCAGGTGAAAATCCCGGCGGCGGCCATCAACACCGTAAAGCGCAACCAGCGCCGTGCGTACGCCTTGCCCCGCACGCCGGACCATGGGCAACACCACGGCCATCAGGTCGATGAGTGTTTGCTCAATCGCCTCCGCCGTACCAATAGGCTCGGGAAAGAGCTTGCGGGCGGCATAGGATGCCGCAGGCAATAGCGGGTCGATAACATCAGCCCGCTGCCCTAGTGCCCGGTCGAGGGCGTCGAGCAGCCGGTCGGGAGCCACCCCCTGTTCCGTGGCCTGCTTGCGGTTGAGCTTATTCGAAAATCGCTGGCCCAGCGCCTTGCGGTCCAGCGCCGCCAAATCACCGATCCGGCGTAGGCCAAGACGATCCAGCGCCTCTACGGTTGGTTGAGGCAGGTTCAGCGCCACCACTGGCAGGGTGTAAAGCGCCGCGCGGGTTTCCCCGGTGGGCACGCATATCAGCGGCTGTCGGCCATAGTGCGCCAGCCCCCAGGCCGCCAACGGAGTATCCGCAATGGCCGCTTGCACTGTCAGGTCCCACTGCCCGACCCGCGATGACAAATCCTGCAACAGCCCCGCTTCGCCTCCGAACAGATGCGCACAGCCGGAGACATCAAGCATGAACCCAGCACGACCGCCTATGGCCGTAGGCGGGGTCGCAGGGTCCAGCGCCACCAGTGGCGTGTAACGGGTCAGCCAACGAGCCACCCGACGCCAAACTGTCGTGATCTGGGCTGGGTCTGCCATGACAGATTTTAGCTTTGGGACCAGCGCGCGGGCGTCGGTCAGCGGCTGCCCCGGCACGGCGCCGGCCGCACGGGCTGCCGGGTTGGCGTCCTGAACCCGTATCAGATTGCGGTGCTCAACCGTCAACACCCAAGGATCAGCCGGGTTGTTCAGATCGCTCCGATGGGGCTGCGCCCACAGTGCAAAGCTCGGACAAACGACGGAAACCATGCGTCTCATAGGACCACTCCAGCAACCACGAGGCGGGAGCACCACCCCGCTGACGAAACATTTCAGCGCGCCAACGCACGCGGTTCAGGGCATGGAGTAGTGGCGGTGGCACAGAAGCAAGCGGAACGGCCGGCAGCTTGCCCAACGGCTCTTTCTTGTCGTCCGAGGCCGTGCTCGGCCGTGGTTTTACCGCCGCCTGCGGTCCATCCTGCGGTCCCAAGCTCAGAGCAGCTGCATCGGTTGCCGGGCGGCGTGAAAGCTGGTCCAGCGCAGGACGTGTCCGACCCTGACCATTGGGCGCGAGCAGATGCGGCGGGATCGAAGCCAGCCGCCAACGCGTAGCCGCTGCGGTCGGGTTGGCTTGTGGACGGCGCGCGCCTTTATGACGGCGCAGGACTAACAGCAACCGCCCCCGGTCTTCGCGCGCGGTTTCTGCGGCCTTGAGGTTCAGTCGGTGGGACTGTGCCAGATCCAACTGACAAAGTTCGCACACCACCCCCAGCGCATCGGGGTGGTCAAGGATCTCCTCAAAAGCCCAGAGCGCCTCGCTGTCATTGCGGACCTGCACCATCCATAGCGCCTGTGGGTCCAGCCCGAGACTGACCAGCCCCTGCGCCGACAGCCCTGCTCCTGTGGTATCGTGTTGGACGATCCAGAACAGCGGTGCCGGCTCATTGCGGCCCGGCTGATGGCGCTGCTCTTCCTGCCGTCGCCGGATCAACAGGCTCGCACAGAAGGCGGTGGTCAGGCCATCGTCCCATTCTGTACGTGCGGGCAAAACCTCCTGCAGGCAATCATAAGCAAGGCCACCTTGTAGCGCCGCATCAACATCCCCGACCTCAAACGGCAGCAGGAGGGAACGCGCGGTAACCTGTTCCGCAACGGGACGGGCAAGCTTGGGCGCAGGTCGCTGCTCTGCCTGCGCGATCAGCGCGCGCAAGGAGTCCAGCGTGTGCGTCGGCAAATGACGCTCGTTGGTGGGTTCTGCCATTAGGGCGGTGCTTTTCTGGTTCAGACTGCCCGTGGCTCTTTAAATGCGACAACAGGCAGATGTTTGTACTTCTTTTGTTCTATTCTCTGTAAAGGGCGATTCGGATTGAGGTCAACGAAAAAGTTCCTTTTTTGTTCTCGTTAATTATCAACAATGCCCCTACATCAGATGCATTTGTCATTCTAAAAGTCAAAATGATTATAATTTTTCATTTTGAACCATGTGATCCTCTAAAAATCAGGTAACGATCATCTGAATCGACTAACAGGTTGCCTCTCTTGGGTGCAAAGGCTACTCAACACTCGACTAGGGCTTGCGCGAAGGTATCTGTGCTTAAGACACCTGCAAGTGATAAACTGAACGCCGGTAAAGCCCAACAATAACAAATTGAAAGAGACAACGGCATGAATGACGCTCTCCGCAAAGGTGTGTCCGCACGCTCCCCACACGCCATTGACGCATACGTTGGTGAGCGGCTGCGACTGCGCCGTACCCTGCTTGGTATGTCACAAGAGGCCCTCGGTGATGAACTGAACCTTTCGTTCCAACAGGTTCAAAAGTACGAGCGCGGCACGAACCGCATCTCTGCCAGCCGTCTCTACGAACTTGGTCGCATCCTCGATGTTCAGGTCTCCTATTTCTACGAAGGCATGACCGATGAAGTGATCGGCGGTCAGCGCCCGTCCGACAACGATCACAATCACGACACCCCAGACGGCCAAGACCCTTTTGCCAAGCGCGAAACGCTGGAACTTGTCCGTTCCTACTACAAGATCAGCCATCCGATCGTTCGTCGAAGGGTCTACGCTTTGGTCAAGGCCCTATCGGGCAATGATGCGGATGACTCAGCGGAAGCGCACGACGCGCTGAACCTCTGATTTAGAGGTTCTGCTGCTTCCCTTGCGCCTGAACCACCCCGAGGACGGCTGAAACGACGCGTCAGCCGCGCGGGCCGCAAGAGACCCATCAATGCCGTTGAAAACGCTGAGAACCATGCTTGTTCTCAGCTTTTTTTCTGTCTGGTTTGCTTCGTGGAAAAGAGCGAATCCACGCATAGCATTATCAGATAAAGGCAAGTTAAAGTCTCATTTCCGCCGTTCTGGTTGTAAAACGGGGGAAATTAGCGATTTAAATTTGACTTTTATGTCGTAAGCCATGCAAAAATAGCAGGGCTCCAGTTTTTGCCGCCCGCTTTTGTAGTGTTACTGAAGGATAACCCATGGATTGGGATAAATTGCGTGTCTTTCACGCTGTTGCCGAAGCAGGCAGCTTCACGCATGCAGGCGAAGACCTTAATCTCAGTCAGTCGGCCGTCAGCCGCCAGATCTCTGCTCTGGAAGAAAGCCTGTCGACCACGCTGTTTCACCGCCATGCCCGGGGTCTGATACTCACGGAGCAAGGCGAACTGCTATACAACACCGCGCACGAAGTTTTCGGCAAGCTGTCGCTCGTCGAAGCGCGCCTGCGGGATTCAAAGGATTCCCCATCCGGCGATCTGCGCGTGACAGCAACTGTTGCTCTGGGCAGCACCTGGCTTGCACCGCTGATGGCGGAGTTCATGGCCAAATACCCTGAGATCGAGTTGCACTTGATCCTAGAAGACAAGGAACTCGATCTGTCGATGCGTCAGGCGGATATCGCCATTCGACTGTACCCACCGCATCAGCCGGATCTAATTCAACGGCCGCTGTTCGAAGCACATAGCCACCTCTACGCCGCACCGGGATACCTCGATGAATACGGCACACCGGCAACGCTGAACGATTTGGACCAACACCGCATTATTATCTTCGGCACCGATACCCGTCCGCCGGTGCCAGACCTGAACTGGCTGGAAACCGCAGGCCGTGAAACCGGCAAGCGCCGTCCGTCCATGTCGCTGAACAACATTTTTGCGATCCGGAACGTCGTCGAAGCCGGTGCAGGTATCGCCGCGATCCCAGATTACATGGTCGAAGGCCGCGAAGGTCTGGTGCGGGTTCTTCCTGACGTTGCCGGACCATCGTTCCAGGCTTTCTTTGTCTACCCTGAAGAGCTGCGCTCGACCCAGCGGGTCAACGTGTTTCGCGACTTCCTTCTGGAGAAGGTCCGCGCCTCGCAGTTCTAAGGACGGCGATCAAGGCACTGACCCAATCAGAAACTACAATCCACAAGGCGGCTTTCGAGCCGCCCTTTGTCGTTTTGTAGAGGCGACAAGAACCCGAAACGGGCCTGCGCAACCGGGCGGCTTTGCCTGAGCCTTAGTCCCAGCCCACCGCGGGCGGCAAGGACATAAGGATTGCCTCGACATTGCCACCAGTTTTGAGCCCGAACAGCGTGCCTCGGTCGTGCAGCAGGTTGAATTCAACGTAGCGGCCTCGTCGTTTGAGCTGATGGCTGCGTTGCTCTTCCGTCCAGGGGCGCTCGTAGTGCTGTTCCACCAATGGGACATAGGCCGTACGAAAGGCTTCACCGACATCCTGCGTCAAGGTGAAATCAGCCTCCCAGTTCCCGGTGTCGAGATAGTCATAAAAGATTCCACCGACCCCGCGTGGCTCGTCGCGATGGGGCAGAAAGAAGTAGCGATCGCACCAGTCGCGAAAAGCCGGATAGAAATCCTGATGATGCGCGTCACAGGCCGCTTGCAGCGTGCCGTGAAAATGGCGGGTGTCAGGATCATGAGGCACCATGGGGGTAAGGTCGGCCCCGCCACCGAACCAGCTCTTGGTGGTGACGATCATGCGCGTGTTCATGTGCACAGCAGGGACCAGCGGGCTCTGCATATGCGCTACGAGGCTGATCCCCGCCGCATAGAAACGTGGGTCGTCCCCTGCACCCGGGATCGACCGGGCAAATTCGGGGCTGAATTGCCCGGAAACGACGGAAATGTTGACCCCTACTTTCTCAAACACCCTCCCTTTCATCACCGACATGACCCCGCCGCCGCCGTCTGGGCGGTCCCAGGCTTTACGCACAAACCGGGCGGGCTCGATTCCCGCGGTCTGCGGATGGTCGAGACCGCACGTATCTTCGAGCCGCTCGAAATCAGCGCAAATTCGGTCGCGAAGCCCCCGAAACCAGTCCTCCGCTCGGGCCTTGCGCTCAGCCAGCGCTGTCTCGTGGGGTAACGGCGAGGTGCTCCGCCACCATGGCAGGTCAGTCTCAGGCGTCGGCATCTTATCGGTTTTGGTCTCAGTCAAGATTCCGCCCTTCCAAGTCAGCGAACCATAGAAGTTGGCGACACGCCTCATAGGCAAAAATGCTCGCCGCCTGCGCAACATTGAGGGAACGCTTCGATGGAGCAAGGGGGAGGCGAACGCGATGCTGACACGCCGCATGCACATAGTCCGGGGCGCCAGCGCTCTCCCGACCCAGAATGATGATGTCACCGGGCGCAAAGCGGAATGTCGGGAGTGGTTCGGCCGCATGGGCCGAAGCCAGAACCAGTCGTGCCGGTGCCACGGCGCTGGTAAAAGCCGCCCAGTCATCATGGCGGCTAAGCTGCGTATCCTGCCTGTAATCCATACCAGCACGTCGCAGTTTCCGATCATCAAGCAAAAAACCACAGGGCTCGATGATGTGCAACGGCAGGTCAATGCAGGCACATAGCCGCATGATCGCGCCTGCATTCTGCGGAATATCAGGTTCAAAAAGGGCGATTGAGGGTCGTTTCAGGGACAATCTGCCGGAGCCTCTCGGGTCTGCGAGGCCGCAGGCCGCGCGTGTTACAGTAAGGACGAATAACAGCTTATCGAATACCGGGGCTAGACCCTAAACGGACGCTTGGGTATAGCCGTCACACACCATCGTTCGTAGGGTGCAAAATCGTGCTGCTCGCGCCGGTCGTGACACTGAGTCACTCTGGCGCCTGACCGAATTTCGGGCAGGTTAGGCAGCGTGGTTTTACCACTCTTCGCCGCAGTGCTCTGACCCGTTCGGGCGCTGCAATTTTTGAAGGAAGAAGGACTTCGCAAATGGCCGACACGCCGAACGACGTCGCAAACCCGGATCGCCGTAATTTCCTCGTTCTGTCCACCATGACCATGGCAGGCATTGGCGCCGCCGCCGGTGGCGTCGGACTGATCCGCACCATGACCCCGACCCGCGATGTTGCCGGTGGTAGTGTGATCGAGGTTTCGCTTGAGGGTATTTCCGAAGGCTCTGGCATCATTGCGACTGCAGGCCGGAAAAAATATTCGATCCGGCGCCGGACGGCGGATGAGATAGCGGCAGCCGTCGCTGACGATGACAGCCCGATGCGTGACCCACAGCCCGATAGCGATCGGGTTAAGCGGCCTGAGTGGCTGGTTCTGCGCCTGCAGTGTCCTCACCTGGGTTGTCCGCCGCAAGGTACCACAGCAGGTGAGAAGCGTGGCGAATTCGGCGGCTATTTCTGCCCCTGTCACAACTCGCAGTTCGATACTTCCGGCCGGATCCGCAAGGGCCCGTCCCCGGCAAACCTGCCGGTGCCGAAGTACTTCTTCGCTTCCGACGATATGATTGTTATTGGCAAGGAGGCCTAAGTCTGATGGCTGGCTCTCGTTCACCGTTCACCAATCCCTTTCTCAAGGGCTTTGACGAACGTCTCCCCATTTTGCGTGCCGTACATTACTCAATGACGAAGCACGCCTACCCCAAGAACCTGAACTACTGGTGGAACTTCGGCTCGATCTCCGGGATCATGCTGCTGGTCATGATCGTTACTGGCCTGTTCCTCGCGATGCACTACAAACCTTCGGTCCAGGAAGATACCTACGGCATCAATCAGGCCTTCCGGTCAGTCGAGCACATCATGCGCGATGTAAAGGGCGGGATGTTCCTGCGTTACATCCATTCGGTCGGGGCTTCCTTCTTCTTCATTGCCGTGATCTTCCACCTTTTCCGAAGCCTCTACTATGGCTCGTACAAAGCGCCGCGGGAACTGCTGTGGATTCTGGGCTGTGTGATTTTAATACTGATGATGGCAATCGCCTTCCTCGGCTACTCGCTGGTCTGGGGCGTAATGTCCTTTGCCGCTGCTGAAGTGATTACCCAGGTGTTCACTGCAATCCCGGTTCTGGGCGATGATATCTTGATGCTTCTTCGCGGGGGCGAGGACGTTGATGATGCGCTGCTGAATCGCTTCTTTGCGCTGCACTTCTTGCTGCCGTTCATCCTCGCGGGTGTCGTGATCCTGCATATCCTGACACTACAGACTGTCGGGTCCAACAACCCGCTGGGAGTCGACATCAAGTCAAAGAAGGATACAGTTTCCTTCCACCCCTATTACACCTTTAAGGACATCTTCGGCCTGTCCGTGTTCTTCACCATCTATATGGCCGTTGTCGCTTGGGCGCCTGAGCGTCTGGCCGAGGCGATCAATAACCAGCCAACTGACTACAACCTGCCGTCGCACATCGTGCCGGAATGGTACCTGCTGCCGTTTTACGCCATTCTAAAAGTCTTCACCTGGGATCTGAACATCTTTGGATTGGTGATTACTGGCAAGCAACTCGGTGCGTTGGCCATGGGTGGATCGTTAGGCATTCTGTTCTTGCTGCCATGGCTTGACACCTCTCCGGTGCGATCAGCGCGGTTCCGCCCTCTTTACCGGATGGCGTTTTGGGGCTTTGTTCTGACCTGCGTGATTCTTGCGCTGGTCGGTGCGCAGACCTCAGGCGAAGCCTTCTTCATCCCGACGCCCCTTGGACGGATTCTACTGGGCTTCGAGGCTGAGAACGGCTTTGTTTGGGGTTCGACCCAGCAGTGGGGCGTCCTGTTCATGCTTTACTATTTCGCCTTCTTCATTGTGCTGATGCCAGTGCTGGGTCTGTTTGAACGGACCCGGACGCTGCCGGCATCGATCTCCGAACCTGTGCTGCCATCGAGCCAGGGTGGAGGTGCTGTTGCGGCGGCGGCGGCTGCCGCGGCCAAGCCAATGACCAAGGCCGACTGAACTCTTCGCGGGGCGGGCCTTGGTGGTCCGCCCTATTCCGCCGACGCCAGACCCCATTTAAGAAAGCATCGTTCATGCGTTTCGGAACATTAATCAAAACTCTCAGCGCCGCCGCTGCCCTCATGGCCCTCACTGCGGCGCCAGCTCAGACCGAAGAAACCGGTTACTCGATCGATTCACAAAGTTGGACCTTTACGGGCCCGCTGGGCCACTACGACGAGCGCCAACTCCAACGCGGTCTGTATATTTACCAGACCCGTTGTCAGGCCTGTCACTCACTCGGTCTGGTACGCTTTTCCTCTCTTGGTGAGCTGGGCTGGGAGTTGCTCGAAGGCCAGACAGGCGAGGATGTTGCTAAGGCAATCGCGTCGAACTACGAGATTCCGTACATTAATGATGATGGCGAGAACGACACGCGCCCTGGCGTGCTGAACGACACCTTCCCCTGGGCGCTTGGCAACCCAAAGCGGGCCACAGCGACCTACGGCAAATCGCCGCCAGACCTATCCACCATGGCGCGCTCACGTATTGGTGGGGCAGACTACATCTACGCGCTGCTTACCGGCTACGACGACGCCCATGAGCAGCCTGAGGGCGCCTACTACAATAAGGTTATGCCGGTTATTTCGATGCCAAACCCCTGGCCTGCGGATATGTCCGATTTCGAATACCCGGACGGCACCGTTGCTACGCTGGAGCAGCAGGCCCGCGACGTAACGGCGTTCCTGAACTGGACCGCTGACCCGTACCTCGAAGCCCGCCACAAGTGGGGCATCGTTGTCGTGCTGTACATGCTCGCGCTAACCATCGTGTCCTTCTTTGCTTACCGCATTGTCGCTGCTCAGGTGCATAGCCGTCTGGAAGCTGAGGGCGGCCCTGAGCCGGATCACTAGGCAAGGACGCGCACGACGTGCCCTGTTCTTCAGACTGGACGAATCAGGAAAAGGCTGCGGCACTCACCGCAGCCTTTTTTGTTGTCCCCAGCCTCCTGCACCCACAGCCGTTCTATTCCGGAAGGCTTTACTCTAAACTGCATTCACCGAGCCCCGCCAAGGTGGAGAAATCAACCCATGTCTTCAATTGTCCCTGACCACCCCGACATCCCAGACGACGCACCTATCATCGGGCTTGATCACGTTATTCTAGCGGTCAGCGACCTTGCCGCCGCTCAGGCGCAGGCCCAAAAACTCGGATTTACCACCACTGACATCACGGCGCACGAAGGCTGGGGAACGGCCAACACCTGCATCATGTTCCGCGGGCTGGACGACCAGGGCGACTACGTTGAAATCCTTGGTGTTCGCAATAGCAGCATGGGCACCAACGGACTGGAAGATCACCTCGCCGAGCAAGGTGAAGGCATGCTCTCGCTCGCGCTGAAGGGACGCGCGGAAAAGGCGGCTGCCGCCTTTGACAACCATGGACTAGATCACCTTGGGATTGAGAACCTGCACCGCAACGTCGAGGTTGTAAAAGGCATGGCGCAGCGAGCGTCCTTCAAACTGGTACGACCCCAGCGTGGGCCATTCTCACCCATCCCTTTATTCGTATGCGAGCACCTGACACCACGCGCGGTGTGGGCCGAGCGATTCCTACAACACGAAAACGGCACCATTGGCATCCGTGCTGTCCAGATCCGCATGACTCCGGGGTCGAAACTCGGTGAAGGCTACGAAGCTCTGCTCACAGGCAAGCTAAGCGGCAGCATCAGTAAGCCGGTCGGCGCCGATCTGGAATTCTACAGCGCCGATGACTGGGCACAGATCTACCCGGACCCAGAAGCGCACGAAGCCATCGTCTATCAGGTCGAAAACCTCAACCGCACCGGGGCGTTTCTTGCTGAGTCCGGGTTGGCCTTCCGGCCAGCTTCCGCAGGCTATCGCGGGTATATCGTCTATCCCAATGACGCGGGTGGTGCATACGCGGTCTTCACCGACGGCAGCTAGCCGACTTGCACTGTTTGTTTTGCAGCCGATCACGCCATTTTCAGAGCGCGCTAATGTTGTCAGATGAGGCCGTCGGCCTAGTTTTATCTGGCAAGTAAAGTTCTCGCAAAAAGAGGTTAACATGCGCGCCCTTCTCTTCTCTCTTATCGCTGTTATCAGCATCGCTTCCCCTTCGATGGCTCAGGATCTACGGGGTGTATGGTTAGACAACAAAGCGTGGGACGGCGTGCAAGCCGTTGTGCAGATGTACGACTGTGAAGACGGCTCTGGACTGTGCGCCCGGATTGTCCGTGCCTATCAGGGCCAGCTCGCCGCAGGGCAGGAAAACTACCTCCTGATCCGCGGCGTAAAGCCTCGCGGTGCCGGAACTTTTGAAGGTATCATTAACCCTCCGGTCAGCTTCGTGGGCGATTCAAAAGTGACGATCAAGATCAAGGACGCGGTGACGATTTCTTACAGCTCCTGCTTCCTCCCGGTGTGCAAGGGCACCATGACACGAATGCAGTAGAACCGGCCAAGGTCGGTTTCAGCCGACAGATTTCTATTATCATTATTCCCAAAACGCGTTATCGGTCTGATTATTGCGTTTTTTACGGGTAGAACTCTGTTGATTTGGAAAATGCATCGCATGTTGCTCAGAACTGTTGCTGTGTTCCTGCTGCTATCTCAGTTGAGCGGTGGTGCGACCGCTCAAGCCAATGGCTTGCACGGGTACTGGCGCATGGACAGCCCTATGGATGGCATGCAGGCCATCGTAGAGCTCTACGACTGCGGAGACGAGGCAATGATGTGCGGCAAGATTGCTGCTGTTGTCGGTGAAAAGATTAACCGGCAAGAGGTGCTCTACCGTCAACTGCTGCATGGGCTGCGTCGCCAGCCAGATGGCAGCTACAAGGGAAAGTTGAAGATGCCGGCCGGGCGCCTGCCGGTCATGAACGCGCTGGTTGAGCCAGCATCGCAAGACAATCTGACCATCAGGGCCTGCTTCTTCGGGCAGTGCCGCTCGGGCACTTTATCCCGGCTCAACTAGGGGACACCAACCCCCTTAGACGTTGAAGCGGAAATGAAAGATGTCACCATCCTTGGTGACGTAGTCCTTACCTTCGACTCTCAGCTTCCCGGCATCTTTAGCTCCAGCCTCACCCCCACATTCGACGTAATCATCGTAGGCGATGGTCTCAGCTCGAATGAATCCACGTTCAAAATCAGTATGGATAGCCCCGGCCGCCTGCGGCGCGGTCGCGCCGGTTCGTACGGTCCAGGCACGAGCTTCTTTTGGCCCGGCTGTGAAGAAAGTCAGCAAGTCCAGCAAACCGTAACCCCGCCGGATCAGCCGCGCCAGACCGGTTTCCTCCAGCCCGAGGGTTTCCAGAAAATCGCGCTTATCCTCCTCGGTCGGTAGTGCTGCGATTTCCGCTTCGATTGCTGCTGAGATCAGAATAGCGCTGGCCCCCTCGCGCTCAGCCAATTCCATGACTGCAGCGGCGTGGTGGTTGCCCTCCGCGGCATCTTCTTCACCCACATTGCAAACATAGAGGACAGGCTTGGCCGTCAGCAGCTGCAGCTGGCGGACGGTCTTCATCTCCTCAGGCGTGAATTCAACCGTTCGAGCGGTCTTGCCCTCGGTCAGTGCCGCGGCCAGTGGTTCGAGGATCGACATCAACTGCCGGGCTTCTTTGTCACCGGATTGCGCTCGCTTGGATTCCTTGGCCATGCGCTTTTCAACGGCATCGAGATCCGCAATCATCAGCTCGGTGGTCACCGTCTCAGCGTCTCGCACGGGATCAACCGAGCCATCAACGTGGGTCACTTCTCCGTCAAAACAGCGAAGGACATGAAGTATTGCATCGGTTTCACGGATGTTGGCGAGGAACTGGTTGCCGAGGCCTTCGCCCTTGGACGCGCCCCGAACGAGTCCGGCAATGTCCACAATTTCGAGCTGAGTGGGCAGCACTTTGGCGCTCTGCGCTATCTTGGCGATGGTATCTAACCGGGGATCGGGAACGGCTACCCGGCCTGTATTCGGCTCAATGGTGCAAAAGGGATAGTTGGCCGCTTCGGCCGCCGCTGTTTCCGTCAGTGCGTTGAACAGCGTCGACTTACCGACATTGGGCAGCCCGACGATACCGCAGTTGAATCCCATGGTGTGTTTGTCCTTGCTTTAGGCCGATCTGGAGAGATCCAGTCTGGTCTGGTCTAGTCAGTTCTAATCTGGCTGCTTGGTTCAAGCCAACCAGCGGAAAGAGGGTGTGGACTGAGGGTTTCAGCCTGACGGTTTCAGGGCACAGAAATCATTCAGTCTTTGTCCTCAGGCGAAGATTTTCCCCGGTTTAGAAGCCGGGAGAGCGCTGCACCAAGCGCGGTCGGGGGGCCTTTACCGATGATCTTCGTCGGTGCCGACCCCGGCTTAGTCGCCTTTTTCCACTGATGCTGGTCAGCCTTTGCCGCTAAGGGGCTGCCGCTGGATACGCCCGGCTGTCGCCCACGCACGGGGTCTTCAAGCGCCTGCATAGACAGGCTCATGAACCCCGACTCATCCCCTTTAAGCAGGCGCGGCAAATGGTTACCCATGGCGTCGAGCAGCGTGTCGATCTGCGCTCGATCTTCCTTACCAAAGTCATGGAGGACATAGGCCGGCACCCGGTCCTTGTGTCCGGGGTGGCCTATCCCGATACGTACCCGACGGTAGTTTTGACCCACGTAAGCATCGAGCGACTTTATCCCGTTATGGCCGCCAGACCCCCCACCCCGCTTGATCCTGACCTTCGATGGCGGCAGGTCGAGCTCGTCGTAGAAGACGGTCACGGCATCAGCCTTGAGCTTCCAGAAATCCAAAACGAGCCGCAAGGGCTGCCCGGACTTGTTCACGAAGCTCTGCGGCTTGACCAACACCACTTTCTCACCATCGATGCGGACCTCGGCGACTTTAGCCTGCGCGCGTTCTTTCCACTTCGAGGCACCAAAGCGAGCCGCAAACAGGTCGAGGGCCATGAAACCGACATTGTGCCGGTGGCCCTCGTACTGTCGTCCGGGATTACCCAGGCCAACGAGAATGTGCATGGTGCCTGCTCCGGGCGATGATCCATGAGGCGAACCGGGGTGAAGGCGAGGCGGCAGCGCAAGATAGAGCCTTGTGGCCCAGAGCAGCCCAGCCCCCCAGACCGGTAAAGAACCGGTTTACTCTTCGGCTGCGGCCTCGGATTCGCCAGAAGCGGCAGCGGCCTGGTCCATCATTTGACGTTTCAGTGCGGATGGTGCCGTGACCGTGGCGATGACGAAATCTCGGCCGACGATGGTTGGGGTCACGTTACCGCTAACCTGCACCATGGAGTACTTAACCGCATCGTTGATCTGCAAACCGGTCAGGTCTGCATCGAACTTGGTTGGTATCTCACCGGCTTTGCAGCGAACCTCAACCGAGTGACGGACGACGTTAAGCACGGCGCCACGCTTCAGGCCCGGAGAATCGGCTTCGTTTACGAAATCGACCGGTACACGAACCTTGACGACGGTTTCCGGTTCAACACGCATGAAGTCAACGTGGATTGGCTGATCGGTTACACGGTCAAACTGCACATCGCGAGGCAGCACATTCATCTGTTTGCCGTCGATATCAAGCGCCATAACCCTCGCGAAAAAGCCACGTTCATTCAGACCTTTCCAGATCGGGCGCGGGTCAATAGCAACCATTTCAGTATCAGCAGCACCGCCGTAGACGACGGCAGGTACCAGGCCTTCCTTCCGGGCGGCTTTGGCGGCGGACTTACCGGCGCCGGGCTTGGTTTTGGCGGGGATGGTCATTGCGATGTCCATGGTGACGTCTCCTGTTCAAAGGTAAGGTTTCAAGTGTCATTTTAAAGCTGGGTCGGGGCTGACAGAGCGGGAAGCGGGTCAACGGGCAAAACCGGGAACCCTCCGCACCGTCTAAATATTGAAAAGAGTCGAAACTGACTCTTCGTTGGAAACCCTGCGAATAGCTTCACCCATCAACTCTGAAATGCTCATGGCCCTAATTTTCTCACAGGCCACAACCGACTCAGAAGGCTGGATGGAATCCGTAACGACCACGTCGCTTATTTCCGATGCGTCGATATTTGCGACCGCTGGCCCGGACAGAACACCGTGGGTGGCGTAGGCTGAAACTGAAATTGCGCCGTTCTTGACCAGTGCCTCTGCCGCCTTGCAAAGCGTGCCAGCAGTATCGACAATGTCGTCTATCAGGATGCAGTGCTTGCCTTCGACATCACCGATGACGTTCATCACCTCGGCCAGACCAGCTTTCGGGCGACGCTTATCGATGATGGCGAGGTCAACTTCGATTGCCTTTGCCACCGCACGAGCACGCACCACGCCGCCGACGTCGGGGCTCACAATCATGACGTTAGAACAATCGTCCCGGTGAACGCGCCGGATTTCCTGCGCAAACATAGGGGCGGCGAACAGGTTGTCCGTTGGGATGTCAAAGAACCCCTGGATCTGACCCGCGTGAAGGTCGAGCGTCAGCACTCGGTCTGCGCCAGCGGTTTCAATCAGGTTCGCAACCAGACGCGCCGAGATCGGTGAGCGCGGCGAACTTTTCCGGTCTTGGCGCGCGTAGCCATAGTAAGGAATGACGGCTGTGATCCGGCCTGCCGATCCACGTCGCAGGGCGTCGATGGCAACCAGGAGTTCCATCAAGTGGTCGTTCGCAGGGTAGCTCGTCGGCTGAATCAGGAATACGTCTTCGCCCCGGACATTCTCCTGGATCTCGACGTAGATTTCCTTGTCATTGAAACGACGGACGTCGGCCTGTGTCAGCCGAACGTCTAGGTAGTGCGAAATGGCTTCAGCCAACGGACGGTTGGCATTGCCGCTGAGGATACGCATCGCTTTTGCTCCGGCTCCGAGAAAGCTCGCCGCACAGGAACACTGCGGACGACATCTGGCACCAAGAAAGTGTGTTGTTCCCGTGCTTTAGACCACACGATGGTACCGGGTCAACGCAAGCGACAGCTTATGAGAACGAAAGCGGGCATGCGAATCTTGCAGACGCACGAACAGATAAGAATGAGGGACGGACGAGCGGATCGCGCGGCCGACTGATGTGGACCTGCCGCGTGCACGAGCTGGACGGGGGCGTCAGTCCAACGCAATCGCAGAGATCAGACGGCCAAAGTCCGGCTCTCGTCGATGGGCGCTCCGACGGGCAGAGAAAAACCGATCCTCGTCGGCGTAGGTATCGCCGCCGATATCCACGAACTGAGCGACCCCCTCGGCCTGCGCCTGTGTGGCGATGATCCCGGCAATATCACTCAGAAAGTGACCGTCACGGTCGGCAGGACGAAAAAAGCGATGATGATCGGCCACGGCCGTACGAAAGTGATCGGGGAACTCGGGGCCAACTTCGTAACTCTCCTGGCGAATCATGGGACCAAGCGCCATTACGATGCGGTCCCGCGCCGCGCCCTGCCTTTCCATAGCCTCCACTAGTGCCCGCGTGATATTGCCTGCCGTACCCTTCCAGCCCGAATGTGCAGCACCGACTACGCCGGCGACAGGGTCTACGGCCAGCAGTGGGCCGCAGTCTGCTGACAGCACCCCCAGAGCCAAGCCAGGAACCGACGTTACCAGGCCATCGCCTACAGGCCCTCGTCCACGCGGCCAGTCCGGCATCGCTGTCAGGCAGTGTACGATCGCCGAGTGTGACTGGTTGAGAGTAACCAGAGCCTGCGCCGATAGCTTTTCTTGAACGCGACACCTGTTCTCATCGACGTGCGCGGGGTGATCATCAGCAGCAATGCCGCAATTGAGGTCGCCGCGACCCCAACTGGTGCCACCACTCCGGGTAAAGAACCCGTGATGGACAGACGCCAACGCCGAGAGCTGCGGCGCCACAAGTGGCTGCAGCGACGGCTGCGGCTTGGTCAACGGCTGCCGCGATGGTTGCGGTTGCGGCTCGGGCGGTTGCACGGCGGCAGCGGTCATGGTGGGTGCGGTCACGGTGGTCGTTGCTTCGGATCCGTTTTCCTGATCGGGTTTTTTGTCCACGACTCAGCCCCCCCCGGAACCTACGCCGTCGGGCCTGCCGGTATCATCAGCAGAGATAGCTTCTGTTGTAGGAAAGCCCGCCGGGGGTGGAAGCGTCTCCGGGAACGAGCAGGTCCAGGCTTTGAACCGCTCACCCATGTGGGTCTTGCCGACCAGACGTTGGAGCGACTGGAGGAGTGCAGGTGCATCATCAGGGGCGGCTTCTGCCAGCGCCTCGAACCGCTGCCAAGCGCCGAGCACCAGGAGAAAATCGCGCTGCGAAACCGGCTTGGGCACACTCAAACCAACCCCACGGGCAAAGCGAGACACAGCATCGAAATCAACCAGCGTGGTCAGATCGGCCAAACCAGGAGTCGCCAACGGGTCAACCTTCCGGTGATCGCGGACCGCCTGCAGGCTCCAGGCCGCCGCGCGGTCGTCGTGTGCGTAATCGATGAATAGTGCCGCGCCTCCATGGGGCCGCAGCAGGGCGCTCAAATCCTTGAAGAACCCCGGTAGAGACGGCATCAGCTCGGTAAACTGGCCGTCGGTGGGTGGGGGCAACAGCGGCAGCACGGGCGATTGAGGCTGACCAAGGACGAAGCTCAGTGCGCCGTCTTCATTAACCGCAACCAGACGTTCGCGCCAAGCGCCCTGTACCACGGCAAACTGCGCGGTGGGCAGCACATCGATGAATTCGTTACCGAGGACAAGAGTTGGGTGTTCTGGCTTGATCGCGCCCAGTGCGTCGAACCAGCGTGGGTTATAAACAGTGAGGCGCTCGGCCTGCTGTGCTTGGAGGGTGGGGTTAGTCTCTACTAGAACAAGATCAACAGCCGACACGAAGCCCGGCATGGCGCTGGCTGCGCGCAAGGCATCAGCCATAAGCGTGCCTCGCCCCGGACCCAGTTCGACCAACGTCACGGGGCGGGGCTGGCCAAGGTCCATCCAACGCTGTACCAGCCACAGGCCGAGCAACTCACCAAAGACCTGACTCATTTCGGGTGCGGTGACAAAATCACCCGTCGCGCCGATCGCTTGCCTGCGACGGTAGTAACCATGCTCGGGATGCTGCAGTGCGAGCGTCATGAATTCAGGTATGGTCAGCGGTCCCGTCGCCCGGATTTGGCGTCGGATCAAATCGATCATTGGCCCGACTTCTTCTGTGAGGCCTGTGCCGATTGCCGGCGTGCCGCTATCGCCTGTCTGTGGAGTGTCGGTCATGTCAGTCAGCCTTTGGTGCAGTCCTGGTGACTGGAGCGTTCCAACGCCATAGGATCAGGGCGATACCCATGATGATCATCGGCACAGACAGTTCCTGCCCCGTGGTGAAGTTTCCCAAGCCGCCAAACTTAAGGATACCTGCCTCCAGCCCGTCGTCAGGCTTGCGGACAAATTCGACAAGGAAGCGAAACAGGCCGTATCCGGCCATAAACCCACCGGTGATTAGGCCCGGACGCGCCCGGAGTGCTGCGTTTCGCCACAGCAGGTTGAGGGCGATGAACAGAACGACGCCTTCAAGCGCTGCCTCATAGAGTTGACTGGGGTGACGGGGCTCAGTGAAGGCGACGACTTCTCGCTCGCGGGTGTAAATCGGAAAGCGCATGGCCCATGGCAATTCGGTCGGTCGGCCATAAAGTTCAGCGTTGATGAAGTTGGCGATGCGCCCGAAGAACAACCCGATAGGAGCAGAGATGGCGAGCAGGTCGCTGATTTCCCAGTAGTTGCTCTTTGGGTTAAAGCGGGACCAGAGAATGACGGCAAGCACCACACCAACGAAGCCGCCGTGGAAGGACATGCCCCCATCCCAGACAGAGACCCAAGCTATAGGATCGCTCAGATACCGCTCGGGCTCACGCTGCAGTCCGTAGAAAAGGACCGACCCTAGCCGCCCCCCGGCGACAACGCCGACGATGATCCATAGGAACAGATCGTCGACCGCCTTTGCTGTGATCGTCTGTGTCCTTGGCAGGCTGGACCGCACCCAGAGATAGCCCAACACCAACCCGGCGATATAGGCCAGCGAATACCAACGGATCGGGATTGGGCCGATGCTCACCAGGACTGGATCGATCTGGGGGTAAGAGACTTCGGCCAGCCAGGGCAGATTAAACCCCAAGTCAGGCACCGTGACAGCAAGCAAGGCAGGAAGCATGAGACTTCACTCTATAACTATTGGCAGCTTACTCTCCTGTTCTATGTCCATGCTGTGGCGAGCGGAAGGCATCTTCGTTATATAATGCAGCAGAACAGAAGTGCCGCTTTAGCGTCAGTGCCGCAACATTGACAGCAAACCGCAGCCACCGGGAGCTAGTGATATGCAGAACCAGTACCGTTTCTTTGACGACCTCGCGCGCCTCGCCAACGGCGCAGTGGGCACGCTCGCCGGGGCTCGCGACGAAGTCGAGGTTATGTTCCGCCAGCGGCTAGAAGCAGCCATAGCAGAAATGGACGTCGTCCCGCGGGAAGAGTTCGAGGTAGTCCGGGATATGGCCCGTGCAGCGCGCGAGGAAAATGAGCGCTTACTGAAACGCCTCGAAGAACTGGAAAAACATCTCGCGGACCAGTAGCCCTCCGCAAAGCCCCAAATACAGGGAGTTTTCCCGGGTCTTCCCCACTTTATCCCCACGCCTGTGATAAAAACCGCTAGTTCAGCATGAACACTCCACAGAGGCTGTGCGCAAATTATTATGCGTCTAGTATGGACTTCGACTCGGTGATTTGAGATACAGGATCCATCAGTTGCAGCAAGCCAGCCTATTGGGAAACGCGGGTATGGGCGGGCAGCGGCCAGAGCGAAAAAAAAATCGCCACCGCTTTCCACACCTGTTGATAACTGTGCCGATCGGTTTGATCAAAAGGCTGTTGGGGAGCTTATTCGATGGCGTTTTCACGCTTGGACTTCGCGCGCGAAGATATCCTGAATCCGATAGACGCGCTGGAAGACATGCTCTCCGGAGAAAGCGACTGGACCATTGCCCGCCCAAGCGAAGCGGAACTGGTAATCGCCTGTCCGGGACAATGGGCCACCTATCAGTTGCACTGCTTCTGGCAGGAAGACGTTCAGGCGTTGCATACAACCTGCATGCTGGAAATGCGTGCGCCGTTGCGGCTGAACGCGGAAATCAACACTCTATTGGCCGAAGTCAACGCAAAGCTTTGGGTAGGCCACTTTGAGCTTTCAAAGGAAGAATCCTCCCTGATGTTCCGCCACACGCTATTGCTTCGTGGGATTGGCGGCGTCAGTCATGAGCAGATTGAGGATTTGGTCGATGTCGCGGTCGGAGAGTGCGACCGTTTCTACCCGGCCTTCCAGTTTGTGATCTGGGGCGGCCGCGACCCGCAAGACGCGCTAGCCTCATCGCTGTTGGAGACCCAGGGCGAGGCCTGAGCTCACTCCCGGTACGGTTCAAGATCCAACTCCGATTGGTGGCGATGCCTGCGCAATTTATGGCGCGCTCGGGCCTTGGCCGCTTCGCGGCCTTCGGCCCTCCCCCGCGCNCNTGACTNTCCNNTNNCGCTCAAAACGCTTCGCTTTGAGCGCTGGACCTTCCCACCGACAGGGTTGCGCCGACTTGCCCCCGACCGCGCTTCGCGCGGCGGGGTCAAGCGTCGCGCAATCCGATCTAAAGACCGTCACGGCGGACACCGTCCGCCGTGTCCGTTTGACTGCGCGGGAGAGATTTGTAAGCCGCGAAGCGGCGTCAAATCGAGCACGCAACCATCTGCTTGGCGAATGAAAAGATCAGGCTTTCCGTACTCCACCGCCTCTGGCATGACTATCGGATGACAGACCTCACTACCTTCTCTCCTGATCACCCGTTGATCCTCGCCGGCTGCGGCAACATGGGCGGCGCTTTGCTCGACGGCTGGCTCGCAGCCGGGCTAAGGCCCGATGCGGTCTACATCGTTGATCCCCAGCTGGCCAGGCAAGGTTCCGGCCGATCTGGGATCAGATGCGTCACTGAGCCTGGCGATCTCCCCGCCGCCCTTCAACCCGGCATGTTGATGCTTGCGGTCAAGCCACAACTCATGGCTGACGTGGTGCCCGATTACGTTCCACTGGTGCAACAGGCAGGGGCATCCGTCGTTTCCATCGCTGCCGGCATCGGCATGGCATCCTACGAAAGCTGGTTTGGCAGTCATACACCGATCGTGCGCGTCATGCCCAACACCCCCGCTGCTGTAGGTCAGGGCCTGAGCCTGCTGCTCCGTAACAACGTCGTCGACGCCGAGCTCGCTGCGCTTTCTGAAGTCATGCTCTCTGCGGTTGGGCCTTGCTTGTGGGTCGAGCGCGAAAGCCAAATCGATGCACTGGTGGGCGTTACGGGGAGTGGACCGGCCTATGTCTTCTTACTGATGGAGTGCATGGCCACTGCCGTTGAACGAGCCGGCCTGTCCCCCGAGCAAGCGCAGATGGCAGCGCGACAGACTATCCTTGGCGCCGCCATCCTGGCCGACCGCCAGGCGGGCATCGACCCTGGTGAGCTTCGTCGACGTGTAACCAGCCCGGGCGGCGTGACACAGGCAGCCTTGGACGTGCTCATGGACGAGAAGCGTGGTCTCACCGCACTCTTCCCCGAAGCAATGGAGGCCGGCGAGCGGCGTAACGCCGCGTTGTCCGGAGAGTCCTAACTCTCAGCATTTAGCCCACAACGACTAAGATTCTGCTTCGTCGCTGCCACTGCTAAAGCTGATCGCCGGCTCCGTCCCCTGTATCAAGCGCGCGACGTTTGCGCGATGTTTATACCAGACCACAGCCGCCAGCGCGAAACCGAGGATCACGAACCAATATGGCACCGCGATCGCGGACTCGGTCGCCCGACCACCAAACACCGCGGTAAGCAGTGGCAGCGCCATAAATGCGCCCAGCGCCCCTGCCGAGGAACGCCGCGTCAGCGCCGCCGCCGCCAACCATACCAGAGCCATGCCGATGAAGACTGGCCAGGATATAGCAGCGAAAGTCCCCAATCCCGTTGCCACGCCTTTGCCACCGCGAAAGCCAAGCCAGACGGGGTAGAGATGACCAACAAAAGCCGCCGTCCCAGCAAACACGCCCGCGTCCCAACCCACAAACCACCAGGCCAAAGCCGCCGCCAGTCCGCCCTTACCCACATCAAGAATCAGAACCCCTAAGGCCAGCAACCGGTTGCCGGTGCGCAAGACATTCGTTGCCCCGATATTGCCAGAGCCGATCTTGCGAATATCCCCGTATCCGGCCAGCCAGGTCAGCACGAGGCCAAAGGGGACTGCACCCAGCAAGTACCCCCCGCTCACCGACAGGAACCAGGGGATGAGCGAACCGTTTTCCAAAATCATGCGCTTTGTCCTCGCTTTCGTCTCTGAAAGTGTTTTAGAGCCTTTCGCAGCTGAGGCATACAAGAGAGCAGGAGCAACAGACCCGATATGGCTGAAATCAATTTCGATGACTTCTTGATGGTCGATATCCGCGTTGGCACCGTGACCCGGGCAGAGCCCTTTCCCGAAGCCCGTCGACCGGCCATTAAGCTCTGGGTCGACTTCGGCCCGGAAGTCGGTGAACGCAAATCAAGCGCCCAGATTACCGGACACTATCGACCCGAGGACCTCGTGGGCCGGCAGGTCATCGCTGTTGTCAATTTCCCGGCTAAGCAGATTGGGCCATTTATGAGCGAGTTTCTCACGCTGGGCCTGCACGATGCAGAAAATCAGGTTGTTCTGGTGGCGCCGGATCAAGATGTGCCAAATGGCACGCGGCTAGCCTGACCTTCAACTCAAGGGAATAAGGGGAGAGCCTGTCCAAAGCTGGCGCTGGTCGCAGGCCCCATCGTCTGCCCCGATACGCTTTCTGTATCATGCAATATTTCAGGCGACCTTTGATTGACGAAAACCAAAGGGGCGCCAAGCAGACGGCGTCAGGCGGTCCGCCTTTCCTGTTCAGCGTCGATCGCCAATGTTGTCCTCAACCGCCACTGTCGTTTTCAGCTTGAAAGTCCATGACGCAGCCGTTCATGCAGTAACGCAGTCCTGTCGGCGCAGGACCGTCCGGAAACACGTGGCCCAAATGGGATTCACAGCGCGCGCAGTGAATCTCTGTGCGGGTCATGAAAAAGCTCCGGTCCGTGGTCTCACCCACAACTTCGGCATCAATGGGCCGGGTAAACGAGGGCCATCCGGAGCCAGAATCGTATTTATCATCAGAACTGAACAGCAGCTGCCCACATCCTGCGCAGGCGTAGCTTCCTTCGGCCTTATTGTCATTCAACGGTGAGGAAAAGGGTCGTTCCGTGCCATGACGGCGCGCAACCTCAAACTGCTCGTCGGACAGGCGGTGTTTCCATTCTATTTCGGAGAGGGCTTTGTAATCGGTCATGATCTGGGTTGGGTCTCTTGGTGCGTTGTCTTTGAATGCAGTAATTTTGGGTGCAGTGATAGGCCAGCGCAGATGAGGTACGGCTGACGGGGGTTATAATGGCGCCGGCTGTCCTACCGGCTGGCCTGCCGGCAGGCCAGCGACAGGAACCACCGGGCTAAAGGCCACGAACCGCTTTGGTGTCAACGCGGTCCTGTTCAGAAATATGGGCTTGACCGGCGCGAAACCAATCCTCGCGCCAAAGCCGGTATCGCTGCAAGCGGACCTGCGTCCCAGGTGGCTCATCCCAGCTTATCGGCGCGCTCGCATATTCTTGCCCCTGAACCACAAAATGAAGCCCTTTAAGTAAGGATGCTGACGGCGCGTTGCCGTCAATCACAGCCGCCTCAACCGCAATCAACGCCGGGTCGACGTCGAACATATGGGAAAGTAGGAGCCGTAAGGCGCTTCTGGCATAGCCCCGTCGCTGCCAGCCAGGCGCAACCCAATAGGCCAGTTCTGGCGGCCGACTGGCATCCCCAATAAGTATCGCTGAGCAAGCACCGACCATAGGCATGTCCGGCAAGTCGGCATCTGTGATGGCAAAGTGAAACCCGCGTCCCGCGGCCATTTCACGCCGAGAATCCCGCACCCGCTGCCGAGCCATCCAGCGTGGCCAAGGGACGGGAAAGCTGATCATCCAATGCGCCACAGTCCGGTCGCTGCCCTGCGCCACCAGCGTTGCAACATCGGTTTTTTCAAAGGGCCGCAGCCGAACCCGGTTACTCTGAATGCCAGTTACGGGCGAAGGGGGCAGAGGCAGGAACCAAAGGTCAATCATGTTCGACTTCAGGTTTATGACGCAAGTGTCTGATAACTTTACTTTGAGATCCCCTTATGAGAAACCATTTTCCAATGTACCTCAATGGCTGACTTGTTGGCCCAGCTCCCCATTCTGGATGACTCACACTATGACTTTGACGCAACCGGACCGCCTGCTTGCGGGCTTCGCCTTCCTCCTTGCTCTCATTTCCATGAATGCGCCGAGCCTAGCTCAATCTGGCACCAGCAGCGACACGAACGGCACAGGGGGACGCGTTGAAGACAGCGCTTCGACAACCGAAAACCAGCTCCGTGAACTGACGCCCGAACAGAAGGCGCGGTTGCGTGCACAGTACGAGAAGCGGTCATTCCTGCGTCACTTCACCAAAATGGACAGGGATGATGACGGCGCGCTGACACGCGAAGAAATGCTGACTTATTTCACCATAATCCACGCCGTTTTTGATGCCGATTTCGACGACGTAGTCAGCGTGGTGGAAGCACCAGCGCTCCTGCTGCGCATTAAATTGATGGGAAAGGCTTTTCCCGAAGGCGGACTGACCTTGACCGAATTGCAGACTCGGCTGGACGAGACCTTTACATTCCTCGACAAGAACCAGAATGGAAAACTGGGCTGGCCTGAACTGCTCTAGTCTCTCTTATCCAAGGGGTACATGTCAGGCCCAGTATTTCAAACGCGTCGACGCGGCAACTTTCGGGGACCGGCAACCTTGGCCAATGGATCAAGCGGAGCAGACTTGGTTACGCTGAAGTCTTTCTCAACCTCGCGCCGAGCCCGATTGCGACCCGCGGTCTTTCCCTCTGCCCTCGGCGCACGCTCGGTTTGCGCAGCGCTGTTAGAAACGGCACCGCCGAGACCCAAATCAGCCGCTTCCAGGCGCCTGAGCTCATCGCGCAGGCGCGCGGCTTCCTCGAATTCAAGGTTTGCAGCGGCGTCCTTCATCCGGGTTTCCAAGTCAGCCATCACGTCTTGCAAATCCTTGCCGCCGGTGGTGATCAAGTCCTTGTCACCCGTGCCGATGGTGACGCGGTCTTTCTCGTACACCGAATCAACAATTTCATTGATACGCTTCTTAATCGACGACGGGGTGATGCCGTGTTCTTCGTTGTAGGCCAGTTGCCTCGTCCGCCGGCGATCGGTTTCATCTAGTGCCGCCTGCATGCTCTTGGTGATGGTGTCGGCATAGAGGACAACACGGCCGTCGGCGTTTCGGGCCGCGCGGCCAATGGTCTGGATCAGTGAAGTGGTCGAGCGCAAGTAACCCTCTTTATCCGCGTCAAGGATCGCGACTAGCGCACACTCGGGAATATCAAGCCCCTCGCGGAGTAGATTGATCCCAACCAGCACGTCATAGACCCCCAGACGGAGGTCACGGATGATCTCGATCCGTTCGAGTGTTTCGACATCGGCATGAATATAGCGGACCTTTAAGCCAGCCTCGTTGAGGTAGTCCGTGAGGTCTTCGGCCATGCGTTTGGTCAAGGTCGTCACCAGGACTCGGTAGCCTTGTGTCACTGTCTCCTGACACTCAGCGATGAGGTCGTCGACCTGGTTTTCCGTCGGCCGGATCAGGCAAGGGGGGTCGAGGAGGCCGGTGGGACGGATCACCTGTTCAGCAAAAACGCCACCAGCGCGTTCGAGTTCCCAGGCATTTGGTGTGGCGGAGACGTAAATAGTCTGCGGCCGCATAGCGTCCCACTCCTCGAACTTGAGCGGGCGATTGTCCTGGCAGGAGGGCAGACGAAATCCGTAGTCGCTAAGCGTCACTTTGCGTGCGCGGTCGCCCTTGAACATGGCACCGATCTGCGGAACCGACACGTGGCTCTCATCGACTATCAGCAAGGCGTCCTCAGGCAGATATTCGAACAGGGTCGGCGGTGGCTCCCCTGGCGAGCGTCCTGTAAGATAACGGCTGTAATTCTCAATCCCCGCGCAGACACCCGTGGCTTCCATCATCTCTAGGTCAAAGGTGCAACGCTGCTGCAGGCGCTGGGCTTCGAGCAACTTACCCTCTGACTCCAACTCTTCGAGTCTCAGTCCAAGGTCTGTCTTGATCTGCTTAGTCGCCTGCATAATCGTAGGCTTGGGGGTGACGTGGTGTGAGTTCGCATAAAGGCGCGCCTTTTCCATCTCGCCCGTCTTCTCTCCAGTCAGAGGGTCAATCTCCCAGATTCCTTCGATCTCGTCGCCGAATAGCGATAGTCGCCAGGCACGATCTTCCAGGTGGGCAGGAAAGATTTCGATTGAATCGCCCCTGACTCTAAAGGTTCCGCGCTGGAAACCGACGTCGTTGCGGCGGTATTGAAGCTCGACAAAGCGGCGCAACATTTCCTTTTGCGGAAGCTCTGAACCGACCTCGAGCAACAGGGTCATGGAGGCATAGGTCTCCGGCGCACCCATGCCATAGATGCAGGAAACCGACGCGACAATGATCACATCCCGGCGTTCGAATAGCGCACGCGTGGCCGAGTGGCGCATCCGGTCGATCTGCTCGTTGATGGTCGCTTCCTTGTCGATATAGGTGTCTGAACGTGGGACGTAGGCCTCCGGTTGGTAATAGTCGTAGTATGAGACGAAATACTCGACAGCATTTTTGGGAAAGAACTCCTTCATCTCGCCGTAGAGCTGGGCGGCCAGGGTTTTGTTGTGTGCCATGATCAGGGTCGGGCGCTGCAATGACTGGATGACATGGGCCATAGTAAAGGTCTTACCGGAGCCGGTAACGCCAAGCAGGACACTGTCACGCTCGCCATTGCCCAGCCCATCGAGAAGATCGCCAATAGCCTGAGGCTGGTCGCCGGCGGGCTGGAAGTCAGACTCAATTTTGAGCGGTGGGCTTTCGTCGAGCGGCGTGCCGTCCACGGGGTGCAGGCCCACACCGCTTCTTGCTGCCTGAACGAGTGTCTCGGGGTCGATAAGGCCTGTCATGTTGTTCCTTGCTTGAGACTTGAGCAGATCAATCGGTGCCGAGGCCCCGTCGAGCCAGACTGACCCGAGTGTGCCACCGAAGGCACCAGTGTCGGCGAAGACACCAGGTTTAACTGTGGTTGCCCGCGTCGCTGCACAACAGCGGCACGGCGCATCGCAAAATCGCGATTAATGATGTACGCCAGACCCCAACTGGCGCAACCCACCGCAAGACTAATTCTGGATAAGAGTGCGCCGGCCGTGGCTACGCCCCTTGCCGCGCTTTTCGTGTCGGCTCGGTTTCACCGTAGGCCATCTTGTTTGGTCGGTGGACACAGCCATTTGCCTCTGGTCTTTCAAAGCGCTGCGGGATTGCGCGGGGAAGGACCGAAGGCCGCGAAGCGGCCAAGGTCCGAGCCCGCAACCTCAATCCCTGCACCCGAAAAGATTGCGCACTGGCCGTTAGATATGCGTTATTGCGTGACTAGTCCTTGATCCTGCAATCCCGCGCCCAAGGTCATAATAGCTCGGGCAAATTCAACGCTTGTGCCACCTGCCCACCAGCATCACCCACGCCGCACTCAACGAAGGACAGGCGCCCCTTGGACCTGATTATCGCACTTGTCTTTCTGATCATTGGCCTCGGGGGACTTAGTTTTGGTGCCGAGTTCCTGATCCGTGGGGCGATCTCGGTTTCGCACCTCGTTGGACTGTCCCCGTTTATAATCGGTTTGACCGTCGTCGCCTGGGGTACCAGCGCACCCGAAGTTGTCGTCACCGTAGGCGCTGCTCTCAGCGGTGTCCCCGACGTCGCAGTCGGCAATGTAATTGGATCCAACATCACAAATGTGCTGCTGATCGGTGGTGCCGCTGCTTTGGTTGTGCCGCTTTTCTGCGCTCGCGCTACTATTTCACGCTCCAGCCTGTTCCTCATGATTGCGACTGGTTTTGTGCTGTTCCTCGCCTTTGGACTCGGCCTATTGCCACGCTGGGCCGGCCTACTCATGGTCGGTGCTATGCTGATTCAGACCATTGCCATCTTTCTCACAAAGGCAACTCATACTGTCGAAGAGACAGAAAATCCCGACTGGAATTGGGGGATTTCCAGCCTCGCTCTGGCAGGCGGCTTGGTGACACTCGTCGTCGGGGGACAGATTTTTATCATAGGTGCGGTTGATTTGGCGGAACAGGTTGGCCTGCCAGAGGCCGTGATTGGCGCCACTATCGTCGCTATTGGCACGAGTCTACCAGAACTCTTCGCTTCTCTCGCCGCAGCGCGACATGGTCACCGTGACGTCGTCATTGGCAATATCATTGGCTCCAACCTGACCAATATACTGCTGGTGCTGGGGCTGGTTGCAGTGATTTCGCCGCTCGAAATCCCGCCAGACCTGATGCCTTGGAGCTTAATCTTGTTCGGCCTGACTTCGAGCCTATTCATTGCCTTTCTGATGCTGGGCCAGAAGATTGGTCGGCTGGCAGGTCTGGCCTTGCTCTTAGTCTTCTGTCTCTACATTCTGTACAGTCTTTCAGACGGTTGGGAGGTCATTGATGGCGCATTCTAAAGTCGGCCTTATCACCGGTGCAGCGCAACGCATTGGTGCCGCCATGGCTGAACATCTTGGCGCAAAGGGGTGGTCCCTCGCGCTGCACTATCGCGGCAGCAGAGAACAGGCTGAGGCCACCGCCCGGCGCGTCCGGGACGCAGGCGGTCAGGCTACACTGGTTCAGGCCGACCTTGCCATCGAAGCTGAAGTGCGCCCTCTCATCGAAATCGCTAAGAACGCTCTAGGCCAGCCACTCAACCTGTTGATCAACAATGCATCAGCCTTCAGTTACGACAGCATCGAGACCACCGATCGGGAAAGCTGGGACACACACTTGGAGCCAAACCTGCGCGCACCCGTGGTTCTCAGCCAGGCTATGGCGGCCCAGTGTCCGAGCGGAGGCGGGTGCATCATTAACATGATCGACCAACGGGTCTGGAACCTGACTGAGCACTTCTTGTCTTATACCGTGTCTAAATATGCACTTTGGGGTCTCACACGGCAGATGGCACTGGGTCTGGCGGCGAAGAAGATCCGCGTTAACGGCATTGGCCCGGGGCCAACACTTCCCTCACCGCGCCAAACCCAGGCTAACTTCGACGCCCAGGTCTGCGAAACGCCGTTACAGATCGCAACTCCCCTGGCTGATATCTGCGCAACTGTCGACCTGATTCTCAGTGCTCAATCCCTGACCGGGCAAATGATCGCGCTAGATGGCGGTCAGCACCTAAATTGGGCCGCACCTGCGCCAGACCGCCCCGCACCGATCGAGTGATCTCCAGCCATGATTCGGAAACAGCGCAGCATCGCCGTCGACAATTTAGTTGTCAGCGCCAGCATCGGCATTTATCCGCATGAACACGAGGCACCCCAGCGCGTTCGCCTCTCGTTCGAGGCAGACGTGGCTCTGCCAGACAGCCTATCGGACGACTTCTCCAACGTGCTCAGCTATGAGGTCTTCGTTGAAACAGCCCGAGCTATGGTCCTGGAGCGTCACTTCAACCTCCTTGAAACGCTGGTTGACGTACTCGCCGACCGCGTGTTCAGCGATACCCGCATGATCAGTCTGCGGGTCAAGGGCGAGAAACTGGACGTGTTTGAAGACGCTGAAAGCGCGTCTGTGACGGTTATTCTGAACCGTTGATCCTTGGGAAGTTCTATGGCGATCACCTTATTCGCTATTTTGAAATCGAGCGGTGGCGGGTTCGATTTGACGCCGCTTCGCGGCTTACAAATCGCCCCCGCGCAACTTGCATGAATGTCTCGCGTCCCATGACATTTAACGGCTGTCAGATGGCACTCTGACCTGAGCGGATGCATTGGGCCCGCCATAGCGACCCTTTAACTTTGTGGCGCGCTCGGGCCTCGGCCGCTTCGCGGCCATCGGCCCTCTCACGCGCAACCTGCCTGAAACAGCCACGGTTCACCGCAAGAAACTTGATCTGGCGAAGGTTGGCGACGCATGGAGTTGGCGCGCAAAGCGCGCATGGGGGCAAGTTGGCGCAGGTGGGTGTTAACCTCTTGGGCCACGAAAGTACGGACCCCGCCGTTTTGGAAAGTTACAAGGGTCGTTACCTGATAGCCCCTGGCTAAAGCACTGAATTCCCTACCATTGGCAGAGCCGTGACTCAAACGCCGTTAATTGGAATGTTTGTCTACAACCTGACGTGCCTACCGACTGGTTCCATAGATCCGACAGGGTTTTGGAGAGCGTCACCATCTGCTGCTGTATTAAAACAAATTTTTCTATTCTTTTCAAATACTTATTTTGTTGCTCTTCCATAGACGGACTAGGAACATTGCGCTTCAAGCCTCTGATTTCAGGTCAAAAGGTTCCGAAGCTCAATAATTACCGACAGACTTATCCACAGCTCTAGATCGCCGGGTTGGCAAACCTTACAATCCGGTTCGAATCACGATACCACAGCCCTGATGCGACGTAGTAAAAACCACCAGGAATCAGACAGCAGTGCAGGTGGCAAGCGCGCTGCCATGGCTGCCGATGAAACGGCAGCGGTGTCTCTGCATGAGGACCAGGCCGACTACGACGGCCAAACGGCTGCGCTTCCCGGTGCGCAGCCGACAAGCCCTGATGTTGATGGCAGTGACCTTCAGCATGGGCTTTCCGTACTCCGCGCGGGTGTAAGGACACTCAGCACCTCACCGGGCGTCTACCGGATGCTGGACCGACGGGGCGATCCGATCTACGTCGGTAAGGCCCGGAACCTGCGCAGACGTGTCGTCAATTATACCCAACTTGAGCGCCTCCCCAACCGACTGCGCCGAATGGTGGCAGAAACCAAGGCTCTGGAAATCGTTGTCACCAACAGCGAGGTTGAGGCCCTGCTGCTGGAATCAAACCTGATCAAGCGCTTCCAGCCACGGTATAACGTGCTGTTGCGGGACGATAAATCCTTCCCCTACATCCTGCTCACCGCAGGCGAGCATGACTTCGCACAAATCACGAAACACCGCGGCGCGCACAAACGCAAGGGTGACTACTTCGGCCCCTTCGCGTCGGCGAAGTCAGTAAACCGCACAGTCACCGCATTGGAAAAGGCATTCCTGCTGCGCTCATGTTCAGACAGCGTATTCGAAAACCGCAATCGACCGTGCCTGCTCTACCAGATCAAGCGCTGCTCGGCCCCCTGCGTTGGAAAAATTGATAAGGCGGGATACGAAGCACTGGTGGCTGACGCGAAGGCATTTTTGTTTGGCGAAAGCCGTGCCGTTCAAGAAGATTTGGCCTCCAGCATGCAAGATGCTGCTGAAAATCTGCAGTATGAACGAGCTGCCAAACTCCGCGACCGTCTCCGGGCGCTGAGCGCGATTCAAGCCCATCAGGACGTCAATCTACAAGGCGAGATCGACGACGCCGACATTATTGCGGCCTTTGACGGCGGCGGTCAGATCTGCGTTCAGGTATTTTTCTACCGGGCCGGTCGGAATTACGGGAACCGTGCCTATTTCCCACGACACGACCGGAAGCAGGCGATCGCCGACGTGCTCGGTAGCTTTATCGGTCAGTTCTATGCCGACAAGCCGGTGCCGCGACAAATCCTGGTTAGCCACGACCCCGACGAAGCCGACCTCCTCACCGAGGCGCTAAGCCACAAAGCAGAACGCAAGGTGCGGCTCAGTCGGCCTCAGCGCGGCCCGAAACGCGACGTTGTTGCCAATGCAGTCCGCAACGCCCGAGAGGCGCTGGAACGGCGGCAGGCCGAATCCTCGACCCAGCGCAAGCTGCTGGAGGGTGTGGCAGAAGCCTTTGGCCTGCCGGCAGCCCCGGAGCGCATTGAGGTTTATGACAACTCTCACATCCAGGGCAGTAATGCGGTCGGTGCCATGGTGGTGGCAGGTCCGGACGGCTTCCTCAAGAACAGCTACCGCAAGTTCAACATCCAGCGCGAAGACTCTGCGGGCGACGACTACGCCATGATGAGAGAAGTGTTCGGCCGCCGCTTCTCCCGCGCGCTGAAGGAAGACCCCGACCGGGATCAGGGGCAGTGGCCGGACCTGGTATTGATAGATGGCGGCAAAGGACAGCTTTCCTCAGTGCGCGAAACCCTGGCCGAGCTGGGTATCGATGATGTGCCCCTGGTGGCCATCGCCAAGGGCCCCGACCGCAACGCCGGGCGCGAGCAGTTCTTCCTTCCTGAACAGGCACCGTTTCAGATGGCGGAGCGCGACCCGGTTCTATTCTACCTGCAGCGCCTGCGGGATGAGGTCCATCGCTTCGCCATCGGAACACACCGCGCCAAGCGCTCGGCCGCCATTCGAAAGAGCCCACTCGACGACGTGCCGGGGATCGGCCCACGGCGGAAAAAAGCCTTACTGCTGCATTTTGGCTCCGCGCGCTCGGTCTCCCGGGCGAGTGTGGCAGACTTGCTCACTGTCGATGGTATCTCCGAGACAGTCGCCCAAAAAATCTATGACCACTTTCATCAGGAATAACCCCAGCTATGCAGCAGATCCCAAATGCACTGACGCTGCTGCGACTGCTCATCGCACCGCTGATCGGGGCGCTCTTGCTTCTGGTTGCCCTTGGGGACTGGACGCCGACGGTGTGGCTCCCCATCGCGTTGGGACTGTTTCTGATCGCTTGCGTCACTGACTTCGTCGATGGGGCACTGGCACGGCGGTTGTCGGCCGAGACGACGTCCGGTGCCGTGCTCGACCCCGTGGCAGACAAGCTGCTGATGCTTTGCACAGGGCTGGGATTGGTGGTGCTGGCTCCGGACTTGGCGATAGCCGGCGCCGTGCTGTTGATGTTGGCACGTGATCTGGCCGTTGGCGGATTGCGCGAGCTTGCCCTGAGCCGGGGTCATCGGCTCACGGTTGGGGGAATGGGCAAGGCAAAGACGCTGCTTCAGTGCTTAGCCTTGGGCGCGGGGCTCGTTGATGCAGTGCTGCAGGGCACGGTCATGACCGCTTCAGGTATCAGGGATCTTGGTGGGTTAGCTGACAGTCTGTCAGGCTGGCTGATCCCGACATTGTTCTGGATCGCTACGGCAATCAGCCTCGTCAGTGCCGCGGACTACCTGCGCGCATTCAGAGCGGTATCAGCGGATCAGGACCAGCGCTGAGTCGCCCGCCGACCGGCGGCACTGAGGGCCGCAGCCCTTCCAAAGCTCAATAGCCACGAGGCGCGTTAAATCGACGGCTCAGCAGCTCAAAAAGATATGGACACTCAGATGATCAAAGACCACGGACGTGGTTGTGGTAGTCCGTGAGTAGGTCGCGCGTCACTTCACCAACCTGAAAATTCATATCTCCGATCTGGTTGATCGGGGTCACTTCCGCCGCGGTACCAACAATAAAGACCTCCTGCATCTCGGCCAGTTCCTCAGGCAAAATGTGGCGCTCGACCACCTCAATTCCTTTGACTTTGGCGCGCTCGATTACTGTCCTTCGGGTAATGCCATCGAGGAAGCAGTCCGGGGTCGGGGTGTGCAACGCACCGTTCTTAACGAAAAAGATGTTCGCGCCTGTGCACTCGGCAATATATCCGCGCCAGTCGAGCATGATCGCGTCGTTGAAGCCCTGCGCCTCCGCTTCATGCTTGGACACGGTGCAAATCATATAAAGACCCGCAGCTTTGGCGTGGACGGGCGCACACTCCGGCGAGGGTCGCTTNTACTTGGCCCACTGCAGCTTGATCCCTGCCATGCGTGCTTCGGGGTCAAAGTATGAGCCCATGTCCCAGCAGATGACCGCCACATGGGTTTTGGTCTGTTGAGCAGAGATCGCCATCATTTCCGAACCGCGCCAGGCGACAGGCCGAACATAGGCATCGGTGAAGCCCTGCGCCGCTAGCGAGGCATAAGCGGCGTCATAGAGTTGCTTGTTGGAATAGCCGATATCCATGCCAAGGATTTCAGCTGACTTGAAAAGCCTGTCAGTGTGTTCCTGGTGTTTGAAGATCTTGCCACCATAGGCACGCTCGCCCTCAAAGACGCAGGAGCCGTAGTGCAGGCCATGAGAAAGGATGTGCAGCCGGCCCTCGTCCCATTCGACCATTTCGCCGTTGTACCAAAGCTTACCACCAAGTTTATCGAAGGGGACACTAGCCATAACGAGGACTCCACAAAGGCCGAGGTGCCAAGAGCGGCACTTCTTTCGCGGATAACGGGGGGCTGGATTTATGTCAACAGTCCTGACATATTTTAGTCAGCTTCACGAGTACTGGACCTGAGCTTGTCTGATAACGCACCCGACAAAGATGCTGCGATCGTATTCGGTGCCGCCCAGCATGAAGCGGGGCTGGACGCGGCGGCTAATGAAGCCATCGAGCTGATGTTCTTCGCATACCGCGACTTTACTGCCGTGGCCGACCGGATTCTAGAACAACACAATTTGGGTCGTGCTCACCACCGCGCGCTGTACTTCGTCGGGACCGGCCGTGACGTCACAGTCGGACATCTGCTGGACACGTTGAATATCACGAAACAGAGCCTGGCGCGGGTCCTGCGGCGACTCATCGACCTTGGCCTGGTGGTGCAAGAAGTCGGATCCGAGGATCGCAGGCAGCGACTGTTGCGGCTGTCGGCTGAAGGCGATGCGCTTCTGCAGGAACTGATTGACGCGCAGAGGCATCTTTTGCGATCGGCCTTTAAGGAAGCGGGTCAAGAACGACTGGAGGGCTTTCGCAAGGTAATGCTGGCGATTATGAACGAAGAAGACAGCGCGCGCTTCAACCGGCGCAAGAGAGTGCGTTAGCGATTTTATGTTGGCCATTTTGATGCATCCGNGCTCAGGCACCGGGGTGTCAGGGTGTCAGGGTGTCAGGGTGTCAGGGTGTCAGGCACGACGGAATAGTGCGCGNGGGAGATTTGTAAGCCGCGAAGCGGCGTCAAATNGAGCACGCAACCACTATGTTTTGCGCGAAGTACCCTGCTCCCACTCCGGTATTTCTGAGCCTGGAAACGCTACAGCGCGAGCCGTGTGCAAACCGTCAATCGACCTAGGTTGCGTCGTCTTGTCCCCGATCGCGCTTCGCGCGACGGGGCCAAGCGCCGCGCAACTGAGAACAGACTAGATCAGTTTAGCGCAAGCCGCTTCAATCCGGTCGCACGCTTCTTCCAGCGCCTCGGTCGACGTCGCATAGGACACGCGGAAATATGGTGACAGGCCAAAGGCACTGCCCGGCACCACAGCAACTTGCGCTTCATCCAGCAGGAAGGCCGCAAAATCCAGATCTGTCTCAATCTTGCCCCCGGAAGGCATCGTCTTCCCGATGGTTCCCGCACAAGACGCAAACACNTAGAACGCGCCTTCAGGTCGTCGGCAGCTCAGCCCCTCGCACATATTCAGCCGATCAACCACCAGATCCCGGCGCTGGCGGAAGACAGCGGCACGCTCTCTGAGAAACTCTTGCGGACCATCTAGCGCTTCGATCGAAGCCTCCTGCGAGATCGTTCCTGCGCCAGAGGTCGACTGAGAACGCACCTTGTTCATCGCCTTTATCAGATCAGCTGGACCCGCGGCATAACCGACCCGCCAGCCGGTCATCGCATAGGCCTTCGATACACCGTTCATGGTCAGCGTCCGTTCGAGCAGCGACGGCGTCACTTGCGCAATGGTCGAAAATTCGAAGTCGTCGTAGACAAGGTGCTCATACATATCGTCAGTCATCACCCAGACGTGTGGATGACGCTCGAGAACAGCACCCAGCGCTGCAAGTTCATCCCGGTGGTAAGCGGAGCCAGTTGGATTGTTCGGTGAATTCAGGATCAACCACTTTGTCTGCGGCGTGATCGCAGCCTCCAAAGCATCGGGCGTGATCTTGAAGCCTGTCTCTTCACCACCTTTGACAAACCGAGGCTCGCCGCCAGCCAGCAACGTCATATCCGGATATGAGACCCAGTAGGGAGCGGGGATCAGTACCTCGTCACCCGCGTTCAGAGTTGCCAACAACGCGTCGAAAATGATCTGCTTTCCACCGTTCGCAATGGTGATAGTGCCCGCGTCATAATCGAGCCCGTTCTCGCGCCGAAACTTGCGCGCAATGGCCTCGCGCAAACCGGGCAGACCACCGACTGGCGCATATTTGGTCTTGCCCGCGTCCAATGCTGCCTTCGCCGCGTCCTTGATATGCTCCGGGGTATCAAAGTCTGGCTCACCCGCACCCAAGCCGATCACATTATGCCCGGCCGCACGCATTTCCTGTGCTTTCTGGGTTACGGCCATGGTGGCAGAGGGTTTGATGCGGCTTAGGCGGTCAGCGATGAGGGCCATAACGGAGGTTCCTTTGAAATAGGCTCGAAAAATTCCAACGCAGTTTAGCGCCACCGGCGCGCCCGGCAAGCGATGGATGCAGTCGCGCAGCCCTGCGCGTCACAGCCCCCCTGGGATTTCGTCTCAGGCCCATGGCTCAGGCCGTTTGACTTCCCCGCGTTAGACTGCCATTTCAAGCGGGTCTGGGGTGCCGCCCTAAGGCTCAAACAGGGGCGGCTGAGATCATACCCATTGAACCGGATCTGGATCATGCCAGCGGAGGGAGACCGAACCATCATGAAAAACAGCCGTCGTCATTTTATAAAACAGGCCATGATCAGCGGCGGTGCCATTGCAAGCGCTCGGGTCGGCGTGAGTGCTGTGATTGCTGCAACCGGCGTCGGGCTCGCCTCTCCGGCCATCGCGCAAGGCCGGCAGCGCTGGCAGATGGTCACCTCCTGGGCCAGAGGCAGTGCCGGGCCCGGAACCACAGCTGATCGCCTTGCCGCCCGCATCACGGCAGCAACNGAGGGCAAAGTCGAAATCCGTGTTATGGGGGCCGGTGAGTTAACCTCCCCTTTCGGCGTGCTCGATGCCGTAATCGACGGAGCAGCTGAGATGGCGCACACAGCCTCGTTCTTCTGGGCCGGGCGAGTCGCAGCCGCGAGCTACTTCACCACCATGCCCTTTGGCTTGTCACCGCTGACCCATAGCGCTTGGGTGCGCTTCGGCGGCGGACAGGCACTGTGGGACGAAGCCTATGCGCCACTTGAGGTAAAACCACTGATGGCGGGAAACTCAGGGGCCAATATGGCCGGCTGGTTCAAAACACCCCTGCAGTCGCTGTCTTCACTAAGTGGGGTCAAAATCCGCACCGCCGGTTTGGGGGGCGAGATATACCGGCGCCTCGGCGCTACCACCGTTACGCTGCCTCCGACCGAAATCTTCAGCGCGCTGCAGTCTGGCGTGNTCGATGCAGTGGAATTCCTGGGGCCCTTCTCGGATCGAAGCCTTGGTTTTGACCAGGTTGCGGACCACTACTATTTCCCCGGCTTCAACAAGCCCAATGGGACGGCCGAAGCACTGATCAATGCCCGCCTGTGGGCGGGCTTGAGCAACGATTTGCGCGCAGCGATCCAAACCGCATGCGACGCGGAAAATGACGCCGGGCTAGCGGAGGCCACTTGGTTCAATGCCCAGGCCCTGACCGCCCTGCGTGAAGGCGGTACGACCATCCATGCGCTGCCTGACGACATCCTGGAAGCGGCCAAAGAAGCCGCTGTCGAGGTGCTGGCAGATTACGCCGACCGCAATGCCATGACCCGTCGGGTTGATGCTTCCTACCGCAGCGCGCTCGACGCTCTTTCGGGTTGGGAGCGGCTCAGTGAGGGCTAGACTACCGACAGAACCCGGGACGAAACACGGGACGAAACACCGGAAAACACACGGGATGAAATACTGATGTCCGCCATCACCACCCTGCTTCCCCGCCTTCGTGTCGAACGCCCGCTGGTCCACGCAGTGTCGAATCCAGTGACTCAGTTGTTTGTTGCTGACGCGCTCAATGCGGTATCGGCCCGTCCGATTATGGCTACCGGCACAGCAGAAATCACTGAGATCAGCTCGCGCGCGGCGAGCCTGCTGATTAACATTGGCGTACCGCAGTCCGCGGAGCCCTACACCGCTGCCGTCAAAGCCGCACGGGGATCTGGCTGGGTGCTCGATCCGGTTGGGGTCGGTGCCTCCACGTTCCGTGACCGGATCGCCGCTGACCTGCTGTCTCTCACACCCGGCCCGGTTATCATTCGCGCCAATGCTGGTGAAGTGCTGGCCTTGGCCGGACAGGCGGGCTTGGTCAAAGGTGTCGACAGCCTTGCCTCCACCGAAGAAGCCGCCGGCGTTGCTAAAATGCTTGCGGAAAAGTACGGCGGCGTGGTCGCCCTGACCGGCGAAATTGACTACGTCGTGTCCGGCAGCCGCGTGGTGCGACTCACAGGCGGGGATTCGATCATGGCCCGCGTCACTGGCATGGGTTGCGTTTCCAGTGCGATGTGCGCCGCTTTCCTCGCTGTTGCCGAAGATCCTTTCGACGCTGCTGTCGCCGCCTTGCACCTGATGAGCGGCGCTGGCGACCATGCTGCCAAAATCACCAAAGGCCCGGGCAACTTTCGCGCGGCCTTTCTGGACGCCCTCCATGCCGCGGCAGCCTAGACTGGATGCAGCAGCCCTTAGCCTCTACGCCATTTTCGGCCCGCAGGACGTGCCGCCGGAAACCTCAGCCCTTGCGCTGGCAGAGGCGGTTCTCCGCGGCGGTGCAACCTGTTTGCAATGGCGTGATAAATCGCCGAACGCCCGGGCACCACTTTCAACACGTCTAGAAGCCTGCGCACCGGTGCAGACGGCGGCCCGCGCCGTCGGGGTGCCCCTGCTGATCAACGATGACGTGGACCTTGCTGCTGCGCTGCATGCCGATGGCGTTCATCTTGGGCAGGATGACCTAGAGCCTCAAGCCGCGCGTTCACGACTTGGAAACGACGCCATCATTGGTTGGTCAATTGGAAACGCAGAGGAACGTTCGCGCCTGCTCGCACTTCAGAGCAAAACACCCGGCGTCGTGGACTATATCGGCGTGGGTCCTGCTTATGCGACGGCAACCAAGACCGATGCTGGCGAGGCTCTCGGCCCGGAGGGGATCGCAGAGCTGATTCGTGGGCTAGACCTCCCCGCAGTCGCCATCGGGGGGATTGACCGCACGCGCCTCCCCGACTTGGCGGCCACCGGGGTAGCAGGTATCGCCGTCATCAGCGCCTTGACCCGTACCCCAGACCCCGCCGCAGAAGCTGCAGCGCTTCTGCACCTTTGGCAAAGCAATGATACAAATTGAAGTGNACCAGGACTTCGCTTTTGCACTAGTTTAGGCTAATCTCGAAATTGCCAAACAGGCGATGCAGGCTAATTGAATTGTGAGGCCGGAGGATAACCNGTTTTCGTCTGCAACCTGACTCAACCAGCAATCGATCATTCGGGAATTCATTATGCAAAAGTCCGCGAACGTCTCTCGCCGCTCAGCCCTCAGGGCTGGTGTCAGCGGCATGCTTGCATTGGGCGTTAGCGCTGGACTTGCTCNGGTCTCTGTTCCAGGTACCGCGCTGGCTCAATCAGATGAAGACCCGGCTCAGATTATTCTGCGCATCGCTGACGACGCTTTCAACCTGTTCGGCTCCCTCAACGGTCGGAGCCGGGACTGGGGATCACGCCGGGCCTGGACGCGGGATGTGGCGCGACTGCGGTTTGCAACCCGCAATATGGCCGAGCGGGCCGGTGGCGCATTTTTGCGTGAATTCAACGATACCCAGCTAGAGGCATATTTCGCACTAACCGAGCAGGCTGCATCTGAATTTCTGCTCGATATCTTTTCCGTCTATGAGCCCAACACCACGTTCGTCGTTGACCGTGTCCGTCGCAACCGGACCGATACTGCTACGATCATGGAGTCCACAGTCATCGCTCAGGGCAAGACCTATCGCGTGGATTGGACGGTCATCGATGACGGTGGCGTGTTGAAAGTCTCAAACGTCTCGATTTTTGGCCTCAACCTTGTCTCGGATTTCCGGGCGTCCTTCCGCGATGCCTTCCGCCATAATGGTGCCAAAGGCGTTCTTTCGATGCTCGATACGCGGATTAAAAGATCCGAGCGCAAATTTCCCGGCTAAGTCTGCGGACAAAAGCGTCCTTCGCTCCGACCTCACTAATGATCTGACAATCTGACCCCCCGGAGAACCGGAGTATGTCCGGTTTTCGTGACACGGACGTCAGTTTTTCAGGGACAATTCCATAAAGAGGCTCTCTGGCGCATCATCGCTTATATAATCGCCAAAGGCGTCGCATTCGACGAAACCAGCCTCACGATACACGGCAACGGCGGCTTCAAGCTTGAGACCAGTTTCCAGCCGCACGTGGGAAAGGTCACGCCGCCGCGCCATAACCAGCAGGTTGTCGAGAATGGCCCGTCCCAAACCCTTTCCCCGCGCCACGGGGCGAACGTACATGCGCTTCAGCTCCCCCCAGTCGAGATCCTTGACCACCAGCGCCCCGCAGCCCACCGCGTGGCCCTGGTACCGCGCGACCAGAAAATGCACATAATCGGCGGCGAGGTCATTCAGGCTCGTCATGTAAATGGCGTCCTCGTCATAGACCTCAAGCATTTCCCGATCCAAAGCGGCAATCAGCGCCGCAACGTCGCTCTGCCGCGGGTCTTCGAGCGCAAACATGGCCGCCCCACTTGCCGTCTCCTCGGCGTCTAATGCCCCAGCAGCTCCGGGACCGGAAGGCGTGTCAGACCGGGTGGGGTCATCCGCCATCACTCGACGCCGTCTGGTGGGGAAACCAAGGGCTTACGGCTTGTGCCCTTGGGCACGACTTCCCAGCCGGGATATTCAGGCTCATCATCTACCATTTCAGCAGGAAAGCCCTCGGCGAGAATATCGACGCCCGCCGCTTCTTCGAGCCTCCGGATGATATTTGGTGACCACTCACGCGCGCCATAGCGGGCTTCACCATCTTTGAAAATGTCGATCAGAAGAGGCGAAATTTCTAATTCGATACCCGCACGTTCGGCGACGGCTTGAAAGAGGCCAATATCCTTCCTCACCAGATCCATGGTGAAGTTGATATCGCGCGAACCATTCAGGATTACCTGACTCTCGGTTTCATGGACAAAGGATGTACCACTGGAGATTCGAATTGCTTCATACGAGGTGTTGAGGTCCATGCCCGCGAGTTTGCAGGTCACCAACGCCTCGCTCAAGGTCACAAGATTGGCTGTAGCCAGATAGTTCGTCACCACCTTGAGGATGCTGGCACTGCCCAGCTCTCCGGTGTGCAGGATCCGACGCCCGAGCGACTGGATCACCGGAAAGGCGCGTTCGAAGGTCTCCCGCGTGCACCCGGCAAAAATTGAAATATTACCGGTCGCTGCGCGATGACAACCACCGGAGACTGGGCAGTCGATCGGCTCGGCACCACGTGCCTTGACCAGTTCACCCAACCGCCGTACTTCGCTTTCGTCAGTGGTGCTCATCTCGGCCCAGATGCTACCCTGCTGCAGGCCGGCAAGAACGCCGTCTTCGGATTCCATCACCTCTGCGCTGGCGGCCGGTGAGGGCAGACAAGTAATGACGATGTCGACCGCCTCAGCCATAGCCTTTGGGCTTTCGGCCCAGTGAGCGCCCTTGTCGAGAAAGGGCTGCGCCACGTCCTTGTCGAGATCCCGCACCGTCAAGTCAAATCCATTGCGCAGAAGGCTGCCACACAGCTTGCCACCCACATTGCCCAGCCCGATAAATCCTACTTTCATGCGCGCCCCTCCTCCTAGGCTTCATTTTGTTGGCGCCGGAATACCATGCCCAGGGCAGAGCGTCTTTCGTTTTGCGACCTACTCGCGGCGGGTGGGCGACGATTGCCCACGAGAATGGAAATCGCCCCTTTACCGACCGGATCAAAATAGGCAAAAGGCGAACATGTACGAAGCCACCACGCGCAACATCCGGGTCCTTGCCGAGCCCTTTTTCGTCGATAGTGAATCCCGGCCTGAAGAACATCATTTCTTTTGGGCCTATCGCATTGTCGTGGAGAATCAGGGCGAGGAAGCCGTGCAGCTGATCTCCCGCTACTGGCACATCACCGACGCACGCGGCAATGTCGAAGAAGTGCGCGGACCTGGCGTCGTCGGCGACCAGCCCACGATCTCACCCGGCGAAAGCTTCAGCTATGAAAGCGGGTGCCCGCTCTCTACCCCCAGCGGCATCATGCGCGGGCACTACAATTTCCAAGGTGAAAACGAGCGGGACAAGTTCATGGTGGCCATCCCTGCGTTCTCGCTGGACAGCGACTATGAGCACGGCTCGGTCAATTGACGCCACTCTGCCTTATCGCAGTAAGCCAGCGCACCGNTGGTTGAGTGGCCCAAACAAGAACGAGAACCCGAACCCGAAACTTAGAAATCTAGATCAATATCCAGCCGGTCGCGCAGATCATCCTCGTCATGCGCATCCACCACAGCCGTGCAGATATCATAACTGAAGCCGCGCCGCGCTAGTGCAGCCATATCCTTTTCCCGCCGCTCGGCCCGTTGCTCTGTCAAAGGATTGAAGACCCCCAAGCGCCGCCGTCTGGCAAAGTCCATGCCCGCCCGCCGATCCATGGCTCGTGTGTCTTCGCCTAGGCCGAGTTCGTCCGCTGCCGCAGCCATAGCGCGATCGAGCGCCTCACCACGGATGCCTTTGCCCACCAACGTCTGGCGGATCGCCCTAGCCGATTTACCACTGCGGTGCAAAGAAACGGCGCGGGTCTGGGCAAAGGCGTCATCGTTGATGAAGCCCAGCCGCTTCATATCTTTGAGCAGAGCGTCGACCCATGCTGGAATTTCCGGGTCGGGTTCGTGCAGAGTGGCGGACTTGCGGATGCGTCGGTGCAGCACTGCTCGCAGAGAGGCCTCGGTCGCACTGTATCGGTCGAGGTAGTGCAAGGCGACCCGGCGGAGATAATCCGGCGTGATCTTGCGGGGCTTCCGGGGCTGTCGCCGGCTGTTTCGCCCGCCACGGTGCGGCCGTGCCTCACCTGCTTCACCCGGCTCACTCGCATGCGCCAACGCATAGTCGGGATCGAAATCTGCAGAGGGGTCATCGCTTGACAAAGGCGGGGGGCTCAGCACAACGTTGAAATTAATGGATTCTCCCGCTGTCCACGCAGCGGGAGTTTCTTTTTTACGCCCCCGCAGTCGCTTGTGAAAGGCCCAAGACATGCCCGACGGCACCCTATCGCCCTCGCCCTATATCGCCCCGACCTATGGCCGCGCGCCACTGGCCTTTGAGCGCGGTGAAGGCTGCTGGCTGTATACGGCCGCGGGCGAGGCCTACCTCGACTTCGCATCGGGGATTGCTGTCAACGCGTTGGGACACGCCCATCCGGCGTTGGTCGATGCTCTGCAGGATCAGGCTGGAAAGCTCTGGCACACCTCGAACCTGTATGAAATTCCCCACCAGCGGACACTAGCGGAGAAGCTAGTTGCCCATTCCTTCGCTGAACTGGTTTTCTTCTGCAATTCAGGGGCGGAAGCGCTAGAGGGCTGTTTCAAGGCCGCGCGCCGGTATCACCACGTGCGTGGCAATCCCCAGAAGTACCGCATCATCTCAGCCANTAACGCCTTCCATGGCCGGACATTGGCGACCATCGCCGCGGCCAACAATCCCAAGCACCTCGACGGCTTTGGACCGGCAGTCGATGGCTTCGATCATGTTGCCTTCAACAACCTCAACGAAACCCGGGCCGCGATCACCGATGAAACTGCCGGCATTCTGATCGAACCTATTCAGGGAGAAGGGGGCATTACCCCCGCCAGCCTCGATTACCTGCGCGAGCTGCGCCAAGTCTGTGACGAATTCGGGCTGCTGCTGATTTACGACGAAGTCCAGTGCGGCATGGGTCGAACCGGGCGGTTGTTCGCACATGAATGGGCCAATGGTGCCGCCGACCCTGATCTTATCGCCGTCGCCAAAGGCATTGGCGGGGGCTTCCCACTGGGTTGCTTCATGGGTACGGGCGAAGCTATGGCCGGGATCAGTGCGGGCACCCATGGCACCACCTATGGCGGTAATCCGCTGGCCAGCCGGGTCGGCTGTGCGGTTGTTGATGTCCTCCTCCAACCAGGCTTCCTCGACGGCGTTTATTCGCGCTCAATGCACCTCTGGGACGGACTGGGCGCAGTCGTTGCTGTCCATCCTACCGTCTACGAATTGCACCGGGGGGCTGGACTGATGCAGGGGTTGAAGGTCGCTGAGCCCTTCGCTGCGGGCGACTTGGTTGCGCGCTTGCGTGACGATCACAACCTGCTGACCGTTCCAGCAGGTCAGAACGTCATCCGCATTCTGCCACCGCTGGTGGTCACCAACGAAGAAATTGACCGCGCGTTGGCTGCCTTTGACGCCGTTGCCCGCGATTTGACTACCTGACCCGAAGAGACGGAGGCACGACCGAATGACCCGGCACTTTCTCGACCTGAAGGACGTTCAACCGCGTGATCTGAGAGCAATCATCGACGGCGCAAAGGCCCTGAAAGCGGCCCGCCGCGCGGGTAACGAGGCGCGCCCACTTGCCGGAAAAACCCTCGCCATGATCTTCGAAAAGCCGTCGACACGCACCCGCGTTTCCTTCGAATGTGCAATCCGACAACTTGGTGGGGATGCCGTGGTGCTCAACGCCGGTGATATGCAAATTGGCCGCGGGGAGAGCATTCACGACACAGCCAAAGTGCTTTCGCGCTACGTCGACGCCATCATGATCCGTTGCTTCTCACACGACTTGCTCATGGGTCTAGCCGAGCATGCGACTGTGCCGGTAATCAATGGTCTGACCGACCGCTCCCACCCCTGCCAACTCATGGCCGATGTTATGACCTACGAGGAGCACAAGGGCGACATTGCGGGATCAACGCTGGCTTGGGTCGGCGACGGCAACAATGTCGCCGTGTCGCTGATCGAAGCCGCGAAGCAGTTCGATTTCCACGTCCGCGTCGGCACACCGAACGAACTGTCACCACCGCCGGAGACTGTGGCCTGGGCCGGTGACGGGGTTGTGACTCTGACCGACAATGCCGACGACGCCGTTGCCGGTGCCGATGCTGTCTTCGCGGACACTTGGGTCAGTATGGGCGACAAGGACGCGGCCAACCGACACAATCTGCTGGCACCGTTTCAGGTAAACGATCGCCTGATGAGCCTTGCGGACAAAGACGCTCTGTTTCTGCACTGTCTGCCTGCTCATCGTAACGAAGAAGTCACCAACAGCGTCATGGACGGTCCTCAGTCGGTGGTTTTTGATGAGGCTGAAAACCGCCTCCACGCACAGAAAGCCGTTTTGGCCTGGTGCCTCGGCGCACTGTCCTGAGGTGGAAGGCTAAGCATGGCATCGATTGAACTGAGCAGCACAACAGGCGCCGCACCTGTGGGCGGAGACAATATTGCGCTGCCCTACATGGTGCACGGTACTGATATCTCTGGCCGACTCGTGCGGATGGGAGACACGGTGCAAACTATCGTAGAAACGCACCAGTACCCGACTCCNGTCGCCGCCCTGCTGGCCGAGGCCTCTGCGCTCGCCGCGGCGATGGCATCGTCGCTCAAATTCGACGGCAAGCTGATCCTGCAGACTCAGTCGGACGGACCGGTGCAGATGCTGGTCGCAGATGTCACCACCGACGGCGCTCTGCGCGGTTACGTGCAGTACGATGAGGCGCGCTACGCGGACCTGAGCATGCACGACTTCCGTTCCCTGCTTGGCAAGGGCTACATCGCCTTCACGGTTGATCAGGGACAGTACGCGGAGCGCTATCAGGGTATCGTGGACCTGGATGGCAGTAATCTCGCTGAGTGCATCGAGCACTATTTCGCCCAGTCCGATCAGGTCGACATGGCGGTGCGGACCGCCGCCGATGTCGACAGAGAGGGCCGCTGGCGAGCGGGTGCTATTCTGGCGCAGCGGCTACCGGAAATTGGCGGCCAGGGCGAGGTCGCTGACAGCGATGCTGCGTCTGAGGCCTGGAACCGGGCTTTGGCTTTTCTTGGCTCGGTCCGTCCGGGGGAATTGACTGACCCGACGCTTGAAGGTGAAACGCTGCTCTACCGCCTGTTCCACGAGGACGGTGTGCGGGTGACAACGACCCAGCACCTTCGCCATGCCTGCCAATGCTCAGAAGATCGACTGCGCACCGTGCTGCTGTCGCTCAGCGCGGATGAACTGGCCGATTGTTTTGTGGATGGGCGGGTGAGCTCAACATGCGAATTTTGCAACACCACCTACGCCTTTACACCAGAAGATCTCGACGTAACGCGGCAATAGGGCTCGGGAATAATTTCCAGCATTATCGGGGGCTCGGCACCAGCGCGGCTTCAGCTATTCACGCCAGAAGCTCGGCACCAGCAGCACCAACACGGTGAACAACTCAAGCCGCCCCAGCAGCATTCCTGCGGACATCAGCCACTTTGCGCCCTCAGGCAACCCGGCAAAGGTGGACGATGGACCAACCACAGGTCCGAGCCCAGGACCGACATTAGCCACGGCTGTAGCGGCAGAAGAAATCGCCGTAACCATATCCAACCCCATGAAGCCCAGCGCAGCGGCCAGCCCGGCAAACGTCAAGATGAACAAAAAGAAGAACACTTGCACCGACTCTGCAACTTCATCGGTCAACGGTTTACCGTTGTAGTATGTCACGCGCACCCGACGTGGTTCGGCCAGCCGTCGTACCTGCGCAACCGACGTCACGTAAAGCACCTGAAAGCGAAATACCTTGATCCCGCAGGAGGTAGAACCGGCACAACCCCCAACGAACATAGCGACCAACAGCAGTGCCTGAGGGAAAGCCCCCCAGGCGGAATAGTCGCTGCTCGCGTAGCCTGTGCCCGTGATAATTGACGTGGTGTTGAAGGCCGCGTGGCGCAGCGCCTCCGGCCAAGGCGCGGTCGATGACGTGATTTGCCAAACCGTCAGCAGCCCAACCCCGGTCGCCACCAGCGCCAAAAACGTCCAGACTTGGCTGTCACCGCGCAAGGCAGTGGCGTCTCGTTGAGAGAGGCGGATGAACAGCAGAAATGGGATCGATCCCAGGATCATGAACAGGATCGCTGCGCCCTCTATTGCCGGACTGTCAAAGAATGCAAAGCTGCTGTCATGGGTGCTGAACCCACCCGTGGCGATCGAGGTCATGGCGTGCAGGATGGCGTCGAGCGGTCCCATCCCAAGCAGGAAGTAGGTGATCGCCGCAATCCCAGTCAGCACAAGATAGACCTGCACAATCTTGAAGGCCAATTCGCCCGCGCGCGGCAGCAGCTTTTCTGTTTGCTCGAAGGACTCAGTTTGGAACAGTTGCATGCCACCGATCTGCAGGACGGGCAGCAGGCTCATGGCAGTAACAACAACCCCGACGCCACCCAGCCATTGCAGCAAGGCCCGCCACAGCAGAAAGCCGGGGGACAGCAGATCGAGGCCCGTCATGACGGTTGAGCCAGTGGTGGTGATCCCGGACGTCGACTCAAAAACGGCTTCGGCCAGGCTCAGATCGAGATCACCCAGCACAAACGGCAGCGCCCCAAACAGGCACACAAGCGCCCATGCCACGGTCGTGAAAACAAATGCGTGTCGGACGGTAAACACCGGCACCTTGGTTCGGGTGGTGAGGCTAAGCGTGAGGCCCGCAAAGCCTGTTATCGCAGCGGATACCACGAAGGCTCGCCAGGCTGGGTTGCCGAGCAGCGCTTCATAGGCTGCTGGAANCAACATGGCGACCGCGAGAATGCCGAGCAGATAGCCGACAAGGTTCGCGACAGATCGGAGATCCAAAGGCTCGCTCCCGGGCCGTTTTTCCAGCCTGAGAGCTTAAATCTGCTTCACTAACAGAGCAACCTTATCTCAGAGCGTCAAAGAACTCTCGACGCAGGTTAGGGTCTTCGAGAAACACGCCAGAGAGGTGCTTGGTGTGCATGACGGTTCCGTGAGTATGGATCCCTCGCGTGGTCATGCAGTGATGTTCTGCTTCGATTACAACGGCGACCCCGGCGGGCTGCAGGACGCGATCAATGGTCTGCGCAACCTCTTGGGTCATCCGCTCCTGAATCTGGAACCGGCGAGCGAAAGCATCGACCACGCGCGCCAGCTTGGAGATTCCGACGACCCGGCCGCGTGGCATATAAGCAACGTGCGCCTTGCCAACGATCGGTGCCATATGATGTTCACAGTGGCTGTGAAATGGAACATCGCGCAACAGCACCATGTCCTGATAGCCCTCAACCTCATCGAAGGTCTTGGACAGCAGTGTATCGGCGTCGATCTGGTAGCCGCCAAACCATTCGTCGAAGGCTTTGACAACGCGTTTGGGGGTCTCAATCACCCCGGGGCGTTCTGCGTCTTCGCCAGTGTAGGCAATCAGCGTCTTTACCGCTGCCTCGGCTTCTGTTCGGTTCGGCTGTTCCGGGCCTTTGATCGGAACCACGTTGTCGGGCGATACGACTTCACCGGTCTCCTCGACCTGGTCGCGGTCTGCGTCAAAAAATGCTGCGCTCTCGTGCGGTGCCATGATTTTCGGCCCCATTCTGTGTGTCGAGGTCTGACGACGGCGAGCTGGCCATGCCTGGCGCGTCGCGATCTTACTCGGGATCAGGTAGTGAAGTGGTGACGAACTAAATGAAGTAAAGCCGTTGATTTTCCGTCATGTGATGCCAAAACCGCGACAGCACCGCAGGATTACGCGGCCGCTTGCCCACGAGAAAGCTTAAGTTTCAGCGCCTTAACCAGTGCTGTCCGGGTTTTTCCTGCAAGCGCGNGAAAATCATCAATATCTTTCTTTATGGCGTCGGCCTGGCCTTGATCACAAGCNACTTCGATTCGTTTTGCCGCCTGCGACAGTGCTGCTGCGCCAAAGGTTGCCGACGATCCCTTGATAGTGTGCGCCTCATGGCGCAAGTCAGCCCAGCGTTCTGACGCGCACAGATCCTGAACGGTTGTCAGGCGGCCTTCCAGCTCCTCAAGAAATGCTGTCACCAGCATTTTCAAGACATCTTCGCCGGTGTCGGTCTGCAATTGCGCCAAAACGGATGCATCCAGCAGATTGGTAACGCGGGTCGCCGCACCGCTGCCGGTGTCGGCGGCCGGACTGGCCGCGATTGCGCGTTNGGCCTTGGCCCGGATCTCCAAATCATAGCCCACGTCGTCAGCAGGCCGACTGGCTTCCATCGGGATTTCTGACTCTCCATCGGCGTCGGCTGGAACCTTAGCCCCTGCCTGAGCTGCGGCGGCCTTTACCGTTTCAGATGCCGTCCGGCCATTCTCATTCATACNGTCCGTCGTGGATACCCCTGGCTCCTCCAACGCGAGCCAGCGGCGTACGCTGTCGACCAGGCCAGAAAGACTNAGCGGTTTAGAGAGATAATCGTTCATCCCGGCGGCAAGGCACGCTTCCCGGTCGCTGGCCATTGCATTAGCCGTCAGAGCGACGATCGGCACTTTGCCGTAAAGGCCCGCCAGCTTTCGGATCTGCCGGGTTGCGGTCAGCCCGTCNATAACGGGCATGGCCATGTCCATCAATACCAAGTCGTACACACGCGCTGCAGCTTTCTCCACGCCTTCTTGGCCATTCTCCGCCATGTCCAGCCGGACCGGAAGATCTTCGAGGAAGGCTTCGACAACCGCGCGGTTGGTAGGGCTGTCTTCGACCAGAAGGATGCGATATTCCCCTGCTGCAGCCGCTTCGCCAGCCACAGATGCAGCCGGTGACGCAGCGACTGGCACCTGTTCAGACATCTGGTCAGTTCCAAGATCGACCACGCCCTCAGCGTCTAAGGCTGGCACGCCGGCTGTCGCATTGAATTCAAGCCNAAACCAGAACGTCGAACCCCTGCCGACTTCCGATGACACACCGATCTCTCCGCCCATTGCCTCCACCAAACGGCGGCAGATGGCCAACCCCAGCCCGGTCCCGCCGAACCGGCGGCTGACAGTTGCATCAGCCTGTGTGAAGGGACTGAACAGCCGCTGCTGCTGCTCTCGACTGATCCCGATACCAGTGTCGATCACCTCGATGAAGGTACCGATCCGGCCTGCTGGCGTGGGCGGCTCCTGACTAATGCGCATGGTTACGCTGCCAGCCTCGGTGAACTTGACCGCGTTGCCAAGCAGGTTGAGCAGAATTTGACGAACCCGGGTCGGATCCCCTTTGACCCGGCGCTGGTCTAATCCCTGCCAATCGCCCTCAACCTTGAGCTTCTTCTCACTGGCGTGCGGTGCCAGCAGGTCCATCACTCCGTTTGCCAGGTCAGGCAGGTCGAAGTCGGCCATCTCAAGACTAAATTTTCCGGCTTCGAGCTTAGAGAGGTCGAGCAGGTCGTTGAGAATGACCAGCAGACCCTCAGCCGAGTCCTGTGCCGTGGTCGCATAGGCCCTTTGCTGGTCGTCTAGATTGGACTTCATCAGCATGGTGGTCATGCCCATGATCGCGTTCATCGGTGTGCGGATTTCATGGCTCATCATAGCGAGGAAGTCGGACTTGGCCCGGGAACCGGCCTCGGCGGCGTCCTTTGCTGCACGCAACTCATCTTCCGCCTGCTTGCGCTCAGTGATGTCACGAATGGAGTATACGACTTCCAGACGGCCATCGTCGTAGGTGATGCGGCGCGATGACAGCTCGACATTGAACAGGTGGCCCTCGCGGTGCTGTGCCAGCGTCTCGCGGGAGCGAAGGGCTACCTGATCCTTTGCCCGCTGCCAGAGTGCGTCGGTGCCAGGGGCGAACAGAATATCGACCGGCTTGCCGTGCAACTCCGTAGCCTTCCAGCCAAAAATATCGCCAACGTGGTCGTTGAAGCGCGTGATCTTTTCATCCTCGACCACCACGATACCGTCGAAGGACGCTTCGGCAAGCTGCTGTAGGCGCAGGCTGGATCTCGCGAGTTCCAACTCCCGGTGCTTGAGCTGGGTGATGTCCGTCGCAATGGAGACCACCTCACCCCGACGGGTGCGACGCTCAGCAATCTGAAGCCATCGATCCTTCGTAAATGGCTCTTCGAACGGGGCTGACGGATGGTTGTGGCGATTGATGCGCTTGTTCAGCCAGGCGCGCGGGTTTTCGCCAGCTGCGGGAAAGCGCTGTGCATCGAGATCCCGTTCCAACAGATCGCCGAAACTCGGACTCGCCTGCGCATCTTCGACACTCAGGCCGTGGTTCTGGCGAAAGCGCTGGTTGGAGAGCACCAGTTGATCTTCGGCATCATACAGGGCGAAGGCGTCAGGCATGGTCTCGATTGCGGTCGCCAGATAGTTCTGTGTCTCGATCGCCAAACTGCGCTCTCGAAACACGAAAAAAGCAATGATGCCGCCAGTGCCAACAATGAAGAGGAAGATCACGGCGAGCAGGTTGTAGGTATTTCGCACCTTCCGCTGCACCCCGGCGATCAGGCCCTCCTGCACCTGCATGGCCTCGCGCGGATAGCCGCTGAACTCCCAAGCATAGCCATTCATCGTCTCACGGATGGCTTTGAGCTGTCCTCCAGTCAGGCCGTTTTCGGTCAACAGTTCCATCTGCGGCTGCAGACTGATCAGCTCTCCATGGAGCGCGGTGAGCGAAATGGTGACGCCATCAATCTCAGCAATAGCGCGCATCGTATCCGGCTTCTGAAACAGCGCTACACGACTGAGAAGGACTTCATAGGAATCCACAACGGCAACCGGGGAGCTGTCCGGGTCCAACGAGCGGTACAGATCGACGGCGTTGATGTAACGCAGCAGCGCAGTTTCAACTTCGCCGATCCGCCAAAACGGCGAATTGTTGCCCCCAGTCTGGATATCCTTGTTGTGGCGATTGAGTTCAGCAAAAGCCCAGAACAGCAGCGCAAACAGAAAGATCAGTGCGCCCAGCGCCAAGGCATAGCGCTGCCAACCACTCCAGAAACCGAGCGAATTATCAAAGCGCGACTCACTCAAATCCATCTCCCGCGAACGATAGTCGCATAATCTAAAGCATTTACCTGAATCCGGCGACAAAAATTCTCGCTTTACGGATTCAAAAATAATGCTGACCGGCCTTGGCAATTCCGATCAGCGCCGTAGAGTCCCGGTGCAACAGCGCGACAAGGCGGACAACATGTCCTTTTCCAAAATCGATACTTGGGTCTTTGACCTCGACGACACCCTCTATCCGGCCAGTTCCAACTTCTTCCCACAGGTGGCCGAGCGNATGGGCCTCTATGTCGCAGAGGCCTTTGATCTGCCGCTGGCTGAAGCCAAGCTGGAGCAGAGGCGGCTGTTTCTGGAATACGGCACAACGCTATCTGGACTGGTCGCCGAACACGGGATTGAGGTCGATGCTTATGCCCGATTCCTCATGCAAGTCGACTATAGCCGTATCCCGCGCAATCCGGCGCTGGTCGATGCCATTGCCCGGCTGCCCGGCCGGGTGCTGGTCTTTACCAACGGTTTCCGCGAGCACGCTCTTGCCTGCCTTGACCAACTCGGCTTCCCACCAGGCAGCTTCGAGGCGATCGCTGATATTCGCACCATCGACTTCAAACCCAAGCCGCGCCCTGTCGCCTTCGAGATCTTCTTTGAGGTCCATGGTGTCGACCCGCACCGGTCGATTTTCTTCGAAGACAGCCCACGCAACCTGCGAACGGCGAAAGATGTTGGCATGAAGACCGTCCATGTCCTCTCGGATACGGACTGGGGGAAAATGGGTCTGGAGGATGGAGATGGCTTCATTGACCATTCGGTAGTGGACCTNTCGGATTTTCTGACCGAAACGGTGCTGAACACCCTATGACCCTCAGCAGCCTGCGCATCAGCGCGGAAATCGCCACAAGAAGGAGCTTGCCATGAACCTCGCCCGCCTTGAAAGCCTGATCGAAGCCGCCTTCGACGACCGCGATAACGTCGGCGTCGATACCCAGGGCGAAATCCGCGACGCCGTTAATGCGACGCTCGAAGCCCTCGATAATGGCAGCTTGCGTGTCGCCGAGCGTGAGGGCTTAGGTCAGTGGCAGGTGAATCAGTGGGCCAAGAAGGCCGTTCTTCTGGGCTTCCGTCTCAATGACATGGCAGTGATGGACGGCGCTTGTGCAGGTGCGCCGGGCTGGGACAAAGTTCGGCTAAAGACTGACGGCTGGGGGGCAGAGCGCTTCCGCGAAGCAGGCTTCCGCGCGGTTCCCGGTTCGGTCGTGCGCCACTCGGCCCATATTGCCAAGGGTGTCGTGCTGATGCCGTCCTTCGTCAATCTCGGTGCCTACGTTGATGAAAGCACCATGATCGACACCTGGGCGACGGTCGGCTCTTGCGCGCAGATTGGCAAGAACTGCCATATCTCTGGCGGCGCCGGGATCGGTGGTGTTCTTGAACCGCTGCAAGCCGGCCCGGTTATCATCGAAGACAACTGCTTCATCGGCGCGCGAGCGGAAGTCGCTGAGGGTGTGGTGGTCGAAGAAGGCTCCGTGCTGTCCATGGGCGTGTACCTCGGCGCCTCGACTAAGATTGTCGACCGCGCCACCGGTGAAATCCATATGGGACGAGTCCCGGCTTATTCCGTCGTGGTCTCAGGGACTATGCCGCCCAAGTCCNGTGACGGCCCTTCGCTCTACTGCGCTGTAATCGTTAAACGCGTGGACGAGCGCACACGATCGAAGACCAGCATCAACGAACTGCTGCGGGACTAACCCGAGCCATGGCTGCAAACGTTAAACCTTCGACCGCAGTGTCTGCGTCGGTCCAGCACGCGCAGGCCCTGATTCGCTGCCCCTCCGTTACCCCAACGGAAGGGGGCGCGCTGACCTACATCGCGCAGTGGGCCGAAGGGCTTGGTGGCTGTGCAGAACGAGTCGACCGCAATGGGGTGCCAAACCTGTTCGTTAAATTCGGCCCGCGTGGGGCATNGAACGGCCGTCACTTTGCCTTCGCGGGTCACACGGACGTTGTGCCGCCGGGAGATGAAGCCGCGTGGCGCCATCCGCCCTTCGGGGCGAACATCGTCGACGGGCAGCTTTATGGTCGCGGCGCGGTCGATATGAAATCTGGCGTGGCCTGCTTCATGGGGGCGGTCGAAGCGGTACTCGGAACGCTGGCAGAAGGCGATGCTATCTCTCTAATCATCACGGGTGATGAAGAAGGCCCCGCCACTGACGGCACCCGCGCGCTACTCGACTGGATGCAGGATGCTGGCGAACGCCCGGACGTTTGTATCGTCGGCGAGCCGACCAATCCTGAAACACTGGGTGACGCCATTAAAATTGGCCGCCGCGGCTCGATCACCGCTTATTTTGAAAGCACGGGCACGCAGGGCCACGTCGCATACCCCCACCTCGCCGATAATCCGGTTCACCCGCTCCTAGCCGTGCTCAGTGCGCTGACCGCCGAGCCGCTGGACGCCGGCACCGCTCATTTTCAGGCCTCGTCGGCTCAGGTTGTGAGTTTCGATGTCGGGAACCCCGCCGATAATCTCATTCCCGCGAAGGCTACCGCGACGGTCAACATTCGCTTCAATGACAGCCACAGCAGTGACAGCTTACAGCGCTGGATCAACGACCTCGTTGCCCCGCAGCGCCAGCATGTCTCCGTCCGATATCGCGTGTCTGGGGAGAGCTTCATTTACCCGCCTGAAGCCTTTGGCGCACTGATTGCAGACGTGGTTGAGGCGCATACTGGACGCCGGCCCACTCTTTCAACGGCAGGCGGCACTTCGGATGCGCGTTTCATCAAAGATATCTGCCCCGTCGCCGAGTTTGGGCTGGTCGGACAGACCATGCACAAGATCGACGAGCGTGTCGCCCTAAAGGATATCGATGACCTGACTGCGATCTATGCGTCGCTGGTCCAGCGGTACTTCGCCGGATAATTCGCTCGCACGAAGTAGAGCCCACAGGCAGGGGCCTTGGGACCGCCAGCCTGCCGATCGCGAGCCTCCAGTACTTCAGCGACCCAGTCCACCGGCTTGCGGCCCGCGCCTACCTCAACCAGTGTGCCGACCATATTCCGCACCTGATTATGCAGGAAAGACCGGGCAGCGGTCTCGACAATCACCTGCTCCCCCGTGCGCCAGACGCGCAGCTGATCCAGTGTCTTTATCGGCGTTTTTGCCTGGCAGATGATCGCGCGGAACGAGGTAAAATCGTGGTGGCCGACAAGCGCCTGAGCGGCTTGGTCCATGGCCTCGGTATTCAGTGGAGAGCGAACCAGCCAAGCGCGGTTTCGCTCCAGCGCCAACCCGGGGCGGCGATTTACGATGATGTAGCGATAGGCACGGCCGGTGCAGGCAAAGCGGGCATGAAAGTCCGCTTCGACTTCGATCACGTCCAGCGCCGCGATGGGATGCGGGCGGAGGCAGCCGTTCAGGGCCTCTCGGATCCGGTTAGCATCAAAGCGGTCTCCATCGACATCAACGTGGATAACCTGTCCTAAAGCGTGCACGCCCGCATCAGTGCGTCCACTTGCATGGATGGTCAGGGTCTCTCCCGTAAATTCGCGGAAGGCGTCGATGATCGCACCTTGTACCGAAGGGCCATGCTGCTGAAACTGCCAGCCCATGTAGGGCGTGCCGTCGTATTCCAGTCGGATTGCGAACCGGGGCATCAATCGAGCCTCGTTCCGGGAGGGATAGGGTTACCGCGCAAGACGACATCCGCGCTCGCGGGGGTTTTGCCTGCGCGCTGCAACTCCAGCAGCGAAACGGCCTGCCCATCGCCACAGACAATCTGCAGACCCACACCGTCCAGCACCGTACCCGGAACCGTATCAGGGGCAGCCTTGACCAAGCCCACGTCGGCACGCAGCACCTTGACCCGCTCACCCTCTCGCTCGAACCAGGCGCCCGGAAAGGGCGAAAAGGCGTTGATCCGCTGACGCACAACGTCCGCCGGAACGTCCCAGCGAATGCGGGTCTCGGCCTTGTCAATCTTGGCAGCATAGCTCTGGCCGGTCTCAGCCTGCGATGTCGGTTGCAGGCTTCCAAGCCGTTCCAACGCCTGAACAATCAAACGTCCGCCTAGGGCCGCCAGCCGGTCATGCAGCGCGCCTGTGGTCTCGGTCGGGCTGATGCTAAGTCGGTCTTCCAGCAGCACCGGACCCGTATCCAGCCCGGCTTCCATCTGCATGATACCAACCCCGGTTTCGCTATCTCCGGCCTCGATCGCTCGATGGATCGGCGCTGCCCCCCGCCAGCGCGGCAGCAGGCTGGCGTGAATNTTCAGACAGCCGCGCCGGGGTGCGTCCAGCACCGTTTGGGGCAGAATCAGGCCATAGGCCACCACGACTGCAACGTCGGCCTGCAGCGAGGCAAAGGCGTCCCGGTCGGCTTGCTCGCGGAAGTTCAAAGGCGTCCGTACTGGGATTCCTGCAGCCTCGGCGAAGGCCTGCACCGGGGAGGGCTGCTCTTTCTGGCCGCGTCGTGCCGGGCGGGGCGGCTGAGTGTAAACGCAGACCACGTCGTGACGCACCTCGATCAGCGACCGCAGCGCTTCGACCGCAAAGGCCGGTGTGCCCATGAACACCACACGCACGGCTCAGCCCTTGGTTTCAAAGCCCGGCGGCAGGTACTCGGGCCAGAACTCGTGGCCATGGGTAAACTGCTGCGCGGCAAATTTGTTAAAGAAGGCTTCGGGCGGCTCAAAGGCCTCGGCGAAGCTCTCGTGGGCGGCTTCAGAGAAAAAGGCGACGGCATATTCGATCATGCCATTGCCCAGACGAACCGAGACCAGAGAACCGCCGTCACTGGGAATCGCCCCTGTGATAGCAGCCTCCATATAGGCAAGGCTGGCTTCCATTTCTTGGTCCGGGCCGCCTGCNCCCAAAAGCGGGTCATTTTCAAAACGCCAGAAGAAAGTCACCCGGTCGGTAACGCTGGCCCGTACGGCCGCATCGAGAAAACCGGTGTTGTAACGAAGGGTGATTGGCACCACACGACCGAAGGCGTCCGTCACCTCCAACGCGCCGATGGCCCAATGGGCGTCCAACGACACGCCCACGCCGGTCAGGTCAGGCCCTTCAACCATCTTTAGCCGCGTCTTCCTCACGCTCCTTGACCAGCTTGCGCAGTTTTTTNATCAGCATGTTGCGCTTGAGGTTGCTGAGATGGTCAACGAACAAAATGCCGTTGAGGTGATCGATCTCGTGCTGGATACAGGTCGCCTCCAGCCCAGTGAAAATGCGTTCGTGCCGCGCGCCAGTCTCGTCCTGATAGGCTACTTGAACCACCGCGGGTCGCTCGACGTCAGCGTATTGCTCTGGGATGCTGAGGCAGCCTTCTTCGTAGCTGCTCATTTCCTCGGAAATACCGGTTATCTGTGGGTTGACGATCTTCATCGGCCGCGGCACTTCGTCTTCATCGCGTGAGCCGCAATCCATGACCAACACACGGTGCAAGGCTCCGATCTGATTGGCAGCTAGTCCGATCCCGGGTGCGTCATACATGGTTTCCAGCATGTCATCGAGCAGCCGGCGCAGGTCGTCGTCGATCGTATCGACCGGCTTGGCCTTGGCTTTGAGCGTCGGGTGCGGCGCGATCAGGATATCCAGAACTGTCATGGGCGAGACTTTTTGCGGCAGAATAAAGGGTCGTAGCTTTTAGGTATCCCCCTGACCGGCTGCTGACAAGCGCGCAGGGCCGCAGCGTGGTAGCCTGCCTGCTACCGACGACATACCTTGCAAAGGCCGCTCTGCGTCAGCATATAACCTTTAAAGCATGCGTGGGCTGGCATAGGCTGTGCCCTCAATTCCCCTGAGGAGTAAGACATTGGAAATCTTTGGTTTTTTCATGAACTTCAGCTCGATCACCATCGTCGCTGTGTTCCTGGTGGCGATCTTCATCGTCACCGGCGCCGTCAAGTCGATCCCACAGGGGAACGAATGGACGGTCGAACGCTTCGGAAAGTTCACCCGCCTGCTCGACCCCGGCCTGCACATCATCGTGCCGTTTTTCGACCGCATTGGGGTCAAGATGAACGTCATGGAGCAGGTTCTGGACATCCCCAGCCAGGAAGTGATTTCCAAAGACAACGCCATGGTGACGGTCGATGGCGTGGTCTTCTATCAGGTCGTTGACACCCCGCGCGCATCCTATCAGGTGCGCAACCTGACCCGCGCCGTGGTCAACCTGACCATGACCAACATCAGAACCGTGGTCGGCTCCATGGATCTCGATGAAATCCTGTCCAACCGAGACAAGATAAACGAGAGCTTGATGCGCGTCATCGACGACGCTTCTGACCCATGGGGCGTCAAGATCACCCGCGTGGAGATCAAGGACATCACCCCCCCGCGCGATCTCGTCGACGCTATGGCCCGCCAGATGAAGGCTGAGCGCGAGAAGCGCGCCAACATCCTCGAGGCCGAGGGCTTCCGGGCGGCTGAAATTCTCAAATCCGAGGGCGAAAAGCAGTCGCTGATCCTCGAGGCCGAGGGTCGGCGTGAAGCCGCCTTCCGCGACGCCGAAGCCCGTGAGCGTGAGGCCGAAGCTGAAGCCCGCGCCACCGAAATGGTGTCCAAGGCCATCTCCGACGGTGATCTGCAGGCGGTGAACTACTTCGTCGCCAATAACTACATCACCGCGCTGAAGGAAATGGCGACATCGAGCAACAACAAACTGGTGTTCATGCCGCTGGAAGCCTCCAACGTCATCGGTGCCATCGGCGGTGTGACCGAGCTGGCCAAGGCCGCGCTCGAGCAACAGCAGGAGAAGTAAGGGCCGTGGAACTATCGCTTGTGACTGACCTGCTGGCGGCCCCGTGGTTCTGGCTGGCCATCGGCTGTGTGCTGCTGGTGATCGAAATGCTTGCGCCGGGGACCATGATGCTGTGGTTCGGCGCCGGTGCCCTGCTGACGGCTCTGCTGGCCTGGCTGATCCCCGGTGATCTGCCGTGGGTCAACCTGCTGCTGTTCGGTCTGTCATCACTGGTGGGGCTGATCCTTGGCCGCAATGTCTGGAAACGCTTTCTGAGCGGCAGCGAAGACAGTGACCTTAACGACCGTGGTGCGTCCATGGTCGGGCANGTAGTGGAGGTTCACCGGGCGATCCGCGCCGGTGCCTCTGGATCGGTCCGGGTCGGCGACACGGTCTGGCGNGCCCGGTCTGACGAGAGCTTCAAGGTTGGGAGTTACGGCAAAATCGCCGATGTCGACGGCGCTACTGTGGTGCTGGTNAAGCCAGANGACGCCTGACGCCGTTCAGACCGAGCGGCGGGCCTTCATGGCGGCGAGCAAGGTGCCGTCATCGAGGTATTCCAGCGAACCGCCCACCGGCACACCCTGCGCGACGGCGCTCACTTCAGCGCCCAGTTCCTGCAGCCGTTCCGCGAGGTAGTGCNCCGTTGTCTGGCCGTCGACCGTCGCTGACAGCGCAAGGATGACCTCGCGCGCTTCGCCCCGACGCACCCGTTCGAGCAGGCTGCCGACCCGCAGCTGGTCCGGCCCACGGCCATCCAAAGCGGACAGCGTACCGCCGAGTACATGATAACGGCCCTTGAAGCTGCCCGAGCGCTCCAGCGCCCACAGGTCGCTGACGGTTTCCACCACGCAGAGCACCACCTCGCCGTCCTCGCTCAGCCGCGTGGGCGACAGACAGATCCGGCACGGGTCCTCGGTGTCGAGGTTACCGCAGGTGCCGCATTCGCGCACCGCATCAGCCGTATCCAGCAGCGACTGGGCCAGCGGCCGCATCAGCGCTTCTTTGTTCTGGATTAGCTCCAGCGCCAGCCGACGCGCGGACCGTGGGCCAACCCCGGGCAGACGCCCGAGCAGGCGCAGCAGCGGCTCAAGGTCATTGAGGATCATGCCTAGAAGGGCATTTTCATGCCGGGCGGCAGCTGCAGCCCGCCAGTGACCGCCTTCATTTCCTCGGCCATCATGGCTTCGGATTTGGCCTTGGCGTCGTTGTGTGCCGCAACCAGCAGGTCTTCGAGCACTTCGACTTCTTCGGGGTCGATCAGGGCGGGATCTATGGCGACACCACGCATCTCACCTTTGCCNGTTAGGGTGACTTTGACCATGCCACCACCGGCGGCCCCTTCCACCGTCATCTGTTCGAGCTTCGCCTGCATCTCGGCCATTTTGGCCTGCATTGCCTGCGCCTGCTTCATCATGTTGCCGAGGTTTTTCACGGCTCTACTCCTCTTGTGGAATTGCGTTGGGTTTGTAGCGCACATCCTGGACCTTTGCGCTCGGGAAAGCCTGCAACGCTGCCTGCACGGTAGGATGGCGGGTGGCTTCATCGATTTCCGCCTGTCGCGCCAAACGGCGCGTCTCAGCCAGCGGTAACTGGCCTTCCTCATCGGAAATGGCAACTGTCAGCCGCTCTCCGGTTAGCCGTAGTACGGCGTCCTGCACCTGTCGCGGCAGATCGCGTGGTGCACGAGATGTCAGCCGGATCTCTAATCGCGGCGGCTCGAAACGGACCAGATGCACGTCTTCNGACAACTGCGCACCCAAAAGGGCTGAGGACTGCTCGGCAATAAGGTTCACCAGTCCTTCGAAACCGCCAGGTAGGGTTTGNGGCTCAGGCTCCGGCGCGGGCGCTATGTCCCCGTCATCGTCAATGATGCTGGTTGTCCCAGCGTCGATGGAAAAGCCATCAGCGCCGCTAGAAATTCCGCCGGTTGGGTCATCGAGGGGCGGAATATCGGCCCAGTCTGGCGGGCCAGCTGTTTCATGAGGCGTTGGTTGGCTGGAAGAATCCGCCTGCTCAGGCTCCGGTAGGGCTTCGACGTGCGCTCGTTCCAGCGGGTCCGCCTCGGGGCCGGGCGGTGGGGCTTGCGGCGGTGCAGGAAGGAGCGGAGACGCTGACACAGGGGCACCGGAAGGCGCCAGCGTTACTCGCGGGCCGCTATCCGGCGCCGGCGCGTCTCCCGTTGGTGGCTGCCCCGCCGGGGGTTGTGCTGTTGGCACTGGTTGAGGCGGCGCCGGNGGTGCGCCGCCGGCGCGAATGTGTTCGATCAGCTGTCCGGGGTCCGGCATCTGCGACAGATAACACAGGCGAAGGAGCACCATCTCCGCGGCCATATTGGGTTGGAAAGCCGACTGAACTTCACGCAGGCCAGCCAGTGCAGNCTGCCAGAACCGGCTCAATTGTGGCATGGACAGGCCGCGCGCCAGCTCAAGGATCGCCTCGCGGTGGCCTTCGCCATTTGCCAGCCGGGCCTCACCCCGGGTTACGTGCAGACGGGTCAGCTCATGAGAGAACTCAGCAACCGAGCGGACCACTGCAGACGGGTCTGCTCCATCACTATACAGCGCATCGAACAGCGCCAGCACNCGCTCCGCCTCGCCGCGCGCGATCGCTTGGAACAGCTCAACTACGCGTCCGTAGTCCGACAGCCCGAGCATGTCACGGACAGCCTCGACGTCGATGGAATTTTGTCCCAGCGCGATGGCTTGATCGAGCAGTGAAAGTCCGTCGCGCGCAGACCCGTCGGCTGCCTGTGCAATCAATTGCAGGGCTTCATCGCTGATACTCACGCNTTCTGCATCAGTCAGCCCGCGGAAATAGCTTGCCAGCNGTTGGGCAGATATCCGACGCAGGTCGAAGCGCTGGCAGCGGCTGCGCACCGTAATTGGTACGCGGTCGGCCTCGGTGGTGGCGAAGATAAATTTGACGTGCGCGGGGGGCTCTTCCAACGTCTTCAACAGGGCGTTGAAGGCAGACTTCGAAAGCATGTGCACTTCGTCGATGATGTAGATTTTATAGCGCGAGGAGACTGGGGCGTATTTCATCCCGTCCATGATCTCCCGCATATTGTCGACACCGGTGTGGCTGGCGGCGTCCATCTCGATCACGTCAACACTTCGGTCAGCACTAATCTCAATGCACGAGGTACAGGTGCCGCAGGGATCAGCAGCGGGGCTGGTGCGGCCTTCTTCTTGACAGTTCAGCGCCCGGGCGACGATCCGCGCCGTGGTAGTCTTGCCCACACCACGCACGCCGGAAAGCAGGAACGCATGGGCTAGTCGACCAGTTTCAAAGGCATTGCGCAGTGTCCGAACCAGCGCTTCCTGCCCAACCAGGGTCGAAAAGTCACGGGGACGGTATTTCCGCGCCAGCACCAGATACTCGCTGGTGTCGCCCTTGATCAGCGATGTCTGGTTGGAGGGATCCATCTGCCACTTTATCCACGTTCTCGCCGTGTCCGCGCCCTGCCCTTCCAATGGAATTGCGCTAAACAGGGCGGCAGAAAGAAATTTTAAGGGAAGATTGGAACGACCCGAACCAAATTCGTTACGGCTGCTTCCTTCCGGACCTGACCGGGTTGGCGAGAGGCACGTCCGCCCCAACCTTCACGGTATTATATGGAGCACAGCCGAGCGGCTTGCAAGATAAGGCATGAACAACGACGACCCGCAAAAAGCGCTTTCCCCGGCCCACTTGGACCGCGATGACCCCTCCCCCAGCGCCATGCCACGGCGAACGGAGATCCGCGACGTCGATGACCAGACACCGCGCGCGTTTACCGGAAGCGCGCATCAGTTATCCCAGCACCCCTTACCCTACACTTTTGAAGGCCTCGACCGTGATGGACTGGATCGGAGTGATCCGGCGGCAATCCGTGCAGCGCTGGACAGCGACAAGGCCGAAATCCTGCCCATATGGCGACGGCAGGTTCTAATGAGCGAGGACGGGAACCAACTGCACAGCCTGCGGCGAGATCAGCTGAGATCCAGCGATCCGGTTGTCTTTCTGGGCATGCGCGGCGGTACACCGTACTTCGCCGCCGATATATCAGCCCACGAAGCCCCGGAGACAGGCGGTCGCCAAGCCCAGTTTATCGACCCGTGGATGACCGGCCCTAACCTCGACCCGTTTCTGGCTGGGGTCGGTGCCTATGCGCGACATTTGCTCGCATGGCACCGCAGCAGCGGGTTTTGCGGTCGCTGCGGAAGCGCCACCGAACCAGCCCGCGCTGGGCTGGAGCGCCGCTGTACGGAATCAGATTGCGAAGAAGCGCTCTTCCCTCGGATCAATCCCGCCACCATCATGCTGGTTCAGGATCCCAGCGGCGAGCGCTGTGTCATGGCCCGCAACCACAACTTTCCGCCAACGATACACTCCATTCTGGCTGGCTACGTCGACGCCGGTGAAACACTGGAACAAACAGTGGCCCGCGAAGTCGCTGAAGAAGTCGGCCTGCGCATCGGCCGCGTGCGCTATGCGGCGTCCCAGCCCTGGGCCTTCAGCAACTCCCTCATGATCGGCTTTTTCGCCTGGTCGGAGACCGAAGCCCTATCCGTCAATACGGAGGAGCTGGAGCGCGCAGACTGGTACAGTCGAGCGGATATCGAGGCTCTCCGCGGGTCGGACAGTTTTCGCCTGCCGCGCCGGGATTCGATCGCGCGTTTCATGATTGAATCATGGATGGCATCAAAACCCGAGTCGATCTGNCGCAACAGCGGTGCTCACCTCTTGCGGAAGGTTGAAGCCGGATAGGACCCCAAAACTCGAACATGATCGCTGAAATAGGCGAGGTCCTGCAGGGCTATGGAAACGTTAGTGTCGTCCTGCGCCCCGTCAATGTCGGTGTAGAACTGCGCCACCGTATGCCGGGCATCCGTGATGTAGCTTTCCAGCTTAGTGATGTTGACGCCATTGGTGGCAAAGCCGGTCAGCGCCTTATAAAGTGCGGCCGGAACGGAGCGCGTCTTGAACACCAGTGAGGTGATGACCTTCTCTTCCTTGCCGGTGACGGCATAAGGATGAGGGGCCAGCAACACGAAACGGGTGTTGTTGTCCTGTGAATCGCTGACGTCGGCTTCATAGATTTCCAGCCCGTACATCTCCGCGGCAAGCGAAGGCGCCAGCGCAACCTGCTCCGCAGAACCCGCCTCCGCAACAATCTTTGCTGCACCCGCCGTGTCGTGGGCAACCACTGGTTCCAGTTCATGTCGGCGGATGACATCACGGCACTGGCCCAGCGCATGAACGTGGCTCAGCACCCGTTGCGCTTCGGCGACGCTGTGCCCGGGCAGTCCCATGAGCTGAAACTGGATCGGCAGGAAGTGCTCGCCGATGATATGCAACCCGCTTTCGGGGAGCAGTCGATGAACATCAGCGACACGTCCAGCCGTCGAGTTATCAATGGGGATCATGGCTGCGTCGGCATGCCCGGCCGGGACGGCGGCAAAGCTCTCCTCAAAGGTCCGGCAGGGGACCGGCTCAACAGAGCTGCCCCCGTAATACTGCAGAACTGCCGTGTGTGAATTGGCCCCCAATTCGCCCTGAAAAGCGACCTTCATGTCGTCTCCCTGCGCCGTCTGCGCTTCGCTTGCATTAACCGTGACCCTGTACCAGCGTCGCTGGACCCCATTTGCAGTGTCGCAGCCCTTGCGTTTTCCAGCCCCTTAGGCCATCCAACACAACGAATTCAACCTTCCTTAGCCTTTTCGGGCGCAGGAGCAAAATAGTCCACCGCAGGTCTAGTCGATGAGCAATTCCTTTCTGATCTTCGCCTCTATCCTATTTGCCGCGTTTCTGGGTCTGAGCTTCATCCAGCTCACGAAACTTTTCGACCCGGCTCATCACGGTCACCATGATAAGATCGTCAATGGTTTCCCGATCCCCGAATTGGCTGTTGGCGGCAGTGATGAAGAGGTTTTTATCACTCCGATTTCTATCCGTCTTGCTGATGCGAACCCGGCTCTGGGCCCGAAGGCAGCGGCCAAATGCACAACCTGCCACGCTTTTGAGCAAGGCGGCGTAAACAAAATCGGTCCGGCATTGTGGAACATCGTTGGCCGCGACATTGCATCTGATGGCACTTACTCTTACTCCGGTGCGCTGGCCGGGATTGATGGCGACTGGACAGCAGAGGCTCTGGACGGCTTCCTTCTCAAGCCCAAGGCTTGGGCGCCCGGTACGAAAATGGGCTTTGCCGGGCTAAAGGACGAGGCAGACCGCGCAAACCTGATCGCGTGGATGTATCAGCGGGCCGACGCACCGCTGGCCCTGCCCGAACCATCGGCTGAAGATCTGGCCGCGGTTGAGGCCCACAGCGCGGCGACCGCCGCTGCGGAATAACGCAGATTTGATCGCTAAATCTTGGGCCCACCGTCCGAAAGGTCGCGTGGGCTTTTTTGTTCCTCGTTTCGCCCCAATTTGACGATTACATGCCGCAAGAGGTGCTTGTACGTCCAAGGGGCTGGGCCAACTGCAATCATTCGAGGGTAGAATTGTGATTCAATACATGAACAAAATCGTATCCGGTGCCACGCTGCTACTGCTGGCCGCCGGTGTGGCATCCGCTGAAGATGCCATGGACGCACCGGTCCAGCACTTCATCCACAAATTCGACGGCGAAGCCAAATACCCGGCCGACGTGCAAAGCTATCCTTACTTGAACCCGAATGCCCCTATCTATGGCGAGTATGTTTCGGCCGTGGTCGGCGGCTTCAATGATTTCAACGACCTCAATGGTCGGGGCGATGACGCTGCAGGGCTTGGACTGCTCTACGATAGCCTGCTCGGCGGCGTCGCTGATGAACTGGATACCTCATACGGCATTCTGGCGGAGACCATCCAAATGCCGAAAGACCGCTCCTGGGTCATCTACAAACTGCGCGATGAAGCGCGCTGGCCCAATGGCACACAGGTAACGGCTGAAGATGTTAAATTCACCTTCGATTTCCAGTTAGAAAAGGGCTGGCCTGGTTTCGCAGATGCCTACGCCATGATCGAAAGCATTGAGGTGCTGGATGATAACCGTGTGAAGTTCTCCTTCACCGCCGACAACACCGACAGAAACGTGCCCTTCACCATCGGCGGTGAGCCCATCATTCCTCAGTATTTCTGGGAAGATCGCGACCCACAGGAAATTTTCCTCGATGTGTATCCGGTTGGCTCTGGCGAATACGAAATCAAAGAGCACCAGGACGAAAACTATATCATTTACGAACGCCGCGATGACTACTGGGGCGACGGCTTCGCTTGGGCGCGGGGTTCGGCCAACTTCAAGACCATGCGCTACAAGTACTACAACGATGTCACCACGATCCGTAACGCGATTAAGGTTGGTGAGATTGATATGCGTGGCGAGAACCAGATGAAGGCCTGGGTCAACGACTACAAGGCCGAAGACATCCCAGCCGTTGCCGAAGGACTGCTGATTAAAGAGGAGTTCGACGACAACGAAATTCAGAATACTCAGGCTATGTTCTTCAATCTTCAGCGGGAAAAGTTTCAAGATCGCCGCGTGCGCGAAGCGATTGGCCTCGCCTTCGACTTTGAATTCACCAACAAGCAGCTGTTTTACGGTCGTTATATCCGCCAGAACTCGCACCTCGAAAATTCGCAACTGGAGGCAACGGGTATCGCGGCCGGCCGCGAGCTGGAAATTCTTCAAGAACTCGATGCAAAATATCCGGGGCAACTGCCCGCGACTGTGTTCGGGGACCAGTATTTCTATCCCGAAACCGATGGTTCAGGGAACAACCGCGATAACCTGCGCAAGGCCCTGAACCTTTTCGCTGAGGCGGGCTGGAACCTCGACGACGGCAAGCTGGTTAACGCAGACGGCGAGCAGTTCGCGCTGGAAATCATCGACAGCTCGCCGGACAGCGAGCGGTACATCCTGCCGTGGGTGGAGAACCTGGAGCGGATTGGCGTCGACGCGACCTTCAGCCTGCTCGACCCGACCCAGTGGATCGAAAAGATCCGGACCCGCGACTTCGACATGACGGACTATGTTTACCGGGCGTCCTACACACCAGGTACGCAGATGCGTTACTACTGGTCCTCCGAGCTGGCAGCGACCCCGGGTTCGATCGCATTCCACGGCTACGAGAGTGAGGTGCTGGACGACCTGATCGCGCAGCTTACCAGTGCTGACAGCCGTGAGGAGCTCAACGCCGTCTCCAAGGCGCTGGACCGCGTGCTGATCTCCGAACACGTGGTTGTGCTCGAGTGGTACTACAACAAATCCCGCCTGCTTTACTGGGACAAATTCGGCGTAATCGATCACAGTGATGACGAAGACTATCTCGGGGCGCCTACCGGCGGTTGGTGGATCGATGAAGCCCTAGACATGACGCTTGACGAGCGCCGTGAAGCGCTCTGATCGCAATAGCTGCGGTTGCCGCTGAATGCTCGCATATATCATCCGACGCTTGTTGCTGATCCCCGTCACACTGACGGGGATCTTCCTGACCAGCTTCCTGATCATCAATTTCTCCCCCGGGGGACCGCTGGAAGCCCTGATCGCTGAGATGCAGGGCATTTCAACGGACCTGGGCGATCGGATGATTGGGGCGGCAGGTGACGTGGGCGAAGCCACCGAAGAAGGCGGCGAGATCGAGGTTGGCCGCGACTTCAACCAGATCGAGGGCTACCGCGGGCGCGAGGGCATGGACCCCGTAACCTTCGAGCGCTACGCGGTGATGTTCGGCCTCGACCGGCCCTGGTACGTGCGGCTGGGCGACTACTTCGTCAGCTTCCTGCGCTTCGATTTCAAGGAGTCGCTGCGCTACGGCCGGCCAGTGCTCGACGTCATCGTCGAGCGCATGCCCGTGACCATGGGGCTGGGGATCATTGGGGCCCTGTTCACCTACCTGATCTGTATTCCGCTGGGAATTGCCAAGGCCCGCCGCGACGGCAGTCGCTTCGACTGGGCGACGACCACGGGCGTGGTCGGAATCGACGCCATCCCCAACTTCGTGCTGGCCATCATGCTGATCGCGATTTTCGCNGTGCAACTGCANTGGTTCCCGCTGGAGGGGCTGGTCAGCGANAACTGGCGCGAGNTGAANTGGCTNCANAAGATNGGCGACTATTTCTGGCACATGGCGCTGCCNNCCGTNGTGATCNTNGTNGGNGGCTACGCCGGNCTGATGATGNTGACNAANAACAGCTTCATGGACCACCTTGGCCAGCAGTANGTCACCACCGCCCGGTCCAAGGGGCTGAGCGAAAGCCGGATCATGTACGGCCACGTCTTCCGCAACGCCATGATCCTCGTGCTCTCGGGGC
>NZET01000012.1 GCA_002690455.1 Kiloniella sp.
AATCACTGCCGCCGCCGCCGCCGCCATCTCCACGGCCGCCGATCATCTGCAACTCGCCGCGGTATTGCCCCAGAACAACCTCTGTCGTGTATTTGTCGTTGCCTTCTTGATCCTGCCATTTGCGGGTCTGCAGCTGACCTTCGATATAAACCTGCCGCCCTCGCTGCAGATAGCGTTCGGCTACGTCGGCGAGGCGTTCGTTAAAAATCACCACTCGGTGCCATTCAGTTTTCTCACGCTGCTCACCTGTTGCCCGGTCACGCCACCGCTCTGACGTTGCAATTGAAAGCTGAACAACCTTGCTGCCATTGCTCGTTGTGCGCACTTCCGGGTCGCGGCCGAGGTTACCAACCAGAATTACTTTGTTCACACTCATTGTCGGGGCTTTCGTAAAATTGTTATACGCCGTTGCTACCGGCTAAACCGTTCCGGAGCAATAACAGCGCTTGTGCATAACCTGCAAGAACATTAAATGAACAAACGCATAAAAACAGAAGGGGTTCAGTCATGGATATGTCGGGGGTCAAGGGCCTGCTTTTTGACAAGGATGGCACGCTGCTCGACCTGCATGCTACCTGGGGGATGGTCCTGAACGACATGATCTGGTTTACCGCTGGGGAGGGCGAGCAACGGCTCGCTGAAGACCTCGCCCATATCGGCGGCTACGACCTTGAAACAAAACGTTTCACACCTGACAGCCAGCTCGCTCAGGGAGACTGGGGCTCGATCTTCGAAGCCTGGCAACAGCGGCTCGGACCGGAAAAGGGCAAGCGCCTGTTCCAGTTCCTCGACGAGTTGCGGGAAGGCAAGCGCCGCCGTGCCTCCGTGGCGCTGGGAGAGATCCGGCCAACGATCAAGCGACTGGTCGACGCCGGACTGGCGATCGGTATTGCGACCAATGATGCCGAGGGCCCGGCGCGCCGGGATATGGAGCACATCGATATCGCTGATCTGTGCCGGGTGATCTATGGCCATGACAGTCATGGGGCTAAGCCCGGTGTGGAGATGATGACTGCCTTTTGCGCTGAAACCGGGCTACAGCCCGGGGAGGTCACAATGGTCGGGGATACAATGACCGATCTGCGTTTTGCCAGAAATGCTGGCGCGCACTCCTGTATCGGCATTGTCGATCCCAGTTATGCCGATCAACGCTTTGTCGAGGGTGTGGACGCGCAGGTTGAGCACGTCAACGCCATTCCAGCGCTGCTCGGGCTCTAACCAGCGCTGTCGCTGGCGTCGATGATGCTGACCCGACTGCTCTGTGCACCCACCCACGTCTGAAGGGTAATGACCCAGCGTTCGTGCAGTTCGTCACTTTCCAGCGCATTGCGCCAGGCACGCACAGCCAAATCAGTATTGCCGCGTGCTTCTTCGAGCAGTCCTTCGACCACCCGCAGTTCGGGGGGAATGCCGTGCAGGTGCTTCATGTACATGGCGATATCTTCGTCGAGCACGATATTGATGTGTCCCAGTCCGGTGAAGCTATCGAGGTAGAGTACCTGACGGATCTCGGCGACAATTTCTTCCAGTGTGAAGGCTGAGCGAAGAGCCTCACCATTTTTCCGCTGCTCTGTCGCCAGATAGGAGCCTGAGAGAATGGCATTGTAGAAGTCGGTGACGTTCGCGCTTTCTCGCCGGAACCCACAGCGCTGGGACTGCCGGAACCAGGCCTGCTTGCGCGCGGAGCGCCGGGAGTCGGCGAACTGCCCACACAGCAGCAGCGTCCAACTGGCGAAGCGCACGTCGGTGCTGGCAGCCTCGGCCTGCGCCGTCAGTCTTGAGTTCTGCAGCAGGCGGTCACGCACACCCTGCAGCAGTCCCTGACAATGCGCTGCGCGGGCGGTCGGGCTTTCAAGGAACAGCAGCTTGGTGATGTTATAAGGGCGGGCTGCGTCATAGCGGGACTGCAGCCGGGCGGCCAGATCGTCACGTCCCAGTCGCATGGCGGCGGTGATCGGCCAGTCCAGGAAGTCGGAATCGAAAGCCGTTTCCGCGAAGGGAATGAAGCTTTCCAGATCGCCAACCAGAAATTCAGCTTTTGGATACCAGTTTTCGGCCAGACCCGGCGGCGCCAGGCCAAGCGGCATGAGTGCCTGCCCGAACCAGAGGCTGGCGTAGTACTGGTCTTCGATCCCCATATATTGCGTTATAAAATCGATCAGCGACTGTATTTCTTCGCGGGCAATCAGGTCGGCAGGGACGGCCGAAATCGAGAGTTTGCCCCCTTCCTCATTCATGCGTGAGAAGGCGACGGCAGCCCGGACGATGTCCGAAACCGCCGTGAGCATGGCGATATCATCCTTATTGCTGGTCATGATTTCTAGCAGCTGGTTAACCAGATCTGTGCGGTACCATGTCCCGCAGAGCCGCAGCTCTTCTTGTAGGTCGCGGGCCGCTCGGATGCTGTCCCAGTCGTTGGTCCAGTCTTCAGCTTTCTCAGCGCTAGCGGTGAAGGTCAGCATCATGTCGAGGAATACCCGCCGATAGGGATCCTGGGGATCGAAGGCCTGGGCTGCTGCGCGGTTGGCCTGTGCGAGGACCGCCAGGCTCAACATCAGCGACATCAGGGCGAATATCACCCATCGGAGCGGGGGCCAGCGATGCCGACTTGTGATCTTTGCCGTCGTCGTGCTGGTCGTGATTGTCAACAGGTCATCCATAGAGTCAGGCCTCCGCCTCTGCGAGGTATTCCCGGATCAGATAATCCGCGATCAGCGCCATCAGCATGAGCACCACCAGTGCCCAGGTCAGATCCCAGACGCGCTCTCTTGTGCCGGTCTGATCGAGCTGCACCAGACCCTGCGGCACGACAAGATTGTTCGCATCGAGCACGCTGCCGCCGCTTGCCAGCGCTAAGGCTCGCAGCGACGCCATATCTGCGCCTCGGTCCAGCGCCAGTGGTTCGGTCTGACGGTGGAGCAGGGCGGGACGAATCACGCCCGATTTCTCAAACGACCGTGCGCGGCCCTGCCGGTCTGTGCCTTGGCCAGTGATTCGCAACACAAAGGCTTCAGGCAGGTCTCGGATCGGGCCAAAGTCGCCAAGCCATTGCCGTTCTGCCCCGGTCAGCTCAAACCGCGCCAAGGGCTCGCTTTGTTGCGCTGCTGAGGTTGAGGTGCCCGGACCATCGTTCGAAACACGAGTGGTCTGTGGTTCAGCTCCATCAGCCCCTTCGGCTTCAGCTTCGGCTTCGGCTTCGGCTTCGGGCTCGGCATTTTCGGTGTTGAGGGAGAAAATCTCAGCCACAAAGGCAGTGGGCGCAAAGGGGTCAATCGACTGATGATCCAGCGAAAGCAGCACATGATTTCGGTCATCACGGGTAAGCTCCAGCCCGACNGCATCCCGAGGGTCGGTGCGCGTGGCCCAGGCAAAGGCCCTAGCCAGAGCGACTTGAAAAATAGCGTTGTCTGAGAGGCTGCCTTCCGCACCGCCGTCACGCAATGACGTGCCCAACACCGATACCCGACCCCCCAGTGCTGCGCGCTCGATCAGGCCTTCGGCAGTGCTTTGCGGGCTACGGGTTAGTACCCAATCCGTCCATAGTGCAAGATCAAGCGGCCGACCTTCATCGGGTTGGTAGCCGGGTTGGCCCAAAATGAAGCGTGCCCCATCGCGGGCGGAGAGGATCGAGTAGCCGTTTATAGCCCCGACGCCGTAGTCTTGAACCGGCAGGCCGTCGAAGAAACGATGACGCTGGTTGAAGTTCGGGTCGTCGATTTGTTCATCCTTGTAGGTGGTCATGCGGCGTGCCAGTTGGCCAATGGGGATGGTGAACTGGTCGAGGTAGGCATAGCCACCGCCTGCCTGCGCAACGTTGAACAGACTGTTGAAGCCCTCTGAGGCAATGCCAAAGCGCTGGCGCAGGGTCGCATCTCGGCTGTTCAACACCGTATAGGCATCAGGTAGAGAGCCTTCGCCGTAAGCCATGGCAATACCATTGATGATAAAGTCATCTTCGCTGTTCAGCCGACTGGCCAGCGAGGGCGCAGTATCGCGCTGGAAGACGCCGTCTTCGTCGACTTTCCAAGAAAGGTAAGCGCCCAGATCCGGGTCCGCACCGTCACTGACAATGAGCACGCGGCGTTCATCCGGCAGGTCCAGCCCGGCTTCCTGTGCCATGATCAGCGACCGGCGTGTCTCGGCGAGTGCATTGTACATGGCCAGTCCCTCGGGCTGAAGTCCCAGCTGCCGACGCCGTTCGAATTCCTCGCCCAGCAGGCCCAGCGCGTCCCGCAGCTGAGCTTCAAGCGCCTCAACACCTTCATAGGTATCCAAGGGTACCAACTCGTGTACCTCGTCGGAAAAGCCGAACACGCGCACCAGCGAGCCTTCAGACAGCGGGGCGAAGCTTTCCACGATGTAGCTGACGGCGCGGTCGAGCGTTTCAGGCTTGTAGAAAAGCGATGCGGAGACATCAAGCACCCCGACGGCCAGGATCTTGGGGTCACCGGAAGAGCCCTTGGGATCGACGTTGACCGGCAGCACCCGGGCGATCGGGGTTGCCGCGAGGCCTTTGACGCCAAAGGTTTCATCCCCGCCTGCGATAAACAGTCCACCACCGCGCTGTACGAAATCTTCGATCTCACCCAGCAGCACTTGTTGGCTCAGTCCGTTGCCAATCTGACCGGGTGCGATGTCGGTCATGATGATTAGGTCGAAGTCAAAGAAATCGAGCGGCTCGCTGGCATCGACACCGGTACGGCGCGGCAGGTCATCCGGCGTCACGCGTTCTAAGTCCCAGTTGAGCTCTTCCATTACCGTGTCGATCAGCGCGATGGGCTGCTGTCCGCCATCGAGCCAAAGTACGCGCGGAATGGCCATCGCCGGCACGATCCGGGACTGAAGGTTGTCAGGCAGCGCGGGTTTGGCAAACCGGGCCTGTGGCACTGGTTCAGGGTCTTCATCCAGCACCAGCGTCATCTGCACGAAGGCGCCCTCGGCTTCCTGCTCCAGCACCAGAGGTGAGCACGACACTGTGTCCACGCCTTCGGCCAGGATGATAGCTGCCGTCCCTGCCGGATCGCCGTCCAGACAGGTAAAGCGAAAGAGGTCTTGCACCGCGTCACCCTGCAGCGCGCCGAGGTAGGCAACCCGCTGCTCGGGCTGTNATTTAATGGCGAGATCCACCGGCAGGGCAACCAGCCGGTTTGCAAGATCACCCTGGCGCAGCAGAGACAGGTTCTGGGGCTCGCCGATGATGAAGCGCGGGCTGTCAGGACGGTCAAGGCGGAAGGCTGGATCTCCGTTTTGCGGCACCACCAGTACGGGCACTTCGCCACCGGCAAGAAGTTGCAAGACCTGCGTAATCTGGTCACTGTCTTCAGCGCCCTGCCGCGTGCTCAGGCCGTCAGTCATCAGTAGGATCACCTGCGCCGGCGAGCCTGCGCCCGCAGCCAGCGTTTCAGCGATGATCGCCGACAGGTCGGTTGCCGCACCACGCAGGCTGCGCACGGTATCGACGCCATTGGCGAAACGGTCCAGTGCCTGCGAGCCTTCTGCAAATACGCGTTTGTAGACGTCTGCATCGACCCCAAGGCCCTGAACAATCTCGTCGGTCAGACTGTCCGCGCGCGCCAGATAATCGCCCACGCCCGGTGCATCGGCCTGCACAAGGCTTTCTGAGACATCAAGCAGAACGTCGATCCGTGCTTTAGTCTGCAGCGGTACGGTCTGCCGGAACTGGGTCAGCCCCAGCCATAGCACCGCCATCAGGCCGACCACGAGCCCGCGCAAAATCAGCGACAACACCAGCACTGAGGTACGTTGGTTGCGAGAAACGCCGCTTAAGCGATCAAGGCCGCGCCGCAGCAGCGGCGCCAGCCAGAACAGCAGCCCCGCNAGGAGCAGTCCCAGGATTGTCAGACTCATGCCTTCGCCCTTGTTGTTGGGCTNCTGCCCGCCGTGCGGCGACCCCCGTGGCGGAAACGGCCAGCGAGTAACAGCAAATACAACGCTTCGAGCACGCCCACGACCAGCAGGGCCATGAGCAGCGGTCGGGTCAGACGGCGCAGGCCATCCCCCCGCGAGAGCGCGCTGAAGTCGGGTAGTACCGTGATTGGAGCGCGGGTCAGGCTCGACTCTTCGGCATTAAACAGTGCCAGCGAGATCGGCACGGTTTGGGTGAGCCCTTCGCCCCCTAAGACGTAAAGTCCGGCTTGTTCCAGTCGCCAGCGCGACGTGCCGGCATCATCCACGATCACGGGCTGTATCACTCGGTCCTCGCGTCGGACTTCAGCCCGGGATACGCCTTCGAGCGTCAAGGGGTCACCGGCGGCCAGGTACTGCGGGACGCGCTGGCGACGGTCGTCCATCCATTCGAGGGCATTCATAAGCATGAAGGTCAGGGTCAGACAGTCATCAGGGCCATAAATCTGCGCGTCCTGTCGGTCGGCAACAGTGTTGTCTGCTTCGGCATCCGAGGGAATGCGCGTGGTGCAATAGGCATGGGGGTCAAAGCCGAGGAACAGCATCTTCGCTTGTTGAAGTGCGGCATCGGCAGTATCAGATGTGGCCTCTTGCTCAGGGCGCTCAGCGGCAAAAGCGGAGACAATATCGGTACGGTCCTGCGCAGCAACATCGAGGGCCTCTCGCGGGTCGACATCACGAAGCAGAGGTTCAACCCGCGCGCCGTCGGTCGCCGGCGGCAGGGGGCGCAGCGAGGGGCCGACTGTGACACGTCCCAGCATAGGTTTCAGCCCAAGCATGACCGGATGGCGGTTCTCGGATGCCTGCCAGGCAAACAGCCGCGCGCCGTTGCCATCCGCATCGCGCCCCGCGCCGGGTCGGGTTTCGATTACGATCGCATTGGCGTTGAGTTCTTCGAACAAGGGGCCCGCAGGGCAACGATCAAAAATCACTGCGTCGTAGCCACGATAATCGAGATCCTCATCCATTCCAGCACTTTCCGTGGTGCGAATGTTGGGATGCGGCAGAAAGCGGTCAAAGAGCACGCCATTACCTTCACAGCGAACAATATGCAGATCGAAGGGCTGGATGACTTCGGGTACCACCCACAAGCTATCATCCAGTGCGAGGGGGTCGCCGGAGCCGGAAGTGATGATGACTTCCTTTGGGCCCGGCCCCAGCTGCACCGTCTGCTCAAGCACGTCTTCGAGTGCCATGACTTCCCGAGCACCAGCGGGCAGGTCAAAGGGTCGTCGAAGGGTGATAACAGCGGGCTTGCCCCGCACACGCGCTGTCACTGAGATATCGCGCACCGGTTCCCGTCCGAAGTTGCGCAAAGACAATTCCTTCGGCGGATCAAAGAGGCTGGCACCGCCGCGCACCGCCTCAAAGCCGACATTTGCGGGCAAATCGTCCCCAACGTCGATCCAGCTCAGGCGCCGTGGTGCGCCCGCATCATCCGACAGCGGCCGGTCGGTGATCAGGCTGAGCGCGCCCACCCCACGAGATGCTGACAGTGCCGTCAGCGCTGCAAGCCGCTGGTCCATTGGTGCGGCGACAGCCGTGGCCGACAGTCGGTTGAGTTGTGCCAGTGCCTCCGGACGGTCTCCAACAAAGGGTACGTCATCGCCTAGATTGGTCAGGCTTAGGATGGCCACGCTGGCACCATCGGCCATGGCGCGGTCGATCTCTGCCTGTGCGGCTTCGACCGCCCTGTCAAATCGGGATTGCCCACCCCCGGCCTCGGCCTGCATCGATGCCGAGTTATCGACCACGATCAACCGCTTGGGCGCAGGCAGCAGCGCTGACAGGCCAAGGGCAATCAGCGCCAGTAAAGCGAACATCAAAGCATAGAGCCATCGGTGCCATTTGTGGGTCATCGACAGATTCTGGAATGTCGAGCGGCGAGGAAGATCGCGGAACAGCAGCAACGAGGATACGTCGAGCCGTTGCCGCCGCGCCTGGAGCGCAAGAAATGCGAGGACAGGCGCAAGCACGAGCGGTACTGCCCAGATAAACGAAAAACCGATGGTAAGGCCGAACAGGTTCATGGATCAGGCAGCCTCTATATCCGCGGGTTCACCAGCATAGCCCTGGCTGGCGATCGCGGTCAGGATCCGCTGCACCGCCACCCTGTTGTGGTCGCCATCTTCATAGGCTTCGAACCGGGCATGACCCAGGTTCAGGCTGCGCGCCGCTCCCGCCAGTCCTGCTGCATGCGCGAGGCGAATGCGGCGGTAGGCGCGCGATGCTGCACGTGTGAAGGCGAGGCGCTGGAGTACGCCACTTTCCATATCGATGATCTGCCGCGCCTGCCCGAGGTCCTGATCCTGCTGACCTGAAACCTGGCATAACACCCCGCGAATGTTCGGATAGCTCATGAAACGCAGGGAGCGGGCTACCATCTGGCTGGATAGCAGCAGACGCCGCCGCGCCTGCGGCCTTACACCATTAAGGTGCTCGCGCTCGGTTTGCGTCAGCGGCAGAACGGGAAGAGATGCAGGCACGGGTTCGTTAATGGCGTCATCATCAACGTCCTGCAGCAAATCGGTCAGCACAACCACCAATGCGCCCTGGGCACGCCAATCCAGTGAGGCCTGCCCCAGCGCGTCGAAGTTGGTTGGCCCAAAAGGTTCCAGCCCCGCAAGACGCTGGCGCAGAGACCCAAGCAGCTGGCGCGGGTGGATGACGTTGATGGCGCCTTCACTGGCCACGCTTTCGCCGAACGGCAGGACGCGCACGGCGTACCCGCTGTTCAGGCCGATGAGAGCGAGCTGCAGGCATAGCTCGATCGTCGCGCGGAACTTGTCTGACCAGCCGCCAGTGGCCATCGATGCGGATGTATCCAGCGCCAGCACCAGCCGGGGCTGGTGTTCATCTTGAACGAGACGAGTATAGAGTCGCTTTGACCGGCCATAGAGCGCCCAGTCAACCCGGCGCACATCGTCCCCGGGGGTGTAGGTGCGATGCTGCTTAAATTCGAGACTATCGCCATCCAGTCGATTGAGGTGGCTGCCGACTGACAACCCTTGAGGCGGGACCCATAGCGGGGGCAGGCTCAGATCACCGACCGCGCGCAGGATCGCCGGGTCCAGGTCGTCGAGCCGTCTATGTGCCGGGGCTTGCCCGGCTGATTTTGGGTTCTGGGGCTGTGCCAAGGGTCGTTGGTCCTAGCCCTGGTCCGTGTCGCGAAGGTGTCGNATCGCGGTGATAATCAGGCTGTCGCTGTCCATGCCGTCGATCGCCGCCCGATGGTTCAGGATCACACGGTGACGCAGGGCTGGTCCAGCAACTTTCGCGATAAGCTCGGCATTGATGTTGGGCAAGCCTTCAACAAGCGCACGGACCTTGGCTGCAAGGATCAGCGCCTGAGCACCGCGCGGTGACGGGCCATACATTACATATTCATTGGCGGCGGCAAGTGCGCTCGGCCGACCGGCAACGGGGTTGAGCACCTGACACAACTGAACGGCAAAGTTCAGCGCACTCTCTGGGGTTTCGACCAGCGGCGGCAGGGCCTGCAAGCCCTGTAACTCCTCAAAGCTCAGCCCTTGTACATGCCCTGCGGTTTCGGACTTCTCGCGCTGCACCCCGGTGGTGTGGGTCACGATATCGGCAAGCAGGCCATCGTCCGGAGACGGAATGACAAGTTTGTAAAAGAAACGGTCAAGCTGTGCCTCGGGCAGGGGGTAGGTGCCTTCCTGCTCGATCGGGTTCTGGGTGGCGAGCACGTGGAANAGGCCCGAAGCATCGCTGCCGGTTTCTGCTTTTGCTACNTCNCCAGACCCATCACTGTAATTTTGACCCGGCTTGTAGGTTGTTCCGGCAACGGTCATCTGCCGCTCGGCCATGGCTTCGAGCAGAGCGGCCTGGGTCTTTGGGCTGGCTCGGTTGATTTCGTCGGCAAGCAGGACGTTGGCAAAGATTGGCCCAGGTTGAAACTCCGGATAGAGCCCGCCGCGCTCATCAGTGCGTAGGATGGTGGTGCCGGTGATATCCGCGGGCATCAGATCTGGGGTGAACTGTACCCGGCCGAACTGCAGGCCCAGCGCAGCACCTAGCGAACGCACCAGCGTAGTCTTTCCCAGACCCGGTCTGGATTCCAGCAGCACGTGGCCACGGGCAAACAGGGCGGTCAGAAGCTCGGCGACGAAGTCTTCCTCGCCCTCCGGCGAGAGGATGTCCTTGCGCACTTCGGCGGCGATGCTGGCAAAGCGGCTGGCAAAGCGGTCGATAGCCGCCTGATCGAGCCTCCCGGGGTTACCGGCGCCGCCTTCTGTCGGTTCTACAATTTCAGCGGCGGTAGCTGTGTCGGTCGGAGCGGCTTCGGTCATGGTCTCGTCGTTCATTGTTTTCTGTCTCGGCCTTGTGGGTTCAAGGGGTGATGGTGTGGAAGGCAGCGGANGTTCCGTTGAAAATCGGGTCAGTCCCATCGCCCGCGATAGCGGTCCGGTACGGCCTGTCTTGGGCTCAGGCCCGTATCTTCGAGGCGGTAAGCGCCCGAGCGGTTCGTGTTGACGTCCAAGCCGGTGGAACGGTCGATGTCAAACTGCCGATCGGGCAGGCGGGTATAATAATCCAGCGGCTCCCCGGCATCATCAAGGCCACCCACCGAGCGCTCGAAAGGCAATTCTTCAAGCGCGCTATCGGGAACTTCGCTGTCAGAGACGTCGAGGCCGGTCTCGCCCTCACCTTCCCCGCCCATGGGTGCACGGCGCTGTTGCTGTTGGGGCGGTGGAGGCTGGCTGGCCTGAAGAAATGGGGGNGGCACGTACGTGTCTGGGTCACACAGCGGTGGTGTTGGCTGATCCGGGGTTGGCAGAAAGCGGTAACCGGTCAGCACGGACGAGAGCAGGATCAGCCCAGCGGCAAACAGGGCCGGGCTCAGTGCAAACGGGAAGACCCAGCCGGGCAGGCTTGCATGCGTCACGCCCTCNGCGCGCTCAACCAGCGCCGGGTTTCGCTCAGCTAGCGTGCCGGCGGTTCCGCTTGCGCCCGCACCCACACGGGCAGAAGAGCCAATGGTGCCAACCGTGACTAGTGCAGTAACGTAGGCTTCAAGGCTCCCGCCCGTTTTCATGCGTGCATCGACCTGCTGCGCGACTTCGGGCGCTGTCTGGCGGGAAAGGGTCGCAAGCATTATCAACAGCACAGCCGCCAGCAGGCAAACGCCACCGCCAGCGACAGACATCATGCGTGGCACGTCGGTCCAAGTGTACAGTCGATCGTAACCAAAGGTTTCGTTCCGCCATTGGAAAACCTCAACCGAAGCCCAATCAAGCACGAGCCCGCCAAGAACAAGCCCCGCGACGACGCTGCTAGCCAGCAACGCCAGTCCGACNAGCNGTAGACCTCGGATCCATACCCGGCGTGTTGTCTGATTTGACAGCGCCCGAGCTGTCCGCGGCGCCTGCGGCTTCAACGGGGCGATAAGGCTAGGTGCCAGAATCCGCGTGCCTGCCAGGGATGCCAGGGCAAGCAGGGCCAGCAGGCCGACCCCGACAAAGGGCCAGAACTGGCCCCAGGGTCGAACGAGATCGGCGCGCGACTTTTCAGATAGTCGCTCGGTCACTGANCGCGCCTGATCNCGAAACGCACGCGCTTCATCCCGCCGCCCCATGAGTGTTGCCGTCCGTCCGAGGATAACAAGCGAGCAGGCGAATTCCGCTTCGTCGCCCCGTTGCTCCTGCAGCATGGCAATCTGGTCAAAGGTTTCGAAGGCGCGTTCATACTCGCGCACGGCCAGCCAGAACCGGCCAATCAGTTCCAGTACTTGCAGAAAGCTTTCTGACTCAGCAAAATCCGGCGACAGCAGCGCGAGTTCATTCACGTTGGCTTCAATTTCAAGCAAGCTCTCGACACCACCGATCGACAGATCGGCGAGGAGGCGGAAAACGTCGACCAGTTGGCGAAGCGGAGGATTTTGATTGCCGATGGACAGGTAGGCTTCAATCAACTGCGTGCTGACCTGTTCCTGGAGTGCTTGAGGCTGGTAAGGCAGTAACAATGCGGTGCCGAACACCTCTGGCTCGGTCATGCGCAGAAACTCGTAGCCCGCCGGGTCTGCGATGATCTCCGCAAGTTGGGTNGTCATGATGTTGAGACCCTGCGCGATGGCGGCGAGCCGTTCGGCTTCAGGATCGGTGGGATCTTTACGCGAAGCGCGCTCTGCCAGTCGTTGCGCCGTCTCAAAATCGTTGTTTAGCAGGGCGACTTGCCCCAGCAAAACCAAAACGGGCGAGGGCGCTCGACGTTCGGGAAAATCATCCAGTAACCGCTGAACCTCTGCAATATTGCCCGCTGCCATCGCTAGTTCGGCGAGCGCATAGTCGGCCAACTCAGGCAGGAATGGCAGTTTGGTCGTCGCCTCAGCTTGCTCGGCAGCCTCGGTCATCAGTTCTGTCAGCGCATCTTTGCGCTCGGCGTAGAGGCTGGAGAGCACCAGCCAGCGATAGAGGCGGGCTTCCTCGGGTTCTTGGCGCGTATAAGTAAGGAAGTGCTTATAGGCGCGGGCATACTGTTGGTTTGAAAGCATGGCCCGGCCAGTGTTGACCAAACCACTGATACGTCGCTCCTGCTCAGTGGCTGATTGGTTTTGCGCTGCTGCAGGTTGCGAGGCCAAACTGGTCAGAACCAACGCGAGTACCACCAGTGCCATTAGGGTGGAGAGCATATGGCGCGCCAACCCCTCAGCCACACCGTGCCATACGGCAACAAGTCTGGTCTGCCCGGAACCGGTCTGCGCAGGCGGACCACCATAGCATCGTATGGCTGCGATCATGTTGATTTTGCTCTCCCCGGGGAAACCGCGCTTAAGTTTCGACCAACTGCTTGTCTATCTAGTCGGACATGGCGATATTCCCAACGCTGTGCGCCGGTTTTTTTGCCCCGGATCATTCACAGTTAAGTCATATGTCATTCGTGGCTGCTTGTCCTTTCAAGCCATGGACCGCAAGCATGGCGAAATCCGGGCAAGGCTCAGCCTGTGCCTGGTCCACTAAAGGAATTTTGATGATCCGATTGCTGTACTTTGCCTGGGTTCGTGTACAGATCGGGGTGGCTGAAGAACAGCAGACGCTGCCCGATGAGTCGATAACGGTTGCGGCGCTGCTGGACTGGCTCCCGAGTCTTGGCCCGGGCCATGCTCGCGCACTGGAGCAGCGGGCCAAGCTGCGGGTAGCGGTGAATCAGGTTTTCGCTGAGTCGGACATGATCATCCGCGCGGGCGATGAAGTGGCAGTTTTCCCCCCGGTAACAGGTGGCTGACAGGCTCCTGGGAACAAGAGANGNGCAATCGCCTCCAGTCCGATTTAGACTCTGGACGGGGNTAGAAAATTGCGTCTGAGTCACTGACCGAATTGCGCCCGGCGCGGCTGCCTGTCGTCTGATCGCCGCTGTCGCCGCCGCCGTCACTAGCGGTCTGGCGCGAGCCGCGACTGCCCGAAACCGTTTCCTGTGGTTCCTCGCCTTCGCCGATCACTCTGCCATCATCGGCAACCCGACGAACGTCAATCACACCAGTGCGGGGNTCAATGTTGGAAATTGGCACCCCGACCGGGTAGCGAAACTGGGTCACAGGACTGTCGGCAAGCGCGGCATTCATGAAAGATGCAAAGATCGGCGAGGCAGACTTACCTCCGGATTCATTGGCCCCCAGCGACCGGGGCTGGTCAAAGCCAACATAGACACCAACAACAAGATCAGGGGAGAAGCCGATAAACCAGGCGTCTTTGGCTTCCTGCGTAGTGCCGGTTTTGCCGCCCACTGGACGGTCAACGACCAGCCCGACCCGCCGCGCGCCTGTCCCGCGTTCCACAACCCCTCGCAACATCGACACGACATGATAGGCGGCCAGTTCGCTGGTCACCTGTTCCCCATGTTCAAAGACCACAGGCATACTCGTCCGGTCCCAGTCTTCGGCATCGTTGCAGCCGACACAATTCCGGCGCTCGTGACGGAACAGTGTCCGGCCATAGCGATCCTGTACCCGGTCGATCAGGGTTGGCTCTATCTGCTTGCCGCCGTTGACCAGCATGCCATAGGCATTGGTCATTTCCAGCAGCGTGGTTTCCCCTGCACCCAGCGAAATAGAAAGATAGGGCGGCAAATCTTCATCAATGCCGAAGTCGCGGGCAATTTCGACGATACGGCCCATGCCGACCTCGTTAGCAAGCCTGATGGTCATCAGGTTACGAGACCACTCCAGACCCTTATACAAAGGCTGCCGCCCCCAAAACGTGCCGTCATAGTTTTGAGGGCGCCAGTCGGGTTGGTCGTCTACCCCCGGGAGGATCCATGGGTTATCGAGCACGGTGGAATTAGGCGAAAAGCCTTGTTCCATTGCTGCAAGGTAGACGAAAGGTTTGAAGGTTGAGCCAGGCTGTCGCTCGGCCTGAGTTGCGCGGTTTAGGGCACCCTGTGATGGGTCGTAAGCATAGCCCCCTACCAGAGCCAGCACCCGCCCGGTGTGGGGATCGAGGGCAATCAGTGCACCCTCGATTTCTGGGATTTGGCTGAGTTCGAAATCTCCATTTTCGACCTGCTCAACCAACACGATGTCGCCCCGCTCCAAGATGTCCTCAACGCGGCGCGGTTCTTCGCCGACGGCATCATCACTGATTTTCGGACGTGCCCAGACGTAACCGTCGAAAGGCAGAGCGCCAAGCGAGCCATCTTCAAAGCCCAGAACTGCGGTCGAGCGATCGATGTCCACGACCACCGCTGGCAGCAGGTTGAGGAGGTCATAGGGTCTTTCCCATACGGTTAGGCCCGTTTGCCAGTCGCTGAGGTCAACCTGACCGACTGGACCGCGATAGCCGTGACGCCGGTCATAGTCGATCAGGCNGTCACGCAGGGTCTGCTGAGCAACCGCTTGCAGGCGCGTATCCATGGTCGTTCGGACCGACAACCCCTCAGTCCGAACGACATCCGGCCCGTAGGTCGATGACAATTGGCGATAGGCCTCGGTACTGAAATATCCGGTTTCATCGGTGGCTGCCGCGTTCGAGCGGAATTGCAGATCGAAGTTCGGAACCACGTCAGCTAGCGCCTCGGCCTNTTCGGCTGGTAAATAGCCGTTCTCACTCATCTGACGCAGGACGTAGGCCCGCCGCTCCATGCCACGGGCAAGTTCTTCTTCGTCGTTAGGTTCGTAGTTTGATGGCCCCTTGATCACTGCAGCAAGGTAGGCCGCGTCTGAAACAGTCAAATCGGCGACAGCTTTGTCGAAATAGGCCAGTGACGCTTCCGCCAGACCATAGGCGCGCAGGCCGAAGAAAATTTCATTCAGATAAAGCTCAAGGATTTCGTCCTTGGTCANATCTCGTTCCAATTGCCAGGCGATAAAGGCCTCGCGGATTTTCCGCTCAACCGAATAGCTGTCGCCGGTGATGAAGTTCTTTGCAACCTGTTGCGTGATCGTGGAGGCACCAGCGAGCCGCCGACCGTCGGCCATGCGCTGGACATTCCGCAGCATGACCTTGCCCAGTGAGATGAAGTCCACGCCACCGTGGTTAAAAAAGTCCTTGTCTTCGGCGGAGATGAAGGCGTGCACGACATGCTCCGGTACCTGCTCAATTGGGATGAACAACCGCCGTTCCTCGGCAAACTCAGCCATCAGTGCACCATCGGCCGCGTGCAAGCGGGTGATTACTTTGGGCTGGTAGTCCTGCACCACCTCGTGATCGGGCAGATCGTGGCCGTAGCGGTAATACATGTAGCCGCATCCACCCGCGAGCAGCAGAAAGATCAGCACGATACCCAGCAGTAGGGTCATCAGCAGAAATTTAAGGGTTCTCAGAGCAAATGAGAACATGGGCCTCGGTCTCTCATCGGGCCTGTTGGCCTCGCAAAGGGTCAGGTCGATGCAGGCAGGCCGTGGCAAGCGTCGGCTTCCCGCTGTGCGATCTAAATCGCCGCATAACTATCAGATTTAGATGAGCGCGCCACGGTCCTACTGCAAGGGCGTGGCAAAATAACGGTCAATGGCGTCAACAATGCCGCCAACCAGGGGTTTTCGGCTGCTTGGCGTGCGCAGCATATCGGCATCAGCGGCATTCGTGACGAAGCCCATTTCTAGCAAGAGCGAGGGCATGTCCGGTGCCTTGAGAACCGCGAAGCCAGCGTAGCGGTGGGGTGGGTCGATGGTGATCCACGACTTCTGCAACTCTTCGCTGAAGATTTCCGCAGCTTGCGCCGAAGAATTCAGCGTTTCGCGCTGGGCCAGATCCAGTAGGATCGACATTAACCCTTCTGAGCGTTCGCTGACCGGCAGACCGGCGATCATGTCGGACTTGTTTTCGCGGTTAGCGAGTGCGGCCGCCTCGGCATCCGACGCTTCGTCCGAGAGTGTGTAGACCGACGCACCTCGTGCTGACCGGCGCGGGTTGGCGTCGGCATGGATTGAAATAAACAGATCGGCCTGATGCGAGCGACCGATTTCGTAGCGTTCACGTAGCTTGATGTACGTATCGCTGTCGCGGGTCAAAAACACGTCGTAACGCCCAGTCGCTTCAAGCGCAGCCCTGATTTCGAGTGCTGTTGCCAGTGTCAGATCCTTTTCACGAATGCCATTTTTCGTGGCGCCGGGGTCCTTCCCTCCGTGTCCGGGATCGAGCACGACAATCCGTCGGGCGATAACCTGCGCTGGGATTGGGGGACGGAGCGCAGGCACCGGCGGCATTCGGTCAACGCTTTGCACCGGCAGCGTTGAGGCGGCCTCGCTGGCGTTGGGGGCCAGTAGATCTGTCACCGAGATCAAATTCGCGTTTGGGCCCATCGATGATGCGGTCGAGGACAGGGGCTGGGTGGCCGCAAAGGTGGCCGCATTGCCTGCGTCTGAGACTGCATTGATTAATGAAAGCGGCTTGAGTTCAATTTCCAGAGCTACTTGTTGACGCCCGCTTTGGTCGAGAACCAATGCATTGGCGACGGCAACGGGCTCGAAGAGATCAAAAATCACTCGGGAGATCTGCTGGTTCTGGTGACCATACCGGACTGATCGCACGACCCCGCCCGGCTGCGGCAGGTTTTCGCGGTGGATTNCCCAGTTAACTGTTGGCATGTCGAGGATCAGGCGGTCGGGTGACTGAGCGACGGTCAGTCGATAACCCAAAGATGCGTTGAGCCCGATGGAAATTCGAGTGCGTTCGTAGGCCTGTCCGACACTGATCGCAACGACACTGGGTGACGATGGCTGCTGCGCCATCGCCTGACCGTAACCAGCCACATCCCGCGTCGCTAGCATCGGGTTTAGCCCGGCCAGTCGCGATGGCATCAAGGCCCCGAGCAGCAGGGCCAGTCCGGCCGCGACCAAGACCTTCACCATTTGGGATAACGTATCGAGTCGCACGACCCAGAATCCTTGAAAATCACGGCCCATCTTCGACTTTTGGCTCATTGCAGAGCTGAAAATCGAATCAGAATTTGAAAAAATTAGAAATAAAATATGATTTGAAAATAGGGTTTTACAGGCTTTTTTACAAGTGAAAATGTAGTTAATCAGGGCTTCTGATACGCGAGGCGGAGCTGAGGTGCTGCATTTGAGCTAGACGCCCCCCCCGTGCAAAGCCTAAGTATGAGGTGCAGCACGGATGTCCGCGCTGTTTGATCGCAGTTCTTTGAGCGATTTTGACGACAGTAGAAGCCCGGTACCCGGTGACTAACAAAACCATGGGGCCGTGCAAACATGGAGCGAGAAAGCTCGCCCATGTCTGAACTCGAAAAATCGTGAACTGCGCCCGATGAACACCGGTTGCCGCGATGCAACCTGTAACATAGCTGCGCCGCTGGCGGATGAGCGCGATTGCGTCTCCGCGAAAGCTGGCAGCAGCGTTAGGAGACATGATGAGCAAGAAAATGCTTATCGACGCGTCCCGGCGTGATGAAACCCGGGTCGTGGTTATGGTCGATGGTCGGATTGAAGAAATCGATCATGAGACTGCCGATCGACGCCCCATAAAATCGAACATCTATCTGGCGCGTGTCACGCGTGTTGAGCCGTCGCTGCAGGCGGCCTTTGTCGATTACGGCGGAAACCGACACGGTTTCCTCCCGTTTTCGGAGATCCACCCCGACTACTACCAACTACCCGTGGCAGACCGTGAGGCCCTGCTCCGTGAAGTTGAGGACAAGGTTGAGGAGCGCCGCCAGCGTTTCCTGAACCACCGAGCCAACCCACGCCGCGGGAACAACCGGGCCCGGGGCAGCAGCGGCGACACCGCTTTAGTAGTCGATCCTGATGGCGATCAGCCGCACGTCGAGTTTCCAGTCGATCAAAATGGTGATTTCGTCGCGCCTGAGGCAACGACGCAGGACACGATAAGCGAAGGCGCTGAGGCGCCAACCGATGGCGGCAAAGCCGCTGTCGACGCTGCGGCAGATGCCGATACAGACAGAGCAACGCCAGAGGCGACAGTCTCGATGACCGAAGCAGCGCCGGATGTCGGTGCTTCGTCCGATCCGAGCCAAGGCGATGAAGGCTCAGATGACGATGAACCAGCCAAAACGGCAACCGCAGCCACCGGTACCGATGACGACAAAGTGTTCAGCGAAGACGCCATTACCCTGGGTGCGTCGGCTCGTGACCTGCCTCAAAGTGAATCGGATGATGACGACAACAACGGCAATGAGGTCGACTCAGAGCAACTGGCAGCTGAAGCTGAAGCAGGCGGTGCTGATTCCGATGACGGCACTGATCGTCGGGTCGACGGCGAAGGCGGCATCGAAGAATTGCCCGAACAAGATCTGGTAATCGAAGAAGTCGGTGCCGGTGATGACGTTGATGATGATGATGTTGATGGCGAGCCCGGCGCAGAAGAAGCCTCTGGAGCCAGTGACGAAGATGATGAGGATGGGGCTCGTAAACCCCGTTCCCGCCGCCGCCGGCGCTCCCGTCGCGGCCGTCAGAGCAGCAACGGCGATGATGAGGCAGAAGAGGGCACCCACCGCAGTTCGCGCCGCAAGGCCAGCCGCGACGGCGACGATGACCACAATAATGACGATGACGATGACGACGTTGATCACGACGACGAGGATGATGAAGACATCTTTGACGAAGATGCTGAGCGCCGCTCGATCATGCACTCGATCATCTCCCGCCGATATAAGATTCAGGAGGTGATCAAGCGTCGGCAGGTCATGCTGGTTCAGGTCACAAAAGAAGAGCGTGGTAACAAAGGTGCGGCGCTGTCTTCCTACCTCTCGCTGGCTGGGCGTTACAGCGTTTACATGCCGAACACCACCCGCGGTGGTGGGATTTCCCGCAAGATTTCTTCGCCCAAGGACAGGCGCCGATTGAAGACAATTCTCGACGATCTTGACCTGCCACAGGATATTTCGATNATCGTCCGCACGGCCGGAAGCCAGCGGACCAAGGCCGAAATCAAACGCGACTACGAATACCTGCGCCGGACGTGGGACGGTATCCGGGAAACCACGCTGAATTCCATGGCGCCTTCGTTGATCTATGAAGAAGCCAACGTCATGAAGCGCGCGATCCGAGACATGTATTCCAGTGATATGGAAGAAGTGTTGGTCGAGGGNGAAGACGGCTACAAAGACGCCAAAAGCTTTATGAAGACCCTGACCCCGTCACACGCCAAGCGGGTTCAACAGTTCAAGAATGAAGGTACGTCGCTGTTCCAGCATCACAAGGCTGAGCAACAGCTGGATGCGCTCTTCAATCCTGTCGTGACGCTGAAATCTGGTGGCTATTTGGTCATGAACCAAACCGAAGCTCTGGTTGCGGTTGACGTTAACTCAGGCAAGGCGACACGCGAGCGTTCCATCGAGGAAACCGCCCTGGCCACGAACCTTGAGGCAGCTGAAGAAGTCGCACGACAGTTACGGCTGCGCGATCTGGCGGGGCTTGTGGTGATCGACTTCATCGATATGGATGAATCGCGTCACCGGGGACAGGTCGAGCGCCGTTTGAAGGAATCCATGCGCGGTGATCGGGCCCGGATACAGCTTGGGCGGATTTCCCCGTTTGGCTTGCTAGAGCTTTCTCGGCAGCGGATTCGTCCATCGGTCTTTGACACGACGATGGTTGGCTGTCCGGCTTGTGGTGGTATCGGCGTGGTCCGGTCCTCTGGCTCACTGGCCTCTTCGATCATGCGACGGGTCGGCGATCTGTTGCTTGAGCGGGAAAACCTTGATCGGATCGAGATTGAGGCCCCGAGCGATGCCGCGCTGAAGGTGTTGAACGATCACCGTGAAGAGCTGGCCAATCTGGAGAACCAGCATGGTGTGAAGATTTCGGTGCTGCCAAATGCCCAACTGCATTCACCGCACTTTCACCTTCGGGTTTACACCGAGGAGAAGGTAGAGACCTTCGAAGAAGGCTATACGTCTGACCCGACCGCACCAAAGAAATCGGATCGTCGTCGCGGTCGCAGAGGGGGCCGGTCGGAGGATCGGGACAAGGACCGCAGCCGTGATGACGAGGAGGGCGCAAGCCGCCGTGGTCGTCGGGGTCGAACTCGGGGCTCGCNTGACGAAGGTGAGGATGACGGCGAAAGCCGTGTGGTGGACGAGGCTGAAGCTCGGGCGGACACCGAAGACGGCGATGGCGATGGCGAAGGCGGCACCCGCCGTCAGCGCGGTAAGCGCGGTGGCCGTCGGCGCGGCAAACGCGACGGCGACGGCGACGGCGAGAACGAGGTGTCGACCGGCGAAACCAGTGATCAGAGTGAACGCGCCGAAGGCGAGGCGGGAGAAGACGGTGAGAAGCCCAAGCGCCGCCGGGGTAAGCGCGGCGGTCGCAACCGTCGCAAGCCAAGGAGCGATGACCATGCCGTTGAAAATCAGGAGGTAACAGACGCCGCAGCTGATGCGCCTGCCGCTGTCGCTGATACCCCAGATCAGAACGGGTCTCAGACGGGCGAAATGGTGTCAGACGCAGACAGCGAAGCGGAGTCTGGCGAAAACAAGCCCAAGCCGCGCAAGCGCACCCGGAGCAAAGCCAAGGCAGAAACCGAGGCGACGGCCGAAGGTGAAGACGCCAAAGCGGCATCCGATGGATCGGAATCAGCCAAGAGCGAAGAGCCGACTGAGGAAGAGAAGCCCAAAAAGCGCACGCGGGCACCCCGCAAGTCGGCGACCAAGACAGCCAACACGGCTGAAGCGAAGGAAACGGCCAGCGAGGCAGAACCGCCAAAGGCTGAGACCAAGACCAAGACGACAGCCACTGCGGATGCCCAATCTGAAGAAGAGGCCGCCGCCAGTCGTCCTGTCGCCATGGCCGTCGAACCAGATACGCCGAAGAAGGATGGCCCACGCCGCCGTGGCTGGTGGTCACGCGGCAAATCCTAAAGAACCTGAATGCAGTAACGAGAGACCTATGCGCGCTGAAATTCAAGCGGTTGCCGAGGAGATTGAAAAATCCCTCGCGCTGCTGAGGAGGCATCTTTGACTGGGACAACGCTCTACGTCGGTTCGATGAGCTGACAGCGCTTTCCGAAGATCCAAACCTCTGGAGTGATGCGGAAAATGCCCGCAAGACCATGCAAGAACGCCAGCGTTTGGAAACGGCGATCGAGGGCTATCGCAGCCTGAGCACGGAATTGCAGGATTGCCGCGACCTGATCGCGCTGGGCGAGGAAGAAGGCGACACTGACACCGTCACCGACGCCGAAGAGCACATGCTTGCCCTGCAGCTTAGAGCCGCAAAGAAGCAACTCGAATCCTTGCTCTCGGGCGAGGCTGACCCGAACGATGCCTTCATCGAGATCAACGCCGGTGCAGGTGGGACTGAGGCGCAGGATTGGGCAGGAATGCTGCTCCGGTTATATTCTCGCTGGGCCAATGCCCATGGCTACAGTCTCGATGTGCTCGAGGAGTCGGCTGGTGAGGAAGCCGGAATCAAGTCGACAACGCTGCAGATCAAGGGCGAGAACGCCTTTGGCTGGTTGAAGACTGAGACTGGAGTACACCGGCTGGTGCGGATCTCGCCGTTCGACAGTCAGAATCGTCGCCATACGTCTTTTGCGTCTGTTTGGGTCAGCCCTGTGGTCGATGACAGCATCGAGGTTGATGTTCTTGACAAGGATCTGCGTGTCGATACATATCGTGCGTCGGGAGCGGGGGGGCAGCACGTCAACCGTACTGACTCGGCTGTTCGGATCACCCACGAACCAACGGGCATCGTGGTGCAGTGTCAGAATGATCGCAGCCAGCACAAGAACCGCGCCACTGCCATGAAAATGCTTAAGGCCAAGCTTTATGAGTTGGAATTGCGCAAGCGTCAGGATGCGGCGCAGGCGATCAATGACGAGAAGTCAGACATTGCCTGGGGACACCAGATTAGATCCTACGTGCTACAGCCTTACCAGATGGTAAAAGATCTGCGCACCGGCGTGGAAACCTCGCAGACCGGCGCCGTGCTCGACGGTGAAATCGATCTGTTCCTTGAAGCTTCCCTGGCAGCCCAACTGGGTGGTGATGATGCGGCCTAGCTGTCCCACTCATGCCCAATGCCCGAGCCATTCCCGGTCTGAGGCTGGAGGGCAGGGGTGATGCTGCCGTGGAAATTATCCCGTGTAACCGATCGATTGTACCGGTCNGGGCAGCCACGGCGCAGTCACCTCAAGCAGATCGAAGCCGCTGGCATCCGCACCATCATTAATTTGCGTGGTTTGCATCCCTTTCCTGGTCAGGAACGCTGGGGACAATCCTGCAGCCAGGCTGGCTTCACCTATATCGAACTGCCGGCGCTGTCGCGTGGCGCGCCACAGGCGTGGATGATCGAACGCTTGTTGGAAGCCTACGACCGCGCCAAGTACCCTGCGCTGATCCACTGTAAAGCCGGCGCAGACCGGACTGGCTTCGCTGCTGCGTTGTACATGCACTATCACGAAGGTCAGGACATTGCGGCTGCGGCCGCGGATCAATTGGCGCTGAAATACGGTCATTTCAATATCGGAAAGACCGGGGTTTTGGACTTTTTCTTCGAAACCTTTGCTGCGCAGACAGAGGTCGTCGAGTTTGATCAGTGGTGGCGTCATTATGATCATGATGCCCTGCAGGCCGAATTTGAGCGCTCCAGCCGTAGTCGGATCAGGCTGGACCGTCTCCTGCTGCGGCGCGAATGAGCGTGCCGACATGGGCCGCCAGCGCTGCGGCAGCCGGGTCTCCTGCGCCCGAGGGCCAGCGGTGGAAACCCGACGTCCGCAACCACGTCAGATACTGTTCCCGCGCAGCTGCATCAAAGCCGACCTTGTTCGGGTCACTCAGGGCAGTGTTCAGCGCTACTTGATCCCCGGCTTCGAGCGTCAGATCCCGTCCGCCGTAGAAACTGCGGCCTAGAGTGATTACCGGTTTGCCGTAAGCAAAGGCTTCCAAGCCCACCGATGAATTGACCGTTACCACGCTTTCGCACCGTGCGAGCAATGTGGCTGATGAACCAGCGGTCTCGACACGAATTCTACCCGCGGTGTCGCCTTGTAACCCACTGGCAAGGGCGGCGTTTCTGGCCTGCATCAGAGCCTCATTTAGTGCCTCGCGTTGCCCAACGGCGCAGGAGGGATGGGGGCGGAAAACGACGGAAATATCATGGGGCAGGGTGGTGANGGCGGCGGTCGTGACAGCGCGGATATAGGCGAGCATGTCCGGAACCCAGCCGCCGTGAACTGTCAGCTGCGTATCGGCGGCCACCTGCAACGGGCAATAGATGAAGCGCGCCGGCAGGAGCCCCGATTCAGTGGTGTCATTGGCTTGCTCCGTCCGGCCTCTGGTGAGGATTCTGCCCAGCAGGCTTCGGGGTGGTCGTTGGCGCTGGATCTCTAGAAACCAGTCAGTGATGGCTGGATCGGCCTTCGTACTTTGGAACGCATGACCGCTTAAGTGCGCCGACCCTGCATTCGTCCCGCCAAGTCCTGCTTGAAGGTAGCCAGGGAAGGCGCAACGCTCGAACTGCACCACGGGTAGACCGACGTGCTGTGCGGCCAAGGTCAGTAGACCGCGGCGGCCCCGATAACCGTTCCAGACCAGCACACCGCTGACTTTGCGTCTGTCAAAGAGTTGCAACAGGCCATCCCACTGTCGGTTGCGCAATGCGTGAATGGCCTCCTGTTCAAGCGGTGATAGAGGATGGAGTCTTCGCTGTCGCCGTTCTTCGGTTTCCATGGCAAGCACACGCTCCCAGACAGCCTCGGGCAGGCCAGCCCCACCACGCCGGCTGGGAAGCCGCCAGCGGCGCTCCAACCCTATGGACAGGTGTGTCGAGAGGGCGCGAAACAGAGGTCGGGCCAGATCAGGAGCGTTCAAGGTCAAATACATGGCAGACAGACTACAGACTTTTGCGCCGCGTCGAAGGGGACGAGGGTACTTTTCTGTGCGCAACCTGCGCCTGTTTTCTGTGACAACCGCAAGCCTTGATAGGGCTTCTGCAGTTTAGTCGCAGTCGTTCACTGGCTTTGGTTCAACGATGCAAAGACCATCTATGCTGACCAAGCGGCGGGAAACCAGCGGAAAGCTGGTGTAGCCCAAGGTCGCGGGGATGGTTTGATACGCTGTCCCCATGGGGGTAGGTGTGAAGTAGGTATATCCGGGAACCGCTCGATAGCCATTGATCGGGATCAGGCCGGGGTGNGCAGGGCCGTACAGGTGAGTGCCAAACACGGGGGCACCGAGCGCACTCGATCCCACCATTGGCGCACCGTAATACGTTCCGGTTCCAATCCCGGATCCTGGCATAGGGCGCAAATAAGTCCGGCCATCATAGCCGGTGGTCGAATAGCAAGCGGACAGAAGCGGCAGGGCGATTGCGAGCGATGCCAGAACAGTCCAGCGGGTCGGTTTCATTTTCATGGTCAGCTTTGATCCTCAATTCTCAGTACTNAGTTTCGATACGTTGTTACGTATCGTTTGGTTTCTTTTGAATTTTTGTAAAAGCCGCATGATTTTTTGGGACGGNAGCAGCCTCCTCCGCCGCGCTCCAAGCGGTTAAGGACAGAGGCCGGAAATTTCACCTTTCGCTGCGCATTATTGGTACTGGGTCGAAAAAAAGGGGGTGCGATAAACACCCCCTTTCTGTGTGTGGAATCTTCCGATTCGGTCCGGATTGGTTCCNAAGACGTAGCGCTAGCTGCCGGGGAACAGCCGAATGTTGAGACCACCAAGGTTGATCTCGTAGCCCGTCAATTGTTGGCGCAGTTGCAGGGCCGGCTGCAGCCAGCGTCCGTTGGGGTAGGCAGCAAGATAAGCGTTGACGGCTTCTACGGTGTTCGCGTTCCGTGCCTCATCCCAGGCTTCACGCTCGGATCCCTCATACAGTGCCGCCGAGGATGCGGGTACATAGCCCACGCCGCTGGTGGTGTTGATGCGATAGAATTCCGGATCTCCACCCTGGCCGGTTGCCGTAATCAATGCGTCAGCCCCAATCACACCCAGACGCGGTGCGCTTGGATCAGGCTGGGTGAGGACAAAAGCGCGATCGATCAGGTAGATCCGTGCACGGATGTCTCGCATTGACGGACCGCTTGCCAGCAGATCGTCGATGGCACTGACGGCCTGGTCATCAAAGCGGCTGCCCGGGAAGTTGGCGCGAAAGTCGCGGTAAGCGACAACAGAGTTAGCATCGACAGCTTGATCCCAGCCTTGGAACACTGAACCGTCATATGCAGTCACCCGGCTGGCACGGATGTAGCCGACACTGCCGCCAGAAAGGCGCAGTTCGACCCAACGGCCGTTTTTGGTTTCGCGGGTCGCGCGGTAAGTATCGCCCGGATCGACCGTCGCCAAAACCGAAGAACTACGGGAGGTCTTAGCGTGGATCTTCGCGGAGCGCTTGACCACGTATAGCTGGCCTAGCGGTTTTAAACCGCTGTCATCTGCGGCCTGCATTGACTGGATCGCAGCGACGGCGTCGCCTTCGAATACAGAATTGGGGTACTGCGCCCGGAAACGAACATAGCTTAGCAGTGTATCCGCCTCGACCGCGTTGTCCCAAGCTTGGAACACGGAACCTTCATAGACCACGTACAGGCTGTTATGGACGAACACAGTCTCGCCGTTCAGATCCAGCCGGATCCATGGATNGCCACGAACCACACCTGTTGCGGTAAGCCGGGTGCCACCGTCTATCTGGCTGGCGATCGCCGACCGTGTGGTCGGCAGCCGACGCAGATTCGCGCGACGGGTAATGACGACTTCTCGGTTCAGCGTCTGAATGCGGTAGCCAGCGAGCTGCTCGCGATAAGCCTGCTCCTGCAGCACTTCGATGCTGGTTTGGGCGCTCTGAGTGTGGCGACCATCGGGGAAAGCTTCGAGGTAAGCCTGATAGGCTTCGATGGTGCCTTCGTTCTGTGCCGTGGACCAGGCTGCGAGCTCGGAACCGGCCCAGGGCGCCAGAAGTGCCGGGTGGATAAAGCCAACCGTGTTGTCAGGCATGATGACCTGATACCAGCCGGTGTCGACGACTTGACCGAGGTTGTAGACGACCGTTGCTTCGGGCAGCTGNGCGATCCGGCCAAAGGCTGTCGATGGCCCGNTGCGTACGTTTGCGCGCCGGGTCACGTAGTATGATTCGTTAATCGGATTAATCTGGTATTGGGGNTCGTCCGGTTCGCTCAAGGCGNCAATGGCAGCCTGAGCCGCGTCGGCGTAGTAGCCATCGGGGAAAAAGGCAAGATAGTCCTCGTAATCCTGAACATCGTCGGAGCCTTCAACAGCACTCCAAAGGCGCTGTTCGCGTTCAGTCGGGCCATCGGCAATCGGTACTTCGGCTCCCGGATTGATCCGCACGCTGGCGTCAAAACCATCGGAAAGGAAAGGCTTTTGCCGCCCGTCGGAACTGCTTGCTACCTGTTCNCTGAGGTTACTCAGGAAGGTCACGGCATTCCGGTCGGTACGGGAAAGCTGATTAAGCAGTTCAGCAGCGAAGACATTGTTGTTGTTGTTCTGCCGCAAATTGCGCGTCCCAGGCTTGACGGCAAGCATCGTTAGAATGCTGTCACTGTTCGCCGGAGTGACGGCGCGGTCAGAAATTTCTGCGCCCGGCAGCAGCGGCTTCAGCCGGTTATCGGCTGAATGGCGGTAGCTGGTATCCATGATCAGAATATCCGGCACAGAGTCACGGTCCATTTGAGCACGGACATCAGCCATCGAAATAAAATTGAACGCCAGATCCAGGCCNAGTGAGACGGTAGCATCGACAGGAACGAGGTGGTTGACGCCATCTACGCTCAGAACGTGTCCTGCGTAGAAGAAAAGCCGGTGCTCTGGGGCTGTGTNAGCCGCAAGGAAAGCGGTTAGGGCGTTGCGGGTCTCGGCTGCGCCCGCGTTGGTCAGCAAGGCGACTTCATATCCGTTGTCGCCTAAGGTTTCGGCGATCGCCGTCGCATCGGCCTTTGCATCTGCGAGCTTGGACAGATTGGCATAATTCGAATTCCCGATAACAAGCGCAGCTGGCTGGGCAAAGGCGGAGGCCGCGGAGAAAACTGTAAAGCCGATGGCGGTTGCCAGTCCGAGGAGGGTGGGGTGCCGGGACATGGGTGTGGGACTCCTTATCACATGTAAGCCCCGCCAAAGCTGTGCACGCCATGGCGGCAAGGGGCAAGCTAAATTCCATTTTCAAGCGAAGGCCGCTCCACCTTGATCGGTCGCTGAGCGCACAAGCCTTCATTCTGTTCAGCAGGCTTAGCCGCATCTGTTTTCACGGGTTCGTCGGTAACGTGACATTTTGCGGCAAAATGTTTCAAAGTGTGTCAACTTGAGGGCTGTGTTGGACCGGCCCTCACCGGCCCTCACCGGCCCTCACCGGCCAGCATGTCGGACCGGTGAGAGGCCCAGAAATGAAACCGGAAATGCGAGGTAAAGCGCACCGATGGCTGGCTTAAAGAAGACCTTCGAAGGCACTGTAGTCTTTATCGGGGTAAACAGCTCACGCGCGCAGGATCTGGTCTCCGCGGGACTGCCAGAAGTAAGCATGACCTTTGCCGGCTTTGACGGTGAAGATCATGGTGGTCTGACGCGCGCGGCTTGTTCCCGACTGCGCAACGTTCACCCGCAGGGTACGCCCTTGAAAAACCACCGTCAGCTTACGGTGCTGAGCGTTGAGGAAATGGATGAAACCGCTGCAACTATGGGGATCGGGACGGGCTTAAAGCCCGAGTGGGTCGGGGCAAATCTGGTCCTCTCAGGCATCCCCAACCTAACGCTGTTACCGCCTGGCTCTCGGCTTCAGTTCCCCAATGGTGGGACCATCATTGTCGATCTTGAGAATGCACCATGCCGTTATCCCGGCGAGGTCATTGACAGCCATCATCCGGGTAAGGGCGGCCTTTATCCTGCTGCAGCAAAGGGTAAGAGGGGCTGCACAGCCTTTGTTGAGCGAGAAGGGCAGGTGCGTCTTGGTGACCATGTTGATGTCTTCATCCCGACGCAAAAAAAGCACCCGGCCCTATGAATTGCCCTATAGTGCCACAAATGGCCTTGCTTTAAGCCGGATTTCCGCCGCTCGAAAACAGTTTGCTTCGTGAATTCCGTTTTTTGACGAAAGTGCAAAACTTGAACGACGAATTTTCGATCGGTACTGCCCGATCCTTGGGTGCATATGTGTTCGGTTTCGGCGGGTCGGAACCCGGTAAAGTGCCCCGGCGCCACGGCCCGTTTGGGGACGGTGTTGATTGCCGTGCGGTTAGGCCCTCGTGCCTGCAAAGGTGGCGAGCGTCGGGTCTGGGGCCGGGATTTGCATTTGCGGCCGGGGCTTGGCTGGGCTTCAGCCTACCGGCCGAGAACGCTGCACTGGCGCAGCCAGCTATGTTTCAGGCGCCGATGGGCATGCCAGCGAGGGGGCCGGTCAACTACCAGTTCGTGCCCATCGAGACCTATGCGGTAGAACAGCTGGGCGGCGGTGCAATCCGTGTGAGCACACCCGTTGGGATCCAGGTGCTGGAGGCCGGTCAGTGGCTATTTACCAATGGTCAGGTTATGGCCTTGAGCCCGGTGATGGCCGCGCCTGTTCTCTCGGCCGGCACTGTCCTGTCCTCTGCCATGGCGCCGGTCATGATCCAAATGCCGACTGCTTCGGCGGCACCTGCTGCCGCTAGCCTTGCGGTTGCGAACGCGCCATCGGTGGCCGCCACCGCCTTTGCGGGTCCGTCACTCACTCAGATCGGTGTGGCGGCTGGCGGAGCCACAGTGGCCAGCGCATCCGTCTATGCCGGGTATCGTTTATTGCGCAGTGAAGATTCTTTGGGGGCAGTAGGCGGAGCCAGCGCATCGGGCAGAGATGATGCCAGTTCCCCATCCAACACCGCCGAAGTTGATGGCACGACCGACCCGGGGGAGCCGGAGCAGCAGCTTAACCTGCCGGGACACGGGGCCTATTTCACCGGCGATTTGTTGGTGGATTCTCTGCTCAGCGAAGATGAGTCCCATTGGTCCGGTGCAGGTTTGTTCGACACACCAGCAACCGTGACCTACAGCTTTGCAGACAACGGTTCTGCGCTCTCGCTGCGTGAAGGCGAAACGGTGCAGTCAATTCCGGCCTTTTTCCGCGCCAAGGTCCGCGAGCAACTCGATGATCTGCAGGCCTTGGCCAACCTTACTTTCGTCGAGGTGCCCGATACCGGTACTTTCGATGCGGCAACGGGCGAAGGTCGAGGGCAAATCAACATTGCAGTTGCTGATGGCAGTATCGGCAATTCCTATGCGGTCCTGCCTGTTGGTGACGAGCCATGGCTGTCCGATGATTTCGGTGATGTCGTCTTTGACGGTGATTTGTTGCTCGAAGGATATTGGGTTGATGCCTATCGCGGCGGAGAGATGATCCTGACCCACGAAATTCTTCATGCGCTGGGGCTGGAACACCCCTTTGAGGGGTACATGGATGCCCCCGCTTACATCGATAACCAGTATTTCACCGCGTTGAGTTACACTGAGGTCTACGGCGACACGGTGTTTCCTGCCGCACCGATGATCGCTGATATCGCAGCGCTGCAGCATCTCTATGGCCCGAACACCACCACGGCGACCGGGAACGATGTCTATACCTTCGACAGCCAGGAGATGTACGTTGGCACAATCTGGGACGCGGGCGGCGTTGATACCATCGTGCATGAAGGCACCCGTGACGCCATCATCAACCTTTTCCCTGGGCAGCCCAGCCGCGTCGGTGCGCCGCCCTCGGAATCGGCCTCATACTCGGTCGAAAGCATCGGTCACAATGCCTCGGACACCATTTCATCGATCGTTATCGAAGATGACACCGACGGTTGGGCTGAAATCGCGGCCGATGGCAAATCCTTCCGGCTCATTTTTGACCCGGATACCTCGGACCTCGATGGCGACGGTCAAATGGGTTTCACCGTGTTTTTCGAAGACGGCAGCAGCGACCTCTATCTCGTCGATAATGACCGGATCGAAGTTGGTCTGCGAGACAATCTTCACATCGCTCAAGGCGTGGTGATTGAGAATGCCAAGAGCGGCAGCGGCGATGATCAGTTGATCGGCAACGGCTTCGCCAACACCCTCAACGGTGGGCGGGGAGACGATCGCCTGACCGGTGGGGGCGGAGCAGATATTTTCCGCTTCGAGGCAGGCTTCGGTAACGACGTGATTCAGGATTTCCGCATTGGCGAGGATCGGCTTGAGTTCTATGGCATCGACAGCGGCACCGCTGAATTGGTAGCCGGGGATACGGTCATCACGGTTGCGGGCGAGGGGGTTCTGATTCTCGAAGATGCAGACGTGACCGGGCTGATGGCGTCGGATATTCTTTTGGTGTGATGAGAAACCTTGCCGCTCTTGTCTTGCCGTCGTGCTTTGATCCTGGTCGCATCCGGGGCCGGAGGCTTTCCGCCGTTTTCCCTGCACTGGTTGTGGCGCTTGCCGTGTTTGTCGTGCTTTTGCTGGCCGCTGCGGCGTCGGCGCAGACTGTCATTTATCCAAAAACAGGCCAGCGGTTTGCATTGCTCGGGCGGGGTGAGCCTACTGTGGTCGTTCTCAATGGACTAGCGTCGTCGATTGGTGAATGGATGCCTCTGGTCCGGCGTGTTTCCGCGCAGACGAGTGTTTTCGTCTACGAACGGCGCGGCAACGGCCGCTCACCGGTAATCGCCAGCGCGCGTGGGTCGCGCGTGATCNCGGAGGAGCTGAACGAGATGCTGGATGATCTCGGCATTGTTGGCCCTTTCGTGCTTGTTGGGCATTCGCTGGGGGCGGTCTATGCGCAGACCTTTGCGCGGCTCTATCCGGGTCAGGTCTCAGGCCTGCTGCTGGTGGATCCTTCGGTAGAGCAGCTTGATCGCTTTATGATGGGCGAAGACGAAGAGACTCTGATGCCGCCCATGACACTGGTCTTCAGCCCTGGCGCAAAGGCGGAATACCGGGGACGTCGGATGGCCATCACGGACCGGGAAGAGGCCCCGCCTATGCCAGCAGACATTCCGGTGACGGTGCTGTCGGCCGGGCGCAACATGACGGGCGGATATAGTGAACTGCAGGCGCAGGTTACGGCCCTGCAGTCGATGATGGCTGCGGGTAGCGCTGATGGTCGGCATTTGGTGGTCGAGAACGCAGGCCACAATATCCAGAAAGAAGCTCCTCACGCGATTGAACTGGAAATCGCGCGTTTGGTGGCGATTGGTCGATCCAGAATCTGGGATATGCCGCGCAAAGAAGCAACGCCCGAGGGTTCGCCTCAGGACGATCAATCAGAGTAAAGGGGAAGCGCAAGCGCAAGCGCGGATGACGTTTCTTGAAGCCGTAAAACGCTCGTGATCGACCGTTCTCTCCGGCTGCTGACTTCCGCGGATCTCTTCCTCGTCGCAGCGGTGATTAGTCTTCGGCGACTTCGTCCCTTACCCCCAGCATCAGCAGAAGCCCAACCAACCAGAAAACCAGAATGGGCATCATACCGATGTCCATGTTGTTGGTCATGATGGTGACCGTTGCCACCGCGAAGGGGCCAAGGAAGGTTGTCGCCTTTCCACTGAGCGCCAGAAAGCCGAAGTATTCAGTACGCTGCTTGGCCGGTGCGATACGAGCCATGAACGAGCGTCCGGCCGCCTGCACTGGTCCAACAAAGATGCCCAGCGCCGCACCAAAGCCGATGAAGGCCCAGGTCGCGGCGGTATCGGGCAACCAGTACGGCGCTGTCAGGCCTGGTAGGCCGAGCAGGATAAGGCCAATCAGCGAGATAACAATCACCCGCTTCGCCCCAAACCGGTCATCGAAGTAGCCAAAGGCAAAGGCGCCAATGCCTGCGGTAACATTCAGCAATATGCCGAACAGAATGATCTGCGTCAGATCCATGCCGTGGCGGATGGCGGCGTAAGTCGCGCCCATAGCGAACAGAGTCACAGAACCGTCAGTGAATACCATCCGCGCGATCAGAAACCGACGCATGTTGGGTTGTCTCAGGATGGTGGCACCGGTCTTCCGTACTGTGCGCAAACCTTGGCTGATCGCTTGCCCGATAGGCAGTCCCTTGCCTGCCCGGTCCGGGGTGAAGAACAGCATGGGAAGCATAAACACAAAGAACCAGCCTGCGACGATAAGGTTAGTCAGCAACGTCGCATTGAGTTGTGCTTCGCCCTCGGCGCCCAACACAAGGATCAGACAGAGCACGAGGCTGATTAGACCACCGAAATAGCCAAGCCCCCAAGCCCATCCCGACCAACGGCCGACCCGGTCTTTGCTGACCAAATCGGGTAGCATGGCGTTGTTAAAAACGATCCCCATTTCAAAGCCAGCATTGGCAACCGCAATCAACAAGACCGCCGGGATGATCAGCATGGGGTCAGGGCGCATGAAAAACAGCGCAGTGGTCGCTACAATACAGATCATTGAGAACGCGAAGATCCAAGGCTTACGACGTCCGCCAAGGTCAGCGACAGCCCCGAAAAAGGGTGCAAGCACCGCGATGGTCAGCGCAATGAAGGTGGTCGAGTAACCCCACAACGCCTGTCCCCGGGTGTCGCTCAGTCGCTCCGTGAGGCTCAGGCCGGCTTCCTCTTCTGCGCTCAGACATCCGGCCCATTCTGCCGAACACACCAGAACGTCGGCGAAATAGATCGAGAAAATGAAGGTGATAACGATCGTGGTGAAAGCCGAGTTGGCAAAGTCGTAAAGCGACCAGGACCAAAGTGCACGTGGTCCTGCTTGTTTGGTGGTCGTCGTGGTCATGATACCGGCCTCCCCAAAGGCTGCCGCCCGACAGGCGGATAAAACTGAGAAAGCTACAATACACCCATAAGGCGGTTCCTCAAATCTTCGGATTTGTGGCCAGGGTCCATGGGGGCGGTTGAACTTGCTCCGAGCCTCCGAGCTTCAGTTCGACCAACCCCGCAATGAAGGGACCATAAAGCGCTATTGACCGCCTTTGAATTGCAGATAGGCTCAGCGCTGCATGACCACTAATCGTAAAGAGTTACCAATTCCTGAACAGGAGGCCAGCCATGTACGTGCCTGATTTGAATGAAGCCTGCGACTGGTCCTTTCCTATACCGTTGCTTTATGGGCCTGGGCGGCTTGCCGAACTTGGTGATCTCTGTCGGAGCCATGGGGTAAAGAATGCCCTCATTGTGACTGACCGCTCCAGCCGGGATCTGCCATTCATTCAGGGTGCATTAGATGCTTTGGCCGCAGCGGGGCTTAAGGGCGCTGTGTTCAGCGATGTTGCCCCAAATCCTACAGACAAAAATGCTGAAGACGGGTTTGCGGCCTACCGAGCTGGCAGCCACGATGGCGTGGTCGCCATAGGCGGTGGTAGTGGCATGGACGCAGGTAAGGCGATCAGCCTGCTTGCGGGCAAATCAGGGGACATCTGGCGCTTTGACTACGATATGTCGGTCGACGAGACCCTGAGTGCGGGCGATTTCCCGCCTCTGTTCTGTATTCCGACGACCGCCGGTACCGGTGCCGAGAGCGAAAGCACAGCCATGGTGACCGACACAAAGGCCTTGACCAAGCGCTGTATCTGGCACCCGACCCATCACCCGCGTGCAGCCATTCTGGACCCGGCGGTGACGGTTGGCCTGCCGCCTCGCCTGACAGCCTGGACCGGCATTGACGCGCTTGTGCACGCTATCGAGGCCTACAGCGTGCCGGATTTCCACCCACTTTGTGATGGTATGGCGCTGCAGGGGTTGACGTTGGTCTATAGCGGGCTGCCAAAGGTTATGCGAGATCCCGCCTCTATCCCGGCGCGTGGTACTATGATCGTCGGTTCATGTCTGTCTGGCATTGCCTTTCTCAAGGGGCTTGGGCTGGTACATTCCATCAGCCATATGGTCGGGGCTGAGTTCGATACGCACCACGGACTGACCAACGCTGTACTGTTGCCGATTGTGCTGCGCTATAACGAGACATCTATCGCTGGTAAGGTCCGGGCTATGAGCCAGTCTATGGGACTTGAGACCACAGATTTCGACGGCTTCTACGCGGCCATATGTGCGCTGCTTGACGACTGCGATATTCCCCGCTCACTCGCAGAGATTGGGGTGGAGATCGACGAACAAGGCATTCAACGGCTGGCTGAAAAGGCCGTCCGTGACGCGGCGACGGGCACAAACCCAGCGGAGGCCGGAGTGTCGGAGATAGCCGACCTCATCCGTCGCTCTCTTGTTGCAGCGCGCTAGAGGAGGCCTGCAGGGTCTGTCCTGATACAAAGGCGCCCGCGCCTGAACGCTTAACATGCGAAGGGAGAGTTGTGATGGATGCCACTGAGGTGAGTTTTCTGCCAGCGCGGACAGTGCTCGCCCACTTCAGGGATGGCANACTGTCACCAGTCGATTATCTGGACATTTTGATTTCTCGTGCCGAGGCGATCAATCCGACGATCAACGCCTATACCGAAACCTTTTTCGACGAGGCGCGGGCGCAGGCGAGGGGTGCAGCCGATCGCTATACTGCCGGAACAGCCCGTGCGCTTGAGGGTTTGCCGGTTGCCGTCAAGGACGTTCATCGGATGGCCGGTCGCCGGACAACCCAAGGCTCGCTCACGCTGAAGGATAACATCGATACTGAGACCGACCCGATGATCGAGCGGTTGGCAGCCGCTGGTGCCATTTTTCATGCGCGTACGACGACGCCCGAATTCTGCCTCTCGGCGGTTTGCAACAGCCTGCTGTGGGGCGTCACCCGCAATCCCTTCAATCTTGACTTTGGTCCGGGTGGGTCGTCGGGCGGTTCGGCAGCAGCGCTGGCTGCCGGACTGACGCCGCTGGCAACAGGAACCGATATTGGTGGATCGATCCGAATACCGGCAAGTTGTTGCGGGTTGGCAGGCTACAAGCCACCCCACGGGCGCAATCCCGACGGTCCGCCAGCGAACTTCGACCGTTATAACCACTGTAGTTTTCTTGCGCGCAATGTCAGCGATATCGCCCTGGGTCAGAATGTTGTTTCCGGCCCTCATCCGCTGGATCATGACAGCCTTCCCGACCGCATCGAACTGGCCCTGGACCGCCCACCCGCGAAGCTCCGCGTTGCCTGGTCCATGGATCTGGGTTACGTGCCGATTGAAAATGACGTTAGGCAAAATACGCTCACGGCACTGAATGCTCTGCGGGCGGTTGGTTGCAGCGTTGAGGAGGTCGATCTTGGCTGGGGCCGTTGGGTCGATGAGGCTGCTATGAATTGGTACGCCGCCATGCACTTCGGACGCGCGGCCCTCTGGGCCGTTGAGCGGGGCCAGCGCGACCAGCTGACCGACTACGGTCAGCATGCTGCCGATATTGCAGTCCGCCTTGGGCCCGATGACGTGGCCCGCTCGTGGGAAGCACAGCATCGGATGGGACAGAGCCTTGGGCCGATCCTCGCAGACTACGACGTATTGCTGTGCCCGACGCTGGCGATTGGCGCAGTTCGGACCGACCATGACGCCACCAATCCGGCCTTTGACGTAGCGGGACAGGCCGTGGATGCCGAGTACGGCTGGTTGCTGACCCATCAGTTCAACATGCAGTACAACTGCCCGGTCATTACTCTGCCCTCAGGGCGTGACCGCCACGGGATTCCGACAGGCATCCAGTTGGTTAGCCGACCCTTCGACGACGCTGGACTGTTTGAGGCGGCCTATACCTATGAGCATGCAATGTCCGGGGTATTTCTGCCCGAGACGGCCTTGCCGACTATTGCAGTGTAACCAACCCTGCGTCGTCGATATCGCCTTGTCGTCGGGTCAAGTCGGGACGGCTGGGCATCGAATTTGCCGTTTTTGCGCGCAAGACCCTTTCGCACTGAGTGCGGTTCTGCTTTGCTGCATATGAAACAGGTGGCGCCTTGGACGCGCGCGCCGAACTTCCGGGAGGAGACTGGATCATGACCGCACCGATCCGACCGCGCGCTGGCAGACCGATCCTGGGGCGCCTGTTGGTCATCGACGGGGTGAACTACACCGCCCTGGTCTGGGCGGTGCTCGCCCTGGCTGTGTCGATCCTTGTCTACCGCGTCTACGGCTTCAAGTATGGATTTCCAGAGGCCATCTCCACCCGCATTGATTTTATCTACTGGATCAACATTGGTGAGGACTGGCTTAAAGCTAACGTCCGCGACACCACCCGCGCGATCGCCAAGGTCATCACGCATTGGATCGGGGAGGTTGAATATTTTCTGCAGGTCCGACCCTGGCCGCTAGTGGTGGTTGCCCTCGGACTACTCGGGCTTCGCTTTGGCGGGCTGCGGCTGGCACTCTTGACTGTGATCGGCGTTATGTTCTGGGGTGCCGTCGACATGTGGGATCCGGCAATGTCGACCCTGTCTCTTATGGGTGTTTCAGTCCTGATTTCAGTCGCTCTGGGCATTCCACTTGGGGTCTGGTGCTCGCAGAACGACCGGGTTGAGTCTGCGATCCGACCAATCCTTGATGCCATGCAGACCATGCCGGCCTTTGTCTATTTGCTTCCGGCGATTTTCCTATTCGGGATCGGGAATACCGGCGCTGCTATGGCCATTATCATTTATGCTATGCCACCCGTGGTGCGCCTGACCAATCTCGGCATTCGGCAGGTGCCGCAAACGTCGGTTGAGGTGGCGCAGAGCTTTGGCTCTACCAGGCTGCAGACCATGGCAAAGGTACAGATCCCTCAGGCCATGCCCTCTATCATATTGGGTATCAATCAGACCATCATGATGGCGCTTGGGCTTGCAGTGCTAGCAGCCTTTATCGGTACCGGTGGGCTGGGGCGCGAGGTTTATAAGGCGCTGTTCAAGCTCAAGGTCGGCTGGGCCTTTGAGGCCGGCATGTGCATTGTGTTCATGGCGATTATCTTCGACCGGCTGACACTTGCGATCGGCGCACCAAAGGACAGCGAGGCTCTGGCTGATCGTACCCAGCTTCGTTTTCGGCTCCTCCCTCAGACCTGGCATGGTTTTGCGCCGGCACGCCTGCTTGAGCAGGGGTTGGATGTCATCTGGCGCGGGGTCAGCTTCGGTTCGCAGGTCCTGACCTACAGTGTTGCGCGGTTTTTGGGCGGAGCGCTTGGGGTTCTCAACCGAGATTTTGGGGCCTCCATCGCTCGTGGGCTTAGGGCGCGGCAGTTCCTGTTTATCGCTGCGCTGATCATTCTGGCTATTTTTGCCATCGACCGCTGGATTTACGACATTGGTTACTACCCTGATTCACTAATGTTCCGGATGCGGGGGCCAGTTGATGATGGAGTAGACTGGCTGGCGTCAAATAAAGTGTTTGCCGCGTTCTCAAAGGGGCTTCGGGCCTTTACCTTTCTCTATCTGCTTGATCCGCTGGAAAAGTTCCTCGTAGGGCTGCCGTGGTTCTATGCGTTGGGGGGACTGTTTCTGATCGCTGGCGCCGCTGGTGGGTGGCGTTTTGCTGCTGTTGTGACATTCCTGATGTTCCTGACCGGGGTCGGTGATATCTGGGTGCCGACGATGGAAACCATTGCGGCGACCCTGGCTTCGGTGTTGGTGTGCGTGGTCGTCGGGCTGCCTGTGGGAATCTTCGCCGCCTACAACCGAACGCTGGAGCGGATCCTCACGCCGATCCTGGATACCATGCAGACCATGCCGACTTTTGTCTATTTGATCCCTGTGCTGATGCTGTTCGGCGGGAACAAGGTGACGGCGATCATCGCGACGGTGATCTACGCCCTGCCGCCTATGGTGCGCATGACGATGCTGGGTCTCAAACAAGTACCGACCCAGGTGAATGAGGTCTGTGATGCCTATGGATCAACGCAGTCCCAATCACTGTTCAAGGTCAAGCTGCCAATGGCCAGCCCGTCGATCATGCTAGGGGTCAATCAGGCAATCGCGATGGCGCTGGCGATGCAAGTGATCACGCCAATGGTGGCCGGAGAGGGACTGGGGCTGGTGGTGTTCCAGGCGATGACTATGGCTGATACCGGCGCCGGGCTGGTCGGCGGCATCGGCATCGTCTTGGTGGCAGTGATGCTGGACAGGCTGACTAGTGCGGCGACAACCCGGCAGCGAAGGGCTTTGGGGCTCTGAACTTTCGGGGCTGGTAGTCGCGCAATGCTACGGGACCATACGCCCGTTGCGCACTCGGTCCTCGGCCGCTTCGCGGCCTTCGGCCCTTGCGCGCGCAACTAACAGGACACGCCGGACTTCGCCCGGCGCGGCTTCTTTGTTCCAGGCGTCGCGCAGCTGGCGTGGCACAAGGAGCACCGGTCTAAAGCCAACGACCAGCCTAGCATGCGAGGCGCTTAATCAAGCTCTGGACCAGCACCGGCGTTTGGGCTCGCTATTGATCAATGGCGCGCTCGATTTGACGCCGCTTCGCGGCTTACAAATCTCCCACGCGCACCCAGCTGTTGCGCGACGCCTTGGCGAAGACCGCGGAGCGGTCGAGGCAAGGTCGGCGCAAACACTTACACGGCTGACTGCACCCTGAGCGTGGTCAAACGAGTTGCGCGGGGGAGGACCGGCGGCCGCGAAGCGGCCAAGGGCCGAGCCCGCAATTCCATTCATGGTGGGAAGAAAATCTTGCAGGGTGCAAGAAACTGAAAGTTGCCTGGACCAAACCCACACGACACCCAGCGGGTGGCCCAAAAAAACGGGTCGTTGTTTTCACAACGACCCGCTTCGAAGTAACATTTAAGCTAAGCGTGGATCAGCCTTACTGCATCCACCCCCGCCAGGTGTCTTCATTGTTGTCGAGCCAGGCGTCCACGACATCTTGAACCTCTTCACCCTGCACGTCGATGGCGTAGATCATCGCCGCTTGCTCAGCGTTGCTGATGCGCGAGTTAGCGATCATGGCCAGGGCGGCGTCGTGCTTACCGAACAGGCGCTCGGAGGCATAATTAATGGTCACGTCTTCAGCCCAGCCGGACATTGGCCAGGCGGAACCGTCGCCATAAGCATCCAGTTCAAGGGCCACCAAGTCGAGTTCAGCATGGATCCAATGGGGTTCCCACGCATAGGCAACAAACGGCTCCTGACGCTTGTACGCACCTTGCATCTCAGCCCAAAGTGCGGTTTCTGAGCCAAGAATAACAGCTTCGAAGTCGACACCATAAGCGTCTGCCCGCTGCTGATCATCACACTCCCAGTTCAGCGCAGGACAGCCGATCAGGCGACCCTTGCCACCGGTTTCCACAGTCGCGAACAGGTCAACATGGTTTGCCAGATCGGAAAAGTGCTTCAGACCTTTGGCGGGTGCATCGTCACCCTCGACCAGGTACCGTGGAACGTAGTAGCTTGACTTACCAATCACACCCGTTTCACCAACGATCTTGACAGTACCCGGACCACCCCACTCAGCGAACCAGGTCCCCTTTGCCGGGTTGTAAGACGGCCAGTACTCGAAGCCGAGGTCGATGTCGCCACCGGCAATCGCTTCAAGCGTCGCGTTACCCGAGGGAAGCTCGATGTAGTTGATCTTATAATCGTATTCCCGCTCAAGAATGGTCATGAGCAGGCGGCCGGTTACAACAGCACCGGTCCAGTCGGCCACGGCCGCATTCAGGCGACCCTGCGCCTGAGCCACAGTGTTGAATGAAAGGGTCGAAGCCAACAGCGTCGCGCCGAGGGCAGCAATTTTTAGCAGTTTCATAGTTTCTCTCCTCCAAAAACCCGACCGCCTCCGGCAGTCAGGTGAACCTATGCATTGATACTAAAGCGCCTTTCATGCCACATGCCTAGAGGGAAGTGACAAGAAGGCGCAAAAAAGAAGGTGGCAGCCTTCAATGAATCCAGCCTGAATATGCTACACTTTTTGTGTCGCGCACAAAGGCGACGAGGGAGGATTTGACTTGGATACGATGATTTCTGCTTCCGGGGTTTGGAAGATTTTCGGTACCAATGCCACGCAGGTGCTCAAAACCCACGACCGCAGTAAGTCCCGCGATGAAATCCAAGAGCAGACCGGTCACGTGGTAGCGGTCAAGGATGTCGACTTCGCGGTCCGCCGAGGGGAATGTTTCGTGGTGATGGGCCTGTCTGGCTCAGGAAAGTCAACCCTACTCCGTACGCTCACGCGCCTGATCGAGCCCACCGGCGGCAGCATAACCATCGACGGTCACGATGTCCGTGCCCTCAACCAGCGAGAGTTGCGCGAACTTCGCCGCTCCAAGGTCGCCATGGTCTTCCAGCACTTTGGCCTGTTTCCGCACCGGAGCGTCATCGATAACATTGCCTATGGCTTAGAAGTGCGCGGTCTGGGCAAGGTCAAACGCACTGAGAAAGCAGCAGAGATCCTCGAACTCGTCGGTTTGGCCGGCTGGGGTGAGCGTTTCCCGCGTGAGCTGTCCGGCGGCATGCAACAGCGTGTCGGGCTCGCACGCGCCATGGCCATGGATCCAGAAATACTGTTCTTTGATGAGCCGTTTTCCGCTCTCGACCCATTGATCCGACGCGAGATGCAGGACGAATTGCTTGACCTGCAATCTAAACTGCAAAAAACCATGGTTTTCATCACCCACGACTTCCTCGAAGCAATCAAAATGGGCGACCACATTGCCATCATGAAGGATGGTGAAATTGTCCAGATCGGCACGCCGGAGGAGATCGTCGCTGCGCCCGTCGACGACTACGTGCGCGAGTTCACCGAAGACGTCCCGCGCTACAAAGTGCTCTCCGTTGGTAAGGTCATGCGTCCAGCGCGCAAGGGCCTGAAGCCCGACGGTGCCATTCGCGCCAACATCAAAATTGAAGCTGCCATCGCGCAGGTTGCCGATACCGATCAGCCGCTGGCTGTGGTCAACGAGGCCGAGGAGATTGTGGGCGAGATTGACCGTGAGATCATGATGCGTGCCATGACCAGCTAGGCGGAAAGGAGTACTCGTGGACGTCTCCGCAGTTGCTCGAAACCTCAGCACGCTGGGCAGCGCAAAGTGGGATCTGCATATCCGGGCCCGCGCGCTGGCGCGGGCGGGTCATCCCATCATCGAACTGACCATCGGTGAACCCGATGAACCCATGGCCCCGGTTTTGGTTCCAACCATGTCCCGTGCGCTGGATGCTGGGCGGGTCGGCTATTCCAACGGACGGGGTGAAGCGGCCCTGCTCGAAGCACTGGCGGACCGCTATACCGCCCGCCGTGGCCGCACGTTTTCGACCCAGAACTTCTTAGCTTTTCCCGGCACGCAAACGGCCCTCTACGCCCTCATGCGTGGGCTTGTGAATCCTGGCGATGAAGTGGTCGTCTTCGACCCTTGCTACGCGACGTACGAAGGCCTCGTTGTCAGTGCCGGTGCGCGCTTGGTTACCGCACCGCTGCGCCCGGACGCAGGCTTCAGTATTGATTTCGAGGCGCTGAACGCCGTGATCACGCCTCAGACCCGCGCCATTTTACTCAATAACCCGCACAATCCCGCAGGTTCGCTGCTTGATGAAGATGCGTGCCAAAGGCTGGGTGAACTCGCGCTTCGACGTGGGCTCTGGTTGATCTGTGACGAGGTCTACGAGGACCTGATCTACGACAACCGACCCTTGGTATCCCCGTTGAACAACCCGGCGTTGGATAGTCACGTCGTCAGTTGCGCATCGATCTCCAAATCACACGCTGCCCCGGGCCTGCGCTCAGGCTGGGTGGTAGGGTCCGAAGACGTCATCGACCGCTTAGTGCCGTTCGCGGAAACCATGTTGTTCGGCAACCAGCCCTTCATCGCCGATGCTACCGCAGCGGCACTGCGAGATGCGGGTGAAACCGCAGCACGGATGCGGGTGTCGTTGCGCCGCCGAGCACAGATGGTGACTGCAGCACTCGATAGGGTGTCAGGCCTTCGCGTCGCCGAACCCCGCGCGGGCATGTTCGCACTGGTTGGCGTCGGTGAGACGGCTTTGGGTTTGGATGGCCGCGGCTTTGCGACGCGCCTGTTGGAGCATGCTGGTGTGGCTGTCATGCCGGGAACATCCTTTGGCCGCGTCACCCGGGACTGGTTGCGGCTTAGCCTGACCGTCCCTGACGAGGTACTTCAGACCGCCTGCAACCGTATTGCTGACTTTTGCGCCTAGTACGCTGGCCTTCGGTGTCATCAGGGTTTGTTTTGACTATTGAAGAACTTTCGCACCCTGTCGCCGATCGCCTGCCGCTGGGTCCAGAGGATCAGCGCGAGCGCAAATACCAGCCCGGTGATGTACATGAACATAATGGTCATTGCGGAGGACCTCGCTGATGGCTGCCATTACAAATATGGATGAAGATGTATCGGGGTTTGCGTCGGGATCAAGACCGGTGGCTTGTCCGGCTGCCTGTCAGGCTGCCTTCAACGCCGTGACGAAGCCGGACCTGCATCGGGTCTGGGACATTGAATTCGACCCGGTTACCAAAACCCGAGCAACCCAACCCTGCGGCCTGCGGCGTATCGATCACGTCTCCCAGACCATGCCACTGGACGAAATGCAGAGCTGGCTCACCTACTACACGTCAACCTTTGAGCTGGAGAAGACCGCCATTACAGGGGTTGCGGACCCTTCCGGTCCGATCGTAAGCCAGGCTCTAGCCAGTCCGGCAGGCGAAGTCCGGCTTAACCTGAACGGCGCCGTTGACCGCCAGACCTTCGCCGACAACTTCCTTGAACAGGGCTCGAGCGCCGGAGTTCAGCACATCGCGTTTGCCACCGATGACATTTTCGAGACCGCTGAACGCCTGCAACAAACTGGTTTGCGCCGCCTGTCTATCGACGCAGGCTATTATCAGAATCTTCAGCACGACTTCGACCTTGACTTGACAATGGTTGAGCGCCTCCGCGCGCACAGCATCCTCTACGACCGTGAAGGTGATGGCGAATACTTCCAACTCTATTGCGCACCGTTCCTGAACGGGTTCTTCTTTGAAATTGTCGAACGCCGGGGCGGCTACCTCGGATACGGAGCACGCAATGCTTCGATCCGGCTTGCCGCACAGGCCGAACAGTCACGAACCACACCAAATTAGGGGCAGACAGGGCAATGACAGAACACGATTACACAGCCGTTAGCGACTGGTGGGCCACGTCAATCATCGACATGGAACCGGGCCGGATCGCGTTTCGCGGGCACCCTATCGAAAGCCTGATCGGCACGCTGAGTTTCACTGAGATGATCTGGCTGATGGTCCGGGGCGGAAGACCGGACAAGGCGCAAGCTGACTTGCTCGAAGCTGCGCTCGTCGCTGGTGTTGACCATGGACCACAGGCGCCTTCGATCGCGGCCGCGCGAATGGCTGCAACCTGTGGCCTTGGGCTGAACAACATCATGGCATCAGGTGTGAACATGCTCGGTGATGTCCACGGCGGCGCGGGCGAGCAATGCGCTGAGTTGCTGATTTCTGCTCAGGCTCGCTGGACAGACGGCACACCGCTTGAAGAGGCTGTGAGCCGCGCAATGCACGATTGGCGCGAGGAACGAGGCAAAATCATCCCCGGTTTCGGACACCGGTTTCACCGTCCGGTAGATCCCCGCGCACCGCGGTTGATGGCGCTAGTTAGGGCGGCTGCGACGTCTGGTGCCGTCTCGGGCCGCTTCGCCGATCTCGGCGAGGCAATCCAAGCTGAAATTGGCACCAAGCGAGGCAATCCTATCGCCATGAATATTGACGGTGCTACAGCGGTGATCTTCTGCGAACTGGGTTTTCCCCCGCCCTTGTCCCGCGGCCTGTTCTGCCTATCCCGGTCAGTGGGCATTCTCGCCCATGGTTGGGAACAAATGCAGCAAGGCGGGCGCAACAAAGGCCCCATGCCGCCCTCGATCTTACCCACCTATCGCCCCGAAACCTCGGACGACCTAATAGAACCGTGACACAGCTCAGAGTAGGGCTGATCGGCACTGGCCGAATCAGCGATATCTATCTTCGTAACGCGCTCCTGTTCGACGTCGTGGACTAGGTTGACAGAGATCGGTCCAGCCCCGTGTTTGGTGCGCCAGGGGGCCACTTCAAAGTAGTAATCGGGCTTGTAAAACCAGCACGTGGATTGCACGGCACGTAGCTCACCGATCGCGCCTGATGTAATGACCTGCTTGGCTGCACGAACCATACCGTTATATCGGCGGTGGTGGCCGACAAGGAGCGGTACGTCGGCCTGCTGTGCCGCGCTGGTGATTGCTGCAGCCTCCAAGGATGTTACAGCAATCGGCTTTTCCACCAGCGTCGGAATATTCGCGGCAATCAGTGCCAGGCACTGTTCTGGGTGCGCGGGAGTTGGTGTTGCTACGACCGCGCCCTGCGGCTCGATCTCGGCCAGCATGGTCTCAATATCCTCGAATACAGGCACGCCCAGTGTCGCAGCATCCTTGCGCGCCGCCGATGCTGCTTCGACCACCGCGCAGAGGTGTAACTCCGGCAATTGCTGAATGATTGCGGCGTGTCTACGGCCAATTAGGCCGTAACCCACGACAGCTATCGCAAGTGGCTGGGTCATTCAGGCGTTCCTCAAAACTTGGGCTGTTAGGCTTTTCCCGCACTCTATCTGAATTCTGACAACCGCTGCAATAACAAATGATATTTCCGATTTCGCCAGACAAAAATAGCGTTTGAGGTTATCCAATCAAAACAATAGAATAATTGGTGTTCGTCACTCACATCTGATTAAATTCTATGAGCAAGTCTCTAAACGCCGTCGGTGCCTCCACCTACCAGAACATCAAGCGCGACATCATATTTGGACATCTCGCGCCTGGTGCGAAGCTTAAGCTCGACGGCCTCAGAAACCGGTATTCAGCCAGTATGTCGACCCTGCGAGAGACGCTGAACCGTCTAGCCAGCGAGGGCTTTGTCGACGCGCAGGATCAGCGTGGGTTCTTTGTGCGGCCCGTCTCGCGCGACGATCTAATTGAGATTGCCAACCTGCGAGTACTGCTCGAATGCCACGCTCTTCGCCTGTCAGTAGCAAACGGTGATACGGACTGGGAAGGCAATCTGGTCGCCGCTCACCACAAACTGCACCTGATGGAGCAGAAGATGTTGGTTGGTGACCAGAGCCAAAAGGAAGACTGGAAGCGCTACGACTGGGGGTTTCATCTTGCGTTGATCGAGGCATGTGGCTCACAGAACCTTCTCTCTCTTCACGCCGTGCTCTATGACAAATATCTGCGCTATCAGATGCTAGTGCTCACCTATCGTGGCGAAGAAGCAGTAGAAGAGCACCAGAGGATGTTTCAGGCCGCACTGGATCGCAAGGTCGACCTGTGCGCCGAGATTCTGGAACAGCATATCATTAAGGGTCTGAACCATACGCTAGCCGCCTTTAAAGACTGACCGTGGTCCGTATTCGTCTCCATCCGCGTTTTCGTCACCGGGCCGCTTAGTGGCCACCAAAAGGAATAGGTAGCGCCTTGTCGTGATGCAGCTGGACTTTCCTGCAGCGTTTCAAGTCTCGGCTCTTGGTTCAGGATTTGATAGGTTCTTGTCACTATATTTTCAGGATTAGTGACATGACAGTTTCCAGCGCAGCCGAGCAACTCAGGACGAAAACGCTTAAACGCCAATCCGTCGCCGCCCAGTGGGCGAAGACGCGCAACAACGATGTTTCCAACTTGCTCGCCGCCAGCCTGCCTGCTCTGTTCGACATCGATCGTTTTGGCCTGTTTGTGCTCAGTTCCGACAGCCAGAGTGTCTGGTTGGAAGCCGGAACCGGGGTTACGCAGCGGTCGATCGTTGTCGATGCTGAGGGCTCGATGGTCGGTGAGGCAATACGCAATCGTCAAACCCGCCTTTATGAAGACCTTGCCGATGTGGTCGGCGCCTTCCGGGCGGTCGGAGAGCAACTCGGCTATCGCCCCGTTAGCGCGATGACTGCGCCGGTATTCTGTCCCAAAACCGGCAATGCCATCGGCGCGTTACAGGTGATGAACGGCACGCACCCTGTTCCCTGGTCCGACCGTGACAGCGCACTGCTCGAAGCCCTGTGCCACAGTATTTCCCAAACTGTGCAGCTGCTGCACGAGAACCAAGATATCGTTGCTGAACTCGAACAGCTGGATCGGGAAATCAAAGCCCTAGACCAACAGGAAACGGCAATTCGCGGAAGCCACATGCTGCGGACTTTTGCGCCTGCCCGTCCCTTGCATGGTGAAGGCTTCCTTCACGGTCTTTACCGTCAGACGGTGTTCCCGCCCTTTATCGATGTGGCCGCAAATGCTGACCTCGCCCGGAGCTGGGATACCGATGCGCACGATGTTTTCATCGCTACGCATCAGAAAGTCGGTACACATCTGGCCAAGAAATTCGTGGTCGAGCTGCTGCATACCGGACTGAAAGACCGGCCGAATGTCTACGCCACCCGCGATATTGGGCATGGCACTGTGCCCTGGCCCGAAGTTTCGGTTTCACAGCACGGGCGGGCCTGGATCGATGAGCACATCGCCCGCACCCATGACACGCCTCGCGCCTGGTACGTGCACTGTAGCTACAACGACATGCCGGTGCGCAGCATCCACCCGAAATCCAAGTTCATCATGGTGTACCGTGACCCCAAAGCGGTGGCGGTGTCGCAGTACTTTTTTTGGAAGCGGCACCCGTTATTGGCCGTGCCTGAAGATCTCAGCATGGACGCCTTTGTCGAGCTGTTTGTGGAGGGTAATCTCTATTTCGGTGATTACCACGATCACGTCAGCGGCTGGATCCGTCGCCCAGATCAGCGCATTCCGGCACAAAATATCCTCGCGCTGAGCTATGAAGACATGGTCAACCGAAAGCGTGACGTTGCCCGGGCGCTGGCGCGATTCCTGTTGCCCGGGACGACCTTCACGGACGACCAGTTAGCGCGGATTGCCGAAGCGACGGAGTTCAAGAAGATGAAGGATGAGGTTACCAATAACCCGCAGAGCTTCCACCTCAACCCCAAGGTCTATTTCAGATCCGGGACCACCAATGATTGGGAGAAGAAGCTCTCTGACATAGCCATTGCCGCCATCGACGAGAAGTCCAGAGCCCGCTGGGACGGCCGCATCGACGGTCCGGATCTAGATCCTGAGGCTGTGACAGGGCTCGACCAGCTGGTTACCGGCATTTCTGCCTAGCCTGTCTCTTCAGGGCGCATCGGGCAGAGCCAAGGGGTCAGCAGCCTTCACAAACGCCAGCCTCGCCATGGCTTCGGTCTGCGAGGACAAACGGGCGAAGGGTGCCAGGTCGAATCCCATTCGCTGCGCGCCCAACAGCTGCGGGTAGACGAACACATCTGCCACCGAGACTGCTTGCCCCAAGGCAAAGGGTCCACTGTGACGCGCGAAGACCCCGTCGAGTTTGCGCAGGTTGTCGGTCAGCATGGCTTCGATGAAACCCTTTGCCTGTTCGCTGAAAATGGCATCGTCAGCGCGCGAGAAGTGCGACTGGATCGACCGCCGTATCGCGCCGGGCAAGGTCATTGGCTGGATAAACGATGACACCCGCTCACAAATCGACAGGGCGTGGGCGCGCGTTTCCGGTTCAGCGGGGAAAAGAGCCGGAGCGCCAGGCTTGGTATCTGCTGACTCAGTGATGCTTTCGATAAAGGAGACAATGGCGAGCGACTGAGTCAGGACCCGGTCGCCCACGGCCAGCACTGGTACCTGCGCATCAGGGGAAATGGCTAGGAATTCTGGCTGTTCCTGCTCCCGTGCGGTCAGATCAATAGGGCTGTAGTGGAAGTCGATGTCATGGAAGCGCAGGGCAAGGATCGCCCGGTGTGTGCAGGTCGACCGCCAGCAGCCATAGAGCCTAAACGGACCCTCTATTGGCGCACTTTCATTCATGCTCATCATATCCGATTCCCCCACAGTCGATTATCAAGAGACAGGATAGCCCCGCTGCCGCCCGGTTTGAATGGGCTTTCCATCCGGCGTGCAATTGCTGATAGTCAGGTTCAGATGCCAGACAAGCAAAAGCGGAGGCTAAGGCAATGACGACGGTCACTCCGATGGGTTCGATCGAAGACACAGACGTTTTGGTTGTCGGTGGAGGCACCGCCGGTTTCGGTGCAGCCGTCGCCGCTGGACGCAAGGGCCTGCGAACCGTTCTCCTCGAAGCTACAACCAAGGTCGGCGGTGTGATGGCATTTTGCCCCGGCATGCCGTGGGGTGGGGGATACCCCGTCGATACGATCATCGGCGGTGTGCTGGAGGAGTTGACCGAGCGGCTCGCTGCCATGGACCCGCCCGCGGCTGAAAAGCGGCCCTGCACGCTGGAGAATTTCGGCCCAGAAATCATCTACGACCACGACATCGCGACCTTGACCATGTTTGAGATGCTCGAAGAGGCCGAGGTGTCGCTGCGGCTTAACGCGACCGTACTGGCACCTGAAATGGACAGTACCGGGCGGCGGATTGAACGCGTCGAATGCTTCAACCGGAACGGCGCATTTACCATCCGGCCGAAAATCGTCATCGACTGCTCCGGCGACGGGGATATCTCGGCCAAGGCCGGGGTGCCCTACGTGCTGGGCGACGCGCAGGGGCACATGATGGGGGTCACGATCTCCTTCCACATGTTCGGTGTAGACTGGGACCGGGCTTTTGCCGAGCCGGACCCTTATTTCACGCGGTTTGCCGAGCGGGGGGTCGCCGAAGGCCGCCTGCACCCCGATCTGGCCAAGTTGTACCTGATGAAAGGCTTCCACCGCGGTGACGTATTCTGCAATTCGGTCCACGTCCGTGGGGTCAACGGGATCGATCCAGTTGCGGTTGCGAAGGCAACCCAGGAAGGTCGCCGCCGCTGCCACCAATTGGCACAGTTCCTGCGCTCCGACGTGTCGGGTTTTGAGCATGCCTATATGGCGCAGCTTTCGCCCACGGTCGGCGTCCGCGAGACCCGGAAGCTCGAAGGCGCGTACAGGATCACCGGCGAAGACCTGGCCCGCGGCACTCGCTTTGCCGACGGAATCGTCTGCTGCGACAACCCCGTTGATGATGTTATGCGCGCCAGCGCGGCCATGACCCATGAAGCCGCCGTCGCAAAAGGCGGCTATTACACCATTCCCTTTCGTGCCCTGATCCCGGAGGAGATCAAAAACCTCATGTTCTGCGGTCGGATCGTCTCGGCAGACGCGGTGGCGTTTGCTTCGGTTCGGGGCATGCCGCAATGCATGGCGATGGGGCAGGCGGCAGGGACGGCCGCGAAGCTGGCTATCGACGCAGGCTGTGCGGTGCAGCAGGTGGACACTGGGGCGCTGGTTGCTGACCTGAGTGCGCAGGGCGTGCGCGGGCTGGGCAATGCCGAGCTGGTCGCTGCTTAGGCTCTATTTTGGCCTTGGAGACAGGAAGCTTCCTTTGTCGGCCTGCCTGAATTTACGCCCCTGAAGTGCTGGACGCTCTGCCTCTGCGCCTCAGCCCGCTGTAAGACCAACGGCAAGGGCATCGATTAGCGGATCAACGTCACTTGGGCCGACATCGAGGTGCGTCACGAGGCGGATCTGGCGTGGTCCGAATGACCCGATCTGCACGCCGTGCCTGGCACAGCTTGCCGTCAGTGCCGCTTCCGTGGGCCCTTGCTCGTCAATGGTGAAGAACAGCAGATTGGTCTGCGGCGCGTTGATTGACGCAACATGGGGCAGTTCGGTGAGCCGCGCCGCGATGGTGTCGGCCAGCGCGTGATCGTCGGCCAGTCGTTCGACGTTGCGGTCGAGCGCATATAGGCACATGGCCGCCAGCACGCCGGACTGTCGCATGGCACCGCCCATCATCTGCTTAAAGCGCCAGGCCTCTTCAATGAAATCACGTGACCCAGCGAGGATCGCCCCCACGGGCGCACCCAGACCCTTGGTGAAATCAATCCAGACGCTGTCGTAACCCGCTGCGTGAGTCGAGGCTTCGACACCCGAAGCAACCACGGCGTTCATGAGTCGCGCGCCGTCCATATGCGTGGCGAGCCCCGCCGCCTTCGCAGCCGCTGAAACGGCGTCAAGCTGCGCCACTGGCCAGACCGTGCCACCTTTAAGGTTAAAGGTCTGCTCCACACATACGAGCCGGGTGCGAGGGGCGTAACGGCTGGGGACATTGACCCCGTTCTTCACGTCTTCGGGGCTGAAGATTCCATCAGCTGTATCCACTGGGTGGATCATGGCCCCGGCCAGTGCCGCCGGGCCGCCGCCTTCGGAGGTGATGACGTGGCAAAGGCGGTCGCCGATCAACGCATCACCCGGACGCAGCCAGATCTTGAGCGCAATCTCGTTGCACATGGTTCCCGAGGGCAGAAACACCGCCGCTTCTTTACCCAGCAGGTCGGCAACGCGTTCTTCTAGCGCGCGGGTGGTCGGATCCTCGCCCTTCTGCTCGTCGCCCACGGGCGCGTCGAGCATGGCCTCGCGCATAGCGCGGTCAGGCCGGGTCTTTGTGTCCGAGTAAAAATCAATCATGGCGTTGGGGTCCCTCTATCATACTGATTTGTGGCCCTGCTTGCAGAAGCCATACTACGGAGGCGCGCACTAGACACCATCAGAATCTGCGGGGAAAGGCGTCTGCCGTAAACAGGCTAGTGGCGACAGATTTTCTGCGTCAAAGCCGCAGAAGGCATCGAAGGAATGCCGCCGATCCGGTACATCTGGCCAGCCTGGGGAATCCGGCTTGGCGTCGCGTGTGGCTAGCTTCGGTTCCTTTGCCTCTGTAATTATGCATCAGGAGACCGTAAGTGACCTTCAAAAACCCAATTCTGCGAGGCTTCAACGCTGATCCCAGTCTATGCAAGGTCGGGGATGATTTCTACCTCGCGACCTCGACTTTCGAATGGTTTCCGGGTGTGCAAATCCACCATTCGCGTGACCTCGAAAGCTGGGAGCTTGTGAACCGTCCGCTGAGCCGCGCCGATCAGCTAGACCTGCGGGGCAACCCCGACAGCTGCGGGGTCTGGGCGCCGGCGCTGAGCTATGCCGACGGCCTGTTCTGGCTGATCTATACAAACGTTCGCCGCTTTGACGGTAACTATAAGGACGCGCCGAACTACTTGACCACCGCACCTTCGATCGAAGGCCCGTGGTCCCCCGGTATCTTTCTCAACAGTTCCGGATTCGACCCGTCCCTGTTCCACGATGACGATGGCCGCAAGTACTTGCTTAACATGGTCTGGGATCACCGGGCCACATTGCCCGGGCGGCAACCGCCTGCGGATCTGTTTGGCGGGATTCTGATGCAGGAGTACGACCATGGGCAGCAACGATTAATCGGGAAGGTTCAGAAAATCTTTCACCGCAGCCCCATCGGGATGACTGAGGCCCCGCATATCTTCAAACGAAATGGTTTCTACTACCTGATCACCGCTGAGGGCGGCACCGGCTACGAGCACGCCGTCACCCACGCCCGTGCGCGCAACATCGAAGGCCCTTATGAGCTTCACCCNCAGAATCCCGTGCTGACCACAGCAGGCAGTGACCACGGGATTCAACGCGTGGGCCACGGCCAGCTTACGGACCTGGGTGACGGGACGGCCCTGCATAGTTTCCTGTGCTCTCGACCGGTCGAGACCAGTGTGACCGGCGCTTCAGGCGAGACCCGACGCTCCCCCATGGGTCGCGAAGCCGGGCTGGTTCGCCTGCGCTTTCGCGAGGATGGATGGGTTGAACCGGTCGCCGCCGAAGACCTGCCGCTGCAGGATCGCGCCGAACCCGTTGCGCAGAGGGTTTTCGACTATGACTTCGCAACCGCTGAAAGCCTCCCCNTGGACTTCCAATGGCTGCGGTCTCCCGTGCCTGATAGGCTGTTTTCCCTGACTGAGAATCCCAGTCGCCTAACCCTGTTCGGGCGCGAGTCTCTCGGCAGTTGGTTTGAGCAGGCCTTGGTTGCCAGACGCCGGACAGAATTCGGCTGCAGCTTCGAAACCAGCATGGACTTTGAACCCGAGGACTTCCAGCAAATGGCCGGGTTGGTCGTCTATTACAATCGGCAGATGTTTCACTACCTCTGCGTCAGCGTCGACGATGAAGGTATCAAGCGGTTGATGGTACAATCGACGACCAAGGGTTGGCCGGACTGTGCGCTCGACTTTCCGGTGGGTGAGGGGCAGGAAGTCCCCCGCAGGCAGACGCTGCACCTCGGGGTCGACATGGACGACGATGCCTTGCAGTTCCGGTATCGCCCAGAAGGTGGTGCATGGATGACGGTTGGACCTGTACTGAGTAGTTTCGAGATTTCTGATGAAGGTGGCCGGGGCGAACANGCCAACTTCACGGGCACTTTTGTTGGGATGGCGGCACAAGATCTGACGGGGCAGGGGCGGCGGGCGTACTTCGCCAGCGCCCGTTACAGCGAGGGACAAACNGCGTAAAGGCTCGGCCGCGCGCACCACTGGCGCCATCAAAGGTGGTTCGCGAGGAAGGAGCAGCCGGCTAGGCGAGTGACGATGCTGCTGTTGCTGACGGCGACGCTAAGCGAAGCTGGGACGCCAAGCCAGTTTGTATCCGCTTGGGCGAACAGAGGCCCCCGTTCCCTAAAGCCGCCGGGCGACCTCTTCAAACGCGGCGGTTGCGGCTTCGCTGGTCTCGTTCGTCAGCAGGTCATCCAGCACAGCCGGAGAGACCGTGAATGTATCATGCCCCCTTGCAGCCAGACTGGCGACCTGCGCGGCTGTTCGCAGGCTGGCGAGCAGGATCCGGGTTTCCGGCTGGCAGATGGCGCGCATGTCATCGACTATCTTGTCTGCCTCATGAGCGTTTTCGAGCATCCGTCCGTAATAGGGTGCGAGATAACGGGCCCGCAGGGTCTTCGCAATTACCGCCTGGGTCGCCGCAAAGCCGGTGGTGAAGGTTAGGGGAACCGCGCTGTCCAGCCGCGCCGTGATCTCCCACGTCTGTTCGCAAAAGGGTACTTTGGCAACGATGCCTTCAGGCCAAGTTTCGAACACCGCCATGAACTCAGCGACGGCCGCCGCCGGGTCGGACAGCCCAGTGATCTGGAACTGTAGCTCGTGGAAGCCGAAGTCGCGGGCCTCACCGGCAAGCAAGATTTTCGATGCCCGCGAGGCATCGACACCCTCGCGCTCGAACACCATAGGATTGGTTGTTGCGCCGTACAGCAGGCCGGTTCCTGCAAATCGCTCCCACTGCGCCGGATCTGCTGAATCAATGAAGATGCGCACGCCGGACCCTAAATCTGGATTTCATCGAGCGTTGGCGGATTGCAGCCCACGCGCTCACAATTGATGGCTGCGGCCTTGGCGGCAAAGCGTCCTACGTCCCGCACGGTGGCCTCTGAAGCGAAGTCAGGCGCGTGCAGGAACTGATAGATCAGGGCGGCCATAAAAGTATCGCCCGCGCCAACCGTATCCTGCAGTTTCGTTACCGGTGCGGCCTCTACCTCAATCCGACAGGATGGTGTGATCAGCGTGGCGCCGGCACTGCCTTTGGTCAGCACGAACAGGCGGGCCTGCGACCCCGCGGCGAGCCGCATGACCATGTCCTCCGCGTCTGCATCAGGGTACAACCAGCCCAAGTCCTCATCGCTGAGTTTGACCATTGCCGCGACTGCCATCATTCGTTCGATCCGTTGCCGATAGGCTGCTGGGTCGGTGACAAAACCGGCCCGGACGTTCGGGTCAAGCGTGCAGGCGATACCTTGTTGTGCCAGATCGGTGAACAGTCCTGCCCAAACGTCAGCGTCGTCCCCGTTGCACAGGGAAAGGGAACCAATCTGAAACACCTTTGTCCTGGTCGGGACCAAGGCCTTGAGCTGTTCAGACTCAACCAGCCGCTCTGCCGTCCCATCGCGGTAGAACTGATAGCTAGGCTGGCCGTCCGATAGGGTGACAACGGCGAGTGAACTCGGTGCTGCGATCCGGTCTGAGGCAACGACCACGCCACTTTCCAACAGCGCATCGGCGAGCAGCTTTCCCATGCTGTCGGTCGAGATTGGCGTGATGTAGTGCGGACGGGTTCCCAGACGGCCTAGCGCCGACGCGCAGTTGAACTGCGACCCTCCGGGTAAGGCGCGAAATTCTGGCAGGCCTTTGCCTTCGCTGATTTGTACGAGATCAATGAGGTTTTCGCCGCCCACTGTGATCATGATCTTGCTCTTTCCCAAACTGCCTGAACTGCTAGTTTGCAACCTAGCAAGCCAGGGATCGATTGCCATGCACGACGGGTAAGGCTTCACTTAAAGTCCTGTGCTGGCGCATTTTCAACACGGCCCTGAAATCAAAGTGCCCTTTGCTGATACTTTTTGCCCTCAATCGCCGGGCTGCAATGGGGCGAATCACCCACTGTGCCTGATCCTAGTCTTCAGCCGGTATGCATCGGATAACTTGTCTGGTTGAAGGGGGATGAAGCATCGACTTTGATCCATCTCTCACTTAAGACCGGTGCCTGTCTTTGTGCGATTGTGCATAACGAGAATGGACTTCATCCTAGATACAGGAATAAATCCATTGCAGTGGATTTTTGAAGGCTGCACTGCCCTTCGAGAACCAATTACCNCAGGTTTGAANAAGGGAANGGGTCCATGGTGGAAAATCAAGCGAGATCCCGGAGCCGCCGCGCGGGTGGCCGGGGTGCGAAGAGCGCTGCGGCCGCCGCCACCTCTGCGGTCAAACAGCTGCCCCGGGGCGCGGTGCACAATCCGGTCGCCCCGATCGAACCCCTGTCCGCCGATCAGGTCGAGACCATCCACCACGCCTCGCTGAAGATCCTCAGCGAGATCGGCATGGAGTTCCTCGGCGAAGACGCCAAGGCCATCCTCCGCGAGGCCGGCGCCGAGGTCAGCGCCGACAGCGATCTGGTCCGCTTCGACCCGGCCATGGTCGAAGAGCGCATCAAGACCGCGCCCTCGTCCTTCNANCTCCACGCCCGCAACCCGGCGCGGNCCGTAACCCTCGGCGAAGGCGATATTCACTTCGTCCCCGTCGCCTCTGCCCCCAACGCCAGCGACGCCGACGGCGGNCGGCGGCAGGGCAACCGCGAGGACTTCCGCAACCTCACCCGGCTGATCCAGAGCCTGCACTGCCTGTCNTTCATCCCCGGCTACCCGGTCGAGCCGACNGACATCGACCGCCGCACCCGNCATCTGGAGGCNATGCGCGANTTCNCCCTGCTCACGGATATGGCCTTCCACAACTANTCGCTCGGCCCGCAGCGCACCGCTGACGGGCTGGAGATCGCCAAGATCGTCCGCGGCGGCATCTCCGACGCGCAGCTGGCNGCCGAACCNTCGCTGCTGACNATCGTCAACACCAACTCCCCGCTCAAGCTCGACAGCCCCATGGGCCACGGCATCATCCAGCACGCCCTGCACGGCCAGATCTCGGTGATCACGCCGTTCACGCTCGCCGGGGCGATGGCGCCGGTGACGCTGGCCGGTGCGCTGGCGCAGCAGAACGCAGAGTTCCTCGCCGGGCTGACACTCGCACAGTGCGCCAAGCCCGGCGCGCCGGTCATCTACGGCGGCTTCACCTCCAACGTCGATATGAAGTCCGGGGCCCCTGCCTTCGGCACGCCCGAGTACGTCAAGGCGGTGCAGGCGGGCGGGCAGCTGACCCGGCGCTACGGCGTGCCCTACCGCTCTTCGGGCGTGTGCGCGGCCAATATGCCGGATGCGCAGGCGGCGCTGGAGACGCAGATGTCGCTGTGGGGGACCATGACCGGCGGGGCCGATATGGTCATGCACGCGGCGGGCTGGATGGAGGGCGGGCTTTCGGCCTCCTTCGAGAAGATGGTCATGGACGCGGACATGATCCAGATGCTGCAGGCCTACATGCAGCCCATCGAGGTCAGCGAAGCGACGCTGGGTCTGGATGCCATCGCCGAGGTCGGCCCGGGCGGGCACTTCTTCGGCACCCCGCAGACCATGGAGCGCTTCGAGACCGCCTTCTACGCGCCCATGCTCTCGGACTGGCGCAACTTCGAAACCTGGGCGGAGGACGGCAGCAAGACCGCCTACCAGCGCGCCAACACGCTCTACAAGCAGTTGCTCGCCGAGTACCAGGAGCCGGCCATCGACGAAGCCACGCGGGATGCGCTCAACGACTTCGTCGACCGGCGGATCGCCGAAGGCGGGTCCTTCGACGACGATTGAGCGTGATACATCGACCTTGATGGGGAGGCTGTGGCGCCCCATCGTGCATGACCCTGGTGCCCGATTGACTGTCTGGCCCGTCTCAGTACTGTTTGACGACTACACAAGACGTGACAAATGGTTTCTTTCCTGCGACCAGTGAGCCTGTTTGAGTGATGACCAGCGAACTAGCAAAGTTCGCATCGCCACGAGATGAATAGGCGGGTCGAATGGGTTTGTTGAGCGTGATAACGATAGGCGGTGGTCGGGATTACAGCCTGACTGGGTTGGAAAATGACCGGGCGACCAAGGCCGGTCTGGCCAGTGCGGAATGGTACAAGACCCCAATCGACCGCAAACTGCTAAAGCACCTGATGAAACGGAGCGATGGTCCGGCGCTGCGCAACGTTGGTCTCTGGCTTGCCTTGCTGGCGCTGACTGGCGCTGGGGCAATCGCCCTGTGGGGAACCTGGTGGGCGCTGCCAGTCCTGCTGGTCTATGGCGTGCTCTACGGCACTGGTTCCGACTCGCGCTGGCACGAGTGTGGGCACGGTACGGCCTTCCGCAGCCGCTGGATGAATTCTGTGGTGTACGAGATTTCCAGCTTCATGATCATGCGCAATTCTGTTGTCTGGCGTTGGTCGCATACCCGACACCATACCGACACGATCATCGTTGGCCGGGATCCGGAGATCGTGGCAATGCGACCGCCTCAGATGATCATCATAGCGCTGAACGTGTTCGGGATCGTCGCGCTGCCTCAAAGCCTGTTTGCGATTGCACGGAATGCAGTGGGGCATCTGTCTGCAGATGAGCGCCGGTACGTGCCGGAGCCCGAGCGCGCGCGCGCTGTTTGGACGGCGCGGGCACACGTGGCGGTCTACCTGGCAGCCATAGCATGGGCCGTGCTAGCATGGTCGTGGTTGCCGTTAATGCTGATCGGTCTGCCACGGGCTTACGGGATCTGGCTGTTGGTGCTAATGGCTCTGCCGCAGCACGCTGGTCTCGATGAAGATGTTCTGGACCACCGGCTGAACTCACGCACCGTTGTCATGAACCCGGTGCTGCGCTTTATTTACATGAACATGAACTACCACATCGAACACCACATGTTCCCTATGGTGCCGTTCTACGCGTTGCCACGGCTTCATGAGGCGGTGAAGCATGATCTGCCAGCACCTTCGCCAAGCTTGTACGCCGCTTGGCGAGATATCCTCCCGGCGTTGTTCAGGCAGTTGGCCGACCCTGGCTACTTCATCGCTCAGGAATTACCAGAAGGTGCCGGTCAGCCGGCGCTGGCGCCTCATCGGAACCAAGATGGAGAAAGGGCACTTGGCGGAAATTAATGCCTGTGCGATCGACGAGATCGACGAAGAAGACGTGCTGCGTTTTGATCATAATGGCCGCACCTACGTTATCATTCGGATGATGGGGGATGATATTTATTGCATGGACGGTCAATGCAGCCACGAGCAAGTGCATCTGTGCGATGGTCTGGTGATGGACCATGTCATCGAATGCCCGAAGCACAACGGGCGTTTCGACGTACGAACGGGCAAAGCACTGGCCGCGCCGGTCTACGAACACCTGAAAACCTATCCGGTTCAAGTCCGTGAAGGGCGAGTTTTCGTTACTCTGGAAAACTGACACATCGTATTATTCTGGCACTGACCAGACAGGAGCCTACGTTGCCCTGACTCCAGAGCGCTTTGGCATGCCTGGGCCTCATCACTTGGCTCGATTGAGCCCTGGCCGCGGTGAATGGCGAAACCCTCGCGACGGTCGACTGCGAAAGCTTATCCTAAATTTCAGACAGGGACGGGGTCAAAAGACTTCGCGGCTGCGTCATTGATCCGCTTGGACGCAGGCGGCTCTCTTTCTACATATCCGGACCAGTAGAGGTCAGATTGGCCGTTAGAAACAGCACGATCGCGGCCACGAGACCTTCGGCTCGTAGTGACCACACGAAGGCTGGGCGACCCGATAACCAAAGTTTGTTACCTGCAGCAATCGCAAGAATGACAGCAACCGCAATGAGTTTCATGACCATGCGGCGTTGGTAGTCTTGGCTTAAATCCACCTCCCAACTTGTGAAAAGACCGAATAGAATCAGCCCTGCTGCAATCAATAAGGGCAGGGCAAATACCGCTTGCTTCCCAAAGGCTTTACCATATCTATCGCGTTCTGACCGCGGAGCGGTCGCAAGAGGCATGATAACGGCTAGCCACCAGCAAATGATGGCAACATGCAGCAGCACCAGCGATGAAGAGAGCCAACGAGGACCAAAGCTCAAGCTGTGGCCTTCCATCCCGAAGCTCNTCACAAGAGCGACGGTACCGAGTGTGAGCAGCCACTGCCGTCGCAATATCAGGCTCACCAGAATAGCCAGCGTGCCACTAATCCGCAGTAAGTTCGATTGCCCGACCGGTGTTTGAACACTAATCAGAAGGAAATCGAATGAAAGGGCCCGTCCTAAGTCTCCACCGGCGATAACGAGTTGAAATTTCATGAGCAGGAAAGACGCTGAAACAAGAATGAGGGCGGCGCCCATGCTGATTTGCCAATTCAGCCGCTGGTCAAACACATCTCCGCGCTCTGGCGCGAGCGTCAGGCGCAACGCCACAGACCCCAAAGAAAACACGACCCCGGCGTACAGCAGTGCCTGAAACGTTACGGCTAAAGTCTCCACCAACCGTTACTCTGGCGTGACAACTGCAAAGTGTACGTCGCCCTTCATCGTGTGACCGTCTTGGGCGATTGCGATCCAGTGCAGCATATAAATGCCATGCTCCAAGCCTTCAAAGTTCACCCGGGTTGAGTCAACGAAGCCTCTGGGCAGCTTGGACGCTATCTCGACCTCGATCTGACCCTCCAGATCCTGCATTTCACCGTTCGTCATCATCGCCATCATCATTTCGAGGTCCATCTGATCTGGCGCTTGGACCAAATCGACACGCGTGAGGCGCACCGCTCGATCAAAGACCAGTTCGATGCTGTCAATGCCAACGCCGACGCTCGTGCCACTGGCCGGATTGCTGCCTGACATTTTTGAATGAGACAATGCCGGTGTTGCGAGGGAGAAGCAGACCAGTAGGGCAGCGAAGCAACGGTAAATCATCAAGGTCATCGAATGAGCTCCAGCGTTAGGATCATCTAAGGTATTCGGACGCAAGCGCCCTTTTGCGGCAAGAGATTGAAATTTGTTTCATGCGAGCTGGGCATCATCGAGCATTTCTGAATGATGCGGTCACTGTCGCTGAGACTATCCATGGAGGATGGTATTTTTCGTATTGGCCCAAGGGTCGATAAGCGAAGCTAGAAATTTCGATAAACTCAACGAAAGATGTCCATAGAATGCCAACCTAGACAACTTTGCTGGGATATAGCCAGCGAGGTTGGGCCTTTTGTTAAGATAAAATAGCTCTTACACGAGCCGCCGCAGTCATAACAGCTACACAATCACTGACCCGATCAAACGGAGTTTCATGTTCCGAGCCCCGGATTCCAACCACGCACGATTTCAAAGTAGAGTTCCGCATATCGCAAGAAAGTCTGGTCTATCTGTTCATGACCTTCAATTCACATTTGAAAGAATGAGTCGTGAAGTCGTTGATAGGGATAGCGCCGCAGAAAGTCCAACTGCGATGTTCGCGGAGGTGCGCCCGTCAGGTTTCAGAGACTCCAGATCTTTATGGGCACGATCAACTTCTCACAGCTGATAACTCTGACTCACGCGCCAAAGACGCCGCGCGAGGCCAGGCGCGAGTTGCCAGCTTGGGCTTTAGGCTGAACGTTTGTTATGGACTGTGACCTAGGGGCAAGCGCAGGTCGAAAAGCCTTGCAAGCAGCTGGCTCAGTTGGGATTGGGTGCGCGCCCAGATTGGTGGCCTCAGTGACCGGGCCTGCCTTGCAGCGACATACGCGGCAGAGCGACTTCAATACCTTGTTTTGTCGACGCTAATTGATGGAATCGAGCCGTTTCTGCGTTGCCCAGCTGCAAGCCCCCTGAAGCAGATCGAGCCGGACAGGGACGCAAGCTGTGCGGCCGTTGCTACTATGCCTGTTCCGCCAGAGCCAATCTCATGAAACACAATGGTATGGTTGCCACCGGTATCGGTCCAAGTGAGGTTACCGCCTGCATCTGCGATCTCTCCGGTAACGGCGATCACCCCCGCTGGAACGTCAATCGTGTCATGGTTGAAATTGAAGTTCTTGATCGTGACGGTTCCCCCGCTCTCACCAATACTACCTTGGAACGTTACTGTATCAGCCGCTGTGTCGACGCCGAGGTCCAACGTTGCCGTCCCACTGTTCGCAAATTGGTGGCCAAAAGTCAGGCTATCGTCACTTGAGCCTCCTGTGTGGTTCAGCAAGCCGGAGAAGGCACCAGCATCGGCTGCGGCCGTCAGCGTGTCGTTACCACCCGCCGACATGTCGAAAGTTGCGGAGTTCCCAGATCCTTTACCTGCACCGTTAAATGCCCTTCATCAGGAGCGCGTAACCGACCCAGATCGGGACAGTGCGAGGCTTGCAGCGCGGCCTGACGGACACTTCGCCGCCCACGCCAGTTTGAAGGGCAGAGGGAGCGCGCGACGACACCCGGGCCTTTTTGATGCCGATGAAGCCGACAACCTTGCGAATTCTGAACACGCTCAGAGGCGCGCCAGCTTACTGGCCCGGGTCGAGAAAAATATTAGAAAAGTGGTGTGCCCTGTAGGATTCGAACCTACGACCCGCTGATTAAAAGTCAGCTGCTCTACCAGCTGAGCTAAGGGCACAGCCATGCTGGATGAAGCCGGAAGGTAGGGCGGGTTCCGCCCGCCGTCAACCGTCTGCATGCGAGAGCTGGCGACCAAGACTGCACTGCAACTATGCGTGTTTCAGGACGGAAACGGGCAGGTTTATGCAACCGCAATCCTGCGGCGCGCTTAGCCCTTCTTCAGTGGACCCTCAAGCGCATCCAGTGCTGCATCAGGAAGGATATGCCCTGATTTTTTCGCCTTGGTCTGCAGATACCGGCGGTTTTCTGGGCGCACGCCGGCAATCAGCGGAACCTGTTCGACCACGTGCACGCCCGCTTCGGTCAATGCCGCAATCTTGTGCGGGTTATTGGTCATCAAACGCACACCGGAGAATCCCAAGCCTTCGAGCATACGCGCAGCAATCTCATAGTCTCGTTCGTCGTCGGCGTAGCCTAATGCACGGTTGGCATCCACCGTATCCAGCCCGACATCCTGCAATAGATAGGCACGAAGCTTGTTGCTCAGTCCGATATTGCGGCCTTCTTGCGCGAGGTAAAGCAGCACCCCGTGTCCTGCTTCCCTCATGGCTGCAAGCGCGCCGTTGAGCTGTGGGCCGCAATCGCATTTGGCGGAATGGAAGATGTCACCGGTCAGACAGGCCGAATGCAGGCGAACCAGAGGTGCCAGGGCACCACCAGCTCTTGGGGCAGGGCGCTCGCCGACTTCCAGTGCGAGATGATCCTCGTGTCCGTCACTGCTGCGAAACATATGGAACTGAACAGTTCCCAAGCCGTCCAGCGGAACCGGCGTTGTCCCCAAGCGCCGAAGGGACCGGGCCTGTAGACGGTGAAACAGCTTCGCATCCGCCGCTCGGATCGGCAAAACACCCGGGACTAAGGCGTCCGCCTCCTCCAGTGTCATGTCTTGCGCCAGAAGTGCAGGCAGGCAGGGGGCGAGTTTCGCCAGCCGCAAGGCGGCAGTCCCAGCAGACCGCAGCGGTTGGTGTAAGAGAGACGAGCGCTGTTTTGCATCCCAACTCGCCATCGCAACAAACTGCGCCCATTCCAGCGTTGCACTGTCGGGGAGGAAGACGCCGACGCCACTGGCCATGATGCCCGGTTTCTCGTCCGAACTCCGACTGTTGGCCTCTTCAGAACCTGACATCAGGCCGAGCGCCTGCGCGCGCGCGCCAGTGAGAAGCAACTGCCCCGGATGCTGGTCTTTGCGACGGATCAGCGCGAGGGTGCCGGCGTCCGCGTGGTCGAGGCTGAAAATCAGGAGACCGCGGGCATTGCCCGCTGGTTCTCCGTCATTTTGATCGCGCGCGACTCCATCGACTGTATCAATGACAAAAACGCCCTCTCCCCGTCGCAAATCGCCCGCTGCACGATCAAGCGCGCGAAGAGTCTTTTGCTCTCTCACGCTCAGAGGTCTGTTATCCAACGTCATCGGCCGTCAATTCCGGTGAAATGAGTGATTACCCGACCTAGGCTGGTCTCTTCACCCGCATAATTCAAGTCTCTCTGGTTCGCTTGCCTAAACTCCGCCAAAAACGGCAGCGATTAACACGAGTGAGCCGGTTTGCCGTTGCAACTGGGCTTTCTCGAATTGCGGTGCCCAGGGCCTCACACCACGAGGCTCATTTCTGAGTGCCGACCCGATACTAAGAGGCTGACAATGACCCAAAGCCGCCTAAGGTGGATTGGTACCGGTGTGGGTGCCCTTGCGGCTTTATTGCCGGTGTTGTTTCTGAGCGGGTGCGCGGCGATCTCAACGTCCGCCAGCAGCGAAGACGACAGCTTCTTGATGGACTTTTTTTCCAGCCTTGGTTTGTTCCGGGACGATACTGAATTGGTGCGGGATCTTGATCCGAACGTCACCCCGCAAATGGCGCAGGACTATCTCGGTCAGTATCAACTCGATGCCCGTCACAAGGTATTCGCGATTTCGCCTTCAGGCGCCTTTGGCGTGGCAGAAGGTTTTTCCAGCGTAGATGACGCGAAGATTAAGGCGGTCGCGGAATGTGAAAAGGATCTGCAACCCGGTGACCTCGGCTGCGTCGTTTATGACGTGGACGGCGTTGTCGTCTTTCGGCCGCCCCAGCGGGTGCCGATAATTCAGGCGGATTGACACGCCTGCCTGGTGGCTCCGGCCGCTGGGAAAACCGCTCAAAGCCCCGTATTCGTGGTGTTTGAGCACTGTCAACTCATGCTGCTACACAAAAAGCGCGTCTGGGGTTCCTCCCGGGCGCGCTTTTTTGTTGGTTCCGTGGAGCGAGGGGGAAAAGCAGAGGGCGTTTCAGCTCTAAAGAATTGAACCGCCCTCCGCTTTGAGTATCGGGCTGCGGGGCTTACGGGGGAACGTCACAGCCCGCTACCTAAAAATTGAATTAACGCAAATGTGGCAGAGCTTCGAAAAAAAAAGGCACAAATCCTATGTTTCGTATTTGTCTGGCTTTCTTGCACTAAATTGTTTCTCGATAATTCGCTTTAACCTCTTCACAAAAATCAGTTTACGACCGGATTCGGCTATGGTATCGATTCGGGTAATAAATCGCATAAGTTGCGAAACAAAGTGTTTTCAGCCGCGCTTTAGCGCCGTCTCGCATTTCAGAGTTTGATATAGAGGTTGTCGTCCCGCATGGCTCCCGACGCTATCTTCCAACACNGGACCCAGGCTGCTTTGTGCCTGGCAGCGCTCGCGCTGACCCCTTCGGTTGGTTGGACGCAAAGTGTGCGTGGCTCTCTCGATCTCAGCCAGCCGACGCTGCAAACCGTCGGTCAGACGCGGGGCGGAATCGCCCAAATGACGCAGCAGGTGCCGCTGTCTCCTTCGGTCTCACAGGCCGGTGCAGTCACAGTGCAGCCAGTTTATTTGGATGCAGTTAGCGATGCTGGAGTTGATGATGGGGTAGGGCAGAACGATCTGGCGCAACCGNTCTATGCCTCGCCCCGCTTGGGTGAAGGTGATTTTCCTGATGACGCCTTCTTCACCCCGGGTTCAATGACTGATGATGGTCGGGTGCCGACTGCTTTCTCGGAAGACCCGAACAGCGCCTTGATTAACGTTGAGGCTGGTAACGGATCTTTGGCCAGCGACAGCGCCGNCTCGACTTCTCCGAGCAATACGACCACTCGAACCCGGACACCGGGTCGGGCTGTGATGGTCAACGAAGACGGTACTGAATTTGGCCTTCGCCCGAACGCTCTGGTCTTCGACACGGCATCCCGCCCCTTTGAACTTGTGGGGGACGTTGGGTCCTTCGGCAGTTACGAACCCGCTTGGGATGGCAGCGGGGAACAGATTTTCCTCGCCTATCCTTATGTCGATATCCGCCTGGGCGAACGCATTTACCTTTCGAATGATCGCGGCTTGGGGGTCAATCTGCTCGGCACCCGAAATGCTGAGGTTTCTGCCGCGCTGGACTATCGTTTNCCGCGTCGAAAGGAAGACGCGCTGCGCGCGGTAGAAGAGGTTACGGGCGCAGTCACCGTGGGCGGTCGCCTTGATGTCTACATCCGGGAGTTAGGGCTGTTCGTGAATACAGATTTGGGCGTCTATGGTGACATGCGAGGGTGGGACGTCGAAGTTGGCATGTCGTCGGTTCAACCGCTGACTGAACGAATTGCGATGAAGATTACTGGCGCGGTCTCCTGGGCCGACAAGCGCCTTCTTGATAATAAATTTCAGGTCACGGCAGAGGACGCCGCAGAACTCGGGGTGGCAGAGTACCAAANTGAGCAGTTCGGTCTGAAAGATATGCGGGTCAAAGGGGAGCTTAAGCTGTTCCTGACTGACCATTTTGGCCTTTACGGCTCGTCTGAAGTCAAAGTGCTCCTCGAACAAGCGGCTGCTAGCCCCTTGGTCGCCGAGCTGGGCGAGGCCGTACAATTCTCTACTAATCTTGGTCTGATATATCGCTTTTAGTCCGCAAGACTAAATAGCTCGTTCCTCAATTCCAAACCTGGACCAAGTACCCCGCCTTCGTGCGGGGTTCTTTTTTTGTAGAACTGCTCGGATTTTCCGATGTCAGCCCCTGTGGTTCTTATCAGGCGNGGACAAGCTGCGATAATTTGTACGGCCTCGCCCCTTCTCAGGGTCGGCAGGGAATAACATGGCAAGGGGAATGCCAACTTCGACCCTTGGGCGGATAATGCATTCAACTTTTTTTAAGGCGCGGTCGAGATTGTTGTGTGAATGATGTCAGCCGCCCGTCGGCGGAGCCTGTTGGATCAGCGGTAGCACCTGCCAGATGCCGTATCCAAGGGCGCCCAGAAAGCCAAGAAGGATCGCAATCCGGGCAATTCCAGCAAGNCGGCGTATGGCTTGCTCAACNAGGAACCAGCTGACGGCGCCAACGACGAAAGCGATACGCCCGTCCAGGGTCGCCACGTTATCGGAGGTCCCGACCATAAAATCGATACCCCACTGGATAAACTGTTCCATTCTGGCACTCCTTCTTGCATCCAGCTATCGCAGTAAAATGTGGCAATGGCAGGGGACAGTGACGCCGACGCGGCGATCGGCGGTGCNCCGCTATGGCGACAACAGGACCAACGCGATTCACTGTCCGTCCCGCGGAGTAGGGGGCTTGACCGCAAGTCCCTTGGCGGACGATACCCCAGAGGTGATGAACGGGGGAAGCCAAGCATGAATGAACAGCCACCCTGGCGCCCGGACAGCTCTATCCTGCCCTCAGAATTCTGGGTTGATCGCCGTCTGGAAGATTTTTCTAACGAGGAGTGGGAAGCCCTGTGCGATGGCTGCGGCCAGTGCTGTCTGGTCAAGCTGATCGACGAGGACGACGAACGCCTCTACATCACCGACGTGGCCTGTCGGGGATACAATTGTGCCAAAGGTGGTTGCGCGGTCTATGAACGCCGGAAGACTGTGGTGCCGGAGTGCATTGTTCTTGCCCCAGACACCGTGCGGGAGAGTCCGCACCTGTTCCCCCCTACCTGCGCCTATATTCGCATTTCACAGGGTGCCGACCTGCCGGACTGGCACCCGTTGCGCCATGCCGGTGATCGACGTGCGATGAAGGCGGCAGGTGTCGCTATCGCCGGGAAGGTAGTTTCAGAAACTGAAGTGACCGATNCCGATCTGGAAAATCGCATCCGGCCTTGGTTCAGCGATTTGCCTTAGACCGCTTCGGCCACCGCGCTGCTCGCCGCACCGTGATTGCAGCGTGGTCTAGGGACCTTCAGAGAGATTTAAGCCGCGCGATCAGGGTTGCGCGTGCTTCGCTCAGGATACTCTCTGCCAGCTCGTCCGTGATCCGTGCCATCGGGTTGAAAATACGGGCAAAAATGAACCAGTACGAGAGCAAGCCGATGTAGTTTTCTGCGGCCGTGGAGAAGCTGGCGCTTGGAAGTTGTCCGGCGGTTACTTTCTGCTGTAAAAAGGCGATCAATCGTGCGCGAAAGGGATTGCGGCCAAGCGTATAAATCTTGTCCTTCAGCTCGGGAAAACGACTGACCTCACTGATGATGATACGGAAGATGTTGAGTGTATCTTCATCTCGCAGCAGCTCCACAAAACTTGCCGAAATCCGTTTCAGGCCCTCGTCTAGCGGCAACTCGGGGTCAACATTGTCGGCTGGAAAGGCCGTGTCGAAACTGCGGATCCGGTCCGCAACCACGGCTTCGAACAGCGTTTCCTTGTTAGCGTAGTGCTTATAGAGCGTAGCCGTCGATACGTCTGCGGCCTTCGCAATGCCGGCCATAGCAGCCCCTTGATACCCATGGTCGAGGAACACACGCTGAGCTGCGGCAACGATGGCTTCGCGCTTTCCCTCACGGATCGACTGACGGTAGGTTTCGAGACTCACCAGGGCCCCTTCTAAATTGACACTGCGCGCAGGGTGTAGCGGCAAATCAGGCCAAAGTAAAACCGGGGCGGCAAATGGTGTGTCGATGNGAGGTGGCGATTACACTCAGGCCCGGTACTGTGAGGCAAGGGGGCGATACTGTGCAGGCCAGCTCCGGGTCGGACCGGTATCGATATGGACGAAGTTTGAACTGGGGTAGAAGCCAACCCCGCCGGCATCTGAGCGGAGTGCAGCGATATAAACGTCACGGATCTCCGCGCCTTCGACGAAGAAATCCATCGCGCGCCCTCGGACATGGTAGCTGTTTTTGGCTACGCCGGCCGAGCGCTCGCGCAGGAGTTGATTGGTTTCTGGAGACCGGTAGCCAGAGACCAGATGCAGGACGGCGCTGTCGCTACCTCGTGTTTGCATAGCGATCTGGTGAGCGGCGTCAAACAGGCTGCGGTCGATATCTCGCACCTGACCGTTTCGGTGGTCTCGCAGCAGATGGCTCAGCTCGGCCAAGGCGCCGCGATCATAGCGCCCTTTGGAAACAAAGCGCACGCGCAGCTTTTCGCCCGTGTGGGTCGACGCGATGGTAAGCGTCCTTTCGTCTGCGCTGGCGCGGTCGAGGTCCAAGGGCGTCTCTATCGGCGTCATACCGGCGAGTTGGTTGGCTTCATCGGTCGGGTTAAGCCGTGATCCCAGAGAACCAACGGGAACCTGCGACGGTGCATCGTTGAGCGCCACGTGAACTGGGATATCGCTGCTGCCACGCTGGGCTGGCAACGTTGGCATATCCGCCATCAAGGGGACGTCAACGGGCAGGCTGGGACGCGAAGACGGTAGCGTGATCTGCGGTGCCGCGATGCCCGTCGCAGCAGCCCCTACCGCCCCGAGAGACGCAACAGAAGTTGATGATATAATTGGCGATGGTGCATTCAGCACAGNGGTCGCCGGCACCGTGGGGGCAGTCGGCGGTGTTGTCTCGGCTATACTGCTTGCAGCTTGCTCCGCCTGCGCCCGATTTGTTTCCAGCAGGTAGGTCAGCATACTGTCGAAATCTTCACCCGATGTCTTATCGACGAAGGCGAGGCTGGGATCCTGGTCCTGGAGGTCGAGATCGCTGTCGCTGTATTCCACCAATTCGACCGGTGCACGCTCCAGAAATCCAGAGCGCTGCAGCATCAGCTTGTTCATCGGCAGTCGGTCAAAGCCAAGGCCGCTTCCGGTCAGTTGCCGGTCGGCAAGACCGAGGCGTGAGCCTTGATAAAGACTGTACGCTGTCCCGGCCAGACCGAGCGCGATAAAGCTTTTAAGTGCTGCGCGACGGCCCGTCCGACGGGTGGAATGCGATAGCACAGACCGGCCGCGCCCAATGGCTTCAGCAATCGTATCCAGAACCAAATGCATGTCCGAAGCGAACCCCTTGTTCACGCATAATCACAAGCTCCCCGGATATAATCCAGTGTGAATGCACGAAAAAAATGTGTTGCCCGCCCTCCTATAGAGTCAAAACTCCGTGTAAGCAACGCAAAAGGACGATTTCACAGCAGGTTGTGCCCGGCTATTGTGGTCGAATTATAGCAAAATCTCCGATGTCATTTCCCGAGTCATAGCAACCGNCTAATCAGCTCTCNGTCCAATTCATAGGGATCGCCNACCAATTGCAGCTGACCTTCGCTATCCACAAACGCGGTCATATAAGACAAGAACACCTGTACGGGCTCGACTGGTTTAGCGAACACTGTCGATCCAGCATCCATGGCCCGGTTTATCCGCTGGTCATCCCAGTTGGTGCCCTCAAGCAAATAGGCAGCAAGCGCCTCAGGGTCAGCCACACGGACACAACCCGACGACTGCGCACGGTTTTGGTGTTCGAACAGATGCGTGCTCGGCGTATCGTGGAGAAAGATCGCCATGTCGTTCGTCAGTGAAAACCGGACACCGCCCAGGGGTCCAACAGCGCTGGGGGGCAAGCGCAGGGTGATCTTCCGCGAAATCCGCGGGTCGTGCCATTGCACACGGTATGGGCTGATGATCTGCCCATCCTTGTAGACCTCGAAGCCCTCAACGATGGCGAAACCGGGGTCAGCCCGCAGGTTGGCGAGGTAGTCTTTCTCAAGGATCGAGCGAGGCACGGTCCAATCGGGTGAAAACTTGAGCGAGACAATCTGGTCGGACAAGACGGGGGTAGGGCGTGAGTTTCGACCCACAACGACGGGCATAGACAGACGCTCTTCCTCGCCCTCTCGTGCGACCAGTTGATAGTTCGCGATATTCACACGCACGTGCTTGGTGCGGATCAGTCGCTCTTCCCATCGCAGGCGTTCGAGATTGGCGAGTACCAGCCCGAGGCGGTTTTCAAGCGTGGTATTCATCTTCGCCTTGGACTTGGCGCCGATGATCCCATCGACCACCAGCCCGTGCCGGGTCTGATAGCGGCGCACGGCGGCTTCCAGCGCTTCGTCAAAGCGATCCGCTTCGGTGCTCGACGCTGAAAGGTCGTCTTCACGTTCGCGGTCAAGCCGCAGATCGCCGGTTGCAAGAAGATGCAGGCGAAGCTGAATTACGGTTGGGTCGCGGGTGCCAAGGCTAAGCAGCGGGCCTTCACCGATGGTTGGAAGGGGCAGGGCAATGCCTTGTCGCATCTCGGCCAGTACGCGCTGTAAGGCTCGATACTCCGGCGTATTGGGTGCAAGACCGATCAGAAAGGTTGGCAGTCCGCCCGCATCGGCCGAGAACCCGGCCAGAATGTCTTCTGGCTCCTGCTTCAGCGCGTTCGCATATCGCCCGTTATAGATGTCTGACGCATAGCGCAGGGTGGCGGCTGTCAGCATCAGATCTTGATGGATCATTCGTCCGGGCTCGTCGAAACTGGCGNGCTGTGCCAGGCCGTCTTCCCAGTAGTTCGCTGGCTTAAGGCCGTGCTCGCCAGCCGCCTGCAGCAATACCAGTGTCGGTATGGTATCCGCGTGCCAGCCGTCTTCAGTAATGAAGAGTGGAGTAAATTCCCGCTGAGCATAAAAGGCCTTGAGCGATTCTCGACTCACACCAAAGGTTCGAAGATCTGCGGGCAGGTCCACGTCCAGAACCGCTTGCAGCGCAGCAGGGCCTGCCAATTCGCTGATCAGACTGGGTTGAGGCGGGATGGCCCTCGCAGTCTGCTGCGGTGCAGGCCAAAGGGTCAGAAACAAACAAAGACAAGCGGCGAGTCCTGAAAACGAACCGGCCTTTGCCCGACGGACGCCGAAAATACGACGGATCGAGGTATATACCATGGATTTCAATTTTTATTAAATGTTTATAAAAATAAGAGTAATTGCTATGAGAGTGGTATAGCAAATTTGGTGGGCTTTGGGAAATGGGAACACACACATGGGGCTTCACACTTTGAAAGACGGGTCCTTAGTCTTAGGCAACAGGCTTCGTCGGGTAGGTTTCGCACTGGTTGCAGTGGGGCTGGTGCTGGGGCTTAGCGGCTGTGACTCGCTCGGTATTTTCAGCGTGTTTGGCGACTTTGAAGACGAAGACGGCGGCGTTGTGCTGATAGAAGAGGGCAACATCTCTCGTCAAATAGGGCTTAACGCGCCGACGACGGCAACGAACGCCATTTCTGAAGCCGCACCGGCTCCGTTGTTGTCTGACACTGCGGCTCCGACGCCATTGACCGGCTGGCAGCCAAGCGTCGATTTAAATCAGGACATTCGCACTTACCTCGTGCAACTCGGCCCCAAGGCTATGGCGGCAACTGCTCCGATGCCAGGCGGAGCCCAGGCCTGGGCTTTTGTACATGGTCGCGGCACGGCTGATGAGGTTCAGGAAGGCGCGCTGGCGATCTGCAGGCGGGCCGCCCGTTGTCAGTCGATTACCCAGGGCTGTGAACTGTTATACATTGATAACAAGCGACAGACGCTGTCTTGGTTGTGATGGGCGCCGCGTAGGCTGAGGCCCCTTCGCCGAACGCCTGAGGCAAAGGCCAATTTTCCAGGTAGGTCTGCCTCTGTTTATATGGGTCAGGGTGCGATCCACGCGGCTCGGCGTTGCCCGGCGAGCCCATAATCAAAGAGCATGCGCCGGTGATTGCCGTCGAGGCTAAGCGCCTCAAGACGGTCGGCTTGCAGGTGGAGAACACGGAAGTTAGCCCGTGCCCGCTTAAGGTCATCGGCCGTCAGATCGTCTACGGCAACGGTGGTGTTCTCAGGCTCCAGCAGTGCCGTGCCCGGGTCGACGCGGTTCGCGTAGATGGCCTTGGTCGACAGGGTGAGCTTTGACCAGGCCAGCTCTGTTTCCGATTGGCGTGGATCGAGGATCTCCACCCGCCCGAGCACTGTAACCTGCAGCTTCTTCTTCGGTTCATAGAAGGATAGGCTGGCGTGCTTCGCCCGCGGGAGAACCACCGCTTTCCGCGAACGAGCGTCAGTGTGGATCTCAAAGCGTTTGGCGGACCTGTCGATGTCACGTAGCACGATAGTCCGTGGTACGGGGGTGAAGCCGTCGAGGTAACACAGCGTCCCCCAGTGAAAAGCGTGACGTGGTTTGCTGGCACCTTCACGCAACTCATTCCAAACTACATCGTGGGCAAGTTTGAGGTCGTCAAAGGGCTTAGGTAAAGGTGCCATGATCAGCGGGCCCCCGGTTCGATGGCTCGGGCAAGCTCGCCCCAGTTCTGCCGTGAAGCAAGGTGAGCGAACAGCGCAGGCAGCCACCCTCGGTGGCGCCAATTGGTAAAGGTTGCATCATCGACCTCATCCAAACGGGCTTCATCGATAATCAGGAAGCCGCCTAGTTTAAGCGACTGGGATTCGCTTAATTCAACTTCGCTGTCTTCCTCGACAAGGATCCCTGCTTCGTGGAAGGCTTGTACCATCTCAAGGCTTTCGTCCCATTGCCGATTAAAGTCAGCACAAAAAGACAGCGTGTGATTTAGGAAGGGCGTTGGCTGGCGATGTTCAAACAGACGGTCGCCCTGATCCTCTGACAGTCGGCCACTAGATTCTTCCACGCCTAGGACCATCCGGCCGCTCGCCGGATCAGCCATCAGAAGGAATGGAAAGCGGCGGACATAAGCGGGCAGATAGGCTCCGGCTTGCCACTGTCCCGTCGCATCAACGAACAGATTGCCCGAGTCCCTGATCCCCAGAATACAGACTGGAGAAAACGGAGATTGTGGCGTGAAAACAATGGGATAGTCCCGACTGGCAGAAGGAAATTCCGCTGCCGTAAGCGGCAGGGATGTGACCGCTTCTGTAAACCCAAAGCTATAAGCAGGCAGCAGGCGTGATCCGTGGTGCCGACCGGCTGATACCGGAACCGGGCTGGAATACAGCGGGGGCTGGCGCAGTGCGCTCATGAATGGACGCCTTAGCAGGATAAAGCAAAAGTGCGCTGCTTAACTGCGGCCAGAGCGACTGGCGGTCAAGACCAAGGTTGCTGGTATCCGCGCCTTCCTGCCCGGCTTGATCGGTCAAGCTGTACGATCAAGCGCATCGTCAATCATGCGGCTGGCCTCCGATTTGCACCGCTTCCTAAAGTCGTATCCCAATCGCCGCATAACTTCCCTGGCGGGAAAACAGGGGCATGAAGCCTCAACGGATACGGCGCGAAAAAGATGGAATGGAATTGAGGAACGGGCGATGGCTGAAGAGCCAATGATTGCCGCGTCAGGGTTGCAGCCGCAGCCCTCGACGCACGTGTCCGGGCGCGACGTGGCTGCTTCGGATCACGCGGATGGAACGCATGCGCAGACGACGGCGACTGCCTTGGAGGTGATCGGGGGAGAGCCCGGCTCCGTGCCGGGATTCGACGTGTCGGCGATGAACCGTGAAGTGCTGGAACGTGTCTATGGAACACCGTCCAGCACATCTCGCCGAAATGACGATGTCACCAGCGAGTTAGTGCCTAACCCGGGAGGACTTGCAACTGAACTTTCGGTCCTCGGGTCCAGACTAAACGGCGATACGCGGCAATTGATTCGGGATCGCGAGCGCGAAGCGCAGCTGAACCAAGGACTGCGACAGCTCTCCCGTGCCATGATTGCTTCAGGAAAATTACCGCGTTGAACCGAAGCAAATCAACAATGGACGCCGCGCTTATCATCGTGGCGAAGGGGGGCGCATGACGGATTGGAAGCAGCGCAATGCACCCGTGGCCCTGCTGCGTCGCCCTATTTTCGCATTCATTCTCGCACTGGCGGGGGTCACGCTGACGGCGCTGGTGTCGATTGCGGTGATAAACGCAGGACGGATCAGTCTGAGTGTTTCGGCGGTACAGGTGTCTGTAAGGAAGATGGAGTCGCTCGCAGGCTATCCCATCGAAGCGCGGTATGACCGTCGAACGGCGAACATTGTTGTTCAGGGGTTAGTGCCAGATGCGGCTGCAGCCGGTCTGCTGGAGACCAGCCTGCAACAGCGTCACCCGCGCCAGTCGTTACATTTCGTCCTGTCCAATATCTCCACCGATGCCGTGCGGCCCAATCTGCGCAGCGCCAGGGTGGAGCGGGAGGCCAATTCAGCCAGTGTTGCGGCCCTGCGCGAAACAGGCATGCTCCGCGATGCAGTGATCATGGATCTAAAGCAACAGATAACCGTCCTCCGTGCCGAGTTGCAGGGCTTTCGTGCCCAAGCGGCCGCCGCGACTTATCCGGCTGTGACCTATGATCTTGACCCTTACCTTGCTGCTGCCCGCGATCGGGTGGGCGGCTTACTGGTGGGGGGCACTCTGCTCGACGTTCTCAGAACGCCCGCCGAGGCTGGCTTTGAGATGCTCAGCCCGGAGGCCCCGGCGGCCATGGCTCCGGAGGTTGGACCCATATCAAAGAACGCCGAGCAGACCATCGCCGCATTGCTGGTGGGCTTCACTGAGGAGCTGCGCTTTACTGATATCCGTTTGGCAAATGACGTGGCCGAAGCGCTGACTCTCATTCTGGAGCAGCAGCATGCTGACGCCCGGATCCAGCTGCTGACCATGGCACGGCCGATCGGGGATCGTCCTGCACCCGCGCATACGGCCTTCTTTATGGCATCAAAAATGCGAGCTCTTCTCATCGCAAAGGGCATCAGTCCCTCGCGCATTGATCTCCGCTACGGGGGCAGGTCCGCACCGGTTTCAGCGCTTGAAAGCAGAGACTGGCGAAAGTCACACTATTTGGGCTTCAGGCTGGATTTTACGCCTTCATCACTGCCGCTTTAAGGTTGGTGACAGATGGCCTGAATTGATTCAGGCAAGATCCATATCGACCATTACACGAAGCCCGCCGCCAGGGGCTGAATCCAGTCGAACTTCAGCGCTATGTCGATCCATAACCTTTTTGACGATGGCCAGACCGAGGCCGGTGCCGCCGGTTTTCCTGTTGCGTGAATCTTCCAGCCGGACGAAGGGGCGAAACACCCGGTCACGCTGGTCAGCTGCTATCCCCGGCCCATCATCGTCGATCGTCACGCGCACGCGTCCTTCCGATAAGCGCTCTGTCGATACTCGCGCCCGCATCCCGTACTTGGTGGCGTTCTCGATCAGGTTGAGAAAACCTCGCTTGAGCGATGTCGGGTCACCGACCACAGTCATTCGCCCGCCGCTTTCAAACACCGCATCCTTGTCCTGATCTACAAGGTTGTCGCAGATCGTGGTCAGCAGTGAGGGCAGGGAGAGGCGCTCAAATCCGACATCGTTCTGATCAGAGCGGGCGAAGGTCAGCATGTCGTCGAGGATGGAGGCCATTTCGTCGGCGTCATCAAGCGCCTTGGCGCGTTCGATCGGATCATCAAGCTTCTCCGAGCGCATGCGAAGGCGGAACAGCCCGGTGCGGATATCATGCGAAATTGCGGCGAGCATGGTCGTCCGCTCGGCGAGGTAATTTTTCAGTCGAGCCTGCATGGCGTTCAGGGTTTTGGAGACCGCTCTTACCTCCGACACGCCGCGCCTTTCATCCAGCGGCGGTGCGTCGAGGTCTTCGGCCAGTCGTAGGGTTGCTTCCCGGAACCGCCCCAGTGGGTTGCCCAGCCGGTAGACGGCAATCATTGAAACGGTGATGGTCGCTGAGCCGAACAGGAACAGGAAAAAGAGTTGCTGCAGAAGGTCGTCTCGACGCTGGAACGGGCGGCGCAAGAGAAAGCTCACCCGTGTTCCGTCCGAGAGCAAGATGTCCAGCGCATCGATTTCTGGACCCTGTTCCCGCAATCCCAACAGGATTCCGGCGACTTCGCTGACCTTTGGCGGTCGGCGATCCGCACCACGGAAGGCATTCTGAGTTAAAAAGCGAAAGGTGAGCAACGAGGCTTCAAAGTTATCGGGTGAAGCAGGGGCAGCTCCTGGTTCGAGGGAAATATCGAAGAAGCGCGACGTAACAGCACGCCGGATCTGTTCGCGTTGGAGCGCTTCGGTGCTCTCGAGAGCTTCGGCCACGGCCATGGCCTGATCGGCGAATGGGGGGCCTTTGCTGATCTCCTCGCTGTAGGCCTGTACAATCAAAAAGGCACCGACAGAGATTACGACTGACCAGCTGATTCCGATCACGCCAAGCAATACGATCCGTGCAAGGTCGAGTGAATTGCTGTTGCGAAACACGCGTCAGCCCCGTCGGCTCAGCTGATCTCAGCCGAAAAGATGTAGCCCTTGCCGCGGACAGTTTTAATAAACTGCGGGTTCTTAGGGTCTTCCTCTATCTTCTGGCGTAGGCGGGAAATGGTTATATCGATCGACCGGTCGAAGACATCCGCCTGCCGACCTTTGGTGATATCGAGCAGCAGGTCGCGGGTCATCAGCCGGTTCGGCCGCTCGATCAGCGCGGCGAGCAGATCGAATTCGCCAGAGGTCAGGTCTACCAGCACGTCGTCGGGATCACGCAGTTCCCGACGGACCACATCCAGCTTCCAGCCTTCGAAAATCGCCGTACGGCGACGGTCTTCGGATTGTGTAGTGACCATTCCCTGTCGACGCAGCGTTGCTTTGATGCGGGCGACCAGTTCGCGCGGGGAAAAGGGCTTGGTCAGGTAGTCATCCGCACCCATCTCTAAGCCGATGATGCGATCGGCTTCGTGGGTCATCGCGGTCAGCATGATAATGGGAATGTTGGAGTCTGCGCGCAGTTCGCGGCAGATCGTCAGGCCGTCTTCTCCCGGCAGCATAAGGTCGAGCACGATCAGATCGATGGTCTGGTGCTCCAAAATTGTTTTAAGGTCCCGACCATTGGATGCGGTTGATACCTCGAAACTGGCACTGCGCAAATTCTGCTCAAGCAAGCTCCGGATCTCCGGATCATCATCGAGAATGGCGATATGTTGGGCATCACTCATGGTGGAATTCCCCTTATTCTGGTCAGCCGTGCATCGCTGATAGTGGCCTAACTTACCATGGGCCTGAAACAAACTGAAACAAACCGAGCTGAGCTGTTTCAATTTTCCGGGGTGGCTGACACACATACAGGCATGATTTTGCCTATAGTCAGGTCCAAAGAACAGGCGGCGCTCAAGCCCCCGACTCCAGTACAGCCGATCCATATGGACCCTGACCCCTGATGACGAAACCTGCTTTCCGATATGCACTGCCCTTCGAAATACCGGTGTACAACGCCATTTTAGCGATTGCGGCCTAACCTTCAGAGCCATCAACCAAGCCAACCAAAGAGACAGAGACGCCCCCGGAGAAACCCCCATGCCCAAGAACTTTGCCAACGCTTATGCCGCCACCGCTGCCGCTGCAGCGTCCGACCACCGCACGCATCGGCAGCTGCTGCTGCGTGCGCTCGGAGTTGTGGTTGTGATGCAGATGCTGATGCTTACATGGCTGCCGAATGCGCAGGCTCAAGGGAACAGTTTTGCCGTCGCCACCCGGTATGGCGAGATCCTGTGTACTTCCGCGCTGGCCGAGGATCGCAAGAGCCTCGAAGTCTCCTGCGCCGGGCGCGATGGCGCCGTCGTGTCCGCTTATCGACAACTCAGTGACGGCACCGTCGAAGTCCTGATGGAGATTGGCAAGGTTGGCGAAGCGGTGACACTCGCGATCTTCAATTCGCAGGACAAGGGCTAGGCCGAGCGCGCCCGGCACCCCACCAACGCATCCAGACAACGGCGGCCCCATTGCCGAACCGGTTGCCCTTACTTTCCCCTGGCGCCGCGCGTATCATGGCAAGCGGTACGCCGGCGGCACGGGAAACCGAAGGGCGGTGAGCCCGACCCCCTGCAGCTCGCCGCCCTTCAACCTCTCGTCGTTCAAAGTTCCGCGGTTATGCCTCTGGCTGTCAGGCTTCGATTTATGTTCGTGATTGGACGGTTTAAGCCTCGACACCATTGAATACCGTGTTCCGCCCAACCATGTCAGAGCGGGCAGGGTAAACGCCATGTCATCGACTGGATGGGTATCTGTGTCTGATCCTGTTTGCTGAGCAGCCTTCTGGGCGGTTCGGAAACCGTGTGTAACAGGTCGCTCCTGGCACCTGATCCGTTGGCTTGCCTGTGGCAAGCCGGTTGTTGCCTTTGGCGGAGCGATCCGGTTTCTTTAGAAAAGGCGGACGAACAGACCCAAACGACCCTTAACAGAGGCTGCGGTTCGCCGCATAGTGACCGAAACGTGAACACCATTCTGGATCAGGACCAAATGTCGCTGACGATCTTTGCCAACGACGAACCCGCGGAACCCCCACGCAAGGATGACACGCCAGACACCCCTGGCGGCGCCAGTGTGCTGGAAGCGAAGCCGAAAACCAAAAAACCCAGCATGTACAAGGTTTTACTGCTGAATGATGACTACACGCCGATGGAGTTTGTGGTCGACGTGCTGGAGCGATTTTTCAACATGAACGCGCAATCGGCAACGCAGGTCATGTTGCACGTTCACCAGCAGGGGGTGGGCGTTTGCGGCGTTTACACCTTCGAAGTTGCAGAAACCAAGGTGACGCAGGTTGTGGATTACGCTCGTAAGCACCAACATCCTTTACAGTGCACACTCGAAAAAGATGATTGATTGGATCGCTGATGCTCTCTTCAGAGCTTGAAGAAACCCTCCGTCGGGCACTGGCCTCCGCCGCTGAACTAAACCATGAGTTCTGTACGCTGGAGCACTTGCTCTACGCGCTGCTCGAAGATCCTGACGCGCAGAAAGTCATGCGGGCCTGTGAGGTTGATATTGAGGAACTGACTGAGGCGGTCGAAACCTTCTTGGGCAACGAACTCGACGATCTGGTTCGCGATGACGGTTCGGACCCGCGCCCGACCATGTCGTTCCAGCGCGCGTTCGAGCGCGCCATTCTCCACGTGCAGGGTTCAGGCCGCGGGCAGGCGACAGGGGCGAACGTCCTCATTTCGCTGTTTCAAGAGCGGGAGAGCTTTGCAGTTTATTTCCTGCAAGAGCGGGGCATGTCGCGGCTCGATGCCGTGCAGTTTGTCTCCCATGGGATTGCCAAGAATAAGGACCTGTCCGAAAGCCGGAGCGTCCGTGGTGCGGACCAGGACGACGATGAAGCCGCCGGGGAAACGGGGCCCAAGGCGTTGGATAAGTATTGCCGTAACCTCAACGCGCGTGCCGGAGAGGGCAAGATTGATCCGCTGATTGGCCGCGATATGGAGGTGGAGCGCACCATTCAGGTTCTATGTCGCCGGACAAAGAACAATCCGCTTTATGTTGGCGATCCGGGCGTGGGCAAAACGGCCATTGCCGAAGGCTTGGCTAAGAAGATCGTGGACGAGGACGTGCCGGAAATCCTGCGCGACGCGACGATTTTCTCGCTGGATATGGGCGCACTGCTCGCCGGCACCCGCTACCGCGGGGATTTTGAAGAGCGGCTGAAGGCAGTGATCGAGGAGATAAACGACTTTGATGGTGCCATTCTGTTTATTGATGAAATCCATACGGTCATCGGCGCTGGGGCGACCTCTGGTGGGGCCATGGATGCTTCGAATCTGCTTAAGCCCGCGCTGGCTGGGGGCGAGTTACGCACCATCGGGTCGACCACGTATAAAGAATACAGATCTTATTTTGAGAAGGACCGCGCACTGGTGCGTCGGTTCCAGAAGATCGACGTCAACGAACCTTCCGTCGATGATGCGGTGAAAATTCTGCGAGGTCTCAAGCCATCTTACGAGGAACATCACGGGATCCGCTACACCAGTGAGGCCATCCGGACGGCCGTGGAACTGTCCAACCGTTACATCGGCGACCGTAAGCTGCCAGACAAGGCGATAGACGTTCTTGACGAAGCCGGAGCAGCGACCAAGTTGGCACCCCCGTCCAAACGCAAGAAGACGGTCGGCGTGAAGGAAATCGAGGCTATCGTATCAAAGATTGCCCGCATCCCGCCCAAGACCGTCAATAAAGATGACAAGGAAATGCTACTGACGCTGGAGCGTGACCTCAAGCGGCTGGTCTACGGGCAGGATGACGCTATCGATGCGCTATCGACGGCGATGAAACTGTCACGTGCCGGATTGCGCGAGCCGGAGAAGCCCATTGGTGCCTTCCTGTTCTCCGGGCCGACCGGGGTTGGTAAGACAGAGGTCGCCAAGCAACTGGCGCATACCATGGGTGTAGAACTGATCCGCTTTGATATGTCCGAGTATATGGAGCGGCACACGGTTTCACGTCTGATCGGTGCGCCACCAGGCTACGTGGGCTTTGACCAGGGGGGATTGCTGACCGATGCGGTTGATCAGCAGCCGCACTGCGTACTCTTGCTCGACGAGATCGAAAAGGCTCACCCGGACCTGTTCAACATCCTCCTGCAGGTCATGGACCACGGTAAGCTGACCGACGCCAACGGTAAGTCTGTCAACTTTCGCAACGTAGTGGTCATCATGACCACCAATGCCGGCGCTTCGGAAATGTCCAAAGCTGCGATTGGCTTCGGCTCAAGCGTCAAGGAAGGCGAAGACACCGAGGCGATCAAGCGGCTGTTTACGCCTGAATTTCGCAACCGGTTGGATGCTGTGATCCCGTTTGCTGCGCTGAGCAAAGAGGTGATTGGCCGTGTGGTTGAGAAGTTCATTCTGCAGTTGGAAAACCAGCTCTCGGATCGTTCGGTTACCATCCGACTCACCGATGCGGCCCGGAACGAGTTGGGCGATCAGGGCTATGATCGTTTGATGGGCGCTCGGCCGCTGGCACGGGTGATTCGGGATAAGATCAAAAAGCTTCTCGCCGAGGAATTGCTGTTCGGTCGCCTGCAGGGTGGAGGGTCAGTACTGATCGACTGGAACGGTACAGACTTCGAGTTCACCTTCCCCTCTTCAGCGATTGGTGAGGTGGCAAAGCTGCCTGCACCGGATGACAGCGAGACGGTCTGAGCACAGCGACGAAGCCATTCTGGGCGTCGTCTCCTTTGGCAATTGGCTGGCTGAAATGGCCTTCAAGCGCCAAATTTAGGGCTCAGATTTTGGCTTTGCGGTATGGGTTGTCGTGGATCAGCATGGCATCAATCTGATGCTCAACCTGTTCCCGCTCATGCCGGACGAAGCCTGCTACCGGGCGCTGTAATGCCGGGTCTGCGATCCAGTGCAGCGAATAAGTGGCGGTTGGCAGGTAGCCGCGCTGAACCTTGTGCTGGCCTTGCGCGCCTGCCTCGACCCGTGTGAGGCCGTGTGCGATAGCATAATCGATAGCGCGATAGTAACAGGCTTCGAAATGCAGGAATTTGTGGTCTTCGGAGCAGCCCCAGTTGCGCCCGTAGAGTGTATCGCCACCACGAAAATTGAGGGCGCCCGCTACGGGCTGTCCCTGTTCAAAGGCCATGATCATCACCAGGTCGTCTGCGCAGCGCTCAGAGAGTAGCGAGAAAAACGCGCGGGTCAGGTAGGCTTGGCCCCACTTTCGGTCCGAGGTGTTGAGGTAAAAGCCGAAAAACGCGTCCCACAGCGCTTCAGTCATGTCTTGGCCGGTTAGGGTTCGAATGTCGATATCGAGGGCAGCGACCTCGCGGCGCTCCTTGCGGATAGCCTTACGCTTTCGGCTGTTAAGCGCACCTAGGAAGTCGTCAAAGCTGGCGTAGTCTGCATTGTGCCAATGGTACTGCAAGCCAAGCCGTTGCTCAAAGTGATCGAGTTCGCCCAAAGCGTCAAATTCCGCCTTTTCCGGAAACGTCAGGTGCAGGCCCGAGAGCCCTAATTGACGGGCCACTGACACCACAGCTTCACCGAGGATGTGCTGGGTATCGGCATCGGCCGTATCGCCGAGCAGCAGACGCGGGCCGGTTGCAGGAGTGAAAGGCACGCAGATCTGGCCCTTGGGGTAGTACCTTCCACCAGCGCGTTCGTACGCATCCGCCCAGCCCCAGTCAAAGACGTATTCACCATAGGAGTGGCTTTTGACGTACAGAGGAGCCGCACCGACCAGGACGCCGCTCTCGCCGTCTTCGAGCAGCACGTGCCGGGCAGCCCAGCCCGAGGCTGCGTCTGCAGAACCACTGTCTTCAAGAGCGGACAGAAAGCCATGCCGGACGAAGGGGTTGGATCGACCGGCACAAGCATTCCAAGCGTCGGCGCTGACTTCAGTAAGGCTGGCGATGGTTCTGATCTGGAGGCGTGCGTTTTCTTTGGTCATGGGGGCAGGCTGTCCTTTGCACGCGCCGATGAAACGTTTGATAGGTGTAAAGGTGTGAGTGGTTGACGGGGAAACAAGACGCGGCGGGGTTGCGCGTGGGAGATTTGTAAGCCGCGAAGCGGCGTCAAATCGAGCGCGCCACGTGCGGACTCTTCTGAAAGGGGCAGCGTTTTGAGCGCGTGATTTCCATAACGCCCAAAAACGCTGCGCCTTGAGCGTTATGGCTCCGCGTTCAACGTCAGGGTTGCGCGCTCGTGCCTTGGCCGCTTCGCGGCCTGCGGCCCTCCCACGCGCAGCATTGATTGCCGATTGAAAAACAATGCCCCTCTAAGGCGCCGCCGTTTTTTCTCTGTAGCAACACAAGTCCGCAACCGGGCAGCGCCAGCATTCAGGTTTTCTCGCTTTGCAAAGGTATCGTCCATGAAGGATGAGCCAATGATGGGCGTGATGCTTGAAGCCTTCAGGCACCCGGCGATTCAGGCCGTCCTCTACCTGATCCGGGTTCTTGCCGCGCGCCAGCCCCATGCGGTTTGAGACCCGGAAGACGTGAGTATCCACTGCAATGGTTGGGTGCCCCCAATACATCTGTAGCACAACGTTCGCCGTCTTTCGTCCTACCCCTGGCAAGGCCTCCAACGCCGCTCTATCCTCCGGTACTTCACCACCGTGCTCGTCCACGAGAATCCGCGCCGCTTTAATAATATTGGCGGCCTTTGCGTTGTAGAGTCCTATGGTCTTAATAAAGTCTTTCAGCCGGTCTTCACCCAGTGTGAGCATCTGCTGGGGCGTCGTCACCTGCTTGAACAGTGCCGTGGTTGCCGCATTGACTGAAACGTCGGTTGCCTGTGCCGAAAGCGCCACTGCGACAAGCAAAGTATAGGCGTTGACGTAGTCGAGTTCACCCTTGGGTTCGGGTTCGATCCCGGCGAAGATGCGGAAGACCGCTACGATCTGCTCGGACCGGAGAATGCGCTGGCGCGCGCCGACCACTGGTGCGTCATTCATCATTCGACCTCGATAATTGCTTCCACTTCGACGGGTGCTGAGCCTGGCAAGGATGAACAGCCCAGAGTAGAGCGAGCATGACGCCCTCTTTCTCCAAAGACCTCGACCATCAGATCCGAGGCACCGTTTATGACCCAGGGTTGCGAGACAAACCCTGGCGTCGAGTTAACGAAGCCCACGAGTTTTACGATCTGTACGACCCGATCAAGGTCACCCTCGAGTGCCTCTCTAGCCTGCGCCAAAATCGAGAGACCGCAGAGCCGAGCAAAAGCCTGGGCTTCTTCGATTTCGAGGTCTTCACCCAATCGGCCAATCTTGATTGATGTTCCATCCATTGCGACCTGCCCAGAGATAAACAGCAAGTTGCCCGTACGCACAGCCGGAACATAATTGGCAATAGGCGATGATACGTCTGGAAGGGTGATGCCGAGCATGCGCAGCTTCTCATTTATGGTGCCAGCCATAGCCGGTCTCCTCTCTCTGGTGAACAAACCTCCATCACAGTGGTAAAGCGCTCGGACACTGGGTGCAAAAAAAAGGAGGTGCGAACAACGCACCTCCAGGAGGCTGCAAGAAGAGGGATCAAAAATCATGAGCTGTCGCTGAAAACTGCGAACCACCCGTGATAGGGAGATAGTACGCAACTGCAGTGCCAAAGCCAACGACTCGATACGAAAAATGTAATCAAAAATTTTATAACATACTGAAAAACATATAATCTTTTTTTACACTCAATTATAGACTCCTATCGTTTAAGCGAACACTTTCGGAGCAATACTATTTGTGCGGACGCTGGCGGGTTTGCAGACCAAGCCAACGTCCTCAATTCGCAGTTGCCACATGCAAACCACCGTCGTTCTCAGGGTGGCTTGCGTTGGTCTGAACAGCGCTCTAGTCAGGTCGTGGACAAACAAAAAGACGCCGGTTCAGGTATACACCTGGCCGCACACCGGCAATGAAAGGACAAGGGAATGGCTCGCAACAAAATCGCACTGGTCGGCGCCGGCAACATCGGTGGGACGCTTGCGCTTCTTGCTGGCATGAAAGACCTCGGCGACGTGGTCCTGCTCGACCTCGCTGACGGCATAGCAAAGGGCAAGGCGCTGGACATTGCCGAAGCCGCACCAGTCGAAGGTTTTGACGCCGCCATGATTGGCACAGGGGACTATGCCGAAATTGCTGGGGCAGACGTGGTAATCGTCACGGCCGGTGTAGCCCGTAAGCCAGGAATGAGCCGGGATGACCTCCTCGGGATCAATGTTAAGGTTATGAATGCCGTCGGCGCGGGCATTCGCGAGCACTGCCCTGATGCCTTCGTCATCTGCATCACCAACCCGCTCGATGCGATGGTTAAGGTGCTTCAGGAAGCTTCCGGTTGCCCAACGCACAAGGTCGTCGGCATGGCGGGCGTCCTGGATAGCGCCCGCTTCCGCCATTTCCTCGCCGATGAAATGAACGTATCCGTCGAAGACGTCTCTGCCTTTGTCCTCGGTGGTCATGGGGATACGATGGTCCCCGTGCCCAACTACACCACCGTCGCCGGAATTGACCTGCCGACACTGATTAAGATGGGCTGGATCACGCAGGAGCGCGTTGACGCCATCGTTGATCGCACCCGCAAGGGCGGCGGCGAGATTGTCGCCTTGCTCGGCACCGGCTCAGCCTTTTACGCGCCGGCATCCAGTGCCATTTCCATGGCTGAATCGTACCTCAGAGACAAAAAGCGGCTATTACCCTGTGCAGCCTTCCTTAGCGGGCAGTACGGCGTACAAGACATGTACGTCGGCGTGCCGGTTATCATTGGTAAGGACGGGGTTGAACGCATCGTTGAACTGCCCCTGAGCGCTGATGAAACAGCCATGTTCAATGCTTCAGTCGATGCTGTGAACGGCTTGAATGAGGCGGTTGCTGCGCTGGGCTGAACCACGGAAAGCATTTAATTGGCGGGGCCTTTCGTTTTGGCCCCATCAGGGGGTGGCTCTTTAACCCCAAGGCCCCAAGGCATCAATTAGCTGAAAGGCGACCTGCCACGACAGAGTGGACCGGTCTGGCGTGCTGGCTCTATAGGCACCCCGCGCTTGTCCCGCCAGGACCTGAGCCAGCCCGGACGTTGAAGCGACTGTTCTGGTGTGAATGTCACTGCCTGTTGGGCCTATTGAGGGCCACTCGCTTGTATTTCATCTACCCGAGCGAAAGCGCTCCCAGAGCCTTTGCCAACCTTCGTCTGGTGCCGTCCCCGCATGTCGCAGGCGCGACACCGCTAAGCAGGGAAATCGCATTGACCCACCGATCACCCGGCGTATGGTGAGCACGACTTCCGGGGCTCAAGCTATGACGCATTTCACCGTGTCACGTCACTGAGTGCCGCCCCCCGCTGTTCCTGCGCGGATGGGGGAGAAACGATGCAGGACAGGGAGCCTTCCTCACCATGAACATCCATGAATATCAGGGCAAGGCACTGCTCCGTGATTACGGCGTAGCCGTACTCGAAGGAGTGGTTGCCTTTACCCCTGACGACGCTGTCGCGGCCGCTGAAAAGCTTGGTGGCCCCGTCTACGTCGTCAAATCCCAGATCCATGCAGGCGGCCGCGGAGCAGGCCACTTTGCCAACGATCCGGACCGGTCTACCGGCGGCGGCGTGCGCGTGGTCAAGTCGATTGATGCTGTCAAGGACGCCGCGCGTTTCATGCTCGGAAATACGCTGGTCACCAAGCAAACCGGACCCGAAGGCAAGGAAGTCAAGCGCCTCTACATCGAAGCCGGATGCGATATCGCCCGCGAGTTATACCTGTCGTTACTGGTCGATCGTGCTACCTCCCGCGTGACGATCGTGGCCTCGACGGAAGGTGGCATGGACATCGAAACTGTGGCTGAGGAAACCCCGGAAAAGATCATACAGGTCGACATTGATCCCGCCACTGGAATTCAAGGGCACCACGCCCGTAGCATTGCCTTCAGCCTTGGGCTTGAAGGGGCGCAGGTCAAATCGGCAACGCGTTTTCTGATGGGTCTGTATAAGGCTTTCATCGATCTCGATTGTGCCATGGTGGAGATTAATCCGCTTGTGGTCACTGGGGCGGGGGAACTGGTTGCGCTGGACGCCAAAGTTGGCTTCGATGACAACGCGCTGTTCCGGCAGAAAGCGCTGGAAGAGCTACGCGATGAGGATGAGGAAGACGCTTCCGAACGCGAAGCAGCGGCTTGGGACCTCAACTACGTCAAGCTGGACGGCGAGATCGGTTGCATGGTGAACGGTGCCGGTCTGGCCATGGCGACTATGGATATCATCAAGCTGCACGGCTCCGAACCGGCTAACTTCCTCGACGTCGGTGGCGGCGCCACCGAGGAACGAGTAACAGCAGCCTTCAAGATCATCCTGTCCGACCCTAACGTAAAGGGCATTTTGGTGAACATTTTCGGCGGGATCATGAAATGCGATATTATCGCCAGTGGTGTCGTCGCTGCAGCCCGCGAGACTAGCCTGTCTGTCCCGCTGGTGGTCCGGCTCGAAGGCACCAACGTTGAAAAAGGGAAGGCAATTATGGCTGACTCAGGTCTTACCATCATCCCCGCTGACAACCTAGGCGATGCCGCCGATAAGATCACCCGAGCCGTCAGGGAGACCGCGTAACCATGGCAGTTCTGGTTGACAGCAACACCCGCGTTATCACGCAGGGTTTCACAGGCGCACAAGGTACCTTTCACTCTGAGCAGGCGCTGGCCTACGGCACGCAAGTTGTCGGCGGCGTGACCCCCGGCAAAGGCGGTCAAACCCACCTTGACCTACCAGTATTCAATACTGTGGCACAGGCCCGTGAGGCGACAGATGCCAACGCCTCAGTAATCTATGTGCCGCCTCCATTTGCCGCTGACTCAATCCTCGAAGCCATCGATGCCGGTATCGAGCTGGTCGTCTGTATCACCGAAGGCATACCCGTACTCGATATGGTGCGGGTAAAGCGTGCATTGGACGGATCCAACACGCGGTTGATCGGCCCGAACTGTCCCGGGATCATCACCCCGGGCGCCTGCAAGATTGGCATTATGCCCGGCCACATTCATCAGCGTGGAAAGATCGGGATTGTGTCCCGCTCTGGCACTTTGACTTACGAAGCGGTGGCACAGACCACCGTGACTGGTCTGGGTCAGTCGACTTGCATCGGCATCGGTGGTGATCCAGTAAACGGCACTAACTTCATCGATTGTCTGGAACTGTTCCTAGATGATGAAGAGACCGAGGGCATCATAATGATTGGCGAAATTGGTGGGTCAGCAGAAGAAGAGGCGGCAGCCTTCTTCGCCGCGCACCCGAACAAAAAACCCATTGCAGGCTTCATCGCGGGGGTTTCCGCCCCGCCCGGTAAGCGTATGGGCCACGCCGGCGCAATTATCGCAGGCGGGAAGGGTGATGCGGGTTCGAAGATCGCGGCAATGCGATCGGCTGGTTTTGTGGTTGCTGACAGCCCTGCGCGACTGGGCGAAGCCATGTTGGAGGCCATGGGGCGCTAAGGCTGCTCCCACTGGTCCCATGGACCGTGACAGGTCCCGTGGCCATTTAACCGAGAACGATAGCAAAGGAGGCGGCTGCCGAAGACAACGGCGCCGCCTTCCTTTTTGGCTCATAGCCTCGGCTGACGATCTGGTACAGACTCAGCCCGTCGTCCTCGCTGCCAAAGGCTCTTTCCGTTCAGCCCTCTTGCTCGTCCAGTACGTATTCAAGCACTGAATTGAGGAAGTTGATACGCCCCTGCCGGGGAGAGACACGTGAGAGCACGGAAAGGGTCATATCGTAGCGAGGGATGTACAAGACAGTCTGCCCGCCCAGACCAATGGAGCCATAGCCTGCAACCATCTCACCGTTCAGCGGGAAGCGCACAAACCACGTCCCAAAGCCAAAACCCCAGTCTGGCGAGATCAACCGCGACTCAGCGCGGCGGAAGAACCGTCCCCGCCCCGATACCGGGCCTCGCATCTCGGCAACAAAGTCCGGTTCCACCTGATCCTCGATATCAACAGCGAGGAACCGGCCCAGCCGCCATAGATCACGGGAAGTCATGTGCAGACCATAGCCAGCCCGCACCGTCTGGGAGCTTGCTGCAGTATCCCACTGAGCCTCGAATTCAGCACCCATAGGCTGCCAGATTTTCTCGGTTATGATTTCATCGATTGACTGATCGTATGCGGCTTCCAGCCCGGCAGCCATGATCTGTGCGACCAGCGAGCTGTAGTGAAACTCCGATCCCGGCTCGCGGGACTCGTCGAGCGCCGGCTCTTCAACCAGCGCGTCGAAGTCATCAGCCGCGAACAGGTCCACGGTATCAGAGTTAATCAGGTGAGGCGTTTCCATGTAGTCGAGGTTGGCGGTCATGGTCAGCAGGTGCCGCCAAGTAATGCCCGAGCCGCCGAACTGAGGCAGGTTAAGAGAAATGTATTGATCGACTGAGCGAATTTTGTCTTCTTCAAGGGCGGTGCCCACGGCGGCTGCAATCATCGTTGTTGAGATGCCATGCACGTTCCACAGCGTTTCAGGCTGGTGCTGGTGCAAGTACGTTTCGAGGATGACGTCATCACCCTGCGAGACGATCAGGCTGTGTACCGAATTGCGGCGCAGGAAACTGACCAATTCAACCGGCGCTTCAAGGCTAACTTCACCGAAGGGCCGTGTGAAGGTTGCCTGAGGCAGGGTGGTATAGGTGCCGTTCTCATTGAAGTTGCTGAGAAATAGCAGGCGCCCCATCTCCGAGCTTGCCGGACCGGTGGCTTCACAGCCTATGAAGACCAAAGCGAGCGCTGCGGCCGGGACGGCCACAGCTTTGCTGATGAAGTGTCGCATTCTGTATCCCTTGAAAACCAGTCGGGCTGCTGTTCAATCTCGGTTAAAAAATCTAGAGAGCCTGCGGTGATTCCGGCGATAATTGGGGGGCCGTGACGTGGGCAACTCTGCGTGGGGAAGTTAACCTAGAGACCGTGGTTCAGGCACGCTAAGTCTATGAAAAAAAGCATTTCTTTCCAACTTTTGCGCATAAGCAATGTTTATGGCGAGAATAACGAATCTGACTCAGATAATGTTCGAATCGATTCGGGACTCTCGTGCCGGGTTGAACCGCAGCACATGAGAAGTGGCAGTCTGTCTGCTGGAGCCCAGCCATGCGCCTCAGTCCATCCAGTGGTCGCATTTCAGCCACGGAGTGGCGCTTTTCTTTCACCGTGCTTGGGCGTAAACCTAATCGCTAAGGCATAAGTCACACCCCAACCCGCGGGCACGAGCCGGCTTGCGGCGATTGAAAAGAGACGGGAAACAAATGGCACCGCTGGATCAGGCTGGCGAAGCAGCTTTTCAGGACGACCCCCTTTCCGCGCTGACAGGTGCCAACGCACCTTACATTGCCGAAATGTTTGCGCGCTATCACGAAAATCCGCAGTCCGTGGACGCAAACTGGCAGGCCTTCTTTGCTACCCTCAGTGACAGCGAAGCCGGACTTCTTGGTGACTTTAATGGCCCGAGCTGGCGTGCCCGTGACACGCGGATCGTTGGCACGAGCACCGAAGCCGATGCGCCGATATCCGCGGCAAGGGATAAGACCGACCCCGCCGGTGCCATGGCCGGTATTGATGCTGAGGCGGCCAAGCGGGCCACGCAGGATTCCGTTAGTGCACTGATGATGATCCGCGCCTATCGAATCCGTGGGCATCTGATTGCAGATCTCGACCCACTGGGGCTGAAAGAGCGCCTGACCCATGAGGAACTGGACCCCGTGACCTACGGTTTTGGCACGGATGACATGGACCGTGAGGTCTACATCAATAATGTCTTAGGGCTGGGTGAATACGCTACGGTGAAGCAGATCCTCGACCGCTGCCGCGCTACCTATTGCGGACGTATCGGCGTGGAGTTCATGCACATCACGGACCCGGTGCAAAAGGCTTGGGTCCAGGAGCGGATCGAGGCCATCGAGAACAAGACCGACTTCACCGAGATGGGCAAGAAGGCCATTCTCGAACGCCTGACCCATGCCGAGGGTTTTGAGAACTTCCTCGACAAGAAGTTCCCCGGAACCAAGCGCTTTGGTCTCGACGGCGGTGAGACCATGATCCCGGCGCTGGAGCAGATCCTAAAGCGTGGTTCGCAGTTGGGACTGAAGGAAGTTGTGTTGGGCATGGCCCATCGCGGTCGCCTTAACGTGCTCGCGAATTTCATGCAAAAGCCCTTCCGTGCGATCCTGAACGAATTCCTGGGCGGCTTTGCGTTTCCCGACGACATCAACGCATCCGGCGATGTGAAGTACCATCTGGGAACCTCAGCCGACCGAGAATTCGACGGTGAGATTGTGCACCTGTCGCTCAATCCCAATCCATCGCATTTGGAGGCTGTTAATCCAGTCGTCGTGGGTAAGGCACGGGCCAAGCAGGATCAGCTGGTCGACAAGGACCGGACTAAGGTAATGCCGATCCTGATCCACGGCGATGCAGCTTTTGCCGGACAGGGGCTGGTGCCCGAGGTGCTCGATCTAACCGGGCTGAAGGGCTACCGCACCGGTGGTGTAATCAACTTCATCATCAACAACCAGATCGGTTTCACCACCAACCCGGTGAATGCGCGGCCTGGGCCTTATTGCACCGATATCGCCAAGGCGATCGAGGCGCCAATCTTCCACGTCAACGGCGATGACCCCGAAGCTGTGGTTCACGTTGCCCGGATTGCGACCGAATTCCGGCAGGAGTTCCAGCAGGACGTTGTGATCGACATGTTCTGCTACCGTCGCTTTGGTCACAACGAGGGTGACGAGCCGGCCTTTACCCAGCCGTTGATGTACAAGCAGATTAAGGCTCAGCGTCCGACACGGGCGCTTTACGCCGACAAGCTGGCCGCTGAGGGACTGGTTCCGGCCGAAGATAGCCAGCAGATGGTCATCGATTTTCAAACCCTGATGACCGGTGAATTCGAAGCGGCGCAGTCCTACAAGCCCAACAGCGCAGATTGGCTGGGCGGGGCGTGGGACGGGTTAAAGCCCGCGGAGAAGGGACCGCGCCGGGGGAAGACTGGCCTGTCGGCTGAACAATACGATTCACTCGCCTCCGCCTTGCCGGGGATTCCGGACGGCTTCACCCCGAACAGCAAGGTTGTCCGCTTGATGGACAATAAACGTAAAATGTTTGAGACGGGCGAAGGCTTTGACTGGGCGACGGCGGAAGCGATGGCGTTTGGCTCACTGCTGATGGAGGGTGCGCCGATCCGGTTCTCCGGCCAGGACGTGCGTCGGGGAACCTTTACCCAGCGTCACGCTGTCCTGACCGATCAGGAAAGCGAGGCGACTCATACGCCGCTGTCTCATCTTTCCGAAGACCAAGCGCGGCTCGAAATCATCGACTCTCCACTGTCCGAGGCAGGCGTTCTCGGCTTCGAATATGGGTATTCGACTGCCGAGCCCCAGGCGCTGACCCTTTGGGAAGCGCAATTCGGGGATTTTTCCAATGGTGCGCAGATCATCATCGATCAGTTTATCTCGTCGGCCGAGGCGAAGTGGCTGCGGATGTCAGGGCTGGTGATGCTACTGCCACACGGTTACGAAGGGCAGGGGCCAGAGCACTCATCGGCACGGCTGGAGCGCTACCTGCAAATGTGTGGCGAAGACAACTGGCAGGTTGCGAACTGCACCACACCGGCGAACTACTTTCACGTTCTTCGCCGCCAGCTACGCCGGGATTTCCGGAAGCCGTTGGTGTTAATGACGCCGAAGTCACTGCTAAGGCACAAGCGCTGTGTTTCCGCCAAGGCCGACTTCATGAACGGTTCGACCTTCCACCGCGTGCTGCTCGAAAACAGATCCTATGACAAACAGCTGCAAAAGGCAGCCAAGCGTGTCGTCCTGTGCTCAGGCAAGGTTTATTATGACTTGCTGGATGCGCGGGAAGCGCAGGGTCTGGACGACGTGCACCTGATGCGGATCGAGCAATTATATCCCTTCCCGAGCATTGCGCTGGGTGAGGAACTGGAAGCTTTCAAACACTGTGAGTTCGTCTGGTGTCAGGAAGAGCCCAAGAACATGGGGGCTTGGTCTCATGTCGATCCTTATCTCGAAGAGGTGCTTGAGCAGATCAACGCCCCGGCTGGGCGGGTAGGCTATGCTGGTCGTGCGGCCGCGGCTTCGCCGGCGACCGGTTCAGGTTCCCTCCACAAGAAACAACAGGCAGCCTTGGTTGAAGAGGCGCTGACCGGCGCGATCAAGCGACGTTGATCGCAGTCCCGAATAGAAGGAACACAGCGCATGGCTATAGAAATTGTTGTCCCGGTTCTGGGCGAATCCGTGACCGAAGCAACGGTAGCTCGGTGGCTGAAACAGCCCGGTGAGGCAGTAGCCGTCGACGATCCGCTGGTGGAATTAGAGACAGATAAGGTCACACTTGAAGTCCCTGCGCCCGCAAACGGAACTGTTGCTGCGATAACGGCTGAGGCCGGTGCAACGGTTGAGGTCGGGGCTGTTCTGGGAATGATGGAAGCCGGTGATGCGCCTGCAACGACCGCACCGGCAGCCAAAGCATCAACACCTGCACCAGCACCTGCACCAGCACCAGCACCAGCAGGNCAGCACCAGCGGTGAAGGCATCCCGTCTAATGCCTGAGGATGCGCTCAAAGCCGCTGCAGAAGGCATTTGGCCAGAAGGCCATGCCAGCAGTGGCGGCGCTGCTGGCAAGCTCGCCCCTGCGTCAGCTAATATCTCGTCTGAACTGCTGCCCCCACGCCAGCCCGGCGGTCCCGAAGAAATTGTGCCTATGTCACGGCTGCGCCAGACCATCGCCCGACGGCTGAAGGAAGCGCAGAACACAGCGGCGATGCTCACGACTTTCAATGATGTAGATATGTCTGCGGTCATGGCTCTGCGAAAGAGCCATCAAGACGCTTTCGTCAAGAAATACGGCATCAAGCTTGGCTTCATGTCCTTCTTTGCCAAGGCCTGTATCGCGGCACTGCAGGAACTGCCTGCCGTAAACGCGGAAATCTATGGCAACGACCTGATCTATAAGAATTACTACAACATCGGCGTTGCGGTCGGCACCGAGAATGGGTTGGTGGTACCAGTCATCCGCGATGCAGATCGCATGGGCTTTGCCCAGATAGAATCCAACATCGCTGACTTTGGTCAGCGTGCACGCGATGGCAAGCTGTCTATGGCGGAAATGTCCGGGGGCACCTTCACCATCTCCAACGGTGGAATCTATGGCTCCATGTTGTCGACACCGATCCTAAACCAGCCGCAGAGCGCAATTCTTGGCATGCATCGGATCGAGGATCGCCCGGTTGCAGTCAACGGTGAGGTTGTGATCCGGCCCATGATGTATCTGGCGCTGTCCTACGACCACCGCATCATCGATGGGCGCGAGGCGGTGACTTTCTTGGTGAAGGTCAAGAAGAATATCGAAGACCCCAGCCGGATGCTGTTCGAGGTCTGACCGGCCTCAGCCTTCGCCTTGCGCGCAATTGAGCGCCTGATCAAGGTCGGTCATCAGGTCTTCATCCAGTTCCAGGCCAACACTCAGCCGAACAAGGCTGTTGGTGATGCCCACGGACCAGCGCTGCTCATCGCTCAGCACCCGGTGGGTTGTGGTTGCTGGGTGGGTCACCATCGACTTGCTATCACCCAGGTTGTTGGAGATCCGGATCAACCCAAGTGCGTTCAACGCGCGGAAGGCCGCGTTTTGCCCGCCCCTGACCTGGAATGAGACGAGAGTTCCGCCGTTTATCATTTGTCGACGGGCGATGGCGTGCTGACTGTGGCTGGCTAGTCCAGGATAGGACACGTGCTCAACTGCAGGGTGCTCGGTAAGGAAAGCAGCGACATTGGCTGCACTACGCGCCATCTGCGTCACCCTGATGTCCAGCGTTTCCAGCGACTTGGCCAGCGTCCACGCGTTGAACGGACTCAGGCTCGGCCCGGTGTGGCGAATGTAGAATTGCAGGTGTTGCTGGTAAAAGGCTTCAGAACAGCAGATGGCACCGCCTAAACACCGCCCTTGTCCATCGATGTGTTTGGTAGCCGAATAGGTGACAACATCCGCCCCCAGTGGTGCTGCACGCTGCACGGCAGGCGAGGCAAAGGCGTTGTCAACAACGAAGCAGATCCCGGCTGAGCGTGCAATTTCGCCAACTGCCCCAATATCGACTAACTCCAGCATCGGATTAGACGGTGTTTCACAGAAGAACACCCGGGTTTGAGGTTGGATCGCCGCCGACCACGCTGACAACTCGGCGCCGTCAATCAAGGTATAAGTGATGCCATAGCGGGGCAGCAGGTTGGTGATGACTTGCAGGCACGAACCGAACAGTGCCCTTGAGGCTACGATGTGGTCGCCCGCACGCAATTGGCTGGCCAGGGCCGCATACATGGCCGCCATTCCACTGGAAAGGGCTGCACAGCGCTCTGTACCCTCAATCGCCGCCAGACGGCGTTCAAACAGGCTGACAGTCGGATTGCCGTAGCGGGAGTAGATGTAGCCCTCGTCTTCGCCGCTGAAGCGATCAGCGGCCTGTTCGGCGCTGTCGTAGACATAGCCGGAGGTTAGGTAGAGGGCTTCGGTGGTTTCCCCGAAGTCGGATCGGTCGAGACCGTCGTGGACCAGCTGTGTCTGGACGGACCAGGGTGACGGGGCAGGGTGTTCAAGCATGGGTGGAATGTCCGAAATCGCTTGGCTTACGTTGGGATTTCGATAATTTAGATATGCTGCGTTAATTTCCCACAAAAAAGTGAAAATCCGAATAAAGTTCTTTGTTTGCGTGTAAAAGATGAATTATTTTTTTCAAAATACCAAATAGAAGGAAATCATATGCAGTTAGACGAAACTGACCAGAAAATCCTCCGACTGATCCAGGTTGATGCGACCCTACCGCTGGAAGAAATTGCACGGCAGATCGGTTCGACCAAGTCACCCGTTTGGAACCGGATCAAGAAGCTGAAGGCCGCTGGCGTAATCGAACGTGAAGTCGCGATCCTGAATGCCGACAAGATTGGGCTGAAGGAAACCTTTTTCATCGCCATTCGTACCGACCAGCACACCAGCGACTGGCTGGGGCGGTTTACGGAAATCGTCAACGAGATGCCCGAGATTCTCGAATGTCATCGGCTGACGGGCGAGGTTGATTACATCATGAAAATCAGGGTAGCCAGCACGCGGGATTTCGATCTTTTCTACAAGCGGTTCATTGGCCGGATAAACCTCTTTAACGTGACCTCTAGCTTGTCGATGGAGGTGATCAAGGAGACGACGGCGATCAAGGTTTGAGAGCCCTCAGGCTTCGCCCGCCTGCGGCTCAACTGCCAGAGAGCGGGTTGAAGAAGACAAAGGTTACGATCACGAACAGCGGCATGAGAATCCCGCACGACCAGAGCATATAGCCGAAGAACGAGGGCATCTTGACCCCTCGGTCCTCTGCGATTGAGCGCACCATAAAGTTTGGCGCATTACCGATATAGGTAACGGCGCCCATGAACACAGCGCCCGCAGAAATCGCCAGCAGCGTTCCGGAAAGTTCACCCATCAGCTGTTCGGGATCTCCCCCGGCTGAATTAAAGAACACTAAATAGGTCGGCGCATTGTCGAGGAAGCTGGAGAGAATCCCTGTCGCCCAGAAATACGCGGCGTTCAGCGGGGTTCCATCGGCTCGGGTTACCCCGTCGATCACCCAGCCCAGCGCGCCCGCAGAGCCCGCGCGCAGGATGGCCAGCGCCGGGATGATGGTCATGAAAATACCGGCGAACAACGTCGCGACTTCGATGATTGGAAACCAGGTGAAGCCGTTGAGCTTGCGGCTTTCATTCGCCGTCAGAACTAAGGACAGTCCTGCCAGCCCGAGCAGTCCGAGATCTCGCACAAGATTCGCAACCTTGATGTCGACACCGTAGACCATGAAGTAGGCTTCGGTCCCAAGCGGTGCCGGAAGATCAGCTGCAAACCCCGAATACAGCACGAACAACACGACACCAGCGAGTAGCAGCAGGTTCACACTTCCCTCCAGCCCTAGGCGCTCACCCTCCTTGCCGGTTTCAATGTTGTTCATGGGCAGGGTCTCGCCCTCACGGCGGCTCAGTACGGTGTCAACGATGTAGTAGAGCACCAGAAGCAGCACGGACAGCATGAGCATGGGTAAGAACATCGCCTTCGTCGGCCAGAAAAAGCTTACGCCTTTGAGGAAGCCCAGGAACAGAGGCGGGTCGCCCAGCGGCGTCAGAGAGCCGCCAATGTTGGCGACCAGGAAAATAAAGAACACGACGGTGTGGACGCGGTGCTTGCGGTGGTCGTTGGCGCGACACAGCGGGCGGATCAGCAGCATAGCCGCACCCGTGGTGCCCATCAACGAGGCCAGCACCGTGCCGATGGCCAGAATGCCTGTGTTGAGCGCTGGGGTGCCAACCAGCGAGCCCTTGATCCGTACACCGCCGGAAATGGTGAACAGGGCGAACAGTAGGATGATGAACGGCAAGTATTCGTGCGCTACCGTTTCCCAAGCGAGAAAAGATGTTGTCCCCCAGCCGTAAACGACCATGCAGGGCAGCAGGAAGACGATGGCCCAGCCAAATGAGATCTTACCGAAGTGATGATGCCAGATGCGCGGCAGAAATAGCGGCATCAGGGCGATCGAAAGCAGGATGCCTACAAAGGGCAGCACCCAAAGAAGATCCAGTTCGGCACCGGGCAGGGACTTGCCCTCGCCCCCGCCAGCGCCATAGGCCAAGCCGGCGGAACCGAGCCCGGTGGTCAGCAGTGCGAGAAGCAGAGCGAGAGACGGGCGACGAAGACTGAAGGCGCGGGGCATGAGGTTTCCTGAATTCTTGAATGCTACGGGTTCGGCGTGCGTCTTTGACCTAGGACGAGCTAGGCAGGGATGCAACCGCCAGCCACTGGCCTTTGTCATGCACTTCCACGCCGGAAAAGCGGTTTTTGTAGTCCATGGTGGCTGATCCTTCGATCCAGTAGCCAAGGTAGAGCTTCGAGAGCCCTAAATCGGCGAGATAGCAAACCGCATCAAGGATGCAGAAGGTGCCCAGCGAGCGGCGCGTTTCATCAGTATCGAAGAACGAGTAGACGGCTGAAAATCCGTCGGACATGGCATCAAACAGCATGCAGGCGCGTAAATTGCCACCGGCGTCGCGCCATTCGAACAAGCCGCTGTCAACAGTCGATTGTTCGATCATCATGCGCAGGTCGTCTGGGGTCATGAGCGCCATTTCTGAATCGCCGTGCCGCTGGCGTATGTAACGGTCGAATAGTGCCCAATGCTCGCTGCTGCACCGTGCCGCCTGAACGCTGCGGCTGAGGTCCGCATTGCGGCGCAGAATTTTTCGTTGCGTGCGCGATGGGTGGTGGCGCGCCACGTCGATGCGTGCAGACTTGCAGGCGTTACATGACGGGCAGGCTGGACGGTAAGCGATTTCGTGACTGCGGCGGAAGCCCGACCAACTCAGTTGGTCAAAGGCGTCGTCATCACCGTAATCCAATGCGGTAATCAGTTTGCGCTCGGTGCGATGGGGTAGGTAAGGACAGGGCGCGGGCGCTGTCATATAGAATACACGCTCGACCCTTGACCAATCAATGCGAAGGAAGCTCTGGTTGGCAGACGACATAGCAACAAAGAGTGGCGGCTCTGTCCTTCGGCGTCAAGGTACAGGATCGCGCAGCGTTAACCCGGCTGTTCAAACGGAAATGGGCCAGACAGGGCGCGCGCGTGAACGATAAAGCCCATTCGTCGTGGTGCGGGGTTCAATTGCCAAGCCGGACAAGGGTCTTTAGAACACTACCATAAACATTAGAAATCATTCTGGGAGGACGTCCGTCGTCATGGGCGCAGAAAATAAGTTCGACAAATCGAAGCTGCCAAGTCGTCACACCACCGTTGGTCCGGAGCGGGCACCGCATCGCTCGTACCTGCATGCTATGGGTCTGGGTGACGATGAAATCGCTCGTCCGCTGATCGGCGTTGCCACCACGTGGAACGAGGCTGCACCCTGTAACATTTCTCTTTCACGTCAGGCTCAGGTGGTAAAGCGTGGAGTGGAATTGGCACAGGGGACGCCGCGCGAATTTACCACCATCACCGTCACCGACGGCATCGCAATGGGACACGAAGGGATGAAGTCTTCGCTGGTCTCGCGCGAAGTCATCGCTGACTCGGTTGAGCTGACCATGCGTGGGCATTGCTATGATGGTCTGGTCGGTCTGGCCGGCTGTGACAAGTCGCTGCCCGGTATGATGATGGCCATGGTTCGGCTCAACGTGCCGTCCGTCTTTCTCTATGGTGGGTCAATCCTGCCAGGCTCGTTCAAGGGGCGGGAAGTCACGGTGCAGGATCTCTTCGAAGCCGTCGGTCAGCATGCTGTTGGCGCCATGAATAGTGAGGACTTGCACCTGCTCGAATGCATGGCTTGCCCGTCAGCGGGCTCGTGCGGGGCGCAGTTCACCGCCAACACCATGGCTTGTGTGTCCGAGGCCATTGGTCTCGCACTGCCGCATTCAGCCGGGGCGCCCGCGCCTTACGAAATCCGGGATACTTACGCTCACAAGTCCGGCGAAGCGGTCATGGAGCTGATTGGTCTGAACTTGCGGCCGCGCGATATCGTCACCCGCAAGTCGCTGGAGAACGCAGCCCGCGTTGTCGCCGCGACCGGAGGCTCGACAAACGCCGGCCTGCACCTGCCCGCCATTGCCAACGAGTGTGGCATCGATTTCGACCTGCACGATGTTTGCGATATCTTCCGCGATACCCCCTATATCGCTGATCTGAAACCCGGGGGTAAGTACGTTGCCAAGGACCTGTTTGAAATCGGCGGCGTGCCGATTGTGATTAAGGCACTGATCGAGGGCGGCTACATCCACACCGACTGTATCACTGTCACGGGCAAGACCATCGGAGAGAACCACGAAGCTGTGGCTTTTCCCGAAGGCAACAAAGTCGTCTACCCGGTGTCCAATCCGATAACCCCGACCGGTGGTGTCGTCGGCTTGCGCGGTAACCTCGCGCCTGAAGGAGCTATTGTGAAGGTTGCGGGCATGGCGAAGCAGCAGTTTGCTGGTCCAGCGCGCGTTTTCGAATGCGAGGAAGATTGCTTTGCTGCGGTGCAAGCGGGTGAATATCAAGACGGTGAGGTGCTCGTCATCCGCAATGAAGGGCCCAGAGGTGGTCCGGGCATGCGCGAGATGCTGTCAACGACTGCAGCGATCTACGGCCAGGGCCGAGGCGACAAAGTGGCACTGATAACCGATGGTCGCTTCTCCGGCGCAACCCGTGGCTTCTGCATCGGTCACGTCGGCCCAGAAGCTGCAGTTGGTGGCCCCATCGCTCTGCTTCGGAACGGTGACATGATCTCCATTGATGCTGTTGCCGGGACGATCTCTGTCGACCTGAGCGATGAGGAGTTGGAAAGCCGCCGCTCCGACTGGAAGCCCCGATCACACAATTACAACGCGGGCGCAATCTGGCGCTATGCTCAGACGGTTGGTTCGGCGGAGCAAGGTGCCGTCTGTCACCCTGGGGCCAAGGGCGAAACGCACGTCTACGCCGACATCTGAGTTCGTTCCTGTAGCGAAGTTGCGAGAAACAGAGAGCAAAGAGACGAGCCGGGCTCAGGGCGCTTGATCGCGCCTGGCCCGTTTCGATTTGAATTATGAAAGAACTGGTGAAATCCTTGTTCGGGTCCAAGGCCGAGCAGAGTTCGGAAATGGGTGCGGTCTTCGCCGACATCGCGACAACCATCCGCGATGAGGACAAAAAGCAGGCGCAGATTGAGGCCGAAGACGAGGACGCAACGGCAACCTTTTCCCCGTTTTCGCTTGAAACGGTGGATACCGAAGACGGCACATTGCTCTATCGCATTGTCGGAGGTGAGGAAATCAACCAGTCCGACGACTACCTGAGAAACCGGAACGGGCAGGGCGGGGCGACCTCCTGGACCGAACTGGTGCGTGGGGCACTGCACCTTTCGGGGCAGGCGGAAATCCTCAATGACCTGTGGTTCCGCTCCACGGATACACAGTTTTTCGCCGAGACCGCTAATGCTGCGGATGCTGCGGCTGTCGCCGGGCTGGCTCAGGCCATGTATTGGGATCGCGCAATGATGGATGCCGCCATTGACTGGGCACAGCAACAGGGCTTCTGGTGTTAATTCAGCGTCCAGCCGTTCCGCCGTGCGCTACCCTCAATCCGCCGGTGATCTAACGTCCCCCAAACCCCTGTCAGGCGAAATCGGCCCAGACCGGCGTATGGTCGGAGGCTTTCTCACGTGCCCGAGGGCTGCGGTCGATGCCGGCCCCGGTCAGTCGATCGGCGGCGTGTGGGGAGGCGAGGATGAAGTCGATCCGCCAGCCATGGTCCTTGTCGTAAGCCCCACGCTGATAGTCCCAATATGAAAACTGCCCTGGACGCGGATCAAAGACCCGAAAGCTGTCGGTCAGCCCGAGGTTCAGCAAACGGCAAAAGCGGTCTTTGCTCTCCGGTCGACCGAGTGCATCCCCAATCATGGCGCGAGGGTCGTAGACGTCAGCGTCGGTGGGAATCACGTTGAAATCACCGCAGAGCACGAAGGGTTGTTCGGTCTCAAGCAGGCGTTGAGCATGGTCAATCAATCGGTCCATCCACGCGAGCTTGAAATCAAATTTTGGCCCCGGTGCAGGGTTGCCATTGGGCAAATACAGTCCGCCAATGATAAAGCCGCTCTCGGTTTCAACTTCGACGTAGCGCGCCTGCTCATCCTCCGGGTCACCGGGGAGCGCGCGAAGCCGAGTTATGACCGGTTTCCTGGAAAGGATAGCCACACCGTTGTAGCTTTTCTGCCCGACCACGGCCGTGTGATAGCCGGCGGCTTCGATTTCGGCGCGCGGAAACTGGTCATCCTGGGCCTTTATTTCCTGCAGACACACGACGTCAGGGCAAAAAGCCGCAAGCCATTCCGCGATATTGGGCAAGCGGGCACGGATGGAATTGACGTTGAAACTGGCGATTTTCACGCGTGAGGCACTCAGAAAACACTAAATGACGTGCCGCAACCGCACGATGCGGTCGCGTTTGGATTATTAATCTTAAACGCAGCCCCGATCAGCTCATCCACGAAATCGACCTCTGCGCCAGTCATGAATTCCATAGATGTATCGTCAACCAGTAGCTTGACACCATCGGTCTCAAACACCCGGTCGTCGCTCTGCACCGCTTCGTCGAAGCCGATCTTGTACTGAAAACCCGAGCACCCGCCACCCAGCACCGACACGCGCAGGTGCAGCGCCGGATTTCCCTCCAACGCGCGCAAGGTCTGCACTCGATTGGCGGCGGCTTGAGTCAGGATGACAGTCCCGCTGTCTTCTGGTCTATCCAAAGGCATGGTTTAAGAGTAGGCAGAGACGGACAATCCTTCAAGTCTGAACTCGGTAAAACCGGATCAATTCGAGATGTCTGCCCTCGCGCCTTTCGCAGTAGCGCCTGATAAAACCCGTGGCCGCGTCCACGCTGAACCAGCATCAGACGGTGGCGAGCGAGCCCCGCACCAGCGCGACCGGGACCGTATCATTCATAGCCGCGCCTTTCGAAAGCTGCTCTACAAAACGCAGGTCTTTGTCAGTGATGAGAATGATAGTCTGCGCACGCGTCTCACGCACTCGATGGAAGTTGCGCAGATTTCGCGGGACATGTGCCGGGCGCTGGGTCTGAATGAAGACCTTGGCGAGACCATCGCGCTCGCCCATGACTTGGGTCATAGCCCTTTCGGTCACAGCGGCGAAGACGCGCTTTCAGACTGCCTCAATGAGCGCGGACTTCCGTCCTTCAATCACAATCTGCAGACCGCGCGCATCGTTACAGGGCTGGAGCGTCGATACGCTGCCTTCGACGGGCTAAACCTGAGTTGGGAGACGTTGGAGGGTATTGCCAAGCATAATGGCCCCGTGCACGGCGATCTTGCAGGGGGGATGACGGCGCTGTTCGGTGACTTTGATCTGGAGCTGCACACTCACGCTTCAGCTGAAGCGCAGGTCGCGGCACTTGCGGATGATATTGCCTACAACACTCACGATGTGGACGACGGCCTGCGTGCCGGGCTGCTGGATTTTGATACCTTGCGGGACGTAGCCCTACCAGCACGCGCTCTGGAGGAGATCGACCGCGATTTTCCTGGTCTGCCAGCCGATCGCCGCGCATTCGAAGTCGCACGCCGGATGATTTCAGAGCTTGTGGGTGATGTTCTGCGGGAAAGTCGGCGGTTGCTGATTGAGAGCGGGGCGCAGACTGCTGCCGATGTTCGGGCCTTGGGTGCTCCGGTGATAGCCTTTTCAGCGCCCATGTTCGCCGACTTGCAGGCGCTGCGGGCCTTTCTGTTCCATCACCTTTATCGCCATCCGCAGGTTAACCGCCGCCGGCACAAGACAACCAAAATCATCCGTGACCTGTTCGAACTTTACGACAGTCGCCCTAGTTTGCTGCTCGGCGAGGCAGGCATGGCAGAGGCGATTGATGACCCGGTTGCTCGTGCGGGGATCGTCACGGACACTATCGCCAGCATGACTGACAAAGCCGCTATCGAAGAGCACCGACGACAGTTCGACTTATACAGCGCCGATTGACGCTTGTAGCAAGGACGCATGCTGGCTGCTTGCAATTCATCCCATCTGTTCCTGCAGACCCACCACTCCGTAGCACCCCGCGAAGGCCCCGCCATGAATTTGTTCGCCTCCTTTGAAATCCGGTTGAGAGCCCACCTGAACACCATGGTGGCAAGTGGGACATTGCCCGAAGGCCTGCCGCTCAATCGGGTTACGGTCGAACCCCCGCGCGATCCCAGTCATGGGGATTTTGCCACCAACGCCGCAATGGTGCTGGCCAAACCCGCCAAGACCAACCCGCGTGCGCTCGCCGAAGCGCTGGTTGCTGAAATCAGTAACTGGGATGAGGTCGAAAGCGTGGAGATTGCCGGACCGGGATTCATCAACCTGCGGGCAACCGCGGGCGTCTGGCACGGCCTGCTGCGCGCTATTCTGCAGGACAGCGCAAGTTACGGCAGTTCGACACTGGGGCAGGGCAGGCCGATAAACGTCGAATATGTTTCGGCCAATCCCACTGGGCCGCTGCACTTAGGCCATGCGCGAGGCGCCGTGGTTGGAGACGTGCTCGCAGCGCTGCTGGAAGCAGTTGGCTTCGACGTGCTGCGCGAGTACTACATCAACGATGCAGGTGCGCAGGTGGATGTGCTTGGCCGGACCGCTTACGCCCGTTATCGCGAAGCGCTGGGGGAGAGCATCACGCTGGAGCCAGGTCAGTACCCGGGTGCTTACATGATTGACTGTGCGCTGGCCCTGATCGAGCGCGACGGTGACCAGTGGCTAGGCCGGACTGAAGACGAATGGCTGCCGGTGTTTCGTGATTTTGCTATCGATCACAACATGACCGAAGTGCGGGCGACCCTTGCATCAATGGACATCGAGCAGGTTTACACCAGCGAGCGCAGCGTGGTTGAGGCTGGTGGTGTCGAGGCGGCTGTCGCCCGCTTGACGGAACTCGGGATGATGTATCGCGGTATTCTTGAACCCCCCAAGGGCAAGAAACCCGATGACTGGGAAGAGCGTGAACAACTGCTGTTCCGCTCCTCTGATTTTGGAGACGATGTGGACCGGCCACTGCAGAAGTCTGACGGCTCTTACACCTACTTCGCCAACGATATTGCTTACCACTTCGATAAGTTTCAGCGCGGCTATGCTCAGCAGATCGATGTCTGGGGTGAGGACCACAAGGGTTATATCAAGCGTTCGCAAGCTGCATTACAGGCGGTCTCTGACCAGCAAGCAGCGCTGGAGATCGTCATTTGTAACATCGTCAAAGTGTTTAAGAACGGGGAGCCCGTGAAGCTCTCTAAGCGTGCGGGTAACATTGTAACGCTCGAAGATATGGTGCGTGAAATTGGTGCTTCTGCCCTGCGCTTCATCATGCTCACGCGGCGGAATCACGAAGTTCTTGAGTTCGATATCGCTGAAGTTACCGCGGCGACAAAGGAAAATCCGGTATTTTATGTACAGTATGCACATGCACGTGTTTCCAGTGCTTTACGGAGAGCAGCTGAGGTCTTTACGGATTCGCGAATCGATGATAGATCATTATGCGATGCTGAGTTTGCTCACCTGCAGACACACGACGAGCAGCGGCTCATTTCTGTCGTTGCTCAGTTCCCACGCATGCTTGAGAGCGCGGCTCTCGCGCGGGAGCCGCACCGTGTGGCGTTTTATTTGAGTGACCTGGCCGGAGCCATTCATGGCCTCTGGGCTGCGGGAAATGTAAATCCAGCGCAAAAAATTGTTGTTGATGACGATCTGCCGCTCACGCAGGCCCGGCTTGCGCTCATTAGAGCGGCTCAGATTACATTGGCGACCGGGTTGCGCCTGCTCGGTGTGGTTCCGGTCGAGGAGCTGCGCCGCAATGAGCAAGAGCTATTTTGAACAACGTATTTTCGGACAGAAGACGCCGGATCAAGCACCGGAAGTGGCTGCTGATCGACCGACTTTAACCCGTGAAACAGCTGCAGCGATCGGGCCTATTGGCCAGCCTCCTCAGCCGCAGTCTGCTCCCCCGACGCAGCCTGCCTCTGCACCACAACCCGTCCAAGGCGGGGCCATGCCGTCTCAGCCGTATCGCTTTGGCGCTGCGGCACGGGGTGACCATCCTCCCATCACCTCGCAGGCCTATGAGCAGCGGATGCAGCAGCAACAGGATTGGTCCGCGGCGGAAGACCTGCGCAGCCGCATCGGCATGTCCCATCGTGAACGCGCGCGGCTGGAGCGATCTCTCCAGTGGACTCCGGCTACTAATGCTGAAATCGAGCCAGAAGCGACGCCCCATCTGGGTCAGATGAGCGACCAGCCCTATCCTCATCAAGCGCCGCAGCCTGAGCTAAGCCCTGTGACAGAGCCCACCATTGGCCTGCACGCCAGCAATCATCAGGAACCTGAGACAGCCATTACCCACACCACCACGGCATCCGTGGCCAGCACAACTGCCTCAGTCTACGAAGACGAAATCGCTGAAGAACGACCGCTGAGTGAGACTGCTGCAAACCCGTTGATCTACACCGATGCGCCCGCTACCACCGCGACGTATGCCACGAACCCTGGCCCAAGCCCGGATGCAGCCGTGACTGAGCCGCGCCTTGCTTCAGCGTCTGGCGTGCGGGCCGGGGCGCGGGTCAACCTTTCCGACCAGCGAACAGGCACAAGTACAGTGCCTTATCTGCGGGTGCGCGCCGAAGACCGCATGGGCGTGACGTCACAATCCCAGCCGTCATCTGATTCAGCCGAACAACCGGTTGGGGTAGACCGCACTCCCCTGGCGCTGGCCTTCTTGCGTCGACAGCAGCCCGGGCATCATCAAAAGCGCCGTCCCGTGGCGGCAACAGCTGCCGCGGCGTTAGCGACACAGCAGGCATATCGGCGAGAGGCCGAGCGCGTGTCACCCTTTGGTTGGCTGCGAAACGGTGCCTTTGCCCTGCTCGCCCTGTTCGCTGTCGGCGTGCTCCTGTCGGTCAGCTATGCTGGGTTCCAGCGTTTGGGAAGCCCCGGCGAAGGCGTCGGTGTGCCGTTAATCAGCGCGCCCGATACGCCCATCCGACTCACACCTGCCGAAGCCGGGCTGGACCCGGCAGAGGCAGCTGGACGTCAGTTTGGCAGTGATCTTCTCATCATGAACCAACCCAGCGGCGATTTGGCGCTGTCCGAAGATCGCTACGCGGCACAGGACCAGGATCGTCCGACACTTCAGATCGGTTTTGGTGCAGCACCAGTGCCGGATTTGCTCCAGTCTACCGGCTCGCAAGCCGCGGTCGCCGGGCGCGATGACCCATTAAACGACATCATTCAGGCCTCTACACGCGGGCAGACTGCCTTTGCGACCTCTTCTGTGGGCGATCCTGCGGGCGGAGGCGCTGACCGTGCTCAACCACAGGCCCCGTCAGATTTGCAGGCACAGGACAGCCGCACAGCGGACAGCATGGAAGCGCCTCGGCTCGCACCCGGTTCAGCGTCTTCAAGCTCCAATTTGTCGTCACTGCTCGATGAAGCGGAGGCTGACCTCGCAGTCGCCGGCGCTGATTCGCCGGTGTTGGCTCGTTCGGTATCGCCAACACCCGCGACGCCTGCTCTCGAAAATCTGACGCCCATTGCCAATGCACTGAACGACCTGCCAGGACCGATGACCCCTAAGCTGCGCGGCACAGTCACCCTTCCGCGACAGCCTGTGGCCATTCTGGTGCAGGGGACACCGGGCGCGCCAAGCGCGTCCTTGGGAGGCGGCACTGCGACTGTAAACCTTTTCGGTACTGAAACCGCGGCTACCTCTGCTGGCGGTGTGCGCGGGTCGGCGAGTGCCGTCGTTGCCATTGATCCGGCGTCGGGACAACCAACAACGCCGCAGGCTCCTAGCCTCTCTGGTGCCGCTGTGGTTGCGCCGTTTGGCATCCAGCTTGGCGCGCTGCGCAGTGAGGATCAGGCGAGGCAGTTATGGTCACGTTTGACAATCCAGTTCCCGGGCTTGCTGGGTAGTCTGTCTCACCGGGTTGTAGCCTATGATTCCGGCCCGCGTGGTATGTTTTACCGCCTGCAGGCCGGTCCCATGCCGACCCAAGCGACCGCGCAGGATTTCTGCATTCAGTTGAAGCGTCAGGGGCAAGACTGCCTTTTCGTTCGCGGTCAATCCTGACCTTTTCTTTTCGGTCAATCCTGACCGCGAAAAACCAGTATTCTTTATCGACTTATCCCCAGTGGTCTGAATTCCCATTCCAGCGGCTTTAGCTTATGACGACGGCATGAGTAACGCGTCGCATAATGGTAATACAACCACGGACTTCGAGGACGATGGCGGCGCGCCGGAGGCCCGGGACGCGCTTTTCCTCCGTCTCGAAGGCTACGAAGGGCCTATCGACCTTTTGCTTGATCTCGCCCGCGACCAACGGGTCGATCTTAGCCAAATTTCGGTACTGGCGCTGGTGGACCAGTACCTGCAGTTCATGAAGCTGGTTAAGCGCACGCGCCTGGACCTCGCCGCTGAATATTTGGTGATGGCGGCTTGGCTCGCCTATCTTAAATCTAAGATCCTTTTGCCCTCGACAGCCGAAGAGTCGATCGCTGCAGCTGAGTCTGCTGAAGCCATCGCTTTTCGCTTGCAGCGGCTTGCAGCGATGCAGAAGGCGGCGGCGGACGTATTCGATCTCCCGGCGCTGGGTGAGCGTCGCTTCACTCGTGGCCCGACGCTCGAAGTGAGTCGCAGGACCGAGCGACGGCTCGATGTGGAACTCTACCATTTGTTGCGGGCCTACGCCTTGGTGCAGAACCGGCATGCCGCCGTTGACCGTGCGGTGCGCAAGATCCCGGTCTATAGCCTCGAAGATGCGGTGAAGAACCTTGCCCGCTTGGTGAGCCGTCCAATCCCCGCCTGGCGTACACTATCTTCTTTTCTGCCCATCGAGCTGAGCTCGCCAGCTAAGCGTCGCTCGGCACAGGCGTCGTTCTTTGCAGCTAGCCTAGAGCTTGCGCGGCGCGGTGAAATCAGCCTGCGTCAGGATGGCGCCTTCGATGAAATCTATCTTCGCACGCCTGAGGGTCGTGCGTTTGAGCCGGAGGAGAGCGAGGCGTGAGTGACTTTAATTCTTTGCGGTTAATCGAAGCGCTGCTGTTTGCTTCCAAGGAGCCTGTGCCGACTTCTCTACTCGCCGCACAGTTGCCCGAGGGAGAAGACGTCGAAGCAATCCTCGTTACACTGCAGTCGCACTATGCCAATCGAGGAATTGTACTGGAGCAGGCCGGCAAGTCCTGGGCCTTCCGTACGGCTTCTGACCTTGCTGGTGATCTGGCACTGGAACGCGTCGCCAGCCGACGCCTCAGCCGAGCTGCGATGGAGACGATGGCGATCATTGCCTACCATCAGCCCGTGACCCGGGCCGAGATCGAAGACATCCGTGGGGTCGCGGTTGCCAAAGGCACGGTAGACACGCTTCTGGAAGCCGGATGGATCAAGCCGCGCGGGCGGAAACAATCACCCGGACGACCACTGATGTGGGGAACAACGGATGAGTTCCTAGATCATTTCGGTCTTTCCAGCGTGAAGGATTTGCCAGGGATGAAAGAACTAAAGTCGGCTGGCCTGTTGGACCGGCGCGACGGCCTGGCCTCATTGCCAGCGGGGGATGACAGTGATGAAGACGAAAGCGAGGCGGAGCTGGAGCTCGAACTCGGGTTCGAAGAAAGCGGCGAAGGCACCGAGTCAGGCGGCTCGGCGGAGGTCATTCAACTCGATCAGGCGCGCAGCTGAGCGGGTTGCGTCGGGCAAGGTCGAACGCCATTGAGTCGAAGGCTAGGCTGATGCTTTCTGGCACCGATGTCTTTAGGCGGTGCTAAAGAGTTGCGCAGCACCCGGTTAGCCCCATATCATGGAACAATAATGGCCCTGCTTCGGTGGTGTGCTGACATTAGAAATTCGGAGGAAAGCTCATGTTTGGCAATATGGCAAATCCCATTGTCTTGCTGATTCTGCTCCTGATCATTTTGCTGATCTTCGGGCGTGGTCGCATACCAGGCCTGATGGGTGACATGGCAAAAGGCATCAACGCATTCCGGTCCGGCCTGCGCGAGGGCAAGGCGGACGAGGAAGAGGCGACGGCGACGGCGACGGCGGCGGCAGAAGCTGAGCCTGCGCCTGTGGCCACCAAAACAATCGAGCACGATGAAACCTCTGAGCCGGTTACGCCGGCAGCAAAGAAGCCAGCGGCCAAAAAACCAGCGGCCAAAAAACCAGCTGCGAAAAAGCCAGCTGCGAAAAAGCCAGCTGCGAAAAAGCCAGCGGCAAAGAAGACCGGCACAGCATCCAAGGCAAAGAAGAGCGTCTGAGCCCTTTCAGACGCTCTTGCTGGTTTCTATCCATCAATCTTCGCTTTTTGAAGCAGCACGAGGGTAAGCCGTGTTTGGTCTAGGTATGACCGAGATGATCGTGATCGGCGTGATCGCATTGCTGGTCGTCGGTCCAAAGGATTTGCCCAAGCTGTTCAAGGGTATCGCTGGATTCATGCGCCAAATTCGGAAGCTGACGCGAGAATTTCAGGGCGTCGTGAACGAGATGATCCGCGAGAGCGACCTAGATGATTTGCGCAAGGAGGCGCGAGACCTGGGCAAGAGTGTTGATCCGACCGAGGAAATCCGCAACGCCATGCGGGAGACCGAGAACGAGATCAATGCGACCACCCGCACGGTCGCTACACCCTTTACACCGGTAAGCGATGGTGTCGAGGCGACGCCACCGCCCAAAAAGTCAGCGGTGGGCAAGCCACCCTCGAAAAAAACGACCCCTGCAAAGCCTGCCGCCGCTAAACCAAAGGCTCCGGCATCCAGCACTGCCGGGACGAAGAAGCGTGCGCCAACAACGAAGGTTGCATCTGCGAAAAAGACGGCTCACGCGCGGAAGCCGGCGGCAAGCAGAAGCAAGGCATCGGACTGATCCATGAGCAGCGACGGGAAAAAGCCCTCCAAGGGTCTGGGCGCGGTCGCAGGCCGGATGCGGTCGATGTTCCGGCGAGGGGACGCGACTGGCGACCGTTCGGCTGAATCGGATGTCAATTCGGTAGAGGATGAGACAACAGGGGCGAGGGCAGGCATGGGGGGACAGGCCGATGCGGTTATCGGCACAACGGAAGATCCCAGCCAGGCGCCGCTGATGGAGCACCTGCGCGAGCTTCGCCTGCGGGTTTTCATCTACATCATTGTTTTCTTCGTCCTGACCCTTGGGGCATTCTTTCTGGCCAAGCCGATTTACCTGTTCCTTGCCGAACCGATCATTGCAGTGTTCGAGCGCAACGGCCTGCCTACCGTGTTCATCGTGACCAGCCCGTTCGAGAAGTTCTTCGCTGACTTTTCTTTAGCAATTTTTGTTGGCTTTGCGGTAACGTTGCCGGTGCTGCTGTTCCAGATCTGGCGTTTTGTTGCTCCAGGGCTTTACAGCAATGAGAAGGGGGCGATGCGGCCCTTCCTGATTGCCTCGCCGGTCCTGTTCGCGGTCGGGCTGGCATTCGTTTACTTTGTGGTCATGCCCATGGCCTTCACCTTCCTGATCGGCTACGCGCTCAATGGGGGTGAGTTTAACATGTCGCGCTCAGAAGCAGAGTTTCAGGCGGTGCTGGAGACGTACCGCGCTGCGACTGCGACTTTCTTGAGCATGGACCCTGCAGAAGCGGGGCGCGATGCCTTTGTCGCGGCGGGGGAGGCCTACCGCTCCGCACTGCGCGACATGGCGCAGCTTCGGCCATTGGATAAGGTCAGCATTGATCCACAGACCAAGATTGCAGATTACCTGCGCGACTCTATGCGCATGCTCATCGGCGGCGGGTTAGGGTTTCAGTTGCCCGTAGCGCTGACTCTGATGGTGCGCTCGGGGTTGATATCCACGAGGTTCCTGCGGCGGAACCGTAAATTTGCTGTCCTGATCCTGTTCATCATTTCCGGTGTTCTTACTCCACCCGATATTATCTCGCAGGCTATGCTCGGCGGGCCGATGTATCTGCTTTACGAAGCGGCGATTTTCATCGGACAGCGGATCGAAGCGTACCAGCGGGCTAACAATCCTTACTGGGCCAGTGATGATGACGACGAGAACTTCGATGATGAACCCGACGAGGGCGAAAATCAGATCTTTGATCCAAATGCAGACGACGATGCCCTAGCTATGCGTGCTTCGGCGGATGAGCCGGAGTCCGGCAAGCCGAAGATCCTGAAGTCGACCCCAAAGCCGTCCGGGGATGAAGGGTTGCTCAAACCTGATCTCGATGACGATTGAGGCACCCCCCGCACCGGTTCGTGTGCATGATCTGAAGCGCGTCCCGCTGGTGCCAATGATGGCGGGCGCGGTTGCGTTCGCGGCGCTGGCCCTGACCTTGATGCCTATCCCGACCGGCCCGACGCTTCTGCGCGCTCAGGGCGAAGCCGCGGCTGAAAACCGCGCCTTGCTCCCACCGGACATTCCGTTGGAAGACCAGTTCGAGGTCATGCTGGATGCCCTGCTCCTCGGCGATGATCCCTTTGACCAGCTCCCACAATCTGCCGTGGATATCCTGCGCTATACATCAGGCTTTCCCGGCCGCGCTTATTTCTCAGACGCCTACGGTGCACATCTCTACAGCCTCAGCCAGCAGATGCTTCGGTCGACGCCTGAGCCTTTCGTTGACAGGGAGGCCGGGTCATCAAATGGGCCGCAGCTGGCGCGCGGGCTAGACATTCTCGTGCTTTCAGCCGCAACAGACTACGCTCCCGCACAGCTCGATCTCGGTGCACGGTATGCACGTGGGGAGGGTGTAGCCCAGGACTTTGAACAGGCACGGCGCTTGTTCGAGCGGGCGGCCGAAGCGGGCTCTCGCGATGCACAGTTCAACCTCGCGCTGATGTTTGATCTCGGACAGGGCGTTGCGGCAGATGCCGAGATCGCAGCAGACTGGTATCACCGCGCGGCAACGGCCGACGACCCCGAAGCCCAGTTTCGATTGGCGACACTCTATCAACAGGGTGAAGGGGTAATGCAGAATTGGGGTGAGGCGATTGCCTGGTACCAACGGGCGGTCGCGGCAGGATCTTCGGACGCTGCCTATAACCTAGCCCTGATGTATAAGAACGGTGAGGGGGTGACGGTGGACCTGTCGCGCGCCCGGACGCTGTTGGCCAAAGCTGCTCTTTCTGGTGACAAGGCAGCCCAGGCTATGCTCTTCGAGATGTTCACTGAGGGCACAGCCCAGCAGGAAGAAAACGGAGAATAAAGCTGTTCTGGCCAGCCGCCAATCAAGTGGGGCTTGGGCCTCATTTTAAGATCAGTACAGCCGATGGTTTTCCCGTAAGTAGTCTTGGGCTTCCATGAGCATCCCCCGGCGGATCAATGTCGGGTCGACGGCGAATTCCGCGCCCAATTCAAAGCGTGACACGGCCTGAAACAGCGCCTGTGCCCGGACAAAGTTGAGGCGGCCTTTTGCATCAAAAAGGGCGATTTCATCGTCGATCGACGCCAGCCCCAGGACAGTTGCGAGTGCTTTGGCGTAGGCTTCGGTCTGGTTGATTCCACGGGGGCAGTAAAGCAAAGGTCGGTCACAGTTGGCCAAAGGACGGCGTTCAAAGTCCGCGCCAGGCAGGTTCAAACTGTAGGTGATTAGCTGGTCGCCCACCTGTCGCTGGGGTCGATCGGCACCCACTCTAATCTCGTCGGAGACCGGGCAAAAGCTGAGGCTGCCCACACAATCACCTGGGGGGGCGTAGCGCTGGGCCACCTGTCGCAGCGTCAGCAGCCCATGCCGAAAGCGGTAGATCCGCATCAACCGGGCAAAGGCGCGGGCCGAGTAGACGGGATCGCTGAAAATTGCGTGTCCGGAGGAATCTGCCCCTGTCTGGCCTTTCCAGGAGGCGCTACCCGGGGTCTTGATGCACCAGTAGTTGTTGATCCCGGCGCAGCGGCCAAGGTTGTCAGCGAATGGCTGGGTGCCGAGTGTTACGGGTACCAGACGATTCCCGGCCTCTGGATCTGTGCGATACAAGCCATAAGGGGGGAGATTTGTTTCCCGTCCATCGCGCAATCCTGCATCAAAGTCCCTTGAGCGCTGCTTGGCCCCGCGGTCTTCGTCCTTGCAGCCGCTAAGCAGTATGCCTGTCAGCGTCAGAAGCACCAAGACCAAGCCGACAATCTGCCAGCGGCTCTGCTTCATACGACGCGCCACGCTTTTGGCTTGTTCGGTCAGCCCCATCATAGAACCTGTTCCATGCCTGCTCCGTTGTTCATGAGCTTTGGGTTAGCGCTTGTTACTCTAAACCAGTACTGGGGTATCTGATATGCCAACAACCGTCGAATAGCGCGCGAAGTTGCTGCGGTTTCCCCCTGACTTTCGCGAATTGCAAGGGTCCGTTGAGGTGCCTGCGTCAACCTTCAGTTTGAGTTTGACCTGAAAACCGTCCATATCCACGGTCATGTATCAGTTTGCCAATCCGACTCGTTTTATGCGCTGGGCCGAGGCCAGCCAACCCGTGCTGCTTGTGCTTGGCGTGGTGCTGGCGGCGGCTGGCATGGTTTGGGGACTGCGGGTACCCCCGGACGAAGAAATGCTGGAGCTGATCAAGCCACTGTTCGTGCACGTGCCTTCGGCGGGGCTGTCACTGATTATCTATGGCAGCATGTCGTTCGCGGCCTTTGTGGCGTTGGTCTGGCGACATCCATTGCCGGAGATCTACTGTCTGGCCGCAGCACCCGTGGGGGCGATCGTTACAATCGTGGCGCTTTTGACCGGGGCGCTTTGGGGAAAGCCGACGCTCAACACTTACTGGGACTGGCGCGACCCGCGCATGGTGCTGGAACTGCTACTGCTGTTTCAGTATCTGACCTTCATTGTTCTGGTGCGGGTGCTCTCGCAGCGCGACCCGGCGCTTGCCCGTCGCGTGGGGTCGGTCTTTCTCGTCGCCAGTGTGGTGACAGTGCTGCTGTCAAAGTTTGTCACCGAATGGTTTCTGGTGCTGCATCAGGCATCCAGCGGTGCGAATATGATGCAGCTAACGGTTCGTGCGCTGAGGAACCTGTTGGGGCAGAGCGAAGCCGGTCCAGACGCCGCCCCATCCGTTGACGACGATGGTATCGCCGGGGTCTACGTGCCACCGCTGCTGATAACCATGCTCGGTACCTATCTGTTCTATATGGCCATTGGGATCTGGCTGATGCGCTATGAGTTGATTCGAATGCGGTTGCGTTCGCTCCGACGGAAGCAGCGGGCGGCTCATGCCTTTATCGAAGAAGCCACGGGAACCTGACCCATGTGGGATGATCGCAGCATTGCCATTTGGGGCAGTTACGGCGCAGCGACGCTCGCCATGGTCATTGCGCTGATCGGTGCACGATGGCTGCTATCCCGTGCCCGCCGCGAACTCGCTAACTTGCAAGGGGAGCAGGGTCAGTGAAGGGCTCTCGCGTTGGTGGTCGGCTGCTCTGGGTGAGCCTGGGTGCTATCCTCGCGGCCGGTGCCATCCTGCTCATCGTACTTTCGCTGCCTGGGCAACTTAATGCCTTCCGCACACCTTCGCAGATCGTTGCCGCCGACCTGAAGCCGGGAAAGATTTTTCGCCTTGGTGGCCAGATTGTGCCCGGATCCTATACCACTGAAGACGGCATTGACCATCGCTTCACCCTAGCCGATGCCGAGGGCGGCCGCATGGACCTGCAATACCGCGGATCCCTGCCGGATTTGTTCCGGGAGGGGCAGGGGATCATTGCCACCGGGACGTTGACTGAGGGAGGTGAGTTTGCTGCCAGTTCGTTGCTGACCAAGCACGATGAGGCTTATGTTCCTCGCGAACTGCGCGAGCACGGGGCAGGTTCCGCAGCGGACACGGCCCCGCAATGATTGCGGAATGGTCGCATCTGGCGCTAACGCTTGCCCTGCCGTTGGTTGGGTTGCAGATGCTACTTGCCTTTCTGCCCGCTGCACCGCTGGGGCTGAGCCCGGCGCTGCGGGCGCGGACAGTGCGCGTGATAGCTGTGGTGGGCGCAGGCCTGGTTGCGCTGTCATTTCTGGGTTTGATTGCCAGCTTTGTGAGTGGTGATTTCAGCGTCAAAACGGCTTATGAACACAGCCATAGCGCTAAGCCGCTGGTCTATAAAATCTCAGGCACGTGGGGCAATCACGAAGGGTCAATCCTGCTCTGGGTGCTCATCTTGAGTCTGTTTGGTGGGTTTCTTGCCCTCACAAGAGTAGCCAAAAATTCTGGCTCTGATGGTTATCCTGACACTGAGACGGGGACCAGCAACGACGGCGGTAATCGTCGCGTCAATAGCGGTATCGATGGCGTGCGAAGGGAAGAGGTGGCAGCAGGACGGCGCCAGATCATCACCTACGCCTTGGGGGTGCAGGCACTGGTAACGCTTGCCTTCCTCGGCTTTACCCTTTTTACCTCCAATCCGTTTGAGCGCATTCTACCTGCACCTCTTGAAGGACGCGGACTTAACCCGCTGCTACAGGATATCGGCCTCGCCCTTCACCCGCCGCTGCTGTATCTGGGCTATGTTGGTTTCTCGCTGACATTTGCACTCACCGTTGCGGCGCTGATTCGAGGTGAGGCGGACCGGAACTGGGCGCGATTGGTGCGCCCCTGGGCGCTGCTGGCCTGGACCGGGCTGACTGGTGGGATCGCGCTGGGCAGTTGGTGGGCCTACTACGAGTTAGGCTGGGGAGGCTTCTGGTTCTGGGATCCCGTCGAGAACTTGTCCTTCATGCCCTGGCTGACTGGTACTGCCTTCATCCACTCGCTGATGGTGGTTGAGAAAACCGGCGCCCTGCGTGTTTGGACGCTGTTTCTTGGTGTTGTCACCTTCGTGCTGGCGATTCTGGGGACATTCGTGGTCCGATCCGGCCTGCTGACCTCGGTTCACGCCTTCGCTGTCGACCCAAGTCGGGGCGTGTTCATTCTCGCTATTCTTGGTGTGACAGTGATTGGTGCCTTTGGTTTGTTTGCCTGGCGCGCGCCGCAGTTTAGTCCGGGAGGCGGATTTGCACCGGTAAGTCGCGAGGGCGCACTGGTGCTTAACAACCTGTTTCTGTCGACCGGTGCAGCAGTGGTGCTGCTTGGTACGTTCTTTCCTCTGATCGCGGAGGCCTTTGGTCAGCCGTTGAGCGTAGGCAAGCCGTACTTCGATGCAACTTTTTTGCCCTTTATGGTTCCCTTGATCGCGTTCATGGCAGTTGGACCCTTTCTGCCCTGGCAACAATGGCGCGAGGGGCGAGGTATGGCCAAGGCCTTCAACCGGCGTCTACTGGTCTTCGCAGTTACTGCGGTGGCGCTGACCGCCCTTGTGACCGGGCTCCTGACCTGGCAGACACAGCCACGACTGTCGTTGCCCGTGGTGCTAGGGCTCGGCTTGGCGGGATGGCTGGTTGCGGGCGGTGCAGCGCGCCTGATCCAAAGCCTGCGCGGCGGGCGGCCTCCGGCACTGAGTGCCTGGGCCGTCAGCCTTGCGCACACCGGCCTTGGGATCGCCGTCTTCGGCATGATCGCCGGCTCAGCGATGGTGCAAGAACGTACTCTGAACCTGCAAATCGGTGAAAGCGCGCAGGTCGGACACCTGACCTTCCGCCTCGATGGGGTGCGAGAGCAGCCCGCAGAGCCGGCTGCCGGGCGTAACTTCATCGCCGCCTTTGCGGACGTGAGTCTTTTGACCGCTGATGGCGGCGTGCAGGCCACCCTCGCGCCCGAGCGGCGCTTCTACCCCGTGCGCGGTGACAGCACAACGGAGGCCGCTATCCGCACAACATGGCTGGGGGATGTCTTCCTTGCCTTCAACACACAGGCGCCGGATGGCGGATTTGTCCTGACGCTCAGCTGGCGACCGCTGATCCCCTGGCTCTGGCTGGGTGCCACCCTGATGGTGCTGGGCGGACTGGCAGGCATCGGGGCTTCGATCCGTCAGCAGCGAAGGAGTTCCCGCCCGTGACGCGCATTTTTCTCCGCCTTGCAATTATTGGTCTGGGAACCGCGTCTATCCTGCTCGTCGGTTCCTTGTTGTGGTTCGGGCTTAACCCGCAGCGCGACCCTGCTCAGTTCCCGATCCAGACCGCCGCGCTGACGCCGGATTTATCGGCACTGGACCAAGCCACGCCACTGCCAGGATATGAGGCGCTGGGCGATCTGGTTGCGAACACGCCGACGGACGGCCCGTTTGTCGTTAATTTCTTCGCCAGTTGGTGTCAGCCCTGCCGACTTGAGCACCCCTATCTGCTGGCCTTTGCGCAGGCCCATCCTGGCCGACTGCTTGGGCTGGCGTATCGCGACGATCCCTTGGCTTCGGCGCAGTATCTCAATAGTGACGGTAATCCCTACGCTGCCGTTGCCAGCGACACCGACAGCCTGAATGCGCTCAATTTCGGGCTGACTGGTGTGCCGGAAACCTTCCTGTTTGACACCGATGGCAGTCTGCTGTTCCGCTCACCGGGGCCACTTGTCGGCGCACTGCGCAGCCAGTTCGAGCAGGCGTGGGAGGCGGCGCAACCATGACCGTTAGCGCGCGCCAAGGCCGGTCTTTGTCTGCGGCAGTTCGGGCCGTTCTCCTCTTCCTGCTCGCGGCGATAGTGCTGATCTTCTGCAAGCCCGTATCGGCATTCAGCCAGAGCCTCGAAGAAATTCGCGCCAAGGCGCTGAATAATGAGCTGCGCTGTGTTGTCTGCGCGGGCCAGAGCATCGCTGAGTCGAATGCCGAACTGGCCCAAGACATGCGGGCACAGGTCGACCGGCTGATCCTGGCCGGGCAGTCGGATGGCGAAATCCGCACATGGTTCGTTGAACGCTATGGCGATGCGGTGCTCATGAATCCACCGCTCAATGCGCTAACGATAGGGCTGTGGTTCGGGCCGTTTGCTATTTTCACGCTTGGATTGGCGATCACGCTGCTCGTGCTTCGGCGCGGGCAAGCTCGTCTGACCCTACGCCGCGGGAACGGCGAAGCGTCCGAGCGCGATGACCGAGTGGGAGGGATCTAGGGTGTGCGCAGTCTGATACTCATGGTTGCTGCGGTAGTGCTGGTTGGGCTGGGCTTGTACCTGAGCCTCGGTCAGCCCGCCCTGTTGCTCGGGCCTGCGCCAATCGTGTCTGAGACCGCAATCGCAAGCCGTGAAAGCGGCCCCGATCCCGAGCAGGTCGCTGCCCTCAGTGGACAGCTCTCCGACGTCAGCGCTGCTGACCGACAGGCCATAATTGAAGGCATGGTCGCCGGCCTGCGCCAGCGACTGGAGACCGAGGGCGGCAGCGCTGAAGAATGGGAACGGCTGGCCCGTTCCGCCGCAATTCTGCAGGATCTTGATGGACTGCGCTTTGCCCTAGACGGCCTGCTCGTGCTGACCCCAGAGGATCCACGCCTGCTCATGCTCGCAGGCCAGGCTGCCGCAGAGTCCGGGGACCGTCGCGCGGCACAGGCCATCTTCCGCCGGCTTCTGCCATTGATTGATCCTGATCATCCTCGTTATGCTGAGATCCGAGTTTTGATTGAAGGCTTTGACGCGAGTGAACCCGCACAGAGCGCCGAATAGAACATTAGAAGCCCCTAATAGAAACAAGGGGTTGCTTTGGTCGGACCACTCAGAGTCGCAGAGGTCGCGTCAGGTAGCCCAAAACGAGAACAGAGCATGAAGGTCTCTTCGTCTGCACCTATGCGCATAGTTGTATTTGTTTTCAATGACTTAACTGCGCATGGATTTTCAGATGCGGATTGACGCATCGTCACAGCATCTTGCTACGGACCAAAATCCACGCCCGGTTCAGGGGGTGCTCTGGACGCTGCAGGGATCGGCCTTTTACAGCCTGCTGTTCATCTTCCCCAACCTTTGGGGGGAGGGATTGAGCCCTTATCAGCTGGCCTGGTTTCGGTTTGTTGGCGGTTTCGTGAGCCTGACACCGTTGATGGTGTACTTTGTTCTCTCCGGGCAGTCCGCGCGGCTGCTGCCAAGCCCGGGGCTTTTGGGTTGGCACGCTTTGCGGGCGGCTTTTGGCGCCCTGACTTTCCTGTGCTCGATCGTCGCGGTGCTGAACATTGACCAGGCTAATGCTTCCGCCATTACAATGACCTCGGGCGTTTTCACCGTTGCGCTGGCCATGCTGTTTTTACGAGAGCGGCCAAATCGGCTGGTGTTGTTCGCAGGCGTCATCGCGCTGGTCGGTGGGGTCGTGACGGCCGAGCCGAATTTCGGTGCATCGGCGCAGTTCTTCTCCATTGGCGCGCTGGCCGCTTTTGGTGCCGCATTCACGCTCGGGGCGCAGTTTACCATACTCAAGTTTATCACTGATCGGGACAGCACCTTTATCCTTGTTGTCGGGATGGCGCTGTTCGGCTCGATCTATCTGGCACCCTTTGCGCTACTGAACTGGGAGCCAGTAAGTTGGTTCCAGTTGACTGTATTTCTGGGCATGGGGCTGCTGGCCAATCTGGGTCAATTGGGGAATGTGATGGCCTTCCGCCACGCTTCGGCCAGTTTCATCGCGCCAGTGAAGTACGGCGGTATCGTCATGACCATGGTATGGGCCTTCTTCCTGCTTGGGCAGGTGCCATCCATAGTTTTCTGGATTGGGGCGGGGCTGATTACGCTCGGCGGACTGGTGCTGGCGCGCTCGCGCAGGAAGGTGCGCTAACCCGATGAGCCCTACGTGACCTGGCGGCTTGCATGCTGCTCAGATGTCGGCGAAGACGCTGACAGTATAGGGGCGCACGGTCGTACCATCGCCGATGATAGCCTCGCCGCGCAGGCCCATTTTTGCAGCATCATAGTCGGTCGGGCCAAAGTTCATCACGTAGAGACGGCCATCCGAGCGGCGCACACGAATGTCTTCAGGCAACTCGTCGGCGGCAATCAGTGCTGCGTCAAAGATCGGTGCCATAATCGCTTTCATGCCATCGTAGTCTGGCTCAAAACCCAGATAGTGGATGTTGTCCTGTCGAACAAAGGCGGCATCCAGCCCGCTGGGTAAGTGCGCTTCGTGCTTGAACCGCGCCAAAACTTCGACGGGGGTTACATTTGACCCCGCTTCGGCGAGCCCCATGACCCGCAGGTGTTCGACCCAGGCGGAGGCCAGTATCGCCGTGCCATCATCCAGTTCGACACCGATCCGATGGCTGGGGCGTAGGCTTTCGACGCGGTCGAGAAACAAGTCGGGCATCAGCGGTTCAACCGGCACGCCGTCTTCGCAGACCATCTGCTGGGGCAGCCAGTTCAAAGTGCCATCGCGGGACCCGGTGCGGCAGCCAAAGACAGCCGGAGCGCCCGTTTCTCGGATAAAGTCAATCACATCGGCCTCCAGCACCGGTGCGCAGGGGACGATATAGGCGGGCAGGACAGCCATCCGGCTGGGCGAGACAAACTCGACGTTCAGGCCCATACGGCGCAGGAAGTGATACCACTTGGTGGTAAGGCCTAGAGCATTTTGGTCCTTGCCCTGGACCAGCGCTTCGTAGGTAAAGGCGGCTTCCCAGTCGAAGAACAAACCGACAGTGTTCGACTTGTCTGCACCGTCTGCATTGTTGCGGTCAACGAAGCTTAGCTTGGGCAAATCATCGCGCAGGCCTTCGACCTCGGCCGACGCTCGGTCTGGGGTGCCGTCGGGCCGGTTCAGACCGGTGTGATAGGTTTCCTGTGCCCATTGCGCCTGCCGCCATCGGAAGTATGAAACGACCTCCGCGCCGTGGGCGATAGCCTCCAGCGTCCAGAATCGCACCGCTCCGTCGACGGGGGCCGGGTTCCAGTCGGCCCAGTTGACCGGTCCGGGTTGCTGTTCCATGACCCACAGTCGCCCGGTGCGCGACATGTCGCGATATAAGTCATGGTGCAGGGCGACAATGTCAGGGTGCCCAATGCGCATGTATCGGTCGACGACGGACTCGCTGCTCAAGTTCATGCGGTTGGCAAACTTTTCGACAAAGCCCAGCGGGTAGGAGTCCCAGCTGGCAAAGTCCAGGTCGCTGCTTACAGTCCAGTGGTCAAAGCCCATTTCAGCAACCATGAAGTTATGGGTGATGAACATGTCCGCACGGCTGCATGCGCGCAGGATATCGCACTGTTCGCGGTTGAACTCAGCCGTCATATCACTGAAAAACCGCCTGAAATCTAGCCAGTGTGCCGGGGCTGGTTCGGCCGTGAGGCGGTTGGGCAGCTCGATTTCGTCAAAACTGCGGTAGGTCATGGACCAGAATACTGTACCCCATTGCGCATTGAGCGCGTTGATGTCGCCGTAGGCTTTGGCCAGCCACATCTGGAAGGCGTCACGGTCTTCGGGACCATAGGAAAGGGTGCTGTCATGGCAGCCGTATTCATTGTCGGTTTGCCAGCCAATGATGTGCGGATTGCGGCCGTATCGGTCTGCCAGCGCGCGGGTAATCCGGCGTGCTTGTTCGCGGTAGGTCCGGGAGGCAACCGAAGCATGCCGGCGGGAACCGTGTTTCTCTGGCAGGCCGTCTTCGCTGTGCCGTAGCACGCTGGGGTAGGCATCTGTCAGCCACTTGGGCGGTGTCGGTGTCGGCGTGCACAGGACCACCTGCAAACCGGCCTGTCCGAGGGTGTCGATGGCACGGTCCAACCAGTCCCACGTAAAAACACCTGGTTCGGGTTCCATCCGTGACCAGGCAAATTCACCGATGCGAACCGTGCTCAGACCGAGGTCCTTCATGCGCTTGGCATCGGCTTCCCACGTGTCTTCTGGCCAGTGTTCGGGGTAGTAGCAAACACCGAGGCGCGGCTGTGTATGAGGCTGGTACATGGACGGGACTACTTTCATCTGTGCCATGGTCATCGCGCTTACGACCTTGCGCGGGACGCCGGCGTCGCATGGACCCTAAATGCTAGCCTCAATAGGGCTAGCCCGATTGGGAAGAGGATAGGGGGGGAGAGCGCAATTGCCAACACCAGTGCACCAGTTACCACATTAAACCCAGAAGCCGACAACAACGCCGTCTGGATCATCAGGTAGACAATCAGGAACACCAGCAGCCCGGTCGCAGGCAGGGTCTGGCCGCGTCCATCCGGACGGCGGGAGAGCAGCAGCCACCCGGCGAACAGCCCGAAACCGATGACGGACAGAGCCGCGGCGCACCGGCGTGTCAGCTCAACAGTCGCAGCGAGCCTGTCGGGGGTGCTTACGACCTGGCGGGTCGACGGACCCAGAGCACTGATCTGCTGCAACAAGGCTGTCGAGGACCGCGTGTCTGCCCGCTGCAGGCGGTCACCCGACGTTGGTAAGACCTCGCTAGGATCGTCGTCACGGCCTGCGCCACGGGACAAAGTCAGGGGCAGGTCGGTGCTGGCGAAGGAAAGTAACGCGGTCTGCCCGTTACTGTCTGTGTGAATCACTTCAGCGTTGATTAACCGCAGCAGGAGCTGCTGGCTATCCGAGGCAATGGGCCTGAGTTCCGCGCGGTCGGCCCGCAGCATTACCCGCGCATCAGGGCGCCTCAGGTCGACAACCGTCACGCCTTCGAAGACCCCCGATGCTGCCTGTTTTTCCACCCGCAGGCTCAGCCCCGGGGCCATTGAGACGGCCGTACCAACGGGCAGGCTCAGCTGCTCAATCCCCTGTTGCTTTACAAGCGCGAAAGTCTGCCGGTATTGGCTCTGGTTCAGCGGTACGAGCAGGCTGGCGTACACGAACAGTCCAAGACCGACGGCCAGGCTCCCCCCGGCGATCAACATTGCATCGGTGCGTGCGGGCCGCCCTGCAGCTCGCAGCAGCAAAGTGGTCCCAGTCTCATTCCGCTGCACACAGGCGAGGATAACCGCGATCCCGAAAGCCAGTGGCGTTACCAGTTCGATCATTTTCGGGGCAAGCAACAGGATCAGTGCGCCGAATTCATCCAATGCGATTCCGGCCCGCAGGACTTCATCAGTCAGACGCGCAGCCTGTGACAGCACCGCGCTGAGCGCCACGACTGTCAGGATCAGCACAAAAATCGCTAGCAGTCTGGCAAGGAACATTCGGTCAAGGCGCTGCATGCACGCCTCCCTGTGATCTGACCCGGTGCGTCAGTGCGCGAGCTGCCATGGCTTAGTGCAGTTCTGAAGCGGCAGCCGGGGGCGCAGTGATCGCTGCCGAAGTCGCCACCAGCCAAGCCTGTGGGTGTGCAAGACGCAGGGACGCAACCAGTGCCGCTTCGGCCCCAGCCTCCACCAGTACCACGATGCAGCCCCCAAAACCTGCCCCAGTGATCCGCGCGCCCAGAGCGCTGCGGCTGAGACAGGAGTTCACCAGAGCATCGACCTCCCGCGTGGAAGTCTGAAAGTCTGCGCTCAGTGAGTGGTGGCTTTGGGTCATCAGTACCCCGAAGGTTGCCATGTCGCCTGACCGCAAGGCATCGCGTGCCGCCAGCACCCGCTGATTTTCACTGACGACGTGCCGCGCCCGTGCTCGCGCCTGTGGGTCGGACAGCGCCGCGACCTGTTCCAGCGATGCTGTACGAAGGCTGGGTAAATCCAGGGCCAAGGCGGCTGCTTCGCACTGCGCGCGGCGTTGGTTATAGTCGCCGTCTGTCAGCTGTCGGGATAATCCTGAATGCAGTGTTAGAAAGCTGTATCCTGCCGGTAGGGGGTCAAGGCTGGTTTCCATAGTCTTTGTGTCAAAGAACAGTGCGGATCCCGGCGCGCCGGTCGAAGCGGCCATCTGGTCCATCAACCCGCAGTTTACGCCGACGTATTCGTTTTCAGCGCGCTGGGCGAGGCGGGCAACATNGACGGGACTGACCCCAATGCCAAAGGCCTGTTGCCCGGCACGTATGGTTGCGACCTGAAGCGCTGCGGAGGAGGATACACTGGCGCCCGTTGGGACAGTTGAGCCGATGGTCAGGTCCAGCCCACTGGCAAACCCTGCACCAGACGTATGAGACCGCGCAGCATGCTGGGCGAGAGCCTGCAACGCACCGATCACGTAGTCCAACCAGTCTCCGCAGGCCGCCGCGTTCAACGGGCGTTCGAGACGCGCGTCGAGGTTGAGCGACCGCGCCCGGATCAGACCAGTAGCATTGCGGCTGTAAGTGATGAAAGTACCAATCTCCAGTGCGACCGGGAAAACATAGCCTTCGTTATAGTCCGTATGGTCGCCAATCAGGTTGACACGCCCAGGGGCAAAAACGCCTCCAACTGGCTCGATGCCAAAAGCCTTCGCATGCGCAGCGGCGACGGCGTCTGCGGTAACAGCGGGCGCGGATGGGTTTACGCGTGCGCTCATCACGCGGCGTTCGGGTCAGCGGCTCGAAGGTGCGCGGCGGCGTGCTCAGGGAGCACGTCGACGAGGAACACGCCGGTGATCTGCTCCACCGAAGCGAGGAACTTGTACTTGTTCTCTCCTCGTTGCATGGGCCAAAGTTGGACGTGAAAGGGCCAGCTGCCTTCGAAGCCCTTGGGCGGCAGGGCGCACCAGAGCACGAGCGGCGTCGTTCCGCCGAAGTGCCGGTCCAGCCGCTGCTGCACCCGCTTGAGTGCGGCTGCAAAGTCAAGCAGAGCATCGTCGCTCATTTCGTCNGGCGCGCTCACGCGGTCGCGCGGCAAGATCCAGGTCTCGAACGGATAGCGCGCGTATTCAGGGCAGAGCGCAACCGTGTGCTCCCGGTCCTCGACCACCAACGCCGGGTCTGGCGCATGGACCAGCCGGGTCAGTGCCTGATTTTCCATCTGCGCGCGCGCCTGCCGTTCGATCTGCGGCGGCAGGAAGGGAAAGGCGTAAATCTGCCCGTGCGGGTGGGGCAGGGTGACCCCGACGTGGCTGCCACGGCTCTCGAAGGGGAGGACGTACTGCACCTCGGGCAGAGCCTGCAATGCGCGATAGCGATTGCTCCAAGCCTGGAGCAGCAGTGCGATCCGATCGACAGACAGGTCGTGTAGACTGCCGTCCGGTTTGGTGGTGTAGACTACGACTTCGCACACGCCCTTGGCCGGCGGTCCGTCGTCTTCACCCAGCCCGACGGCGTGTTGGGCAAAGCCCGGCCAACGGTTCTCGAACACTGCAATTTCAAANTCCGTGACCGGTATTTCGCCCGGATAGCCATCGACTGCGACCGGCGCGAGTGGGTTGAAATCTGGCGGCGGGTTGAGCGTGCGGGTGTTTCGTGTGGCGTTGTAGGCGACCCATTCCCGGCGCAGCGGATGCCAGCGCAGGTGAGGGTTGGGTACATAGGGGCCTCCGACGTCATTTGTGACCCTGTAATCGCGGGGCTGGCGGCTATAGAGGTAAAGCTGTCGGCCGTCGGCTTTCCGGTGGTCGTGGCGGTGAAAATCCATTCCGGCAGGCCCGCTTTCAGTCACGCTGTTTGGGTGTCAATACGCGCCACAATTGAGGTGGGGTGAGAGACTGTCAAGCCAGCTTTGACGCTCAGGTATCCGGGATTATTGGTCCAGAGCACCCCATGCACCGACTTACCAGCTCAGTTGATAGCGGATGCGGCTTTGATAGCGTCCGCCGGCCGGCAGCAGGATCGNGGGAAAGTCCGGCTGGTTTGGGGCGTCGGGGTGGATCTGCGGTTCCAGGCAGAACGCCTCCGGCAAGCCCTCCACCGGGCCGACATCGGGTTGATTGCGCGCGGTCGCCGGAGAATCAGGTGAGATCAGTTGCGGCGCAGGAAGGGTGCCGCCGGGGTGGGTGAAGACCTGCACCCCAGCCTGATTGCTGCTCACCACCAGCCGCCGCGACATCGANGGCACGTTAACCGCTGCGTCGAACTCCCGCGGCTCGGACAGCACGAGAAAGCCGTCATAGCGACCTTTTTTGAGGTCGAGGGTTTTGGGTCGGCTGAAATTCATCCGCGCTTTGGTGGGGGTGGTCACCTCGCCTGTCGGGATCTGCGCATCATCCAGCGTCAAGGCACCACTGGCCGGCACCTGAAGGCGGTGCGCCTCAAGTCCTTCACGCCCCCCGGTAAGGTTCCAGTAGGGGTGATGGGTCATGTTCACCAGCGTATCCCGGTTGGTGGTCATACTCAGCTCCAGCTCCAGCGTGTCACCGGCTTCGTTAAAGCTGTAGCGGGCTTGCAATGCCCGCGCCCCGGGGAAGCCATCGGCCATATGAGGCAGAGTAAGCGAAGCGATGATGCTGTTCTTACCCTCTGCCTGCAGGTGCCAGAAACGATAGAGCGTCGAAGCTGCCCCTGAATGCAGCAGGTTATCGCCCTCATTCGCCTGGAGCTTCAGTGCCTTGCCATTGACCGTTGCCCGAGCACCCGAAAGCCGGTTGGCGACCGGGCCAATGACGCCGCTGATCGCACCTTTGGCGAAAAGATAATGCAGGGGGTGATCGAGTGACCACACCAGCTGATCGCCACTGCCGGCTGCGCCATCCTCTCCGGGCAAGCGAAGTGAAACCAGTGCCGCGCCCACTTCGCCAATTTCCGCGACCAACCCCTGAGCGGACACCAACCGACCTTTGGCTGCGTTGATTCGGTCAAAGGTTGTCCAGTCAATGATGCTTGCGCTGGGCTCAAAACTTAGGGGCTGGCGGTGTTGCACGGTCAGGAGACTCCGAAAACTGATGGCCGGTTGGCCGATGGTTAGTGCTCGCGGGGCAGTCAGGGCATCACGTTACCAAGGCAAAGGATACAGCCGCAGGCCGAACGCGGAAACCTCAATGGTACTTAAATTTCGAATCCAGCGATTCGAATCGCTACTACGACAAATGTAACTGGAAATATTGAAGAAAATTACTTTTGTCTGTCTCTATCGCCGCATAATACCGCTATTTCATCTGCAAATGCGTCGGATTGTGGGCATTTTAGGCAAAAGTCTTGACCGCTTGCGCGGTGCTCAGTCATGACACCGTCAAAGGTCCTGTAATTTCGGACCACGCCTTTGACCAATATTTCAGGCCTCCAGGCATCCGGCGTTTTGCTGTGCCGCATCAGGGCCGCCCTACGCATCCCGGCCGTATTTCGGGGCTGATTATTTGATGGAGTTCAAGGACATGAAGTCGGTAGCCGACCTGATTGCCAACAAAAATGCACTGTTCAAGCGTGACCAGCGCGGCAAAGTCACGGCCGCTGCTGTTGCCGCTGCCGGAGCCAGCGTTCTCGCTGCTGCACAGGCTGCACAGGCCGACAGCGTGGACGGCTTTGAGGATATCACCTCCTCGGTAGTCAGCTTTGAACGCTTGGGCAATGGCCAGATCGAGTTCGAACTGGAGAACGGTCAGCGGTTTATTGCCAGCGAAGGCCAATATATCATCGAGGGCAACCAGATCATGGTGTCCAGCGAGTTGGTGACGGTGGTCAATGGCCCGGGGCTGAACTCGACGGTGATTGCTGTGGCTGTGGCTGGCGCGGCGCTGCTGGTCGGTCTGCTGATTCTTGCGGCCAACGACGACGATGACAGCACGACGACGACGACCCCCACCACCACGCAGACGGCGACGTTCGCCATCAATGCAGCATCCTCTGGTGCCGTGACCGGAGGGTCCTCGAACACCACCTTCGCCGTCACAGATGTATCTGCGCTGACCGATATCAGCTCGATCGACGGTGGGTCAGGTACTGACACGCTCGACATTGCCGCCGCACTGACCAACGGTGACAGCCTCGATTTCGGCAGCCTCGGCACGACCCTGTCCAACCTTGAAAAGGTCGACGTCACTGTCAATGCCAACGGTGGTGTCGCCATCGATATGAACAGCGAGGATACGACGCTGGTCATCGATGCCAACACCGGAACGGACACCATCACCGTGACCGATTTGGGCGCGAAGAACGGCAGCACCGACACCGCAGCGCTGACGGCAAGCGGCCTGGCCGCCGGGCAGAGGCTCGATGTTGCCGTGGTCGGTGCGAGCGTGACCAAGTTCGAGTTGGGTCTGGAAAACGCCGGGGACGCGGGGACCGCGACAGTTGATCTGGACAATGGTGTTGACCCGACGCAGGTGACGATTACCACCTCTGGATCGGCCGACAATGATATTGCGCTGACGGCCAATGCCATGACGGACCTGACAATCAAGGGATCGGCCGACCTCGAAATAACCAACACGCTTGGTGCGGCTAACCTCACTGCTATAACCGACATCAACGCCGCGACTGCGACTGGCGATCTTGAGTTGTCCGTGAATGCTACGGTTCAGACCGTTGATCTCGGCACGGGCAACGACACCCTCAACGTCACTCAGGCGATGACGGCCAACCATGCTTATGATGGCGGCGATGGCACCGACGTGCTCGCACTTGCTGCTGGCATCAATGCCGCCTTGGGTAACGTTGACAAGTTTGAAACGATTTCGACCGCTGGGGCTTCAACCATCGACTTCGACGTCTTTGACAGCGCGGTTTCGACGGTGGACGTGAACGGGGCTGCCACCGTCAACCTCAACGATCTGGACGTTGATAACCTGCTGGTAACGGCGGTGAACAGTGCGGTCCTCGACTTCGACGGTACCGCCGGGGCAGGGGTCAACAATGTCCGCATCACCCAGGAAGGCGTGGGCGTGACGATCGACGGCGCTGCGAGCATTGGCGCTGCAACCGTGACCCAGACCAACGCCGGGAACAATACCATCACCGTTTTGGGCGGCATCACAGAACTGGATATCGACGGCAACCGGACAGCTGTTGTAACGGGTGCTGGCGCTGCTGCTTTGACGGACGTGGACGCATCCGGTGCTGCCGCGCTGACCATGACGGCGAACAGTCCGACAGCGATTGCGAGCTTTGAGGGCTCGGGGGGTGTCGACAACATCTCCGTGACTCTCGCAAGCGGTGCAACTCTTGACGGTGGTGCGGGCAACGATGCGATCGATATAAATGGGGTGACTGCCGGAACCGCGACTGTAATTGGTGGCGCTGGAATCGATTCTTTCGATCTGACTAGTAGCAACAATAACGTTAAGCTCGATCTNAATACACTGTCTGACATGGCGACACTGACCACGGCAGAGTTTAATGGCCTTGCAAATGTAACAGCCATCGATGGCACTAATGCCGAGCAGATTACTGCGTTCGTTCAGGCGACTGACACAATCCAGATGAAGGATCTCACGGCCAATGACGTTGTTGTCGATCTTGCTGCCTACACGGCGGGTCAATTCGTTGACTTTAAGGCCGACATCCTTACGTCGTTCAACGCTGGAAATGATATCGTCATTGCTGAGTTCAACGGCACGCACTTCGTCGCTGTTGACGTCGGTCAAAACCTACCAGGTGCCGTTGGCACNGTTGGATTGTTTGAACTTAATGCACCAATCACCGCATCAGACATCGTCTGATTGCAGAAGATTTTGAGTGGTTGAAGCCGCCGCTGGTTATGCCAACCAGCGGCGGTTTTGCGTTTTCACTTTCTCCAGCTTGCTCTTCTGCGTGCGCTGTAGGGTGACAAACCGACCCCATCCGCCTATGAAAGCCTCAACGCAAAAACCACGGAAGCGGGGACCGGAATGGATCTGGGTCTGCGCGGGAAAACCGCCATTGTTTGTGCCTCGTCGGCGGGGCTGGGACTGGGCTGCGCGCTGGCGCTGGCGGAGGAAGGTGTGAACCTCGTCCTCAATGGCCGGGACGCCGATCGCCTCGCCCAAGCCGAAGCGCAGGTGCGCGCCGTCGCCGGTAACGGTGCCAGCGTGAGCGCNATCGCCGCAGACGTGACGACGGAAACCGGACGCGCNGCNNTGCTCGATGCCGCGCCCGAACCTGATATTCTGGTCAACAACGCCGGCGGCCCGCCGCCGGGTGACTTCCGCGAGTGGTCGCAGGAGACGTGGATGACCGCGCTCAACGCCAACCTCTACACCCCCGTGGCCATGATCCAGCTGGTGATCGACGGCATGATCGAGCGCCGCTTCGGCCGGGTGGTCAACATCACCTCCGCCTCGGTCAAGGCGCCGATCCCGCATCTTGGCCTTTCCAATGCGGCCCGCACTGGCCTGACCGGTTTCGTCGCCGGGCTTGCGCGGCAGGTGGCGCATCACGATATCACCATCAACAACCTGCTCCCCGGGCAGCACGAAACCGACCGCCTCGTGCAGAACTACCAGCACGTGGCGGACACGCAGGGCCTGGACTTTCAGCAGGCTTGGGACGCTGGCGCAGCGCGCAACCCCGCAAAGCGCTTTGGCACAGCCGAGGAATTCGGCCACGCCTGCGCCTTTTTCTGCTCCGCCCGGGCAGGCTATATCACCGGACAGAACCTGGTCGTCGACGGTGGCGGCTTCCCCGGTACGCTCTGAAACTCATCACCGAAATACCCCAACCCAAAGGCTGAACTGACATGGCTGAAGAAAAGAAAACCCCGGTCGCGGGCGCAAAGAACCCCTTTGCCAAGGAGAAGCTCCCCGACGCCCGCATTACCTGGATTCAGTCCTATCCGCGTTCGGGCAATGCCTGGGTTCGCGCCTTCCTGTACACCTACATGGCTGAGCAGGATAAAATCGACCTTAAGGCGATGGCCCGCGCTTTCAGTCATGACAGCAGTGCTTTTATCTTCGAGCGCTTCATGCGCGAAGAAGTCTCAAAGCTGAAACCCGCAGATATCGGTGAGAAGCGCACTGAGTTTCTGCTCCGCGCCTGCCGGTCTTCGAAGAACGATCTGGTGATGCGGTCTCACATGCTGCAGACTGATTGGGGTGGGCAGCCGACTTTCCTGCCTCAATATTCTCGGGCCGCAGTCGTGGTCGTCCGCGACCCACGTGACATCGCGATCTCCTTGGCCGCTGATATGGAAATCCCGCTCGATGCCGCAATTGCGAACATGGCGCAGCCGCAGTTCGCCCTGCTTTCGAAAGGGACAACCCCGCAGCCGATTGGCTCCTGGACCCGCAACGTCCTTTCGTGGCTGTCGCGACCGTCGATGCCGCGTCTGTTCGTGCGCTATGAAGACCTGATCGAGAACCCGCGCAGGGAGTTCATGCGGATCATCGCTTTCATGAACCTGCGGCTAGACTTCGGGCAGCTCGACAAAGCGCTAGAGGCAACGACCTTTGAAAAGATGGCCGAAGCCGAGAAGGAAGACGGCTACGGTGGTGCCCACTCCGAGGAGAAGCCCTATTTCCGTTCTGGGCAGGTAGGCCAGTGGCGTGATGGCGGCCTGAGCCTTAGCCAGATCCAGTCAGTCGAGCAAGCCTGTGCACAGGCCATGGTGGTTTTGGGCTACGAGACTGAGACTGTGCGTGTGCTTAGCGCTGACGAAGCCGAAGCGGCGCGCTTGGCGCAGGAGGCTGAGGCCGCAAAGGAAGAGGTCGTTATCGAAGAGGATGGCGAGTCGGGCGAGGCCTGATCCAAAGGCCTGATCGGGCGGCCTCGCCGGCCGCCTGAACCCAAAATCGATTTAGGTCTGGTCTCAGGCCTCAGTCTTCGGGACTGAGAATTTCCACACCGAATTCTGCGGCGGACTCGATCAGCCACTCGGCCGCCGAGCGCGCAAATGACCGCCCGATATAGAGGTCGAAGCCGGTTTCGCTGCGCCGGTACCACGTACAGCCAATATGCAGGAAGTGGCTCGCCTGACTCATGCCCACGGGCCACTTGGTTAGATCCAGCGGGCAGCTCTTGGCCAGCAGGCCCGGCACCTTTGCCCCGTCGATCGACAGCCGCACCCGGCCCGAGGATTGATCGACTGCCAGCCCCAGATCACCGACCGCCGCCTTAACCGCCGCCAGATCGAAGCCAGTGAGCAAGTAGCGGTCGGGACCGCTGCACACCGCGTTGGGCACGGAGGCCGCCGGGCTGCCGTCGCCCAGATCGAGCTTCAGGCCCTTCTTCACTGCCGCGATCTCCTGCTGCGGGCGCTCCAGCCGGCG
>NZET01000013.1 GCA_002690455.1 Kiloniella sp.
CGCTTGGGCCTGTTCTTCGGAAAGGTCCTGACCATCGGCGATCTGATTGAGCAGGCTGGTAAAGGGCAGCACGGCGAGAGCTCCTTGGGGCGAGCGGTTCGTTTGAGTTAGGCTGGATTGAGTTAGGCTGGATTGATCTAAGTTGTTTGAGAACCGACGGGCCGATCAGTTCGGTGGAAGAACTAAAGTTAGGCTGCTGCCGGAGGCCACTCGATCTGGTTATTGGCAGCGGTGGCATTGTCAAGGAAGTTGCGAAGCATGCTATGGCCATGCTCAGTCGCGATGGATTCAGGATGAAATTGCAGGCCGTGGATCGGCAATTCCCGGTGTTGCATGCCCATAATCAGACCGTGATCAGTCTCTGCAGTGACATCGAAATGTTCCGGGAGGGACCCGCGCTCAACCACCAAAGAGTGGTATCGGGTTGCCTGCACTGCATCTGGTAGGCCTTTGAACAAACCTTTGCCCCTATGCCGAATGGGTGACAGTTTGCCATGCCGGGGTGTCTCGCGCACCACCAGACCGCCCAGAGCCTGCCCAATGGCCTGGTGGCCGAGGCAAACCCCTAGCAGCGGCAAGCGCGTTCGAGCAGCAGCGTTAACCATGGCAAGGCAGATTCCGGCCTCGTTGGGAGTGCTGGGCCCCGGTGACAGGATCACGCCTTCGGGACGACGATCGAGCACTTCCAGTGGGGTGGTCTGGTCATTTCGCACAACCTCGATGTCTGCGCCCAACTCTCCGAGAAAGTGCACCAGATTGTAAGTGAAGCTGTCGTAATTATCGATCAAGATGAACATACGCAGAGTTTAGGCAAGGGCCTGAGCGTTGTCACGCACCGGTATCGCAGGCGCGGCCTGCAGCCGCTGGTGGCGCGCTCGGGCCTTGGCCGCTTCGCGGCCTTCGGCCCTCCCCCGCGCACCTGCTGTGGTCACGCTCAAAACGCTTAGCTTTGAGCGTGGCTTTCCCTTTGCGCTCAAAACGCTTCGCTTTGAGCGCTGGGCCTTCCCACCGACAGGGTTGCGCCGACTTGCCCCCAACCGCGCTTCGCGCGGCGGAGCCAAGCGTCGCGCAACCCGAAGCCAACGATCGTCACGGCGGACACCGTCCGTCGTGTCCGTTTGACTGCGCGGGGGAGATTTGTAAGCCGCGAAGCGGCGTCAAATCGAGCCCGCAATGCTCTAATGTCGCTCGAATATCTCGGGCTCTGAAGCCTCAAGCCTGAGAAACATCAGGAAATCGCTTTTGCAGCTTTCCCCAATCATTGTCTGAGATCCGCACAAAGGCTCGCGTCCCCTCTTCGTCGTGCTCGTGGCTCAGAACTTGGCTGAACTCGTGCAACCACGCCATTGCTGCCCCCGCCGTGAAGGGGATGACCAGGTGGCGATCCTGCTCACCATCAGACAGCGCGGCGTCTACCGTCTTCAGAACCTCATTCAGCCCAAGCCTCGCAATAGCCGACGTTCGCAGAACAGCAAAGGCCTGGTCAACGCGAGGGTCCTGTTCTGCTTCAGCCATTATCGTGGCCGAACCTTCACAATCAATTTTGTTCCACACTTCAATGATCGGCACCAGATCGACCAGCGTATCGCCAGCAAGACCCTGCCCGTCCGGCTCGCCGCCATCTGGGTCACGTGGTGGTGCCACCACCGGTGGCGGCAGTCGGTCAGGCCCTTCAGCCTGCTCGATCCGGCCCAGTGAGCGCAACACATCGAGAACGTCTCGCTTCTGTGCCCCCCACTCTGGGTTCGAGGCATCACGCACGTGCAGGATTAGGTCGGCCTCGATAACCTCCTCCAGCGTAGCCCGAAAGGCATCCACCAGCTCATGGGGCAGATCTGAGATAAACCCTACCGTATCGGCCAGGACCAATTCCCGTCCGCTTTCCAGCTTCAATCGTCGCAACGTCGGGTCAAGCGTGGCAAACAGCATATCCTGCGCCAAAATATTCGCACCGGTCAGGGCATTGAACAGCGTCGACTTGCCTGCGTTTGTATAGCCAACCAGCGCAACCACGTGTGCGCCCTGGCGTGCCCGGGCTGAGCGGTGCAATCCTCGAGTGCGACGCACATCCTGAAGGTCGCGCTGCAGCTTGTCGATCCGCTCCAGCAGCATCCGTCGGTCAAGCTCAAGCTGGGATTCACCCGGCCCGCCCATGAAGCCCGCACCGCCGCGTTGGCGTTCCAAGTGTGTCCAGGATCGCACCAGTCGCGATCGCTGAAATGTCAAAGCCGCCAATTCAACCTGTAACCGACCTTCCCGTGTCTGCGCCCGTTCTCCAAAAATTTCGAGGATGAGCGCTGTCCGGTCGAGCACCTTGGCTTTCAGCTCGCGCTCAAGATTTCGGTGCTGCACTGGGGTCAGTGTGGCGTTAAAGATGATGACATCAGGATGCTCGGCCTCAATCCGTGCGCGCCAAGTCGCAAGTACACCGGTCCCGATCAGAGTCGAGGGCCGAATGGTGGCAAGGTTGACGGTGGAGGCCGCGGTCACATCCAGCCCGATAGCGGCGGTCAGTGATACCGCCTCACCCAGCTTATCGTCAGCCGTTCGGCCCATCGCTTGGGCGGCGGCGGCCCCCCGCTCACGCGGGAGCATGACGTTTANGACGAAAGCCGTTTCCTGAGGGCGCTGTGATGCGTGCATCATTGCGACATAGGCCGCTTTGACGTTGCTTTCAATCCGGCGCGATGCTTATTCCGCGGGCGGAACAATATCTTCCATCAGGTTCACGGGCTGTGCCGGCATGATGGTCGAAATTGCATGCTTATAGACGAGCTGCACGTGCGCATCTCTGCGCAGCAGCACGGAGAAGTTATCGAACCATGTAACGATGCCGGTCAGCTTCACGCCATTAACTAAAAAGATCGTCACGGAAATCTTATGCTTGCGGATGTGGTTCAGAAACACGTCCTGAACGTTCTTGTTGGTATCGGCCATATTCTTATTACCTCCCTGCCTCGTCCAAGCCGCGCTATCGCGCCTGGGCCGGGTTCTGCTTTTTTTGTTGTTCAGCCGTATCCGATGGTACTCGACGGCTTTTATCGTAAAGTNACCGAAACCTGACAATATGGGGGCGTCAGGCGAAACGATGCCACTCTTGCGCGTTGAAAATATCTCAGTTTCTCGCCTATAGACTATGCGATAATGCCAACCAGAAAATCAAGCCAAGACAGTCGTATAAAACTGAAAATTCAGGTTGTTAAGCGCTCAGATGCTGTGGAAAACCTCTGGCAGCACGCAATCAGGTGGCGCGTTCAGCACCATCGAGCAAAGCCTTGATCGCTTATCCCGCACACTGTGCCGTCACGTGCGCCATAAAGCCATCCAGGATACTCTGTACCACTGGTCCTGTTTCACCCGCGCCGATGGTGCGGCCATCGACGCTACGCACCGGGCGGATCATGTTACCTGAGGATGTCTGAAATGCTTCATCCGCGGCCAGTAGTTCATCAAGCGTGAAAGCCCGCTCTTCAATCTGCCACTGGTGCTGCTCGGCCAGTTCAACCAGCGCTGTGCGAACAATACCGTTGAGAATGCCTCGACCGGTTGGGTGCGTGCGCAGCACGGTTCGGCCGGTGGTTGCATCTCGCTTGACCATCCAAGCATTTGCCGACGAGCCCTCAGTGATCTCACCCTGCGCATTGAGCATCCACATCTCATAGGCTCCAGCTTCGGCAGCGGCTTGTTTTGCCAGCACGTTAGGCAGCAGGGAAATGCTCTTGATGTCCGGACGGGCCCAGCGCTCGTCTGGCCCGGTGATAACCTCGACCATTCGCGCCTCGCTCAGGTCCTTGGGCACGGACAAATGTCGGGCCGTGACAACCAGTGCGGGCGCTACTGGCTTGGTAGGGAACTTGTGATCTCGGGGAGCTTCTCCGCGAGTAACCTGTACATACACCAGCCCGTCACGCACCCGGTTCAGGCCCGCGACCCGGCGGGTAATCAGGCTCAGCGCTTTGCGGTTGACAGGCCAGTCAATCCGCAGCTCCGCCAGACCGCGATTCAGCCGGTCCCAGTGCCAGTCTTCATCGATAAATGCACCCGCAATCAGGGGNACAACCTCATAGATCCCGTCGGCAAACTGATAGCCACGATCCTCGATCCCGACCTGGGCGTGAGCGTGAGGCAGATAGCGGCCATTGACGTAAGCTGTTCTGGGCATGTGCGGTTTCCGCATTGGGGGCGTTGAGCGTTTCTCTCTAGCAGGCCGCGGCAACGTGGGCTAGGCCCCCGGTTTGGCGCATGCGGAGCGGAGCAGGGAGCACCGTCAAGCGAACCCCGTGGAAGGCAGCACAGCAGCGCAGCAGCAACCTAGAAACGCAAAAACAGGGCTGAGCAAAAACGGGGATGAGCAGAGACACNNCTCAGGCGAATTACGCCCGTGCAGAAAAGCGGAAACCTGCCTCAGTCGAGCCCAGCCCAGCTCGACCTGCGAACCCCGACACTAAAACACGCCGACGCCGACCGAGAACAACTTTTCTGCCTTTTTCACGTAATCCGAGTGCGAGAGCAGCACCACGCGGTCACCCTGTCGGATGATTTCATCGGGCTTGGACGGAATGAACACCTCGTCTCGGACAATGCCGCCGACGACCAACATGCTGGGTTTCTCAATCTTCTGGACCGATTTACCGGTGATTTCGGCGCCCTCTGCGGCTTCGATATCGAAAATCTCACCAAATCCCTCACCTACGGAGTGCACAGCACGGATACGACCCTGCCGCACGTAACGTAGGATCGATGACACAGTGATCAGACGCGGCGACACCACGACGTCTATCCCGAGTTGTCCAACCAGCGAAGAAATCGACTGGCGGTTCACGATCGCAACGGCACGTTCAGCACCCAGTCGCTTGGCCTGCAGAGCGGCAAGAATATTTAACTCATCGTCATTCGACGCAGCAACCAGCGTCTCAGTCTTGTCCACACCCGCTTCGGCCATCAGCTCCGCTTCGAGAGCGTCTCCATGCAATACCACCGTGCGCGCCAAATGCTGGGCGACGTACTTGGCCTGATCGGCGTCGACCTCGATCAACTTGATCCGCAGGCTCGAATTCTGGGCTTCCAACCGCTGGGCGAGATTGAGGCCAATATTGCCTCCACCCATGATGACCATACGTCGGCCTTCCTGCTCTTCGTGACCGAAAAGGGCGAGAACGCGTTCGACCTGATCTGCCTCTGCCACGAAGTAAACTTCGTCCCCGGCCTGCAGCTTTTCTTCACCTGTTGGGATCAGCATCTCGTTGCCCCGCGCCAGCGCCATGATGCTGATCGTCAGCTTCGGGAACAAATCACCCAAATGGTTAAGCGGGGTCTCCAGTATCGGCGTTTCATCGAGGCAGCGAACCCCAACAAACACGGCTTTGCCGCGCGCCATGGGGATGACTTCGAAAGCCCCCGGGACCGCCAGCCGCCGCTGGATCGATTCTGCCACTTCGACCTCCGGCGCGATGATGTGGTCGATCGGCATGTGGTCGGCTTGGAATAGATCGCGCCATTCCGGGCGAAGATAGGTTCCCTGGCGGACGCGGGCGATCTTTTTCGGTACCTGGAACAGCGTATGGGCAACCTGGCAGGCTACCATGTTGATCTCGTCGACCTGCGTGACCGCGATTATCAGGTCAGCGTCACCTGCGCCTGCGCTTTTGAGCACGTCCGGATGACCGGCGTGGCCGACAATTCCCCTCACATCGAGATTGTTGGTCGCGGCGCTGATCAGCGCCGGATCAATATCGATCATCGTAACGTCAGTGTCGAACCGTGACAGATACCGGGCGATGTTGGATCCAACCTGACCNGCACCGCAGACGATTACCTGCATNATGTCATCCGCGCTCTATTAAACCAGCTTTAGGCGACACCAGATGATGCCGGATTCCCGGCAACACCTGTGCCGGCTGCCGCTTCACGACTCTGCTCCGTTCCGTGGCCCCCCTCGCTCGCCGAAGCAGGCGCCACTNCCGACAGCGCTGCGCCGTCGTTTCCGGTATCAGCGCCGGCTTCAGCCTCGTCGTCCTCGGACTGGGCCAGTGCACGCAGCTTGCGGTGCAGCGCCGAGCGCTCCATACCGACAAACTTCGCCGTACGGGTGATGTTGCCACCAAATCGGAGCACCTGCGCATCCAGATACTGGCGTTCAAAGGCCTCACGCGCTGAGCGCAGGGGCAGAGACATCAGATCAGCAACGCCCGCGCCTGAGAGAACCGCCGGGCCTTCACTGGTGATATCGGGGGGCAGCATATTCGGGCGCACAACCCTGTCGCCTTCCAGTGGCGCCATGATCACGATCCATTCCATGACGTTACGCAGCTGTCTGACATTCCCCGGCCAGGGATAGGCTTGCAACACAGCCAGTGCATCACCGCCCAGTTCCAGTGGCTCCTTGCGGGCTTCTGCGGTCAGCCGGTCCAGGAACGACCGGGCCAGATCGGCAATGTCTTCGGGCCGGTTCGCCAGTCCCGGAATTTCTACTTCGACAACGTTCAGCCGGTAGTAGAGGTCTTCACGGAAAAGGCTTTCATTGATCAGTGTTTTCAGGTCGCGGTTGGTGGTCGAAATAATCCGGACATCGGCTCTGACCTCGGTGGTACTGCCGAGTTGGGTCAGGGTGCCGCGGTGCAGAAAACGCGCTAACCGCGCTTGAGCCTCAGGCGAGAGGTCGCCAACGTCGTCTAGCAACAGCGTTCCGCCATCGGCCTGCTGAATCATGCCCATGATTGGTGGGCGTTGACCGGTGCCGGCATCACCGAAGAGCATGGCCAGCCCCTCTTCGCCATCCAGCTCAAAGCACGGTACTTCGATGAAGGCCTGATCAGCGCGGTGCGACTGGTTGTGCATCATTCGCGCAATCAATCCCTTGCCGGCCCCCGGTGGGCCGGAGATCAACAACCGGCTGTTGGTCGGCGCCACCCGATCGACGGTTTGCCGCAGCAACTGCACTGCCGGGCTGCCACCGATCAGGTCTGTGTCTTCGCCTGCCTTTTGCCGCAGGACAGCGTTCTCGGCCTTTAGCGCCGAAGTCTCCAGCGCACGTTGGATCAGGATCAGCAGCCGGTCGGTATTGAAGGGTTTTTCCACGAAGTCGTAGGCACCCTGCTTGATTGCTCGGACGGCGGTTTCAATGGTTCCGTGACCCGACATCATGATTACCAGGGTAGAGGGGATGCTCTGCTGGTATTCTTCAAGCAAGGCGATGCCATCGGCGGTCGAACCCTGTAGCCAAATATCCTGAAAGATCAAATCGGGACGAGCCAGTCCCACCTGTCGACGGGCTTCGGCGTCTCCGTGAGCCGTGCGCACCCGGTAGCCCTCATCCTCCAAAATGCCGCTGAGCAGCATGCGGATATCGGCTTCGTCGTCTACGATAAGTATGTCAGCGGACATCAATCACCCAGTTTGTTGCTATCGCATCGCATCGCATCGTTCCAACACGCCGGTTGTCGCCCCNGCCTGTGATGCTGACTTTAGCTATCAACCCTAAATGTGGCTGCATTACCACACTGAAATCGGCGCTGCCAAGATAAAGTCCCGGGCCAGCCATGCCCGCGTCGACCACTATCGNCCGACANTGGCCCCTCATCAACCGGGCTGAGCCGGGAAGATCATCTGTGCCTTGGCCCCGGGCAGATCGTCCGGGCTTTCCCCATTACCCAGTACCAGTTGTCCACCGTGGTCTTCCATGATCTTCTTTACGATCGCCAATCCAAGACCCGTTCCCTTTTCTCGGGTGGTGACGTAGGGCTCGGCGAGCTTGGGCAGCAATTCGGTCGGATAACCTTTGCCATTATCATTGACCGTCAGCACCGTTGAACCGATCTCAGTCTGGTTCAGCGTAATCTGGATCAGGCCGTCAGTAACCGAACCATCGAGGATCGAGGGCTGCAGTGCTTCGGCCGCATTTTTGATCAGATTAATCAAAGACTGTGAGACCAACTGCGGGTCGCAAACGATATCGTGGGGCTCCAATCCGGTTAAGTCTACCAACCGCACGCCTTCGAAACTGCTTCCCTGCAAAGAGATAACCCGACGGGCAATTTCCACGAGGTTGTGGTTATCCACACGCGGGGCCGGCATCCGAGCAAAGGAAGAAAACTCGTCCACCATGCGGGCGATGTCTCCCACCTGCGTAATGATGGTATCCGTGCAGGTCTGAAACACCTCCGGGCTGTCTTCGATCTGCTTGAGATACCGGCGCTTCAGCCGCTCAGCCGACAGCTGAATCGGGGTCAGGGGGTTTTTGATCTCGTGGGCAATGCGTCGGGCCACATCTGACCATGCGGCCTGTCGTTGGGCGGCGAGAAAGTCGGTGATATCGTCAAACGTCAGCACGTAACCAAGCACGCTTTCGCCCTGCATCTCCGTCACCACTGTGGTCTGGAGCGTTCGCACCTTGCCGTCGGGTCGGGTATAAATGACATCATCGGCGTGCAGGGCTGTCGGCTCCATTTTGGCGCGTGCCAGCAGGTCGCCAAACACGGGAAACAGCTCGGTCAGGCGGGTGCCGATGTGCGTTTCCAGCTTGAAATCGACCAGCTTGTTGGCGCGTGGATTGGGCAGGTTGATGCGCAGTTCGCTGTCGAGCCCGATCACCCCCCGCGATACGCCCGAAAGCACAGCTTCAGAAAACCGTCGCCGAAGGTCAGCTTCATCGGTCGCACGCAGCAGTTCGAACTGCTGGGCTTCGATCTGGTTCGCCATGCCATTAAACGTGTGGGACAGGGTGGTGAGCTCGTCACCGGCGGCATTGTCAGCGACTGATACGCGGGTCGACAGGTCGCCCGACCCCAGACGGTCAGCGGCCCGCGTGAGTTCAAGCAGTGGCGTGGTCAACCACAGGGCAAACCGCAGGCCCGCCATCCCCGCAACGATCACCAGCAGCAGTGCAACCACGAGGAACAGCAGTCCAAAGATGAGCCGGTACTGCTCTGCCGCGCGACCAAGGTTGGAATAATTTGATGCCGCCTCTTGGGTCTGTTCGACCCGCGCTACAACCTCTTCCAGCACCGGGATGGTGGCCAGTAGGTAGGTTTCAGCCAGGTAGGGCGTATCCAGCGCGATCAGGATCGACAGATCATCAGACTCAGACAAAGAAATATCGATACCGCGCTGCGCCAACTGACCGCTGGTCTCGCCGTCGATGGCTTCAGGGCGGATTTCCTGCGCAAGGTCAAAGAACGACTGCGGAATGCTGTCCAGAAGCTGATCGATNACAAAGCCCGAGGTGACTAGTACCTGGCCGTTGGCTTGAATAATGTTCGCACTGGAGAGACTGCGCAGGCCGACAGCTTCATCGAGCAGCTGTTGCAGATCGGCGGTATCGCTGGCGCTGGGGCCAAGGTCTTCGATACGCTCGGCAACGCGGGACGCCTGATAGTTTAACCGCTCGCGGTGTTCTTCGAGATAGGCCCTGGCGACATCGTGGGAGCTGTTGATCGCATCACTCACCGCGCCCCCGAACCATGTTTGAATGCCGAAGCCCAGAACCAGAACGGCCACGAGCGAAATCACCAGTGTGGGCAGGCTGGCCACCACGATCAGGAACAGAACCACTCGGCGGTAAACCTGTGTACCGGAAAGCCGGTCGCGGATGTCGGTCCACGTGTAATAGCCCTGCACCGCGATGAAGGTTCCGAGCGCCACGAGAATGACCATATCGAACCAAAGAAGCGACACGATACGACCCAGCGGCCGGGTTGGGGTGAAGCCCCGCCACAACTCGAAACCCGTCCAAGTGAGTACCAACAGCGACACCACCGTTAGCGCACCGACAAACAGCGTCAGAGTCCGGTTGCGGCCAACGCCAACGCCAATGACGGTCGTGTTGTCGGCTGACTCTTTGTCCCGCTCATCCTCGGTCGCGAGGATCACTTTCGGTAAGGATGCTTCACTCATCGATGGGTCACTCGCGCTTCATCGAGGTGGGCTTACGTCAGTCTTCCGAACGCCGCAGGCCCCGGACTACCTCGATATCCAGATCCCGTATCTTCTTCCGAAGCGTGTTCCGGTTCAAGCCTAGCACTTCAGCCGCACGGATCTGGTTGCCTCGGGTGGCATCGAGCGTCTGCTCGATCAGCGGTTTTTCGACCTCCCGCAGGATGCGGTTGTAAAGTCCGGCTGACGGTAAACCATGCGTATGAGCCGAAAAAAAGGCGCGTAAGTGCTGATCAACGGCTTGTCGGAGCGAGGCGTGGGCCGTTTCGTTTTGCCCGGTCAGGGAGCCGGCAAGCTCCTTGATTACGACACCAGCATCGATCTCATTCTCGCTATAGAGTGCGCAAATGCGGCGAATGTTATTCTCTAGTTCCCGGACATTTCCGGGCCAACGGTGCTTTTTCAGCTCTTCGAAGGCTTCAGCGGTGAACGACTTGTGTGGCAGTCCCTGCGCCGTATTCTGGTCGACGAAATGGCGGACCAAATCCGGAATATCGTCCAGCCGCTCACGCAAGGGCGGAACCCGCACCGGAACGACGTTGATGCGGTAGAATAGGTCTTCACGGAACAGCCCCGCCTTGACCGCCGCCGTCAGGTCGCGGTGGGTCGCTGCGACGATACGCACGTCGGCCCGTATCTTCTGGCTGCCCCCAATTCGTGTGAATTCGCCCTCTTGCAGAACGCGAAGCAGCCGGGTTTGTGCCTCCTGCGGCATGTCCCCNATCTCGTCGAGGAACAACGTGCCGTACTGCGCTTGGCTGAATTTGCCGTCAAAGCGTGAGTTGGCGCCGGTGAAGGATCCCTTTTCGTGGCCAAACAGCTCACTTTCGATCAACTCTTTGGGGATTGCAGCCATATTGACGGCAACGAAAGGGGCCTCGCGGCGGCGGGAAAAATCGTGCAGAGCCCGTGCNATTAGTTCCTTGCCTGTTCCACTCTCGCCCGTGATCAGGGCCGTGAGGTCGGTTTTCACCAGCCGCGCGATCACGCGGTAAATGTCCTGCATGGCGCCAGAACGGCCAATAAGCGGCAGGCGGTCGAGCCGACCGGTTTCGCGGTCTTCCTGCCGCGCCTTAAATTCCTTCGCGGCTGTTGCGCGCTGGGACGGCTGGGCTAGACCGCGTTCGACGGCGCTCAGCAACTCGGTCAGGTCAAACGGCTTGGGCAGGTATTCAAAGGCACCACGATCCGTCGCCTTCACTGCGGTCATCAAGGTGTTCTGCGCTGACATCACAATTACGGACATGTCCGGCCGCACGGCACGGATGCGGGGAACAAGTTCCAATCCATCGCCGTCGGGCATGTGNACGTCTGTGATGACCAGATCGCCGTCACCAGCCTGAACCCACTGCCACAGGGTTGAAGCATTTCCCGTCGCCCGAACACGGTGGCCGACACGACCAAGCGCGCGCGACAGGACGGCGCGAATGGCACGGTCGTCATCAGCAATCAGAACTGTGGCGTTTGTCTGCAACATATTTAAGCATTTAGCCTGAAACTCGGGGAAGTAAATGGAAAAATGCTCAATACATAGGCAATTGGAGGCGGAAAACCGTCTTTCCTGGCTCAGATTCAAAGTCGACGAAGCCGCCCATGTCATCCGTCAGCTTCGAGACCAATGCCAGTCCCAAGCCCGTTCCACGCGCCTTATTATTGGAGACAAAGGGGTCAAAGACAGTTTCGCCCAGTTCGCTCGGGATGCCCGGGCCGTTGTCTGTGATCATCAGGTGAAGCGGCAATTCGACGCGTTCGCCCGAACCGCCCGGTGACATGCGTGTCCCCAGCCGGTAGCGCGTGGACAGAACCACTTCGCCGCGCTCGTTCGGTACGGCTTCGCAGCTGTTCTTCACCAAATTGAGAACGACTTGGATCAATGAATCCTTGTGGCCGGCGACAAACGGCAGGGATGGATCAAAATCCCGTTTGAAGGTCACGCTGGCGCCGAAGCTATTCTCGGCTAGCGTCAGGACGTGGTTGATTACTTCGTGAATGTTGACCGCCTCGGCAANGCTGCTTTCGAAGTTGCCAAACACCTCCATCCGCTCGATCAGACTTGATATCCGGTCGACTTCTTCTTCAATCAGGGCTGTCAATTGGCGATCTTCTTCATCTTCAATACTCAGTGACAGTAGCTGTGCCGCGCCCTTCATCCCGGCGAGTGGATTTTTGATTTCATGGGCGAGCATGGAGCCCATAGAGGACATGGACCGCCCCGCATTGATATTCGTCAGCTGCTGGTCCAGCGTCGCGGTCATGCCGCGCGGCAACAGGCTGATGATTACAGAGCCCTCATGCTTGGGTGTGTGGAGCAGTGGGGAGACGTGAGCGGTGACGCTGTGTACGCCAATGCGCGGACTTTCCAGATGGACGTCAAACTCGCTCGCCGAGTTCTGGCGGCTGCGTGCCACGTCGATCAGACTGATTAGTGGGTTGTCGGCCGGCACGTAGTCGGTCAGCGGTGTACCATTGAGAACCTCGGCTGAATGCTGCAACAGGTCTTCGCCCGCCGGGTTGGTCGCGCGCACGCAGTTCTCGTGATCGACCACAATCACGGGGTGGGGCAGGCTTTCGAGGATGAGGTTCGCTGACAGGGTCATGGGCTTTCCCCCCTTGTTTCAACCGTCACGCCGCGACGGCCAGCAGTGCTGACCCCGGCGCCGGGGTCGTATCAGGTGCCGCCACAACCCCCTCCGCCTCGCAGAAGAAGGCGCGGATGCTGGCCAGCATCTGTGCCGGGTCATCGGTGGTGTTCGCGGCTTTGCGGAAGGCGGCTGCGCCATCCATGCCCACCAGCGCTGAAGAGACATGCTTTCGCACCTGTCGCAGGCCATGTGCGGTCCCATGGTAGCTGAGCATGCCTTCGATCAGGGCGCTGAGTTGCTCGCATCGCGCCCCGGCGTCGGGTGCCGCGCGCGGTGCGCGCCCGGCCAGGTGGTCCACAGCCTGATCGATTAGCCAGGGACGGTCCTGTGCCCCGCGTCCAATCATGACCCCCGCCGCACCGGAGCAGGCCAGCGCTCGGTCGGCATCTTCGAGGCTGCAGATATCGCCGTTGACCAGTACGGGCAAAGACGTTGCGTCGACCACCGCACCCACGCGCGTCCAGTCGGCCTGCCCCTTGTAAAACTGGCAGCGCGTGCGTCCGTGGACAGTAATGCCGTCCAGCCCCGCGCGCTCGGCGAGGCGCGCCAGCTTGGGCGCGTTGAAGCTGTCATCATCCCAGCCCAGCCGCATTTTGACCGTCAGGGGTACTGATATCGCTTTGCGCACAGTTTCAAAAATCGCACGACACAAGGTCTCGTCCCGCATCAGTGCAGATCCAGACGCTTTGTGCACGACCTTCCGCGCCGGGCAGCCAAAGTTTAGATCGATGGCGTGTGCGCCACGCCCTTCCATCATTCGTGCTGCTTCAGCGATGAGTGCCGGTTCAGTCCCGGCCAATTGGACGATGATGCCCGGTTCATCGTCGATGGCCTGGTTAAGCTTCCGGCTATCCTTAATCTCGCGGATGGCCGCTTCGGAGGCAATCATCTCGGTCACAACCTGGCCTTGGCCGAGGCTGCGGATGTAGTCACGAAACGGCCGGTCAGTCACGCCTGACATCGGTGCTAGAAGCACCCGGTCGCGCCAGCCGATTCGGGCGAGGCGAGGATCCTGGCTTGGCCAATCCGGAGCGTTGTCTCGTGTCATGTCCGATGAACTAGGCGAGGGGTCGCTTTCCTGCAACGACTGGTTTATATTATGCGCAACATTTAAGCACTTTCAGGCTGATTTCCCGCCTGTAATGACCCGATTTCAGAGACTTATTGCCATGTTTGCTCGTCATCTCGCCCGTCTTGCCCGCCTTTATCTGATCCCGGCTGTCTTTGCTGCAGCCTGCCTCTATTTCATTTTCCATTTGGTCACAGGAGAGCGTGGGTTGCTGGCCTACCTGGCGATCAGGAAGGAGCTGGATACAGCACAGTCGATGCTCACGGCGTTGGAGGATGAACAGCGTGCGCTGGAGCGCGATGTTTCCTTACTCCGAGATACCCCGGTGGATTTAGACATGCTCGAAGAACGTGCGCGGATCGAGCTGGGATTTGTTCGCCCAGACGAAATGATCATCGTCTACGACCCAGACAGATAACCAATTTATGGTTAATATTAAAAAAGACAAATGATACCAGTGTGTTAAGTCTGATTGCGTTTCTGAATTATAACGGTATTTTGAGGTGACAAAACTCCATCCTCAAAAGACGGAAAACGGCCATGGTGACCAAAGCGCGCAAAACCATTAAACGCGCGTCGAACAGGCAGTTCGATACCGACCAACTTACAACCTTTTACAAAAACATGCTGCTGATTCGCCGCTTTGAGGAGAAGGCCGGACAGCTCTATGGCATGGGCCTGATTGGCGGCTTCTGCCATCTGTACATCGGCCAGGAGGCCGTGGTTGTTGGCATCCAGCACGAATTAGAAACCGGGAAGGACAGCGTCATCACGGGTTATCGTGACCATGGCCACATGCTGGCCACGGGGATGAACCCAGACGGCGTGATGGCGGAACTGACCGGGCGTGAGGGCGGCTATTCGAAAGGCAAGGGCGGGTCGATGCACATGTTCTCGACCGAAACACGGTTTTTTGGTGGGCATGGAATTGTTGCCGCACAGGTGGCACTGGGCGCTGGATTGGCCTTTGCTCATAAATACAATGACGATGGCGGGATCGCCGTTGCCTACTACGGGGATGGGGCGGCCAATCAGGGACAGGTGGCCGAGAGCATGAACATGGCCGCGCTGTGGCAGCTGCCGATCCTGTTCGTCTGTGAAAACAACCGCTATGCCATGGGGACCTCAAACGAGCGTGCAGCGGCGGTCACGAACTATGCCGCGCGCGGCAAGCCATACGGCATTCCCGGGGCTCGGGTTGATGGCATGGACGTCGAAGCAATGGCTACAGAGGCCGGTAAAGCGGTCAAACACGTTCGTTCGGGTAAAGGCCCCTTCGTGCTTGAAGCCATGACATACCGCTATCGCGGCCATTCGATGTCAGACCCAGCCAAGTACCGCACGAAGGAAGAGGTTCAGAAGTACCGCACCGAACAGGATCCTATCGAACGCTTGCGAGAAAAGCTGCTCCAGGATGGCATTGCCGACGAAGCAGGGCTGAAGGGCATCGATAAGGAAGTGAAGGCGATTGTCGCGAAGTCGGCCGACTTTGCACAGGCCTCGCCCGAGCCGTCGCCAGATGAGCTTTACACCGACATAACCATTTCAGTGGCCTGAGGGAGGGAGAGCAGACGATGACCGTAGAGATCCTGATGCCCGCCCTGTCCCCGACCATGGAAGAGGGTACGCTGGCCAAGTGGCTGGTCAAAGCGGGCGACAGCGTTGCCAGCGGCGACGTTATCGCTGAGATCGAGACCGATAAGGCGACCATGGAGGTCGAGGCTGTCGACGAAGGTATTGTGACGCAGTTGCTCGTCGCGGAAGGCACTGAAGGCGTTGCGGTGAATGCCGTGATTGCCCTGTTGGCTGAGGAAGGCGAAGACCCGACCGCTGCGCCAACCCCCGCTGTTCCTGCGCCAGTGATTGATACTGCCGCCGCCCCGGCTGCCCCGGCTGCCCCAGCGGCCCCGGCTGCCCCAGCGGCCCCGATTTCATCCTTGGAGCTCGCCCAACCTGAACCTGAGTGGGATGGAGCAACGGTGGAGATAACGGTGCGCGAGGCCCTGCGCGACGCCATGGCCGAGGAAATGCGCGCCGATGATCGGGTCTTCCTGATGGGGGAGGAAGTGGCCGAGTATCAAGGCGCCTACAAGGTCAGTCAGGGGCTGCTCGATGAATTTGGTGCCCGCCGGGTTATCGACACCCCGATCACCGAATACGGCTTTGCCGGGGCTGGAACGGGGGCGGCGATGGCCGGTCTACGGCCGATTGTTGAGTTCATGACCTTCAACTTTGCCATGCAGGCGATCGACCACATCGTCAATTCTGCAGCCAAGACTTTGTACATGTCCGGTGGCATGATTTCGTCGCCGATGGTCTTTCGTGGACCCAACGGTGCAGCAGCCCGAGTGGCCGCTCAGCATTCGCAGTGCTACGCGGCCTGGTATGCACATGTCCCGGGTTTAACGGTGGTTTCTCCCTACAGCGCTGCCGACGCCAAGGGCCTGCTAAAGTCAGCGATCCGCAGTCCGAACCCTGTGGTCTTCCTCGAAAACGAACTGCTCTACNGCCAGAAATTCGATGTCCCGGACAGCGATGACTGGACTGTACCCATTGGCAAAGCGCGGGTTGTGCGAGACGGCACGGACGTGACCATCACAGCCTTTTCGATCATGGTCGGTAAGGCGTTAGAGGCAGCGAAAATGCTTGAAGCCCAAGGGATTTCGGCAGAGGTCATCGACCTGCGTACCATTCGACCGCTGGATACAGAAACGATCCTTGCCTCTGTGCGCAAGACGAACCGGCTGGTGACAGCCGAAGAGGGCTGGGGCCAAAACGGCATCGGTGGTGAAATCGCCGCACGCGTGATGGAGCAGGCGTTCGACCATCTCGACGCACCGGTGGGGCGGGTGTTCGCCAAGGATGTTCCGCTGCCCTATGCCGCAAACCTTGAACAGTTGGCCTTGCCCGGTCCGGATGACATCGTCGCCGCCGTGCGTGCTGCCACCTATCAGGAGGCCTGAGCCATGTCTCTCGATATTCTCATGCCCGCGCTCTCCCCAACCATGGAGGAAGGCACGCTGGCCAAATGGTTGGTCGCAGAAGGCGACAGCGTTGTCAGCGGCGACGTTATTGCCGAGATCGAGACCGACAAGGCGACAATGGAGGTTGAAGCCGTCGACGAAGGTGTGATTGCCAAGTTGATCGTAGCCGCCGGGACAGAAGGGGTGAAAGTGAATGCTGTGATCGCCGTTCTGGCAGAGGAAGGCGAAGACCCGGCCAGCGTTCAGCCTGGAAAAAGTGGAACACCTGCGCCCGCGCCCGCGCCTGCTGAAGCAGTTCCAGAGGTCGTCTCAAAGCTGGACACACCGGCTGCGACATCTGCCACGGTTCATGGAAGTGCCGGTTCAGGAGCTAACGGTGATCGCGTGTTGGCCTCGCCGCTCGCTCGGCGTCTAGCCTCCCAAAACGGGCTGAATCTGGCGGCTATTGGTGGTTCGGGCCCTAACGGCCGCATCGTCAAGCGCGACATCCAAGCGACCCTTGTGGGCGGTGGCGCTAAAGCTATGCAGGTGGGTGCTGCCTCTGCCTCTGCTGGGCACTCCATGCCTGCCGGTACTGGCCCAGACCCGCGCAAGATCGCAGGTCAGTTGGACATGGGCTACGAGGAAATCCCGGCCAACAACATGCGCAAGACCATCGCTCGCCGGCTGGTCGAAGCCAAGCAAACTGTTCCGCACTTCTACCTGACCGTCGACATCGAGTTGGATGCGCTGCTCGGCCTGCGTGGCCAGATTAACAAGGCAGTGCCGGAAGGCGTAAAAATTTCGGTCAATGACATGATCATTCTTGCCTCTGCCAAGGCGCTGATTGATGAGCCGGATACCAATGCCAGTTGGGCCGGTGATGCAGTACTGAAGTACGCCTCCGCCGATATTGCGGTGGCCGTCGCCACCGATAATGGCCTGATAACGCCCGTACTTCGTGACGTTCAGACGAAAGGCTTGCCTGAGATCAGCGCCGAAATGGTCGACCTTGCCACCCGTGCCCGTGAAGGTCGCCTGAAGCCACACGAGTACCAAGGCGGTACTTTTACCATCTCGAACCTTGGTATGTTTGGAATCCGCGAGTTTGCCGCAGTGATCAATCCGCCTCACGGTGCCATTCTTGCTGTCGGTAAGGGTGAAAAGCGCCCGGTCGTGCGGACCACTGAGCAGGGCGACACGTTGGCCATTGCGACGGTGATGTCGGTCACGCTGTCGTGTGATCACCGCGTGGTCGACGGCGCGGTCGGCGCGCGTTGGCTCAACGCTTTCCAGCAGCGTCTGGAAAACCCACTCTCGATGCTGCTGTAAATGGAGACCCAGACATGACTGACACAAATTTCGACGTTGTTGTCATCGGCGGGGGNCCGGGCGGCTACGTCGCTGCGATTCGGGCCGCGCAACTGGGGCTGAAAGCTTGCGTGGTCGAGCGTGAGCACCTAGGCGGGATCTGTCTGAATTGGGGCTGTATTCCTACCAAGGCGCTGCTGCGTTCGGCGGAAGTCGGACACCTGATCCAGCACGCCGCAGATTTCGGTTGGTCGGCTGAAAACGTCAGCTTTGACATTGCCAAGATTGTGCAGCGCTCGCGGAAGGTCGCCAAGCAACTCAGTCAGGGCGTGTCGTTCTTGCTCAAGAAGAACAAGATTCCTGTTGTGTCGGGCAGTGGCAAATTGGCCGGCCAGGGCAAGGTCAGCGTCACAGACAAGGATGGCAAGAGCAGCACCTTAAATGCCAGAAACATTATCCTTGCCNCCGGCGCCCGCGCGCGGGTCTTGCCGGGACTGGAGCCTGACGGCAAGCTGATCTGGACTTACCGCGAGGCCATGGTGCCGGAAAGCCTTCCCAAGTCGATGATCGTTGTTGGGTCTGGTGCTATCGGTATCGAATTTGCAAGCTTTTACAATGATTTAGGCGTGGAAGTGACAGTCGTTGAGGTCGTTGATCGCATCCTGTCGGCCGAAGACGAGGAAATCAGTGCGCTGGCGCACAAGTCCTTTGAGAAGGCTGGGATCCGAATCATGACGTCGGCCAAAGTTACCAGCGTCAAGAAGGCGAAGGATAGTTTGGCCGCAACCATCGAGCTGGCCGATGGTCAGACCGAGACCCTGACGGCAGACCGCCTGATTTCGGCCGTGGGCATCGTCGGCAATGTCGAAGAGCTTGGGCTGGAAGGCACGAGGGTACGTATTGAAGGCAGCCATGTCGACGTTGACGGGTTTGGTGCCACGGGAGAGCCGGGGGTCTGGGCCATCGGCGATCTAACTGGCGCGCCTTGGTTGGCGCATAAAGCCTCCCACGAGGGGATTCTCGCCGTTGAGACCATTGCAGGAGTCAAAGGTCTGCACCCGTTAGATCCGGCTTCGATCCCCGGTTGCACTTACGCGCGGCCTCAGGTCGCATCCGTGGGCTTGAGCGAAGCCAAAGCGAAGGCTGCTGGGCACAAGATACGTGTCGGTCGTTTCCCCTTCATGGGCAACGGCAAAGCCATCGCGCTGGGCGACCCTGAAGGGCTGGTCAAAACTGTATTTGACGCTGATAGTGGTGAGCTACTCGGGGCACACATGATTGGCGCGGAAGTGACAGAGTTGATCCAGGGCTTTGGCATCGCCAAATCTCTTGAAACGACGGAACAGGACCTGATGCATACAGTCTTCCCGCACCCGACCTTGTCAGAAATGATGCACGAGTCTGTGCTTGACGCATACGACCGCGCGCTTCACGTCTAGCGCCGCCCGCACAAAGGAGATGACGACGAGATGAGCGATCCACGCCGCCATCCGGAAAAGGCTCACCGGCCTGACAGCGCCCCTCAGCCAAAGAAGCCCGACTGGATCAGGGTGAAGGCACCGACTTCGGAGGGTTATAAAGAAACCCGCGAGATCATGCGCTCGCTGTCGCTGTCGACCGTGTGCGAGGAAGCGGGCTGCCCCAATATCGGCGAGTGCTGGTCAAAGAAACACGCGACAATGATGATCATGGGCGAGGTTTGCACCCGCGCTTGTACCTTCTGCAATGTCGCCACCGGTAAGCCCGGCGCACTTAACCCGTTTGAGCCGACCAACGTGGCCCAGGCCGTAAAATCGCTGGCGCTCAGCCATGTGGTGATTACATCGGTGGATCGTGATGATCTGGACGATGGCGGGGCAGGGCACTTTGCCGAAACCATTACAGCCGTACGCAATGCCTCTCCCGAGACGACGATCGAGGTACTGACGCCTGATTTTCTTCGCAAGCGGGATGCGTGGAAGGTCGTGGCCGACGCAAAGCCTGATGTTTTCAACCATAATCTAGAGACTGTTCCCGGCCTCTATGCCGAAGTCCGCCCCGGTGCGCGTTATTTCGAATCTCTCCGCCTGCTTGCCAACGTCAAGGAGCGCGACGCCCAGGCCTTCACCAAGTCGGGGATCATGGTCGGGTTGGGCGAAAAAAAGATGGAAGTGGCCCAGGTCATGGACGACCTCCGCGCTGCTGATGTCGATTTCCTGACGATTGGTCAATACCTGCAGCCCACGCCCAAGCACCATGCCGTCGAGGCTTTCATTACCCCTGACGAATTCCGCGAGTATGAAACCATGGCTTATGGAAAGGGCTTCCTGATGGTCTCTGCGACGCCGCTGACTCGTTCGTCCTATCACGCCGGTGAAGACTTCGAACGCCTGCGCGCTGCGCGCCAGTCGAAGGCGGCTTAGCGCCTATGCCAGTGGTCGAACAAATCCGAGTGGTGCCATTTCGTGCTGAGCAGATGTTTGATCTGGTCACCGACGTCAAGCACTACCCCGAATTCCTGCCGTGGTGCGTCGCGGCACGGGTTCGCGAGCAGTCGGATGCGCACATGATTGCTGATCTGGTGATCGGATTTCAGCTGATCCGAGAGCGGTTTACTTCTGACGTTCGTTTTGATCGTGCCGCGCTCTGTGTCGATACGGCCCTGGTCGATGGCCCTTTCCGGCATCTGACCAACAAGTGGCGGTTCCGAGACCTGCCAGAGGCGACGGGCTGTGAAATCGAAATACACGTGGATTTTGCGTTCCGCAGCGCCCTGCTGCAGCGGTTGATCGAACCTCTGTTCGAAGAAGCGCAGAAGCGGATGATCAGTGCCTTCGAGAAGCGGGCGCGAACGATCTATGGCACNGCATCGGGCGGCGATGTAGGCGCCAGCGCGTCGAGCAGCAGATCTAAGGCCTCGGCCACAGTCTGAGTGCGCACCGCCTCGCGGTCGCCGGTGAAATCGAATTGCATCGCTTGTTCAAGCCCTCTGACGCCCGACAGGTGCAGGTAGACCCGGCCGACCGGCTTGGTGGCAGTGCCGCCGCCCGGTCCCGCCACGCCCGTGACGCCCAAACCCAGATCAACGTCCCGCCGCTCGCGCACTGCCCGCGCCATCGCTGCAGCGACTTCGGCTGAGACCGAACCGTGCTCAATCATTGTCGCCTTTGGTACGCCAAGCAGGCTCTCTTTGGCGTCATTGGAATAGGCAATGATGCCGCTGTCCAAGATCGCGGAGGCACCGCCCTGTGCTGCGATCGTTGCCGCGATCAGCCCACCGGTACAGCTCTCCGCCACTGCCAGGTGAATATCATCCGCACGGCAGAGCTTGATCAACCGCTGGGCTGCAGCGGCAATGGTGCTTGCGTCAGTCGTCATCGCGCGGTGTACCGCTCGAGGGCAGTTCGCATGGCAGCCGCAGAGTAACAGTCGCCTGCGCTGCGATGCCTTCCCGCCGTCCTGTAAAGCCCAGTCCTTCGGTCGTCGTCGCCTTGACTGAAATTCGGCGTAAATCCAGCTGGGTCAAAGCGGAGAGGCGCGCGCGAAGCACATCACGGTGTGGACCGATTTTCGGGACTTCGCAGATCAGGGTGAGATCGAGATGCACCAGTTGCCCGCCGGCCATTTGTACCAGTCCGAGTGCGTGGTCGAGGAACACGGGGCTCGCCACCCCCTTCCACTGTGGGTCAGATGGGGGGAAGTGATGACCAATATCGCCTTCGGCCAGTGCGCCGTAAATGGCGTCGGTGATCGCGTGTAGGGCAACGTCGGCGTCCGAGTGCCCCTTCAGCGGTCGCTCCTTGGGGAACACCACCCCAGCAAGGACCAAGTCACCATCTTTGCCGATCTCACCGAAGGCGTGAACGTCAAAGCCGGAGCCGATGCGGCTTTCCATGGCGGTAGCGCCGCTGGGGTCGGCGGGCAAGAGGGCTTCGACGCTTGCGGTNTCGGCCTGGCGTGTCAACTTCATCAGGCGCTCGGCGTGGGGTAGGGTAATCAGCGACACGGCACCGCCCGCAGCCTGAAACAAGGTAGCATCGCAGGTAAAGGCGGCGTCCTGCCGACGCTGGTGGGCGTCTAGAATCGCGGGGAAGTCAAAGCCCTGTGGGGTCTGCAGGCGGTAAAGGTGGTTACGATCCACGGGTTCCAGCGGTGCGTCGGAGCCAACCCTGCGCACAAGCGTGTCGGCGGCGGGTACTGCAGCACTGAGACCACGGAGGGGATGGCCTTCACCGGACTCATCATCTACGGCTGCCCGTTGTTCCGCCAAGGTGGCTGCCAAGGTATCGATATCAGTCGAGAGCAGGCCCGGCCGGGCCGCGTCATGAATAAGCACCTGGTCAGGTGCTTCATCTCCGCTCAGGTGTTCGAGGCCTCGGCGGACGGTCTCCTGCCGCTCTTTGCCGCCCAGAACGATGTCGAGGGTCTTGTCGGTTTCCAAGGTGTCTACGAGGTCTATCACAGCATCCATGGTCTGCTCCGAGACCATGATGACGATGTGATCAACCTTCACTGCACCGAGTATGGCGTCGAGCGACCACAGCAAGGCGGGTCGATCTCTGAGTGGAGTCAGAACCTTGGGGGCATTCCGGGCCAAGTCCGGGCTGCCGCTAAAGCGGGTGCCGCTCCCCGCGGCCAGCAGCAGTGCAGCACAGCCCATGTCTCAGTTCCTGTCCCTTTTTGTGCCTGTTTCTGACGCCGATCCGGGTCCAGTTCCGGGGTCACGGTTCTTGTGAGTGATCCGATACTGATTTAAGCACCGCCTGCCCGAAAGCAGCCAAATCCGGGGTATTCAGCCGCCAGTCCCAGTTCGTCTTCGATCCGAAGCAGTTGATTGTACTTTGCAACGCGGTCCGAGCGTGAGAGAGAGCCCGTCTTGATCTGGCCACAACCGGTCGCCACGGCAAGGTCCGCGATGGTGGTGTCCTCGGTTTCGCCTGAGCGATGTGACATGACGGCGGTAAAGCCGTTGCGGTGCGCCATGTCGACCGCTGCCAGGGTCTCTGTCAACGTACCGATCTGGTTAACCTTGATAAGGATCGAGTTTCCGACACCCTCGCGGACGCCGCGCGCCAGCCGTTCCGGGTTGGTAACGAACAGGTCATCACCGACCAGTTGCACCGCTGAACCCGCCTTATTGGTGAGGTAAGCCCAGCCTTCCCAGTCATCTTCAGCCAGACCGTCTTCGATTGAACGGATCGGGTACGCACCGGCCAATTCAGTGAGATAGTCGGCCATTTCGATTGAAGACAGGCTGCGGCCTTCGCCGTAGAGCCGATACTGGCCCGCATCAAAAAACTCGGTCGAGGCGACGTCGAGTGCCAGACAGACCTGCTCACCAGGCTTGTAGCCTGCCGTTTCGATCGCCTTCATCACGAAATCTAATCCCGCCTTGGTGCTGTCGAGGTTAGGGGCAAAGCCTCCTTCGTCGCCGACGTTGGTATTGTGCCCAGCGTCTTTGAGCAGCTTGCGCAGTGCGTGAAAAATCTCCGTGCCCCAGCGCAGTCCCTGGGAAAAACTCTCGGCCCCGGCGGGCATGACCATAAATTCCTGGAAGTCGACTTTGTTGTCGCCGTGCGCACCGCCGTTGATGATATTCATCATTGGGACAGGAAGACGCTGGGCGAGGCGTCCACCGAGGTAGCTGTAAAGTGGAAGACCAACAGAATCTGCGGATGCTTTAGCAACAGCCAACGATACCCCGAGGATGGCGTTCGCGCCCAGGCGGCCTTTGTTCGGAGTGCCATCGAGGTCGATCAACGCGCGGTCGATAAATACCTGTTCCATCGCGTCCAGTCCGACGACAGTTTCAAAAATCTCACTGTTTACGGCATCGACGGCATCGCCGACTCCCTTACCGCCCCAGTCNTCCCCGCCGTCGCGGCGCTCTACCGCTTCATGCACCCCAGTTGATGCACCGCTGGGAACAGCGGCACGGCCCATGGCACCATCTTCGAGCACCACGTCCACTTCAACAGTTGGGTTGCCGCGGGAATCGAGGATTTGGCGAGCGAGAACGTCAAGGATAGCGGTCGAGGACATGGTGCTGGTTTCTTTCTGTGAGGAGCCATTGGCCGACGAGATCCGCTACCTGCGCGGGCGAGGCTGGAACAGGTCGTTTGTGGCGCTTGTCAATCTGAGGATTTTCTAATCTTTACAGCTAAATCTGCCTAGTCCCGGAGAAGCATATAAGCGCCCGCACGGGGGCATAACGTCCGGGCACAGCGCTCGTCCCTCCGTTCAAAACGCGTTGTCGGTCTGGGGTTCAGACCAGGCGGCTCCGTNTAACTGCAGCGTTGATGAAGGAGACGAACAGCGGGTGGGGTTCGAAGGGACGCGATTTCAGTTCTGGGTGGAACTGCACACCTATGAACCATGGGTGTTCGTTTTCCGGTAGTTCGATGATCTCTGGCAGTCGTTCGTCTGGGGATAGGCCGGAGAACACCACGCCAGCCTTTTCTAACTTGGCGCGATAGGTCGGATTAACCTCGTAGCGGTGACGGTGGCGCTCGCTGATCATGTCCTGCCCGTAAATTTCAGCAACCCTTGTCCCTGCGGAAAGCTTACAGTCGTATGCGCCCAGTCGCATTGTACCGCCGAGATCGTCGTCGTCAGTTCGGCGCTGGATATCGCCGTCGCGTTCCCATTCTGTCATTAGGCCGACAACCGGCTGGTTGGTCGCACCAAATTCAGACGATGCAGCGTTTTCGATGCCAGCGAGATTCCGCGCCATCTCAAGAACGGCCATCTGCATGCCAAAGCAGATGCCGAAGTAGGGAATTTGCCGTTCCCGGGCGTGTCGGACCGCTGCGATTTTGCCGCTGGAACCGCGCTCACCAAAACCGCCAGGCACCAGAATCCCATGGACGCCAGACAGGTGCAGTTCGGGGTCTTCTTCTTCGAAGATTTCCGAATCGATCCAACGCATCTCGACTTTGGCGTTGTTTGCGATGCCACCATGCGTCAGTGCTTCAGCCAGTGATTTATAGGCGTCCAGCAGATTCACATACTTGCCAACAACGCCAATGGTAACTTTGCCCTCGGGCTCGGTCACGCGCTTGACGATTTCCTGCCAGCGGCTCAGGTCNGGCGTCGGGCTGGTCAGGTTGAAGTGACGCAGGACTTCGCGATCCAGCCCCTCTTCATGGTAGCTCAGTGGCACGCGATAGATGCTGTCCACATCCAGCGCCTGTATCACGGCGCTTTGGTCGAGGTTGCAGAACAGTGCGATCTTTGCCCGTTCGTTTTCTGGTATTTCGCGATCGGCTCTGCACAGCAGAATATCGGGATGGATGCCAACAGATTGAAGTTCCTTGACCGAATGCTGTGTCGGCTTGGTCTTCAATTCGCCCGCTGCAGCGATATAGGGCACCAGTGTCAGGTGCAGGAACAGCGCGCGTTCACGCCCTAGCTTGTAGCCCAGTTGCCGGATAGCTTCGAGGAAAGGCGCACCTTCGATATCGCCGACTGTCCCACCAATCTCGCAGATTACGAAATCCTCGCCGTTAAGGTCCGCAAGCGCGAACTCCTTGATGGCGTTGGTGACATGCGGGACAACCTGAACCGTTGCGCCGAGGTATTCGCCTTTGCGCTCTCTGGCTAGAATGTCTGAGTAGATCCGACCTGTGGTGACGTTGTCGGACTGCAACGCTGACACCCCGGTGAACCGCTCATAGTGTCCCAGATCCAGGTCGGTTTCTGCGCCGTCGTCGGTCACGTAGACCTCGCCGTGCTGGTAGGGGCTCATGGTTCCCGGATCGACATTAAGGTATGGATCGAGCTTGCGCAGGCGGACTTTGAAACCGCGCGCCTGCAACAGGGAGGCAAGCGCCGCACTCGCCAGGCCTTTACCGAGCGAGGAGACCACGCCACCGGTTATGAATATATACCGTGTCATGGGCTTTTTTTTTGCGCATAAAGTTATCGGGACGCAAGAAGAGTCTCATCCCGGAAGTGATGAACTGCCGTGCTGTTACTGCGAATCAGTCGTTGCTGTATCCGTGGCGGCACCATCATTGGCGGTGGTAGCAGCGTCCGAGCCCGTATCGGCGGGGGTTTCGCTCGATGCAGGGGCCGAATCGCCAACGGAAATGGTCGGGTCGAACAGCAGGTTCGATGTGTCCGCACCGCCGCTTTCGTCACCCGAACCCGGCGCGTCATCGAATACAATCGGNTTAAAGGCCGCCGAATTGTCGATTTCCGCCGCTGGAGTCGTCAGACCCAACGTGTTGGAAATGAAGCCGCCGGAAGAGCCGTAGCCACCCGCGAGGATACCCTGCGCGAGACTGACGAGCATGAATGCCGCCGCCAGACCGGAGGTCGCCCGGGTTAGGAAACTGGCCGANGCACGTGTTTGCAGCAGGGANCTGGCATCGCCGCCGCCTGCGCCTGCTAGGCCGAGGCCGGAGTTGTCAGTCTGCTGGATCAGGACAATCGCGATCAACGCGAAGGCAACCAGAACCTGAATGGACAAAAGCAAGCCAATAATCATGCTGCAAACTCATCTGTCTTGTCGTTTCAAGGGCGTAGGTAGGACACCCTGCGCCAGAATGGAAGGGTAGAGCGCGTTCAGGCGTTCATGGCAGCCGTGATAATCCCCAGAAAATCGTCGGCTTTCAAGCTTGCACCACCCACCAGCGCGCCCCCAACTTCATCCGCCGCGAAGACATCGTCCGCATTTGCGGCTTTGACCGAGCCACCATAGAGAATAAAGGTCTCGGCCAGCGGTGGCTGGTGCGCGCGCAACCACGCGCGGATCATGCGGTGCATGGTCGAGATATCGTCTCGGGTTGCAACCTTGCCCGTGCCGATGGCCCAGACTGGCTCGTAGGCGACGGTGACGGCGTTACCGCTGAGCGGGTCAGGCAGGCCTGCAGCGAGTTGCGCACGGACCACAGCCTCGGCCTCACCCGCCTCGCGCTGTTCGCGGGTTTCACCGACACAGAGGATCACGCCGATTCCTGTCCGCATCGCCGCGCTTACCTTGGCGTGGATTTCCGCATCGGTCTCGCCGTGGTTGGTGCGTCGCTCAGAGTGACCGATGATCACGCCCCGCGCGCCAATGTCCGCGAGCATGCCCGCAGAAATATCGCCGGTGTGGGCGCCCTGGACGTGGGGCGAGCAGTCCTGACCACCGACAAAAATCGGGCTTTCAGCGACTTCCGCCAACACGGCTGAAAGGTGTGGAGCGGGCGGGAACAGCGCCGTCGTCGGCGCGCCGGTTGGCAGCTGATTAGCCAGCTGCCGGGCCAGCGTTCTCGCCTGCTCAATCGTTCCGTTCATCTTCCAATTGCCAGCAATAAACATGGGGCGGGTCTTCCATCGGTTTGGTAAATGCTGCTCCGGGTTGTTTAGGCGGTGAAATTGTGGTCTGTCACGCGAAAGGTTCACTGGCGCGACTCCGTAATTTGCGGGGCAGCGCCTGAATCACTAAATGACAACGGTTGGTCGGGCCGGTTCTACGATCCCGGCCCCGGCAACACGGAAGACGTTAGGCAGAATTTATCATGATGGGTGGTCTTCGCGCCTTTGCGCAGTCGATAGCAGGTAAAGCTGTATTGGTCCTTTTGGCCGTGCTGTTGCTCGGCTCAGGTATTGTGGGTTCGATCAGCCTGTTCACTTCGTCGCGGGTCAGCACTGGCATCAATGCCGGGGGTGAGCGGATCAATGAGTTGGAGATTGCCACAGAGGCGCGCAATTCCTTCTATCAGGTCGCGCAGTCCTTCGAGACTCAGCTGGGCGTCCCGCTGACCACAGCCCAGCAGTTCGAGGACTTTGGCCTGCTTACTTCTGTCAAAGGTAGTACCGAAGACCGAATGGTGAATCAGGTCGCCTTTCAGGCACAGGCCGACCAACTGGGCGTGACCGCCTCCGAACCTGACTTGGCCGCTTATGTTCAGAGCATTTTCACTGACCCCGTGACGGGGCAGTTCAGCGAACGCCGCATGTCCAACTCGCTGGCAGCCCAAGGGCTGACCGAGCGCGCCTATTTGCGCGATGTTGCTGCGGAGCTTTCGTCCACCCGCTTGTTCAGCGTGGCTGACGATCTGGTGTTCGATAACGAGACCCGCACCCCAATTGCGCCGGTGCCGGATGCGGTCGCCATGGCTGAGTTTAACGCCCGCTGGGCGCGCTACGATATCGATTATGTGGCTATTTCCCCTGACACCGTTGATGTGCCCGAACCTACCATCGAGCAGTTGCAGCAGATCCTCGATGAAACACCAGTGGCGTACCAGCGTCCAGAGTACCGGGCCTTCACCGGCATCTTTCTCACGCCCGCCGACCTAATCGACAGCATCGAGGTGACGGATGAGGATCTGCAGGCAACCTATGATGACTATGTCGCTCGGGCCGAGGTCAGCACGCAGTGGGCTTACAAGCAATTGTCGTTGGATGATCGNGAATTGGCTCAGAGCATTGTCGATGCCGTCCGCGGGGGGCAGCGCTTTGAAGACGCGGCCACCGAAGCAGGCGTCTCAGCCCCCAATGACGTTGGCCTGCGTCCGATTACCTACGGCAGAGAAGCGATCAACGCGGCCTTCACAGCTGCAACCGATACCGGCATGTTGGATTTGGTCGAAGATGGTGGNCGCTTCACGCTGATCGAGGTCTACGAGATTCAGAAGCCCGAAGTTCAGTCTTTTGAAGACTACCGTCCCACCGCGCGCGAGATTATCGCCAGCCCGCAGGCTTCGACCATCCTGCGCGCCCGCTTTGACGAACTTGATGGCTTGGTCGGTACCATGTCGCTGGAGGATGCTGCCGCGCAGGTCGACCTTCCTGTTGTGACCGGGAACATGGCCCAGAGCGGTCCGGATGCCCGGGTTGAGGGTGTGCCAACAAACGCCAAGATCATGGGCGAGGTTTTCTCTGCCACAGTCGGGCAGACTGGTTTCCGCAATTCCTTTGGTGAGGACGGCCTGTTCATCCTGCGCGTCGATGGAATCGAAGAAACCCGGCCCCTGACTTTCGACGAAGCCGAGGCGCGCCTGCAAATTTCCTTTACCGAAACCACGCGCCGCGACTTGCTGTCCGCGCTGGGCGAAGACGTGCTGGCCCGTACGACGGATGCTGAGGCTTTCACGGCTTATGCCGCTGAGGCCGGGTTAACCATTGAAAACCGCGAAGGGATGACGCTGACCGATCTGTTGCGCTTCTCAGTCCCGACTGAAGCGATCAAAGGAGCAGAGGCTGGTGAGGTTGTCGGCGGCGTTACCAACACTGGTTACAACGTCGTTTTGGTGCGCGAAGCACGCGCGGCAAACGCGGAACTGGACGCCGAGGCTCTCGCCGGGATTCAGGCTCAGTTCGCCTTCCAGTACGATGATGAACTACAGCGTGCTTACCGCGAGGCGGTTCGCGCGACGGTNCGCATCAACATCAACGATCTCATCATGGATCGCGCGATTACGTCCGGGCTNAATGCCTACCTTGACCTCCGGTCCGGCGGTGACGGGCAGGTTCGTCTGGACGGTCGCGAATACGCCGATCAGGGCGCAAACACCAGCGCAGGCATGTAAGTCTCCAGTCCGGATGCCGGCTGTCGCGTCATGCCCGCGGCCGCTGGCTCCGGCCTGCCGCACCGAGCAACCGGAAGTGTCATGACGTCAGACACAGCATTTGATGACTACCTTACCGCCCGCAATGCCGGGCGCGGTTACCTTTTGTGGCGGACGGCGTCGGCGGAATTACAAACGCCTGTCGCAGCCGCCCTTAAGCTCGGCGCTTTCGACGATCTCTCCTTAATGTTCGAAAGTGTTGAAGGCGGGGAGAGCCTTGGGCGCTATTCCTTTATCGGCATTGACCCCGACCGCATCTGGCATCACGCCGGCGGGCAAACACGGATCGGTCATCGCACCAAACCAGGCGAAGTAGTCTGGAAAGCAGAGCCCGAGACCCTCTCTACTATGGACAGCCTGCGCGCCTTTTCGGACGCTGCACGTGCTGACATGCCCGCGCCGTTGCCGCCGATGTCAGCNGGTGTTTTCGGTTTTTTCGGCTACGAGATGGTGCAGTACTTCGAGCGCTCGGCCCATGCGAACCCGCGCGATATTGATGTGCCGGACGCTATGCTGCTGCGCCCGCGCTCGATCATCGTCTTCGACCGTGCCTTTGATACCCTCTATCTGGTTACACCGCTCTGGCCCGATGCAGAGAAAGAACCATCCGCGTGCTTCGCTGAGGCCGAACAGCGCCTGGATCATCTGGCTGCACGGCTACACGCGCCGGTTCCCGAAGACCGTGAAGCCGCCAGCCGAGGGCAGACAACCCTGCTGGACCTGCCTGAACGCAGCTCCAACTTCACCGCTGCTGAATACGAACAGATGGTTGAGGTTGCTAAGGAATACATCGTCGCGGGAGATATCTTTCAGGTCGTGCTCTCGCAGCGGTTCGAGACTGATTTCGATTTGCCGTCTTCCGCGCTTTATCGCGCCCTGCGCCGGGTCAATCCTTCACCGTTTATGTTCCATTTGAACATGGGGAATTTCAGCATTGTCGGTGCCAGCCCGGAAATCCTCGTACGTGTGCGAGAGGAGCAAATCACCATCCGCCCCATCGCCGGCACACGGCCCCGTGGCAAGACGCTGGCCGAGGACAATGCGCTGGAAACCGAACTCAGAAACGACCCCAAAGAACTGGCTGAGCATCTCATGCTTCTTGACCTCGGGCGGAACGACGTTGGCCGGGTCGCTCAGATCGGTACGGTGGAGGTCACCGAGAAAATGGTGGTGGAGCGTTTCAGTCACGTGATGCACATCANCTCAAACGTTGTGGGAAAGGTCCGCGACGACGTTGACGCCCTTGCTGCGTTGGGCTCCGGTTTTCCCGCGGGGACAGTCTCCGGCGCACCTAAAGTCCGCGCCATGGAGATCATCGACGAACTCGAACCCAGCCAGCGCGGGGTCTACGCCGGGGCTGTCGGCTACATTTCTGCCGCCGGTGAACTGGACACCTGCATTGCCTTACGTACGTCCGTGGTTAAGGACGGAAAGCTTTATGTGCAGGCTGGCGCCGGGATCGTCGCCGACTCGGTTCCCGCGATGGAGCAGGCCGAGTGCGAGCACAAGTCAGCAGCGATGTTCAGAGCCGCGCAGGAAGCAATCCGAGTCGCGCGCTCGTCCGACAACAATTGACGGCTGCATCAGTCTTCTGAATTGGGCTTTAATGCCGCCAGTGCTGCAAACGGACTCATGATCTCCGGCTGATCGACCGGATCCTGCAATAAAGTTGGGTCAGCTTCAGTCCCCTGCTTGCGCGGGAAGGGGTCGAGCACCAGTCCCAAATGCTCGATGACAAAGTCCAGCAGGCTGGGGCGTTCATCCACCGACCGGGGCCAAGCTTCGAGGTCTTCGTTGAGGGTCGCGATATCGCCATCGGTGGCGGCAATCTTCACCTCCAACTCGTTGTGGAAATCACCTTCTCGGAAACGTCGGATAAAGCTCTCATCCAGTTCGGTTTCAATGGCGTCCAGTGTCACCACGCAGGTCTGTGTCACGCGGCCACTGAGCCTGAGCCGGAAAACCAGTTCCTTTCCACCCGCGGTCAGATCGGCGTCAACGGCCAGAGTCACGTTGGGCGGGGCATCGCGGAGGTCCAACTGCTCGGCAATGATCTTTGCAGCATCCACCGAGATGGCCAAGCGGTCACGCCAGCCATCGCGAGGCCATTCGATCGGATCTGTCAAAGGAGTTCGGTTCTTATTCACTGGGCCGCTCAACTTTACTCGATTCAAATCAATTCAACTCAGGCGCGCGATCAGGGCGTCTGCGGATGCGAGCCCGTCCGGGTCGGCGTACAGTGCGTGCAGAAGACTGTCCAGCCTGTCGGCGGTGGCTCGCGGTGCGGCGTCTTCACTGCCGCCGAACATGCTGTTCAGAATTTCAGGCTGACTCGGTGCATTCTGGCGCAGAGCCACGCCGATGCGTGCCACGCGGGCGTAGGCGCTGGTTTCGACCTGTCGCATTTTCTTGCGCATGCCGCTGTCTGAGACACCGCTGGCCTGTAGTGCCAGTTCGACATCCTCCATAAATGCAGTAAGCAGCGCATCCGCGGCGGCGGTATCCTCAGCCCGGACCAATCGCGCGAAGTCCACGGCTGTCAGTAACAGAACCGCCTCAAAGCGGCCGTCAAATCGATCCGGAATGCCCCATTGTGCGAATAGAACTGGCTGCAAGGCCACGGCTTTTATCGCCGTGAGCCGGGCTTGACCCTGACGACGGCCGATCGGGTTGCGAGGCGTGGTCGCGTGGGGCTCAGCCTTGCGACCAAGGAGTCGCCGAAGTGTTCCGATCATGCTACTGAACTCATGGTTTTTCTCTCTGTGCTGATCACAGATATGGGGTGTATTTGATGACTGTCACGCGACGGGTTCGCGCGGGTTTGCTGGCGCTCTTGCTCTTGGCCGCGGGCATTATGCTTAGCGGATGTACGGCACAGATCGACGTGCGGGGCAGCGCCCCGAGCGACGAAGACCTTGTAACCATTCGAAAAGGCATCGACACCCAGAAGGACTTGCAGAACCGCTTTGGCCTGCCCATCACGACCAGCATCGCCGATCCCAATATCTGGTACTACGTCCAGCAGGATCTGCGGCCCCAGCCCCTAAACCCGCCGCGAGTTATCGATCAGCGCGTGGTGGTCATGGTCTTCAACGAAGACGGGCTGATACAGAGTTTTCAGGTCGCCNATGGCATCCTAGGCAATCCCGATCTGCAGCCGGACCCTGCAAGCTCTTCGATATACGGACCGGATCGGTCGGCAGCGCAGAGCCTGTTCCAGACCATCTTCGGCACCGTCCGCTTTAACCAATAGCAGGCTTCTTCGCTTCCCAACTTTCCTGCGACCTTTTCCATAGGCCCTGCAGCTAAAAGCCCCGATGCCGCACCTTACGACCCCGGGGCTTGTGCGAGTTTGTCTGAGCGCAGACAGCGGCCGCCTTTAGCCGTCGACGCGTGCCATCGCCTCTTCGATCATTTTCGCAGCCTGCTTCTCATCGCCCCAGCCCGTGACTTTGACCCACTTGCCCGGTTCTAGATCCTTGTAGCGTTCAAAGAAGTGGCTGATCTGATCGACCAGATTTTGTGGCAACTGGGTGTAGGTGCTGATACCGTCGTAGTGGGCGTCAATCTTCTTGTGCGGCACGGCCACGATCTTCTCGTCACCACCCTTCTCATCTTCCATCATTAGCACGCCTACGGGCACGCAGCGGATGACCGAACCCGGCGCCAGTTCATGGCGGCCTACGACCAGCACGTCGACCGGGTCGCCGTCGTCGGAGAGGGTGTTGGGCATAAAGCCGTAGTTGCAGGGGTAGAACATTGGCGTGAATAGGATGCGGTCGACAAAGACGGCACCACTATCCTTATCCAGTTCGTACTTCACAGCGGAGTTTGCCGGTACTTCGATAATGACGTTGATATCAACGGGAGGATTTTCGCCGCGCGAAATTTTGGACACGTCCATGGTGATCAGTCCTCTGCAGAATGTGTGGATTGGCTGCGGGCGGTTTGACAGAGGCAAGCGCCAGGGTCAAACGCGCGCTGCGCAGCTCTCCTCTCGCGTTTTGAACGGATCAGAAGTGGGTGAAACCGGTTCTCGACCCGATGNAGGCAGCCAGCGCGGGCGCGCCGGAGAGGTGGATGCGCGGCAGGTCATCTTCTTCCGGGGCTTGGAGGGGTATGATGGTGCCAATTGGGTGGCAGTCAACGGGCAGGGGGCTGGTGCTGTCCATGGTGAAAACCAGCCGATAGTCATCGCCGCCTGTGATCTGTGCAGCCTTCGCCGCATCTGTCCGGACGTTAGGATTGGCGAGGGGGACTGCCGCAAGATCGATATCGGCTGCGACCCCACTGGCTCGGCAGATATGGCCCAGATCGGCGATCAACCCGTCGGAAATGTCGGCGCAGGCCGTAACCCCGGCCAGCCCCAGCAGGTCCAACCGTGGGTTCGGTCGGCGATAGTGCCGGGCAAAGTCAGTCTCGGTCCGCCCAGCCTGCATGTCGTGCAGCCCCAAGGCACCAGCGCCCACTGCGCCCGAGACACACACCTGCTGTCCCGGCTGAGCTCCTGCGCGCCGCCAGACATCTCGGCCTTCGAGGTCTCCCAACAGGGTCGCAGACAGCACTAATCCCTGCGGGCTGCCTGTGGTGTCACCGCCGAGCAGGCGCAGGCCAAAGGCGTCACACGCCTGTGCTAAACCATCGATGAAACTACTACGCCAGTCAGCATTACAGCGGTCGCCCGGCAGGCTCAGGTTTAGCAAGGCGTGGGTGGGACGCGCGTTCATCGCTGTCAGATCGGAAACGTTGACGGCGAGCAGTTTGAAGGCCAGATCCGCGGCTGGCTCGTCCCCGATGAAGTGCAGACTTTCGACCAGCGTGTCCGTGCAGATAACGCCAGCGCGCGCGGGGATAAGCGCGGCGTCGTCCTCTAGCGATAGCGCCGGGTTTGCGTCTGTAAGCGGCCGCAGTTCGCGGATGAAGTCAAATTCGGACACGCGCGCGTCTTCCCCCTTCTTCGTCCCCGCACCGTCAATCACCGATCAGTCGATCGCAGTCTCAGCCTCAGCCTCAGTGTCCGACGCACTTGGGTTCAGTTCGTCCGGACGCAAGGTTTCAGCGATAGTAAACAGGGTGGCGTTTATCATAGCCGGTTCTTTGCCGGAGAAGAACAGATGGGTGATGTTAAGATACTCGTTGATTGTCACTTTGACCGGAATATCGAGCCGTTCGCTCAGCTCGAAGGTTCCAGCGCGCAAGATCGCTCGCATCACGCTGTCCAGTCGCGACAGCGACCATTTCTCTGACAGTGCACCATAGACCATGTCGTCAAGGTCGGCAGCGACCCGCGCGACCCCTTCAAGCACCGCCTGAAACAATTGTTGGTCATACTCCCCCAGTTCCAAACCGTCGAGGTCGACCATATTGAAATGCCGCTCAAATCCCTTCAGCACAGGCTCCAGAAGCACTTCATCCGTGGCTTCAATCTGGTACAGGGCCTGGACGGCGGCAAAGCGGGCGGCCGTGCGCGGTCCGAGTGCATGCGAGGCATTGACCCGCTCCGGCGCCATGTTGGCCGTGTCGGACGAGGNTGTGTGGCTGTTTGTCGTTACTTCGGGGCCCGTGGGTGTCTCAGTGTTGCTCATTTCAGGACGCGTACTTCTGCTTGAGCCGGACCAGAGACAGCGCAGCTTCGGCGGCGTCACGGCCTTTGTTCTTCTGCGCCTTGTCAGCGCGGACCCACGCCTGATCCCGGTTCTCAGTGGTCAGAATACCATTACCAATACAAAGCCCCAGCGTCATGGCCAGCACCTGCAGCCCATGCGCGCTTTCTGCGCAGACATAATCGTAGTGGGTCGTTTCTCCTCGGATCACACAGCCCAGCGCGACAAAGCCATCAAACTGCTTGCTCTGTGCGGCGAATTTGATTGCAGCCGGTATTTCCAGGGCACCGGGGACAGAAACGCGTTCGAAGCTGACACCCTCAGCGCGAAGGAAATCTTCGGCGCCNGCGGCCAGCGCGTCAGAAATCTCAGTGTAGTAAGGTGCTTCAACGATGAGCAGATGCGGGGTTTCAGCCATGGTGCCTTGGGTTCCTCAGCAAAAGGGTATGGATCGGGGCAGAGGTAGAGTCAGAGATTGGGCAGGGTGGTTGCAGTGGGTTAGCCGGGACTCACCCGCTTTATAGGTCCAATGGGTGGTAACCCACAACCTGCAGCCCGAAACCATCGAGACCCACCAGTTCGCGGTTAGCATTGGAGAGCAGGGTCATCTCTCGGACGCCGAGGCTGCGCAGAACCTGTGCGCCCAGTCCGTACGTCCGCAGCGCCTGTTCAGGTGGCAGGCGGTCCATGCTGTCGGGTGAGTTGATGAGCACAATCACGCCTGTGCCTTTGCTGTCTACCGCCCGGATGGCAGCGGGCAGCTTGCTGGCGCCACTGGCCCCGAGCAGGTCCAGCCGCATGTTCAGTGCATGCACGCGGGTCAAGGTTGGCACGTCAGGGCGGATCTCGCCCTTGACCAGCGCGAGGATCTCGGGCGCCGTTGGGTCGTCAGGCTCGCGGAAGGTTACCAGACGGAAATCACTGCCGTAGTCCGTGACAAAAGCCTCTTCACTCAACTGTTCGATCAGGCTTTCGGTTTGCAGACGGTAGGCAACCAAATCGGCAATGGTTCCCATTTTCAAATCGTGTCGCTCGCAAAAAGCAACCAGATCGTCGCGGCGGGCCATCTCTCCATCATCGTTCATGATCTCGCAAATGACGCCCGATGGATTGAGCCCGGCCAGACGTGAGATGTCTACGGCGGCTTCCGTGTGTCCGGTACGTTCCAACGTGCCGTTTTCNCGTGCAAGCAGGGGGAAGACGTGGCCGGGTGTCTGGATATCACCTGAGCCGACCTGCGGGTCGATTGCTACTGCGATGGTCCGTGCCCGGTCTGGGGCGGATATCCCGGTGGTAACGCCGGTGGCTGCTTCGATGGACAGTGTAAAGGCAGTGCCAAAGCGGCTTTCGTGACGCTGTGGCATGAGCGGCAGGTCCAGCCGAGCAATCTGTGCCGGTGGCATGGCGAGGCAAATCAGCCCCCGGCCATGGGTTGCCATGAAGTTGATGACCTCCGGGGTGGCCATCTGCGCCGGGATAACGATATCGCCCTCGTTCTCGCGGTCTTCATCATCCACAAGCACGAACATCCGGCCGTTACGGGCTTCTTCGATTATCTCCGGGATCGACGATTTAAACTGGTTGAAAACAGCGACCATGGGCACGGGACCTATCCTAACCGGACGTGATGAACTGGAGCTGCCGGTGAACATAGCGGGCGAGCTGGTCAATTTCCAAGTTGATCAGCGCAGGGCTCGTGCCTGAAATGGGACGGTTAACCAGCTCGGAAAAGGCGGTCACCGCTTGAGTGTGCGAGATCATGTTGATCCCAAAGCTGTCTTCACCAACTTCGTTGACGGTCAGTGACACACCGTCGAGCGCGACCGAGCCTTTTGGTGCGAAAAACGGCATTAGGTCGGCGGGCGGACGTATGGTTAAGCGCCAGCTGTCGCCTTCGGTCACGCGCTCCACCACCTCAGCCACCGCGTCGACATGCCCAGAGACAAGATGACCGCCTAACTCATCCCCCAACGCCAGACTGCGTTCGAGATTGAGTCGCTGCCCGGGAAGCCAGCCCGCCATGGTGGTTTTAGACAGGCTCTCGGCGCTGGCTTCAAAGTCAAAGGTTGCGCGCACCGGATCGCGTTGTTCGGTTGCAATCACGGTCATGCAGGCACCGTTGCAGCAGATGCTGGCGCCGATCTCAATGTTTTCGGCACGGTACGCGGTTTCCACGCGGAACAGGGTATCGCCTCGGTCCTCGCGGTGCACGACGGTTCCAACGTCGGTGATGATCCCGGTGAACATTGTCTGTCGTTGCTTCTTTCTCTGGTCTGCTGGTTTATGGTCTTCGCTCGCCCATCCGGGCTTGGTGTTTCAGCCAGCTCAGGGCTAGGCGCGGTGGCGTCAGGCGCGACGCCAGACCTCCATCACATCTTCTCCCACCCCTAGCACGTCAACCCGCTCAAATCGTAACGCCTGCTCCAATTTGGTATAGCCGAACAGTCCGATTCCGTTGCGGGCATCACCACCCAGCACCACACCTGCGCGGAACACCACGATTTCATCGACCAGGTTTTCTGCTAGTAGCGCGCGTGCCACCCCGCCGCCAGCCTCGGCCAGTACCCGGTTGCAACCCTCTGCTGCCAGCGTCCGCAAGTGGGTCTCGAAATTCCAGCCAGGCAACAGCCGCCAATGCGGGCGGTGCTCGCGGACCCAGCCTACGATTTCTTGATTGCTCCGCGCGCTGTCATAGACCACGCCCACCGCAGGATCGGCAACCCCTGACAGGCCGGGCAGGCGCACGGTAAAGCGCGGCTCGTCCTTGAGCACCGTTTTCGCGCCAGTGAGCAAGACGTCTGACTGCGCCCTAAGTAGGTGCCCGCGCTGGCGCGCGGCAGGGCTGGTGATCCACTGACTGACGCCATTGGCCAGTGCAATCTTNCCGTCCAATGACAGGCCCAGTTTGAGGCTGAGATGGGGCAGGCCCTGCGTGATGCGCTTGATGAAGCCCGTGTTCAGGTGCCTTGCTTCGGTTTCCATGATGCTGGTTGAGACATCAATNCCTGCAGCACGCAGGCGCGCGATACCTGCGCCTGCGGTGCGAGGGTCAGGGTCGGTGGTTGCCACAACGGCTCGGGCGATGCCAGCTTCGATGAGCGCGTTGGCGCACGGACCGGTCTCGCCCTGATGCGCGCAAGGCTCTAGTGTAATCACTGCTGTGCCGCCTCTGGCACGATCGCNGGCTTGGGCCAGCGCTAGTGTTTCGGCGTGCGGCCGTCCGCTGTCGGCCGTGCGCGCCTGCCCCACAACCCGGCGCTGAGCGTCGAGGATCACGCATCCAACCGTGGGGTTTGGTCCCGTGCGACCCAGCCCGCGCTTTGCCAGCCCCAGAGCCACGCGCATGACTGCGGGGTCAGCGCTCGTCACTACGGTCTCCCATCTCGTCGAGAATCGCCTGGAACTCACGGGCCTCTTCGAAATTTCGGTAAACGCTGGCAAAGCGGACGAAGGCAACCTGGTCCAACTCGCTGAGTGCCTCCATCACCATTTCGCCGATTTCACGGGTCGGAATATCGGCTTCCCCGCCATGCTCAAGGCGCCGAACGATCCCGGAGACGATGCGCTCTATCCGCTCGCTTTCAACGGGGCGTTTGTGCAGGGCAATGGTCAGTGACTTGGCGAGTTTGTCCCGGTCAAAGGGTTCGCGCGTTCCGTTGGACTTGATTACGGTCAGTTCGCGCAGCTGTATGCGCTCAAAGGTGGTGAAACGCCCGCTGCAAGCCGGGCACTGCCGCCGTCGCCGGATAGACGTGTTGTCCTCCGACGGACGGCTGTCCTTTACCGCTGAGTCGGCGTTTCCACAGAACGGGCAGCGCACGGCAGCTTCGGTCTAACTGTAGATCGGGAAGCGCTGGCACAGTTCCAGCACGTCCTTGCGAACGCCGGCTTCAGTTTCCCCGTTGTCCGCTTCGCCGCTTTTCGCAAGGCCATCAAGCACGCGCGCGATCAAGTCGCCCACCAGCTCAAACTCAGCCGTGCCAAAGCCCCGCGTCGTTGCAGCTGGTGTACCTAGACGAATGCCGGAGGTGATCGTTGGCTTGAGCGGGTCGAACGGAATGGAGTTCTTGTTACAGGTGATGCCTGCGCGCTCCAGGGCGTCTTCGGCTTCTTTGCCGGTCACGCCCTTGGGTGTCAGATCGACCACCATCAAATGCGTATCGGTGCCACCCGTGGAGATCTCCAGCCCGTGCTCCACAAGCCGTTCAGCCAGCGCCTGAGCGTTAGCGACGACCTGTTGGCAGTAGGTTTTGAATGACGGCTGCAGCGCTTCACCGAAGGCAACGGCCTTAGCGGCAATCACGTGCATGAGCGGGCCACCTTGCAAACCCGGGAAGACTGCTGAGCGAAACTTCTTGGCCAACTCGGTGTCGTTGGTCAGGATCATTCCTCCCCGCGGGCCGCGCAGGGTTTTGTGCGTTGTCGTGGTAACAACGTCGGCGTGATCCAGCGGATTGGCGTGGACACCCCCGGCAACCAGACCGGAAAAATGGGCCATATCCACCCAGAGCAGTGCGCCAACGCTATCAGCAATTTCGCGGAACCTTGCGAAGTCGATTTCACGCGGGTAAGCGGAGCCGCCAGCGATGACAACTTTGGGCCGGTGTTCAGCGGCCAGGTCGGCGGCCTGATCATAATCAATTAGCCCGTCTTGTCGCCGCACACCGTAGTGCACTGCATTGAACCATTTGCCGGAAATGTTGGGGGCGGCGCCATGCGACAGGTGTCCACCATGCGCAAGGTCCATGCCGAGAAAAGTATCGCCGGGTGCCATGGTGGCCAGCATCACAGCGCCGTTGGCCTGCGCGCCTGAATGAGGCTGGACGTTCACGTATTCGGCGCCATAGAGCGACTTGGCCCGTTCGACCGCCAGTTCTTCGGCGATGTCCACATACTCGCAGCCACCGTAGTAGCGGCGACCAGCGTAGCCCTCCGCATACTTGTTGGTGAGTACCGAACCCTGAGCGTCGAGCACAGCGCGGGAGACGATGTTTTCGGACGCGATAAGCTCAATCTGCGTCTGCTGTCGCGTCATCTCCTGGCTCAAAGATGCGGCGAGCGCGGGGTCTGCATCGCTTACACTGGCAGACCAAAAATCGGCAGGGGCGGTGTGGTGGGAACCGTCAGGCATCAGACTCGAACTCCAGAATTGTCTGTTTCATACGTACTCAAACACCAAATGCTCGCGATGGGACATGTCAAAAACGCCTCCCATTCCCGCAAATGCGGTAGACCTCCGCAAAGCAGAGCTGTCANTTGCCTTAGCGAGGCGAGAGCTTGGCAACGCGTCTTTCGTGCCGCCCACCTTCGAATTCAGTATCGAGGAAGGCCGCAAGTGCGTCTTTAGCTGGTTCGATCCCGATCAGGCGTTCACCAAAGGCCACCACGTTGGCGTCGTTGTGTCGACGGGTTAAACTAGCGCTGGTTACGTCGTTGACCAAGGCAGCCCGGACGTGTCTGTGACGATTCAACGCAATGGAGATGCCGATACCGGAGCCGCAGACAGCAACACCGCGGGCATCGGGACTGTCAGCGAGTGCGCCAGCCAATGCGTTGGCAAAGTCGGGATAGTCGACTGACTGCCCCGATTGTGGGCCGAGGTCGATCACCTCATGGCCCAGAGACGTGGCATGCTCCAATAGGGCCTGCCGCAGAATGAGACCGGCATGGTCGGAGGNAAAGAACAATTTCATCACACAATCCGCGAGTGGTGGTTCGATGCCCCCTTCAAAGCCTATCAGGCCACGCGGCTCAAGGCCTTGTCTGATATGCCGTAAGCGTCAGACTGCGAAGCCCAGAAGCGATCAAGCCGCAAAAGTATGTCGTTGGCCTGTCCCATGGACTCCACGGAGATGTTTAACCCCTCAAGCGCTTCGGCGTGGCGGGCAAACATATCATCGAGAAGCCTCCGAATCTTAGTGCCCTTGTCCGTTAGCTTGACGCGATAGGAGCGGCGGTCGTGCGCGCTGCGACGGTGCGAGACGTAGCCAAAGTCCACCAGCTTTTTGAGGTTATAAGACACGTTGGAGCCGTGATAGCAGCCGCGCAACGTGAGTTCACCTACTGTCAGTTCTTCCTCGCCGATATTGAAGAGGATAAGAGACTGGATGTTGTTGATGTCGCGCACGCCGGAGCGGTCCAACTCAGTCTTGATAACTTCTAGACAGCGGCGGTGCAGGCGTTCGATAGCAGCAATAGTGTCCAGGTAATCTTGATTCACGACGATCCCCTTTTTGTGCGGTGGCGAAACTGAGCGCTTTGTTTCATTTGAACGGCCCCGGTCATGGAGTTCCCTGCGCGGCCGCAAATCAAGGCGAACACCCTCAGTTATGCGATACAAAATTCGATATTACTTCGATATTACTAANTGCACCATTAACTGAAAATCGTATCTAATCAAGTTCAAAATAATNCTTAACGTCCTTTTTAATCCCTAATTTCAATATATTCCCGCCGTTATAACGATTAAGTCCTAAATTTAGTCTCTTTAATTTTGGCAGCTAAGGCAGAGAATGGTGCCAGTATGCGAGGGGCGCTCTCACATTTGTAGGTCAAACGAATTTGCGCCGTGGAGGCGGCGCGCGCCGATAGGTGCCCTAGGGTCCGGAACAGTTTTTGCTGTNGTTCCTATCTTTCCGATCACGACTGCCCGACGTAAATTAGGCGCGTACAGGGTCCACCAACGCAGCGACCCGCTCCCTCTCGCCCGATGTCAAATGCGGCTTCAGGTTTCCACGTTTTAAGTTTTACCGGTACCTTGATGCAGCCTGCGTCAGCCCTCAGTTCAGGAATTCCAGCATGCCTAGTTTCCCCCGGACCCGAATGCGTCGGAACCGTGCGTCCTCCTTCATTCGTTCGCTGGTCGCGGAAAACCGCGTCTCAGCGACGGACCTCATTTTACCGGTGTTTCTGACAGACGCAGCAAAATCTTCGCCCGTGGCCTCCATGCCTGGCGTCTTCCGGCACAGCCTTGACGATGTTCTGCGTGTGGCCGAGCAGGCGGCTGAGTTGGGCATTCCTGCGCTGGCACTTTTCCCCGAGGTCGATGCCGCACTGAAGACCCCTGATTGCTCTGAAAGCTGGCGTGAAGACAATCTGATTAACCGCGCTATAGCAAGGCTGAAGCAGGGCTTCCCTGGCCTGGGGCTGATTACAGATGTCGCGCTCGACCCGTACAACCCTCTGGGGCACGATGGCTATTTAGTCGGCGACCGCATTGTAAATGACGAGACCATCGAAGCGCTGGTGCGACAGGCGCTGTCGCTCGCCCGCGCTGGTACAGATATCGTCGCTCCGTCGGATATGATGGATGGCCGGATCGGGGTAATCCGCGATGCACTGGACGCAGAAGGCTTCACCGATGTCGGATTGATGTCCTACGCCGTGAAATATGCCAGCGCCTACTATGGCCCGTTCAGAGACGCCATTGGCAGCGGTGGCGCACTCAAGGGTGACAAGAAGACCTATCAGATGGACACGGCCAACGCGCTCGAAGGACTGCGCGAAGTCGAACTGGATATCGAGGAAGGTGCAGATACGGTCATGGTCAAGCCGGGGTTGCCCTATCTGGATATGGTGTGCCGGGTTAAGGAAGCCTTTGGCGTGCCGACCTTCGCCTATCAGGTCAGTGGAGAATATGCAGCGATCATGGCAGCGACCGAAAATGGCTGGCTGGATCACGACCGCGTATGGCTGGAAACCCTACTTTCGTTCAAGCGGGCCGGGGCAGATGGCGTACTGACCTACGGCGCGATAATGGTTGCCCGTTTGCTTGCCGAGGGCGCCTAACCTTACGCGACCCGGGAGCAGCCATGCGGCCCTGCAGGACTGCTTTGAGGGATAAAGGGCTTGGCGGGACCACGCCCTGTCGTCTATAGCCCCATCTCATGTTCGGACCGGGTGTTCACCCGTGTTCTGCTTTTACTTGTTTTCGGATGTACGACCATGGCTGTTCCTAAGTCAAAAATTAGCCGCTCCCGCCGGGGTATGCGCCGCTCGCACGATTCCATTTCCCATGGCAATCATGCTGAGTGTCCGAACTGCGGTGAGCTGAAGCGTCCGCACCACGTTTGCCTGTCCTGCGGGTATTATGACGCCAAGGAAGTCGTTGCCGTCGACGCCTAAAGTCGCGCGACTTCCGATCGGTTGATTAAAGGGGGGCTTTCACGAAGGTGAGAGCGCCCTTTTTTTGCGTCCACAGGCTGGGGACATCTTAGACCCAACAGTGCTTGCCATGGGTCGGTTGACAGTGCTTATCTCACCCGAACAGCGAACGAGAGCGACATTAAGCATGAGTCTGACCTTGGCGGTTGATGCCATGGGGGGTGACGACGCCCCGGGTATCGTGATCGGTGGCCTCGCGCTGGCGGCTGAGAAACACCCGCAACTACACTTTCTGATTTTCGGAGATGAAGCCAGAGTTGGACCGCTGCTCAGCCAGTATGCTGCGCTCGAAGACCGCTACACGTTTACGCACTGCAGCGTCGCCATTTCCGGTGAGGACAAGCCGGCTAATGCCCTGCGCGGCGGCAAGCGCGACAGTTCCATGCGGCGAGCGATCGAGGCAGTCAAGGAAGGCGAAGCGAAAGCCGTCATTTCAGCAGGCAACACCGGCGCGCTGATGGCGCTGGCCAAGGTGCTGCTGCGGATGGTGCCGGGCGTGGACCGCCCAGCGATTGCCTCTCCACTGCCAACGTCCAAAGGGCAATCCGTGGTACTGGATTTGGGCGCTAACGTGCAGTGCGATGAACGCAATTTGCTGCAGTTCGCNATCATGGGAGCGCTATACGCTCGGTTTCTTTTCGGTAAGTCGCGGCCGACAATCGGCCTACTCAACATAGGCTCGGAAGAGCAAAAGGGCCACGAAGTGCTGCAACTCGCGGCCGACCTGATCCGGGAAAAGGATCAGTTGCCCGGGGACTTCCGCGGTTTCATCGAGGCGGATGATATAGCGGCCGGTACCACTGATGTGGTGGTGACCGACGGATTTACCGGCAACGTGGCGCTNAAGACGACCGAGGGGGTCGGGCGCTTAATTTCAGGGATGGTTCGCGAAGCATTTCAGTCGGGCGTGTTCTCACGCCTGGGTTACCTGCTGGCGCTGCCTGCCATGAGTCGCCTCCGTCAGCGCCTCGATCCACGGATCTATAACGGCGGTATGTTTCTCGGGCTGGGGGGGATTTGCGTTAAGTCCCACGGCGGCACTGATGCGATTGGCTTCGCTCATGCCGTCGGGGTGTCCGTCGAGCTTATGGCGGGTGACTTTCAGGACCGGATAGCGGAAGCCATCGCCGACAACGACGATTTATTTTACTTCGATGGGGATTAGGGCCCGATGATGGGGCCGATCACTTTGAAGCGCGCCCATGGTTGATCCCGGACTGCTGTTGGCCTTTACGCTTGCAGCGGTGTTTGTGCTGCTCATGCCTGGGCCAACGGTGCTGACCGTGGTGAGCTATGGCTTGCGGTTGGGGCCAGGTGCGGCTTGGGTGAGCGCGGCAGGGGTTGTCCTCGGTGACGCACTGGCGGTCACGCTCTGCCTGACTGGGGTCGGGGCAGTGCTGGCGATCAGTCCTCTGGCCTTTGATGTCATCAAATGGTGCGGCGTGGCCTATCTCCTCTGGCTGGCCTTGGGAATCTGGCGTGATAGAACGCTTATCGGCAACGCTGGGCTGAACCGTGAGGTGGCCGCTGCTACAGAAACCAAAAGCCCCGATGTTCATGGTCTGGCGCAGGTGTTTCGCCAAACCTTTATCGTCACGGTTCTCAATCCTAAGGGAATCATCTTTTTCCTCGCATTCATTCCGCAGTTCGTCGCGGCCGACCGACCGTATTGGGGGCAGGTTGCAGTCTATGGTGCGGTATTTGTCGTGCTGGGTGGGACGAACGCGCTGGCCTACGCTTATTTCAGTGGCCGCCTGTCCTACCTGTTTGGTCATCCCGGCGCGATGCGTATCCTAAGGGCGGCTAGTGCAGGCTTTCTGGTACTTGCCGCTCTCATAACCGCGGCGGGACAAGTGCCAAATCTTTGATCTTAGGCTGTTTTGCATCGCGCCCTACATTTTTCGCGACTGCAGAGCTGACTCGCGTTGACCCCAACTATTCACTTGTCTATCAACCCTTTGAAACCGACCAGCTAGAAGGGTAGAGCGTGAACAGGACCATCACACGTGCTGACTTGACCGAGGCTCTTTACGAGAAGGTCGGGCTCTCGAGAAATGAATCTGCCGATTTGGTCGAAAGCATTTTGAACCATGTTTCTGATGCACTGGTTGACGGCGAGCCGGTGAAGATTGCTTCCTTCGGGACTTTTCTAGTGCGCGATAAGGCAAAGCGTATTGGACGTAACCCGAAGACAGGAGAAGAGCATGAAATCCCACCACGCCGTGTTCTTGTTTTCCGCGCCAGCCAAGTGTTGAAACAGGCGCTGGTTGAAGACTGGAAGGGCGGTCCGCTCGACACGTACATTGAAGCGGGCGCCAACGACGACTAAGGTAGCGGCTCAGTTATGGCAGAGTAGGGACAGGGCAGGAACAGATCATGGCAAAGGCAAACGACGCGTTCCGCAACATCCGCGAAGCCTCGGAAGAGTTAGATGTTCCTCAGCACGTCTTACGGTTCTGGGAAACCAAGTTTCCTGAGATCCAGCCGCTCAAGCGTGGTGGCCGTCGTCGGTACTACCGTCCCGAAGACCTTGCGCTGCTCACCACCATCCGAGACCTGCTGTACGTTCAAGGCTACACCATCCGTGGCGTTCAGCGTTTGCTGCGTGAAGGCGGGATCGAAGCACCACCTGCGCCGAGCGATGACATGACGCTGCCGCCCGACATTGAGGCTGAGGACCAGCGCGCTGCTGCATTGGAAGCAGCCGAGGACGAGAACGCGGCCGGTGCGCTGTCTGACGAGGCGATCCAGACCCGAGAGTTGTTTCAGGCTATCACCCCCGTGGCCCCTCGGGCCACCGAGACTCCGCTATCCGGCATGCTCAGTGTGCCTGCCGGTTCAGAGGACCCGGTCGACCGACAGCGAGAAGAACGTGAGCGGGTGATTGGTCAACTTGCCGTCATTCATTCCAATCTCGCTGGTGCCATGGCTCGGTTTGACGAAGCAACAGCAGTCGACGGCTGAGCAAACGCGACCTTGGCGCATAAAAAACCTGGTTGCAGGTGGTGGTCAAAGCGCCCATATCGGACAGACCACACTACCGAAACACGATGCAGCCGCGCTGGGATGCTAGGCTGGACGCTTTGCACGCAAATTGGCCAGTCCTCTTCCCCGTCTACACCATTCGCGCCGGCCGAACCGTAAGCCGCGACTGCGAAAGCAACAGCAAACGAAAGTAAAGACAGTGACCTTTCCAAGCGATCCATTCGGGACTGCAGGCGCAGCCCAGTCGACGACCATGACCACGCCAATTCCTTACGTGATCGAGCAAACGAATCGCGGGGAAAAAGTTTACGACATTTATTCCCGGATGCTGATGGAGCGGATTATTTTCGTCTCTGGCGTGGTCAACGACATGATGTCGGCTTCGGTCTGCGCTCAACTGCTGTTTCTGGAAAGCCAGAACCCGGACAAGGATATCAGCATCTACATCAACTCCCCTGGCGGTTCAGTGTCAGCGGGGCTGGCGATGTACGACACCATGATGTTCATCAAGCCGTCGATTTCGACGATCTGTGTCGGGATGGCGGCGTCGATGGGCTCGTTCCTGCTGATGGCGGGGGACAAGGGTAAGCGGTTCTCGCTGCCTAATTCCAAGATCATGATTCATCAGCCTTCGTCGGGCTATCAGGGCACAGCAGCAGATATCGAGATTCACGCGCGGGAAATCCTCAAAACCCGTGAGCGGCTGAACAAGCTCTACGCCCAACACACAGGCAAGAAGGTCTCCGAGATCGACAAGGCTATGGACCGGGACAATTACATGGATCCGGACGAAGCGCTGGCCTTTGGTCTCATCGACGAAATTGTTTCCAAGCGGGCAGCGGCAGACGCGTAGTTTGTCCATTTCGTGGCTGCGTCGGTAGGTAGCTTGCCATAAGGCACGCTAGCTTCTAACCTGCTCATGTATTGAGAATATTGGAATTTTAAATGTCGGCATCGATGAGCGACAGCAAAAACACGCTGTACTGTTCTTTCTGTGGCAAGAGTCAGCATGAGGTTCGCAAGTTGATTGCCGGACCAACGGTGTTCATCTGTGATGAGTGCGTTGAGCTGTGTATGGACATCATCCGGGAGGAGAGCAAAGGCGGTCTTGCCAAGGCCTCTGAGGGTGTTCCTACCCCGTCAGATATCTATGCCATTCTCGATGATTTCGTGATTGGGCAGGCGCAGGCCAAGCGCGTGCTGTCAGTTGCGGTGCACAACCACTACAAGCGCCTGAACCACGCGCAGAAGTCTGCGGACGTGGAATTGGCCAAGTCCAACATCTTACTGATCGGCCCGACGGGCTGTGGCAAGACGCTGTTGGCGCAGACGCTGGCACGGATTCTCGATGTGCCTTTTACCATGGCTGACGCAACCACGCTGACTGAAGCTGGTTATGTGGGCGAGGACGTAGAAAATATCGTTCTGAAGCTGCTGCAGGCGGCGGATTACAATGTTGAGAAGGCGCAGCGCGGCATCGTTTATATCGATGAAATCGATAAGATTACCAGAAAGGCTGAGAACCCCTCGATTACCCGTGATGTCTCGGGCGAGGGCGTACAGCAAGCGCTGCTTAAACTGATGGAAGGTACGGTTGCTTCTGTGCCACCGCAGGGAGGGCGAAAGCATCCGCAGCAGGAGTTCCTGCAGGTCGATACCACCAACATTCTGTTCATTGCGGGTGGCGCTTTTGCGGGGCTGGAAAAGATCATCTCGCAGCGTAGTCAAGGTAGTTCACTCGGGTTCGGCGCGACGGTGCAGAGCCCCGATGAGCGTCGGACCGGCGAAATCCTGCGTGATGTCGAGCCTGAAGATCTGCAGCGCTACGGTCTGATCCCTGAGTTTATCGGCCGTATGCCGGTCGTCGCGACGCTGGAAGACCTCGATGAAGCCGCGCTTATGCAAATTTTGACTGAGCCAAAGAACGCCCTTGTAAAGCAGTACCAGCGCTTGTTCGAGATGGAAGAGGTACGGCTGAGTTTCACCGATGACGCGCTTGAAGCCGTTGCTGCAAAGGCGATAAAGCGTAAAACTGGTGCGCGTGGGCTGCGGTCGATTATGGAAGCTATACTTCTTGACCCGATGTACGACTTACCTGGGATGACCGGTGTTGAAGAGGTTGTGGTGAACAAGGATGCGGTCGAGAAAAGTGCACTGCCGTTGTTCGTGTACTCCGAAGAAGCATCGACTGATGCGGAACCTGCTTCCGCTTGATTCGTTGAAGCCATATTGAACTAGTGATGGCGCTTTATCGCTGTCAACAGGGGCCGTTTCCACGGCCCTTTTTTTCTGCCTCAATCTGTTTCTGTCCGGCTTGGTCGCTGGGAGCATCGTCGGTTTCATCGGGGCGGTGTTTACCCCGGTAGTCTACGCTGTTTCGACGATCTACTCCGGACTTACGGTAAGCCTGATCTACACACGTCTGCTGTCGCTGGATCGAAATTAGAGTTGGGGTTGCACCACCGCCGGCTCCGGGCTGACACCACGCGAAGTTTTACCTCTTGGTAAGGGCCTGATGCCAAACCATGGCATTGACCATAGCCTCCTGATAAACACTGTGCCGGTCAGCGTGCCCAGCTTCAATGGTTAAGAAGGCCTTGGGCGTCTTTTCCGGCAGAGCCGCGAACAGGCGGTGGCCATGCTTGTTGGCAATCAGCCTGTCCATGGTCCCGTGCACCCAGACGACCGGTGTGACCGTGCGGCGTGCGAGGCTGAGGTTATCGAAGCGATCGGCCATCAGCCAGCGCGCGACCCCGGCCATATCAGGCAAGCTGGTAAAGGTACTCATAATGATCGCGCCGCGAGCGATCTGGCCCTGATCATGCAGTGCGTGCAGGGCCAGCGCACCGCCCAGCGAGTGCCCGGCGATAATGGTTTGCTTGGGCGCCCAACCAAGCTGTTGGGCTAGCCTCAAGGCAGCTTGTGCATCACTGCGAAGTCCCGCCTCCGTTGGCTGTCCAGGCAGGCCCCCATAGCCGCGGTATTCTGGCAGCAAAACTGGATAACCTGCGGCGATGAGGCCGGCTGTATATCGGGTTGAATCCTCAAAATTGCCGGCGTTGCCATGAAAGAAAACGGTCAGTGGTGACTCGCTTGCACGGTTGCCCGGCCAATACCACGCGGCTAATGGTTGTCCATCAAGCCCAGTGTAACGCAGGGTTTGAAAGGGTGGCAAGCCGGGCCAAGGTTGCCCTGGCGTCGGTTTTGGTTGGTAGACAAAAAGGCGTGAAATTCCGCAGCAACGCCGTTCATCGGCCGGCAGTGGCGGTGCGTAGACCGTTGCTGACTCTTCGGTGGTTTGAGCCGCAACAGGCTCAGGCGCGATGGTCAGCACAGCAATGGCTGACACACCGGCCAGGATAAAGGCACCCAGCGTCTGCAGTGCTCTTTGCGTTATGCCATGCATGCCCCATACGAACTGAGGCATCATGATTTTACCCCCAGGGCCCATAACAGGAAGGCCCAGTCGCGAGCATCTTCGCGCAGACCGTCGAAGCGCCCCGATGCCCCGCCATGGCCCGCGCCCATATTCATGTGGAGGAGCGTTAGGCCGTCATCTGTNCGGCGCGCCCGGAGCGTAGCGACCCACTTGGCCGGTTCCCAGTACGTGACACGTGGGTCAGTCAGCCCCCCGGTGGCGAGGATGGCCGGGTAGGCCTTTTCCTCAACATTATCGATGGGGGAGTAACCAGCGATGCGGGCGTAGTCTTCGGCACTGTCGATCGGGTTGCCCCATTCNGGCCATTCAGGCGGGGTTAGCGGCAGGCTGGCGTCAAGCATGGTGGTCAGCACATCGACGAAAGGAACGCCCCCCACGATGGCGGCGAATTTGTCGGGCGCCATGTTGGCGATGGCACCCATGAGCATCCCACCCGCCGATGCCCCTTCCGCGCACAAGCGTGCAGGGTCCACCCAGCCGAGGTCGCACAAGCGATCTCGCGCCGCGATGAAATCATGAAATGTATGGGTTTTTCCTTCGAGCTTCCCNTCCAGGTACCAACCATAGCCCATGTCGGCTCCACCCCGGACATGCGCGGTCGCCGTCACCAGCCCTCGGTCGGCCAGGGACAGGCGTTTGATGGAAAAGTTCGCTGGCATGGACATGCCGTAGGAGCCGTAGCCATAGATGTACAGCGGCGCTGTGCTGTCCAGCGGCGTGGTGCGATGATGCATGACGGTGACGGGCACTTCGGTCCCGTCTTGGCTTTTCGCCATGATGCGATGGACCACGTAGTCTGCGGGGTTGTGACCACTCGGCACTTCTTGCTGCTTGATGAGGGTGCGTTCTGAACGGGCCATATCATAGTCGAAAATCTGGCTCGGCGTTGATGGGCTTTCGTAGCTAAATCGGGTCTGGTCCGTGTCCCACTCGGCTGAACCCTGCAGCCCCAATGCATAGGCATCTTCGTCGAAGTTAATGCTGTGGCTGGTCTGGTTCAGGAGGTCGTGGATCACGATGGAGGGGAGGGCGCGCTCCGCCTGTAAGATGGTAAGAAAACCGCTGTAGCCGTCCAGGCCCCGGATCAGCCGACCCGGCACATGAGATTGCCATATCTGCCAGTGGTCTCGCCCTTCTCGGCCGATTTCAGCTCGCATGATTTGAAAATCGACCGCTCCATTCTGATTCGTTCGAATGAACCAGTGCGCCCCCGCGCGCTCGAGGTCGTATTCGTGGCCGGTTTCACGGATGGCCACGCACTTCAGGGCGAACTGGGGTGTTTGCAAGTCCGCGATCCAAACTTCTGTGGTCTGGTGGTCGTTGGCACTGATCAGGAGAAAGCGATCATCGGCCGAGCCGGAGACACCAACAAAGAAGCCAGGGTCAGACTCTTCGTAAATCAACTGGTCCTGGCTCTGGTCGGTACCCAGAACATGCCGGAAGACTTTACACGGCCGATGGTTGTCGTCCTGCCAAGTGTAAAACAGCGAAAGTCCGTCCGGAGCCCAGACCGCACCACCGGCCGTGCGCTCGATTTGGTCGGGCAGGTCTCTACCGGTTTGCAGGTCGCGGATCCGTAAGCTGTAGAACTCTGAGCCCGTGGTATCCAGCCCCCATGCCATCAACTGGTGATCGTCACTGACGGTCGCGCCGACCATGCGGAAATAGTCATGGCCTTTGGCTTCCTGATCGCCGTCAAAGATTACCTGCTCGGAGGTCTCGCCCGCATCATCGCGGTTCTTTCGACAGTGGATGGCGTACTGGCCGCCTGTGCGAAAACGCACATAGTAAGCGAAGGGACCGTCTTTGACTGGCGGTGACTGGTCGTCTTCTTTGATACGGCCCCTGAACTCGGTGAATAACGCATCCTGCAAGTTTCTGGTCGGTTCCAGTACGGCAGCTGAGTATGCGTTTTCGGCCTCAAGATAGGCACTGACATCCTCAGCCAGCAGGCTAGGGTCGGCCATGACCTCCGCCCAGTTGTTCACACGCAACCACGCAAAATCGTCGGTTTTTGTAATACCATGATGGGTCGTCGAAACCGGCCGCTTTTTGGCCCGGGGTGGTATAGGGGCTTTGCTGAGGTCAAACATGCAGGGCCTTGGCTCCTTTGAATCGGGGTTCCGGGTTACATAGGGTCAGATGCATTCATTGATAAGAGACCGGTCATGCCACTTCACCCAAAAATCGTACTAAAGGGCGGAAAGGAACGTCATATCCGACATGGTCATCCCTGGATCTTTTCCGGTGCGATCGAGCGGGTGGAGGACAGCCCTCAGCCAGGGTGGACAGCGGACGTTGTCAGCTATGACGGTCGCTGGATCGGCCGAGCAGGCTACTCACCCAAGAGCCAGATCCGGGCACGCGTGTGGACCCTTGACCCGGCTGAGGAGGTTGACGCCAGCTTTTTTCAACGCCGCATCCGCGCTGCGGTGGATTTGCGTGGTCGGTTGGGCCGGTTGGATGCTGCAGGTGGTTGTCGGCTGATTAACGCCGAGGGTGATCGGTTGCCAGGGTTGGTGGTCGATCGTTTTGCCGATGTCTTGGTCGCACAAATTAACAGCGCACCAATGGAGTACTGGCGGGAGACCATCCTCGAAGCGCTGGAGGTGGCGGTTAGACCACGGGCCATTTACGAGCGTTCGGACAGCGACAGCCGGGGCAAGGAAGGGCTCAGCAAGCGTGTGGGCTGGGTCCAGGGCAAAACAGACGGTGGACTGTCGGTTGAAATCGAGGAATTTGGTGCCCGTTTCAGCGTAGATATCGAGCGTGGACACAAGACGGGGTTCTACCTCGATCAGGCAGAGAACCGGGCATTGGTGCGTGCATTGGCAGGTGGACTACGGGTTCTAAACTGCTTCTCCTATACGGGCGGTTTTTCGGTGCAGGCGGCGTTGGGTGGGGCGAAGGAGGTTGTCTCGGTGGACAGTTCGCAGCCAGCGCTGGACCTGTCGGCAGCGAACTACGCCCTGAACGGGTTGAGCGGACAAAACGGGGATGAGCGTTTTCCGCATTTGTGCAGTGACGTGTTTAAAGCGCTCGAAGGGTTCAGGGATGAGGAGCGGCGGTTTGATCTCATCATCCTCGATCCGCCAAAGTTTGCCGCATCCAGCGGGGGGCTGGAGAGGGCGCTGCACGCCTATCGCAAGCTGAGTCGGGCTGCTGTGCCGTTGCTGGAGGCAGGGGGCATACTGCTGACCTTTTCGTGCTCGGGGGCGGTATCGCCCGAGGCGTTCCAGAGATCGGTGACGCTTGCGCTGGCCGATAACCAGCGGCGGGGCCGGGTGTTCAGGCGGCTGTCAGCTGCCGCTGATCATGTGGCTGACCTGGGATTTAGTGAGGGTGCCTACCTTAAGGGCCTTGCGTTGATGGTTGAGTAATTTCGGACTTGGCAGCGGTTTATTGCGCGCTCCCCAGGTACACCCAATAAGCATATTGCACAGTCGCGTCACTTTCGCCGTTCAGGCCTTCGCCCGCTCGCTGGCTTTCAGTTCAAGTCGCCGTGCGTGCAAAACGGGTTCAGTATAGCCGGATGGCTGTTCCCGGCCCCTCAGCACCAGATCGCAGGCGGCCTGGAAGGCAATCGAAGTGTCAAAGTTGGGTGCCATTGCCCGATACTGCGGGTCATGAGCGTTTTGACCGTCGACCACGGCCGCCATCTTCTTCAGCGACGCCACGACCTCGGCTTCAGTGGCGATACCATGGTGGAGCCAATTTGCCATATGCTGAGATGAGATCCGACACGTGGCCCGGTCTTCCATCAGACCGACATCATTGATGTCCGGCACTTTGGAACAGCCCACGCCCTGATCCACCCAGCGAACGACGTAGCCGAGGATGCCCTGAGCATTATTGTCCAACTCGTTCTGGATATCCTCGGGTGACCAGTTCTGACCTTCGGCCACAGGGATGCGGAGGATCTCCTGCAGGCTGGCCCGCGCACCGCCATCGATGAGCGCATCCTGTCGCTCGGCCACGGAAACTTCGTGGTAGTGCAGGGCGTGAAGCGTTGCCGCGGTTGGCGAGGGGACCCACGCCGTGTTGGCGCCGGAACGGGGGTGGATAATCTTCTGCTCTAACATCGCGGACATCAGGTCCGGCATGGCCCACATGCCCTTTCCGATTTGTGCCCGTCCACGCAGCCCGCACGCGAGCCCGGTATCGACATTCCAGTCCTCATAAGCGGCCAGCCAGCCCGCACTCTTCATCTCGGCCTTCCGGATCATTGGACCGGCTTCCATCGCCGTGTGCATTTCGTCGCCGGTGCGGTCGAGGAACCCAGTATTGATAAATGCGACCCGATCCTGTGCCGCGCGGATGCAGGCGCGCAGGTTGACCGTCGTACGACGTTCCTCGTCCATAATCCCCATCTTTATCGTATATCGAGGCAGACCCAACGCATCTTCGACCTGACCAAAGAGTGCGTCGGCAAAGGCGACCTCTTCGGGTCCGTGCATCTTGGGCTTAACCACGTAGATGGAGCCCCGGAGCGAATTCCCACCCTCGCGCTGGAGGTCGTGCATCGCACAGGCTGCCGTTACCATGGCATCGAGAATGCCTTCCTGAATTTCCCGTCCCTGAGCGTCGTGGATGGCAGGGTTGGACATCAGGTGCCCGACGTTGCGCACGAGCATCAGGGCTCTGCCCTTCAGCCGCAGGCTACCGCCCAGAGGTGTGGTGTAGTCCCGGTCAACGTTCAGGGCGCGCGTCACGCTGTGCCCGCCTTTATCAAAGGTTTCGCTGAGATCGCCCTTCATCAGTCCCAGCCAGTTCCGGTAGGCGATGATCTTATCGGCTGCGTCCACGGCTGCGACGGAATCTTCGCAGTCCATGATGGTGGACAGTGCGCTCTCGACCAAAACATCTTTGACCCCGGCTGCATCGGTCTTGCCGATGGGGTGATCGGCATCGATCTGGATCTCCAGATGCAGCCCGTTATGGCGCAGCAGGACCGCCGTCGGTGCCGAGGGCTCACCCTGATAACCAACGAAGCGGTCAGGGTGGGCCAAACCTATCTCCGATCCATCGGTTAACCGTACAGTTAGGCTGCCATCGGCCGCCACTGAAAAGCCTGTAACGTCGGCAAAAGCAGCACCGCCAGCCAGTGGTGCGCTTACATCTAGCGCGGCCCGCGCGCGCGCGATCACCCGCGCTCCGCGGACAGGGTTATAGCCCCCGCCACGCGCTGCACCTTCGTCTTCAGCGATGGCATCCGTCCCATACAGGGCGTCGTAGAGCGAGCCCCAACGCGCGTTCGCCGCATTCAACGCGTAGCGGGCATTCATCACAGGCACAACCAGCTGTGGCCCAGCGACACGGGCAATCTCGTCGTCTACGTTGCTGGTCCGGATCGAGAAATCTTCCCCAGCGTCGACGAGGTAACCGATCGACCGCAAGAGGGCTTCGTAAGCCGCCATATCGCGGATTGGACCGGGGTTGGCGCGGTGAAAGTCATCGAGTTGCGCTTGCAGGCTGGCTCGCCGGGTCAGCAGCTCGATATTTTGGTCTGTTAGGGCATCGACGATCCCGGCCAACCCCGTCCAGAACTGCGCCTGGTCGACCGGCAGCTCAGGCAGAACTTGATTGTCGATGAAATCAGCGAGCGCTGCATCGACACTGAGGCCGGAGAGTTCACGGAGTTGGGCCGTATTTTCGGTCATGGTCATACCCCTTCCAGGTTACAGTCAGTCACCAGCCAACTGTAAGGATTTCAATTGGTCTGAAAAGTAGACCAATTCTGATTGCAGAGCCAAGTTGTCTCTGCCTATCACCCGCGACACGGGCGCATGAGAAGTCGCTTGCGCCGCTGGGAACTCCGGGTTAGATACACGCCAAGTCCTAGGGTAGCACGCAAGTGCTGCAGTCTTATTTTGCTGCGTCCCGTTCGTCTAGAGGCCTAGGACACCGCCCTTTCACGGCGGCGACACGGGTTCGAATCCCGTACGGGATGCCACCTCCTCCGGGGGGTGGCAGGGCAGCCAGAAAACACCTTCGCGACAGTCGCTTAGTTGCCGTGCGTCCTCTTACGCGTCTGCACTTTTGTATCCAATTTTGAACTAAGACTCGTAGCCAAACGGTACTTAACGGGCCAGCGCAGAACAGTACCCCCGAAGATTGCAGGCAAAGCCTGGAAAGTCCGCCTTGTGGTTCCACAAGATTGTCGCAAGCACTTCGGAAAATCCGAGATCAGGTTGTCCAAGCGTAATCTCAACCCAGCACAGGTGCAGAAATGGGCGAGCGAGATTGGCGACGAGTTCTAGACACAGGTCGACCTTTGTCGAGAAGGCCGTGCTCCCGCCTACGGGCACTCAATCGATGATGTGCTGAAACCGGTCCAACTCTACAACGCAACGGAATACGCAGTCGCTCGCAGGCAGGACGCCTTAGCCACCTTTCAGATGACGCGCCAGGTCAAAAAGGTGGGGGTGATCACTCGCTCTGAAGCCTTTCATTATGTCGACCAGCTGCGGGCGTCAGACGTCCGAGACGACCTCCTACAGATCGGCGCTGGTGGCGACAAGACGGCAGCTGGGCAAGGCCGTTGGGTGCCGATCCACTCCGCTTTGCAGCCCGTCATCGATCGCCTTGTCGAGCAGACCAGGGGACATGATGTCTACCTCCTGCAATCAACTGCGAAGAACAAGTACGCCAAGCGCAGTGCTGCAGCGGGCAAACGTTTTGGGCGCCTCAAGGATCATTTGTTTGGCGAGGGTGCTCAGCGCAAGGTCTTCCACAGTTTCCGGCGTACTCTGATCACGGCGTTGCTGAACGAAGCAGAAGCGCCGAAGCATCTTGTGAGTGACATCATTGGACATGCTGATGGCAATGTCACAACAGGCCTTTACCGGTCGCAGGCTGGAGCGAAAGAACTACGCAAATATCTCGAGCGAGTGACCTATCCGTTTCCTTGAAGCGACGGGAGCGTTGGGAAGGTCACAGCTGCGGCTATTTCTAGCGCAAAAATGTGAGCTCGATATTGAATAAGCCGGGAGCCAAGTCTCCCCCCTGCCACCCCACCGATCTGGACAGTTTTGGCAGTTATCCCCGAGGTCCACAGAGCGACTCTGAACCTTGTGCGCCGGAGCATTGTTGGACGGGTGAAGGTCGTGTCGATGACCAATAGTGTTACGACATGTCTTCGCCTGCTCCCTTCATACTGGCGCGCTTGGTTGCTAATCGCCGCCGCTCACTTGCTGACCGATTGGCCCTGGTCTTGGGCTTGTCTGCGGGCGCAGTGGGGACGAGCAGCTGGGCCCAAGCTGATGATGTCGATGCACTGCCGACCCCGCACACGCTGCTGCTGCCCGAACATTACGAGCTCATGGACAACGGCGTGGTGTTGTTCAAGCTGGAAACCGGTGAGAACCTCAGCCTGAC
>NZET01000014.1 GCA_002690455.1 Kiloniella sp.
GGTTGCCCCCATTGTCCAATATTCCCCACTGCTGCCTCCCGTAGGAGTCTGGGCCGTGTCTCAGTCCCAGTGTGGCTGATCATCCTCTCAAACCAGCTATAGATCGTCGCCTTGGTAGGCCATTACCCTACCAACAAGCTAATCCAACGCGGGCCGATCCTTCAGCGATAAATCTTTCCCCCTAAGGGCGTATCCAGTATTACTCACCGTTTCCAGTGGCTATTCTGAACTGAAGGGCACGTTCCCACGCGTTACTCACCCGTCCGCCGCTCCCTGCAAGCAGGGCGCTCGACTTGCATGTGTTAGGCCTGCCGCCAGCGTTCGTTCTGAGCCAGGATCAAACTCTCAAGTTCAATCCAAAGCTTTACCGTTCACAAAGCATCTGCACCGGTCATAGACCGATGCTCTCAATAGTTAGTCTCTCGACTAACCTAATTGACGTAACAAATGTTCCTGACCTCGGCCTAAACCGTTGCCAGGTAACGTGTGTCAAAGATGCACTTGCTTNCGCTTAAAGCTCTAGCTTCCTCAGATCCTGAAATCCCAGTCACCAGACACCCAGCGCCAGCCGCGCATCCTCTCAATTTTTCTTAACCAACGATGTCAAAGAGCATGTCTAAGCAGTGTAAAGCGGCCTCTCACCTCCCTCNTTTCGGTTAGGAGACGTTGTGGCAGCCCGTGTTGCTCGGAACGAGGCCTGTATCTAGACCCCCCGTCCGAGAGGCGCAAGCGAAAAAAACAAAAAACTACTTATGCGTAGAGTCATTACAGCTCTGCATAGCTTGCGTCCATAATCATTCTATAAGAGCCCTAAATCAGTCAATTCGCGACGCAACTCATGCGGAAATTCGTCATCACGGACATTTTGGGTNAGATTTCGCGGTTTCAGGTCCGCTGGAACGTCCTTTTCGGGCAAATATCGCCATCCCTGAAAGGGCCGATGCCGCGAAAAATTGACAGGAATCACCTCGGCGCGCAGGTCGATATGCCACGCTGGCGTGCCGTCTTGCTTATTTCCCTCACGAAAATCGATGATTTCCTGGCGGCAACACAGCCTGCGATCGATGATCCAGTAGAGCGAGCCACCGTCGCGGATCGATTCCCATTGCTGAGGCCGGGTACGGGTTGTGATGTAAGTGAAGACCTCACCTGTCAGCGGATGGTCGGGTTCTGACCGCCGACCTACGCTTTCTTCAAGGTGCTCTATCGAGGAGATGCCCACGCAGAGCTTTTTAATGTGCATGACCATGTTCTCCAATCTACAGCCACGGTTGGCGCGGGCAAACCGCCTNCGACAGCCTTTCTGTGTATAAGGCAGATCTACTGGCGCAGACTGCTGCCTTCACCGACGATTCAAGCTGGAAACGCTCATGGCTCTTACATTGGAAACTGACCGATTGCTGCTGCGAGAGTGGCAGGAGGAGGACTTCATCCCCTACCACGCCATGAACAATGACCCCGAAGTCTGCGCCTTTTTCCCGAACTTGCAGACCGAGGAACAGTCTCGCAGTGTCATCGCGCGGTATCGAGAACAAGACCGCCGTGACGGCTTTTCCTTTCAGCCTCTGATCGAACGAGCGAGCGGTGCCTTTATCGGCGACATTGGCCTCGCGCGGGTGGAGTTTGATGCTGGATTCAAGGGCGCCGTGGAGATTGGCTGGATGATGCAGCGCCACCACTGGGGCAAGGGCTACGCGACTGAAATGGCAAGGGCGTTGCTCGACTACGCTTTCCACGCCCTGCGTTTGCCCGAGGTTCTCGCGTTCACTGTCCCCGCCAATACCCGATCACGGCTTGTAATGGAGCGGCTTGGGATGAAGCAGGACACAGCCGCTGGCTTCGATCACCCGCATATTGCGGCGGGCCACCCCCTGCGCCCGCACGTCCTCTACCGCACCACAGCCCCCGCAAGTCGAAACACAAACGCCTGAGTGGGCCTCAGGCTGGCTTGTTGCCGAAAAGCTGTTCCTGCGCCTCTTTAATCTTTGAATAGTCTTTCCGCCGGTCCAAAAAGACTTCGATGCCGCGCTGAACGCCGGGGCGCTGCCCGATTTCGGCCAACCATCGTTTCACGTGCGGAAAGTTATTGATGTCTTGCTTCTGCCCTTCCCACAGACTCATCCACCCGTAGCAAGCGATATCGGCGATGGAATAAGAATTGCCGGCAAGGTAGGCATTTTCGGCCAGCTGCCGGTCAGCAACACCGTAGAGACGACTTGTCTCCTTTATATAGCGTTCCTGCGCGTAGGGGATTTGCTCGGGCGCGTATTTAACGAAATGGTGGTTCTGCCCCAGCATTGGGCCGACCCCGCCCATTTGCCACATAAGCCATTGGTTAATGATCGTCCGCTCACGCTGGCTTTCTCCATAAAACTGACCGCTCTTTTCCGCGAGGTAGATCAGGATGGCGCCACTTTCAAACATAGCCAGCGGCTTTCCGTCTGGTCCGTCCTGATCAACAATCGCAGGAATGCGATTGTTCGGCGAAATTGCCAGAAACTCGGGCCGGTGTTGCTCACCCTTGCCGATGTCAACCGGATGGGCCGTGTACTCCAACCCGGTTTCCTCGAGCATAATCTGGGGCTTCCACCCGTTGGGGGTGGGTGCGGTGTAAAGGTCGATCATTTGGCTGCTTCTCTCCGTCGGTGTCTGTCGCGTAAGTGATAACCTATGCCACTCAGTGCAAGAGCAACCAGGACGTGCCAAGCACATTTTTTCTTCGCTTACACCAGTGCAAGCGCCCGGAAATCGTTGACGTTGGTCCCCGTCGGACCGGTGATAAGCGCATCGCCAAGCGCCTCGAACAAGCTGTGAGCGTCGTTCGCCGCCAGCATGGCGTCGGGGTCCAGCCCGGCTTCGCGCGCCCGCGCCCAGCTGGTACTGTCGCAAAAAGCCCCTGCGTTGGGCGCGTTGCCATCCTGCCCGTCCGTGTCCGCACCGAGGAAAGTCCAGCCCGGCACCCCATCGAGTGCCTGCGCAAGCCGGGCTGCGAACTGCACGTTGCGTCCGCCGCGGCCAGTACCGTTGACGCGAACATCGACTTCTCCGCCCATGAGCCAGACCTGCGGGCGTCCGGCAGGCCGACGCCGAACCCTCTCCGCCAGCATGAGCGCGTTATCATCCGCCAGCCCGACCTGCGCATCCGCCGTTATGGTGGCGTCATGACCCAGGGCGCAGAGGTGCTGCTCGGCCGCCTTCAGCGACAGTGGGCCTGAAGCAATGATCCTATAGTCAGCCTCGAAATCCCGCTGTTGTTCCTGTGTCTGGGCTTGTTCCTGCAGCCAGGCTTCTAGTGCAGGATTCAGGGCCCCGTAATGACGCAGCAGGTTGAGCGCGTCCATTGCCCCGGTCGGACTAGGAACTGTTGGCCCCGAGCCAATCGAGACCGGGTCGTCGCCAACCACATCGGAAATGGCAAGGGTTGTCATCTGCCCGCGGCAAATCTGCGCGAGGCTACCACCGAGCAGGGGCGACAGTGCTCGCCTTACCGTGTTCAACGCATGAATATCAGCCCCGCCGTTGAGCAAGGCCCGCGTCCCCGCCTGCAGAACATCGGGCGTCGGACCGCCCTCAACGGCAAGCAGCAGGCTCGATGCCCCTCCGGAAAGGAGAAACAGAACCGGCGCATTAGCCGGGACTGCAGCGACCGCAGTTCGCAAGCGCGTAGCCGAGGCAGCGCCTGGTGCATCCGGATAAGGATGGGACGCAGTAGCCAGCGACAGAGCCCGCAGGCTTGAATCAACTTCAGCACCATGTGGTGCCACGACCAGACCGTTGAGACTTTCTGTGCCCCAGTCTGCCTCAACCGCTTCGGCCATGGGAACGGCCGCCTTACCAACGGCGAAGACAAAAGCCTCACCTTTGGGGCGCGGGGGCAACTGCTGCGAAAGGATTCGGCTGGGATGGGCCGCCGCAACAGCGGCGTCAAAGGCGGCCCGGAGGTCTTCCCGGATCGCGGTCATCAGGCCAGCTGGGCCGTGACTTCGATTTCGACCTTCATATCGTCGTTCAGCAACTTACAGACGATCATGGTAGCCGCAGGCCGAATCTCGGAAAAATATGAACCGACCAGCCTGAATACAGCATCGCCATCGGCCTGATCGGTAACGTAGTAACGCGCGCGCACGACGTCCTCGAGGCTAGCCCCCGCATCGGTCAGCGCCTTGCTGATGGTTTCGATGCAGTTGCGCGCCTGCTCGGTCACATCCTCGGGCATGGTCATGGTCGCGTAGTCGTAGCCCGTGGTCCCGGCAACGTGGACGAAATCGCCCATTCGGACGGCGCGGGAATAGCCAGCGACGGCCTCGAACGGTGAGCCGGTGGAAATGTTGAGGCGTTCGGTCATGGTGATCGGTCCCTGCGCGCTAGCCGAGTTTCTGGTTGATCAGCTTGTTGACAACAGCTGGATTGGCTTGCCCGCCGGTCGCTTTCATGACCTGCCCCACAAACCAGCCCTTGAGCTTTGGGTTTTCCTTGGCCTTTTCGACCTGAGCGGGGTTTGCAGCGATAATCTCATCAAGGGCGGACTCGATCGCCCCCTCGTCAGAAATCTGCTTCAGCCCCTGCTCATCAATGATAGTCGCGGCCGTCTTGCCGGTTGCGAACATGCTGGCGAAAACATCCTTCGCTGTCCGGCCGGAAATTGTACCGTCCGAAATTGCTTCGATCAGCCCACCGAGGCTTTCGGCCGAAACTGGCGAGTCCGCGAGATCGGTGCCTGCTTTGTTCAAGGCGCCAAACAGCTCTCCCATCACCCAGTTTGCAGCGAGCTTGGCGTCACGTCCGCTGGCCACAGCCTCAAAAAAGTCGCCTGTTTCTTTCTCTGCTACAAGAACCCCGGCGTCGTACGACGACAGGCCATAATCAGCCTCGAACCGGGCCTTTTTCTCATCTGGCAACTCAGGCAGATCTGCCGCCAGCGCGTCCACAAAGCCCTGATCCAACTGCAGGGGGAGAAGATCGGGATCGGGGAAGTAGCGATAATCATGCGCCTCTTCTTTGGAGCGCATCGACCGGGTCTCGCCCTTGCCAGGATCATAGAGTCGGGTCTCTTGCACAACCACGCCGCCGCCTTCAAGCAACTCGACCTGTCGACGGGCTTCGAATTCGATTGCCTGACGGATGAAGCGCACGGAGTTGACGTTTTTAGTTTCGGTACGCGTGCCGAGCTCGGTTGAACCGACCGGGCGCACGGATACGTTGACATCGGCGCGCATGGAACCCTGTTCCATATTACCGTCGCACGTCCCCAGATAGCGAAGGATCGAGCGCAGCTTGGTCATATAGGCAGAAGCCTCATCTCCACCGCGCAGGTCAGGCATAGAGACAATCTCCATCAAGGCCACGCCGGTCCGGTTTAGGTCGATAAACGAGCGATGGGGATCCTGATCATGGATCGACTTACCCGCATCCTGCTCCAGGTGGATACGCTCGATGCCGATGGTGCGACTTTCACCGTCTTCAAGGTCAATGGTCAGCTGCCCTTCACCCACGATGGGGTGGTAGAGCTGTGAAATCTGATAGCCCTGCGGCAAGTCGGCGTAGAAGTAATTCTTCCGATCAAAGACGCTGTAGAGGTTGATGTCAGCCTTAATGCCAAGTCCTGAGCGCACCGCCTGTCGGACGCATTCCTGGTTCAGGACCGGAAGCATGCCGGGCAGCGCCGCGTCGACCAAAGCAACATTGTGGTTGGGCGCTTTTCCGAACGTGGTCGATGCCCCGGAAAATAGCTTGGACTCAGAGAGCACCTGCGCATGGACTTCCATGCCGATGACAATTTCCCATTCGCCGGTCTGGCCCTTGATGGTCTGTGCCATGTCTTCAGTCTCCCTAGGCCATCAGCTGCGGGGTGGTGATGAAGCCAGCCGCATCTTCTAAGGCCTGCGCCACGCGCAGCAGGCCGACTTCATCGAAGGGTCGGCCGAGTAACTGCACACCAAGCGGCAGGCCGTCCGACGATAACCCCGCAGGCACCGAAATCCCGGGAATCCCCGCCATCGAAGCCGGCACGGTAAAGACATCGTTCATATACATTTCGACCCCATTAGGCTCTTCAGTGATCCCAAAGGCGGCGCTGGGGGTTGTGGGAGTCAGGATCGCATCGACCTGCTCGAAAGCGTGAGTGAAGTCGCGGGCGATGAGCGAGCGCACCCGGCGAGCTTTGTTGTAGTAGGCGTCATAGTAACCAGCCGAGAGCACGTACGCCCCGATCATGATCCGCCGCTGGACCTCCGGGCCGAAGCCTTCGCCACGGGTCGTCGCGTACATCTCTTCGAGGCTCGCGAATTCTGGCAGGCCATCGGGCGCATCGGCGCGAAAGCCGTAGCGCACGCCGTCATAGCGAGCGAGGTTCGATGAAGCTTCTGCCGGGGCGACGATGTAATATGCCGGCAGGGCTGAATGGGTATGCGGCAGGGAAATCTCGACGACTTCAGCGCCTTGATTTCGGAGCCATTGGGCTGACTGCTGCCAGAGCTGTTCGATCTCGGCCGGCATGCCATCCACACGATATTCCCGCGGCAGGCCAATTTTCAGCCCCTTCACCCCTGCGCCAAGCTCTGCTGTGTAGTCCGGTACCGGGGTATCGACCGATGTTGTGTCCTTGGGATCAAATCCAGCCATTGACCCCAGAAGAATGGCACAGTCCTCAACCGAACGCGCCATTGGCCCCGCCTGGTCCAATGACGAAGCAAAGGCCACAATTCCCCAGCGCGAACAGCGGCCATAGGTCGGCTTCAGCCCGGTGATGCCGCAGAAGGCAGCAGGCTGTCGGATTGACCCGCCTGTGTCCGTTCCAGTCGCACCCAGGCAAAGCCGCGCCGCAACGGCCGAAGCCGATCCGCCCGATGATCCTCCGGGCACCAGCTCCATGTCTGGCTTAGAGGTTGACTGCCAGGGATTGACGACATTGCCGTAGAACGAGGTCGTGTTCGACGAACCCATTGCAAACTCATCGAGGTTGAGCTTGCCCATGAACACCGCACCGTCACGCAGAAGGTTGGTGGTCACACTACTCTCGTAGGTTGGAATAAAACCCTGCAGGATCTTTGAAGCTGCCGTTGTCTGAACCCCTTCGGTGCAAAACAAGTCCTTGATGCCCAAAGGGATGCCCAGTAGCGGGGCGTCATCACCGGACTTGCGCCTTGCATCGGCCTGATCAGCGGCCTCCAGCGCGCGCTCCGGCGTCGGGGTGATGAAGGCGCCAAGGTCACCACGCGCAGCCATGGCATCCGCGCAGGATTGCGTAAGCTCGCGGGCGGAAAAATCACCCTTTGCGAGACCGTCACGCGCCGCAGCAATCGAAAGGCGGTTGAGTTCTGTCATTGCTCGGCCCTCACTCAACGACCTTGGGCACGGCATAGAAATCCGTGACCCGGTCTGGTGCATTGGCGAGGACCCGTTCGGGCTCATCCCCAGCTGTCACGGCATCCGTGCGCATACGGGCGGTGGCGCCGACGACGGAGGTCAGCGGATCGACTTCGCTAGTGTCGATCGCGTCAAGCTGTTCAACGAAGCCCAGAATGGCGGACAGTTCACCGGCAAGGCGGTCTTTGTCCTCGTCCGCAATGGTCAGCCGCGCCAGGCGTGCTGCCTGCTCGACAGTTTCTCGGGTGATGCTCATAAGTGGCTTTGTCTCGGGAAATGATGTCTATCTGTTTGAAATCTTGGTAGCAGCGTGACTATGAGCGATCAACAACCGCCCGCCCTAAACAAGGCCAGAAGCTTTCAGGAAGTTGATCTGGCTGCTATGCGCCAGACACTGAGCCCGGGAGATCGGGTAATCGGAATCGACTTTGGCGACCGCAAAATAGGCTTGGCCATATCCGATGGACTGCGCACCGTCGCATCGCCAATCGAAACACTGGTCCGTGGCAAGAGATTCGCCGACGATGTTCCCCGATTGCGAGAGGTTTTCACAGAGCGCGACGTGAAGGCAATCGTACTGGGCTGGCCACTGCAGATGGACGGGACTCCCGGTCCTAGATGCCAGGCTACGATTGCCTTTGCCCGCAACCTGCGCACACTCGCAGGCATCGACCTGCCCACCCTGTTGTGGGACGAGCGCCTAACCTCCAGCATGGTGGAGAAGTTTCTCATTGGTGAAATGGATATGACGCGCGGAAAACGACGCAAGATCGTCGATCAGATGGCGGCGGTCGTTATCCTTCAGTCAGCACTGGACGCCCTGTGACCGTTCGATTTCACCCGCTTTTTTATTTAAGTTGATATTTTACTATTTTGTTCTATTCAGGGTTCATGACCCTGCTATCAACACGAACCGTCGAACCTGCCGAAAGAGGCGCCTGGCTGCGGCTGATCCGCACCCGCCGCGTCGGTCCGCACAGTTTTTGGTCGCTACTGGACCGATTTGAGACCGCGCAGGCGGCTTTAGACGCCTTGCCAGATCTTTCGCGGCACGGCGGCGCCCGAAAACCACTCCAACCCTTCGCTGCGGAATTGGCAGAGCAGGAATATCTCGGTCTCCGTGGCATTGGCGGACATTTGCTTGTTGCCGTTGATGCCGTCTTTCCACCATTGCTGCGCCAGATTGATGACCCGCCCCCGTACTATCAGTGCGCGGGAATCCAGCCATACTGTCCGCTCCATCGGTCGCCATGGTGGGCGCGCGCAATGCTTCTACCAACGGACAACGCTTTGCCGCTGGACTGGCGCAAAACCTGAGCGCTCAGGGCCTCAGCCTCACCTCTGGCCTGGCGCGGGGGATCGACGCGGCCGTGCATAGAGCAACGGTTGCTCAAGGCATGACAGTCGCTGTGGTCGCTGGTGGGGTCGACATCATATACCCGCGCGAACACGGCGAGCTTTACGAAGAACTGGTCAACAATGCCGTTGTCATCGCTGAGATGCCGCTGTCGATGCAACCGACCGCACGTCACTTCCCACACCGTAACCGCATCATCGCAGGCATCGCGGCGGCAACGGTTGTGGTCGAAGCGGCAGAACGTTCTGGCTCACTAATCACCGCCCGATACGCAGCAGATTTCTCGCGCGAAGTCTGTGCTGTTCCCGGGAACCCGCTGGACCCTAGGGCTGCGGGCACGAATCAGCTGCTGCGAGATGGTGCTGCGCTGGTTTGCTCGGCGCAGGACGTGCTCGACTGCCTGCCAGCGCTGCAGACCCTGCACGAGCCCAAACCCCTCAAAACCAGCACGCAGCCACTAACAAAACTCTCCGACGATGACGTCCGTTTGGCCCGCGATTCTCTACTCAAATGTCTGGGACCGACGCCGTGTAGCATTGACGAACTCTTTCGCGAGTGCCAAGTACCGGCGCGATTGGGCGCGGCGGCTCTGGTAGAGCTGGAGCTGGGCGGCACCGTTGAAAGAACGGCGGGCAACCTGGTATGTCGCCTCATTTAACCTAACGAATACAGGGACTTGGCCCCTTTGGCTCGCCTTGTTATGACCGGAGAACAGATGAGCGTCGTTGTCGTTGAGTCCCCTTCCAAAGCAAAAACCATCAACAAGTACCTCGGTTCAGATTTCGAGGTGCTGGCCAGTTTTGGGCACATTCGCGACCTTCCGGCTAAAGACGGGTCGGTTAATCCCGACAAAGATTTCGAAATGTCCTGGCTGGTCGAAGCGGATAGCAACAAACGCCTGAAGGACATCGAAAAGGCACTCAAGAACCATGACCAGCTGATCCTCGCCACTGACCCGGACCGCGAAGGCGAAGCAATCTCCTGGCACATCATGGATGAGCTGGAAAAACGCGGAAAGCTCAAAGGCAAGGACGTTAAGCGCGTGGTCTTTAACGAGATCACGAAGACCGCGGTCAAGGACGCTTTTCTACATCCACGGATGGTTGATCAAGATCTCGTAGACGCCTATATGGCCCGGCGCGCGCTCGACTATCTGGTTGGCTTCAACCTCTCACCCATCTTGTGGCGCAAACTGCCGGGTTCCCGCTCAGCTGGACGGGTGCAGTCGGTTGCGCTGCGACTGATTTCCGAACGAGAAGCTGAGATCGAGACCTTCGTACCGGTTGAATACTGGGACGTGATCGCGACGCTGAACGACGGCAAGTCGCAGCAGCTGGCGGCGCGCCTGACCCAACTCGACGGCACAAAACTCACCAAGTTCAGCCTTGGAGATGAGGCTTCGGCCACCGCCGCGAAGGCCGTAGTCGAGAACGCCACCGCCTTGCGCGTGCTGGACATTGAGCAAAAGCAGCGCCGCCAGAACCCCTCACCGCCTTTCACCACCTCGACCCTGCAGCAAGAAGCCAGCCGCAAGCTCGGGTTCTCCGCCGCCCACACCATGCGCGTGGCGCAGAAACTCTACGAAGGCATGGAAATCGGCGGCGAGACCGTGGGTCTTATCACCTACATGCGAACCGATGGCGTGCAGCTTTCAAAAGAAGCGCTCGACAGTGCACGCGAATTAATCAGCAGCGACTACGGCACCGCCTATATTCCGGAAAACCCGCGATTCTATAAGTCTAAGGCCAAGAACGCGCAGGAAGCCCACGAGGCTATTCGCCCCACGCTGCTTTCCCGCAAGCCGGACGACGTTGCCAACGTGCTGGATAAAGACCAGCTGCGGCTCTATTCACTGATATGGAAGCGAACGATTGCCTGCCAGATGTCCGCTGCTGTGTTCGATCAGGTCGGCGTTGATATCGACGTGGATACTGGCGCGGCTCAGCTGCGCGCCACCGGTTCTGTGCTGGCTTTCGACGGCTTCATCAAAGTCTACCAAGAAGGTCGCGACGACAGCGGTGACGAAGAAGATGACCAGCGCTTGCCACGGCTTGAAAAGGGACAGCTGCTGGATCGTCAAGAGGTCAAGGCAGAGCAGCACTTCACCGCTCCACCACCACGTTACAGTGAGGCAACGCTGGTCAAAAAGATGGAAGAACTCGGCATCGGCCGGCCGTCGACCTACGCCTCGATCATCTCGGTGCTTCAGGATCGCGAGTACGTGCGGCTGGACCAGCGTCGTTTCATCCCTGCGGAACGAGGACGGGTGGTCGTTGCCTTCCTCTCCAACTTCTTCCGGCGCTATGTCGAATACGACTTCACCGCTGCCCTTGAAGAACAGCTGGACGATATTTCAGGTGGTCGGCTGGCGTGGAAAAAAGTGCTGAATGCATTTTGGACCGACTTCCACAAATTGATTGAGGAAACGCAGGAGCTGCGAATTTCTGAAGTTATCGACGTGCTCGACGAAACTTTGGGTGAGCACTTTTTCCCCAGCAACAAGGAAGACGGTACAGCGCTGAACTTCGACCCGAGGAAGTGCCCGTCGTGCGACGATGGTCGCTTGTCGTTGAAGTTCGGCAAGACGGGCGGCTTTATCGGGTGCAATAACTATCCGACCTGTCGCTTTACTGATCAGTTGACCCGAGGAAACACTGAAAGGCCCCGCGAAGCACCAAAGGATGACGAACCGCTGGGCATCGATCCGGAAACGGGTCTGAGCATCTACCTCAAAAAGGGTCCCTACGGCTGGTACGTTCAGCTCGGCTTGCCGGATGACGCCGGTGAGGGCAAGAAGCCTAAGCGCGCCTCCCTGCCCAAGGGCATGGAGCCCTCGGACGTGACATTGGAAAAGGCCATCGACCTTCTGGCCCTGCCCCGAGATGTTGGCGAGCACGAGGGCGAAATGGTTACAGCCGGGATCGGTCGCTTTGGCCCGTTCGTGAAGAAGGGCTCGACCTATGCGAACATTCCCAAAGACGAGAGTGTGCTGGAGATCGGCCTGAACCGCGCCGTTGCCCTGATCGTCGAGAAGCAGAGCAAGATCAAGGGTGGTGGAGCGTCTGGCGGGACTGAGCTGGGTAAACACCCGAAAGACGAGAAACCGATCACCCTGCACGAGGGCCGCTATGGCCCATACGTTAAACACGGCCGGATCAATGCGACCTTGCCCAAGGGCAGCGACCCCAAGGGCGTTACACTGGAAGAGGCTATTGCCCTGATCGACGCTAAAAAAGGCAAAAAGACGCCAGCAAAAAAATCGGCTAAAAGGTAGCTACAGGATTATGCGACCCGATATAGACGGAATGTCTCGGTTCGGGGCCAAACCTGTTTCGGGCTTTTCTTCCTCTTTCAGGTGCACCCTGCCCCCTTATGGCAAAATCAAAGCGTGGCGCTGCAGGCGCAGATACCGGCAACCTTGACCGACAATCCATCCTCGATTTCATCCAGCGGAACCCGGGGCAAGCAAACAAGCGCGCCATCGCCAAGCACTTTAATATCAAAGGCGGAGCACGCGTCTGGCTGAAGACGTTACTCAAGCAGCTTGAGCGCGATGGTCTGGTCGATGCTGAAACACCGAAGAAGCGCTGGGATCACAAAGCGCTGCCCGGTGTGCTGCCACTGGAAATTCTCGCGCCTGATGATGATGGCGACGTTGCATGCCTTCCTCTTGAGCGCGACTTCCGCGGTGCTCCTCCGCGGATTTTCCTCGCTAAGGGAACTCTTGAATCGGCTCCGGCGCCAGGCGATCGCGTGCTCGCCCGGATCGAACGGGGAGAAGAGGGCAGCTACTTGGCACGGCCATTCAAGACGCTGCCCCGCCCCAGGCTGGACATCATTGTTGGCGTGGTCGAGAGTGACGCCACTCTTCGCCCTACCGATAAGCGAATCAAAAACGACTTTGCGATCCGGCAGGAAGACCGCGACACTGTGCAACCGGGGACGCTTGTTCGCGCTGAAATCATGGGCACCGGTCGGCTCGATCTGCCACGCGCTCACATTCTGGAAGTGCTGGGTCAACAGGACGATGTCGGTGCCATATCCCTGATTTCGGCTGCTGAACACCAGCTTCGGCTCCACTTCCCCGAAGCCGCGATCAACGAAGCGGCAGCCGCGGGACCGATACCCGACGAAGGCCGCGATGATTTTCGCGAAATCCCGTTGGTGACCATTGACGGGGCCGATGCCCGGGATTTTGACGATGCAGTCTGGGCCGAGCGCCTCGATGACAACAGCGGGGGTTTCCGCATTCTAGTCGCGATCGCCGATGTCGCCCACTACGTCAACCCGGACTCGGCTCTGGACCGCGAAGCAAGGCTTCGAGGCAACTCCTGCTATTTCCCCGACCGAGTGTTGCCCATGTTGCCCGAGGCCTTATCAAACGGTTGGTGCAGTCTTGTCCCACATGAGGACCGTGGTTGCCTGGTGGCGGACCTCAGAATTGACGGGCTAGGCCGCCTGACCCACCAACGTTTCCGGCGCGGCATCATGCGATCGGCTGCCCGGCTCACCTATGAACAGGTTGAGGCAGCGTTGAACGGCCAGCCAGATGAAGTCGTTGCCCCACTGGTCGAGCCCGTTCTCCATCCTTTGCGTGAAGCCTTCGAAATTCTACAGGTCGCGCGGATGCAGCGTGGCGCGCTAGACCTTGACGTGCCTGAACGTGTAATTCAGCTCTCCGAAGACAAACGCGAGGTTGTCGACATCCGTCCTCGTGAGCGGCTGATCTCTCATCACATCATCGAAGAACTGATGATTCTCGCTAACGTTGCCGCAGCGGGAGCGTTAGAGTCAGTCGAACACGCGCTAATGTACCGGGTTCACGATCATCCCGACCCGGTGAAACTCGAACATCTTGCCAATCTACTTGAAGGCACGCCAATCAGCCTGGCCCGCGGGGTTCGCCTGACCGCTGGTCAACTCAACGGCATCCTCAAGCAGGTTGAGGGCGAAGACTACGCACCGATGATCAACGAAGCGGTTCTGCGCAGCCAGGCACAAGCGGTCTACGCTCCCCGGAATATCGGCCACTTCGGACTGGGGCTGACCAGCTACGCCCACTTTACAAGCCCGATCCGGCGCTACGCTGATTTGACGGTTCACCGCGCCCTAATTGAAGCCTTTGGCCTGGGCGGCGGTGGACAGGCCCTAGGTGTGACCGATGCACCGATCCCGCTGGGGGAGCAGATTTCCGAGTGTGAACGCCGCGCGGCCTATGCCGAGCGCAGCGCCAAGGACCGTTACCTCGCCGCCTTCCACGCGGGTCACATCGGACAGGTATTCGAAGCACGCGTCAGCAGCGTCACGAAATTCGGACTGTTTGCCGCGCTCGACTCTTCGGGTGCGCACGCGTTGGTTCCCATGGGGCTACTGCCCGATGATCGCTATGATTTCGACGCCAGCCTGGCCCGGTTGGAGGGCCGCCGCTGGGGCCGTGTATTCTCAATGGGGCAGCACCTAAGCTTGCGCTTGGTTGAGGCTGACGGCCTGACCGGTTCATTGGTCGGTGAAGTTGTCGGGGAAATCGAATCGTCATCATTTGACAGCCTTCGATCCATAGAGGTTAAGGGCCGTCGGTCTCAGTCGGGCGCAGGGACAAGCGCAGACCAGAGCGTGCGCAGCAGAAGGGGTAGCACCGCCGCAAAATCGACCAGAAAGAAGGCTAAACGCAATCGACCGGACAGGCGCGGGTGAGCGAACATGCCTCAATTCCGTCGCAAACGCTGGTTCTTTTGGTGCGCATAAGACTCTGACTTTGTGGCAAAAGCGACTCCACTTGCTAATGTCCCACAGCATTTATTTAAGGATTTGTTCATGCCCGCGAACCGATTTCGGTTTGACCTCCGCGCTCCGTCGCTGACCTTTCTTGCCGCCATAGTGCTCGCCTTTACCGGGTGCGACTCGCAGCTTGTCTCTGCGCGCTTTGCCGAGGCACAAGTTAAGTCGCAGGCGCAGTCGGGTGCCGGCATCAGCATGCCGGCCGAACTCCGGGCCGCGTTGGAAGAGGCCCTTCCTGCGCCCGGCGAAAGCTCGAAGCCAGTACCGGACGCAGATGAGGCCTTTCTCTACGGTGTGGGCATTGGCGCCATTCAAGAGCTTTACGTTGAAGCATACCACCCGCGAGACATAGCCATGGCCGGTCTGAAAAACCTGGGCGGTCAGGCCAACTTCCGCCTGAGCTCGACAGCCGGCGAGACCATCGTTGAGGGGCCCGGGGGCCGGGCGACATTCGAGGAACCATTGGGCGAATACTACCTTGAATGGGGCCTGCACTCAGCCTTCATCGCCTTGCACATGCTGACTGAAAGCGAGCGAATCCAACGGATTCCCCAGACCCAGCGCGAGAGCTTCATTTTCGAAGGTTACATGAGCCTTCTCGACGGCGTGTCGGTATACTTGCCCGCAGCCGAAGCAGAAATGTTCCGCGATGATGTCTTCGGCTTTGGCGGCCTTGGCATTCTGATCGCCTATGAGGAAAATGGCATCCGCGTGCGCGAGGTAATCCTTGACGGGCCTGCCGACCGCGCTGGATTGCTGGAGGGCGATCTGATTACCCACGTGGGCGGACGGCGCATCACCGGTCGGCTGAGTGAAGACTTCGTTCTCGGCTTGCTACGCGGACCTGTGGGATCAGTCGCCCGAGTCATGGTCCAGCGCGAAGGGCAGACCCTGCGACGGGCTGTGACCCGCGAAATCGTCGCCCTGCCCTCGCTTCGTGGGGAGATGGTCGGCGACGTAGCAGTGCTCCAGATGGCTGTATTTTCCGAACAATCTACGGCCGAATTCATGGACGTGGTCCGGACCCTGCGAGATGAACACCCGACCAGTTGGCTTCTGGATTTGCGAGAAAATCCTGGCGGTCTAAAGACTGTTGCACAAGAAATTGCTGACCTGGTTGTCGGGGAAGGACCGATTCTGGTATCGGCCGGCCGAGACGTTGACAATAAATCGACGGTCAACGCGGCCCCTAACGACGTGCTGCTCGGCGCGCCACTACTTGTGCTGATCAACGGCAATTCGGCCAGCGCATCGGAAATCCTTGCCTCCGCCATTCAGGATAACGGGCGTGGCATCGTTGTCGGTTCAACGTCCTTTGGCAAAGGATCAATCCAGACTAGTTTTGACCTACCAAACGGCGCGTTGATGACCGTCACCTCCGGAGCCTTCTTCGCGCCTTCGGGCGCGCCGCTGAACAAAACTGGCGTAACCCCGAACATCTGCTTCACCGACCGGCAGACGGGCAAAGTCATTGACGATTTCAGCGGCGGCGACCCGGATATCGCAGCCCTGCGCGCGCGCGCGTTGCTTTCTAACAGTGGGGGTACGATGGATGCCTACCGCAGGGTCTGTCCCCCGACGGAGCGCTACAGCGAAGACGATTCCGATCTGGCGCTAGCGCTGGCGGAGAACGTCGAAGCCTACCACCGCATCCTTTCAGCCAGCGCAAGCCTGTCATCCCTGCGCTAGACGCGCTTGACTCGACGCCACCGGCGTTTAGGGTGCGCTCCAATTTGTTAAAACAAGGAGCTCCGGGCCATGGCTAAACCCGCTGGCGTGCTCATCAAGATGGTTAGCACCGCCGATACCGGTTACTTCTACGTCAAGAAGAAGAACACCCGCACGTCCACTGAGAAGCTGGAAATGCGGAAATACGATCCTGTTGCCCGCAAGCACGTTGTCTTCAAGGAATCGAAGATGAAGTGAGCCTGCGGCCACTTATACAAGACCGAAACGGGGCGGTGCCGATAGGCTTACCGCCCCTTTTCTTTTTCCGCATCACTGCAAAATGGGTAGAGTCGTATGCCGCACTGGAGAGACCAAAGCCCTGAACCCCAGCCCTGACCCGCAAATTCAAGATCACGGCCAACCTGATCAGCGTCTGTGCCGCAGTTGCCTGACACTTGCCCCCCCGGGAGGCAGTGACGCGCGTTGCGGCGCGTGTAGCAGCGCGCGCGTTGTGCGCCATCCGGAACTGACCTCCCTTAGCCTTGCCCATATCGACTGTGACGCCTTCTATGCCGCCGTAGAGAAGCGAGACGATCCGTCGATCCGCCACCAACCGGTGATCGTGGGAGGCGGACAGCGTGGCGTGGTGACAACGGCGTGCTACCTTGCGCGGATACAAGGGGTACGGTCAGCCATGCCGATGTTCAAAGCTCGACAGCTTTGCCCGCAGGCCGTGATCATCAAGCCAGATATGGCGAAGTACCGCGAAACTGGGATGGCGGTGCGCGAACACTTTCGCGCCCTGACGAGCGATGTCGAACCGCTTTCTATCGACGAGGCGTTTCTGGATCTCAGCAGCACCCTGAAACGTGGGCGAATCCCGGCACTGGAACTGGCTCGACTTGCGCAGAATGTTCAGGATCAGGAAGGCATCACCCTTTCCATTGGCCTGTCGCACAACAAGCTGCTCGCCAAAATCGCCTCAGACCTCGACAAGCCCGATGGCTTCGCAGTATTGGGGCGAAGCGAGGCAGCTGATTTCCTTCGAGACAAGCCTGTCAAGCTGATCTGGGGCGTGGGGCCGGCAACAGCACGGCGGATGCACGACCTCGGTATATCCCGCATTGGACAATTGCGCGCCTTCCCTCGTGAAGATATGACCCGGCTTTTCGGACGCTTTGGCGATCGACTCTATGACTTCTGCCGCGGCGAAGATCCCCGGCGTGTACGGGAAGGTCGGGCCTCCAAGTCAGTCAGCTCCGAAACCACACTCGCTGTCGATACCGGAGCACTGGCTGCTCTCACCCGCGTGGTGGAGCGGCTCTCCTATCGGGTAGCAGATCGGATGGAGCGCCACGCCCTGGCGGGTCGCCGGGTGACGCTTAAGCTCAAAACATCCGACTTCGAAGTCCTCACCCGCAGCCAAACCCTCGACGGACCAACGGCTGACGCCAGAATGCTGTTTTCAGTTGCCCAGCGGCTGCTCACTCAAGAGGTGAAGCGCCAGCCGCTGCAGACCTACCGCCTGCTCGGGGTCAGCGTGGCAGAGTTTGACGGCGGAAGCAGTAGCATTACCAGTCGACAAGACAGTGATCCCGAAAGTGACGAGGAAAACTAGTCCAGAAAGGCGCGCGACCAACCGACATACATCGGATCACGATACCCTCGGCCGTGGAACCCCACGTGCCCACCTGTTCGTGTTAGCACTGGTGTCAGCAAAGGGTTCAGATGCCACTTGATCGCCTGATAGGGTCCAATGTCGATCCACGGGTCATCGGCTGAAGAAATCACCAGGCAAGGCAGCCGAGCATCGGGTATGAATTCTTTGGCCGAATTGAGTTGGTAGTATTCGCTTGCTGATGCGTAACCGTTGTCAGGCGCGGTAAAACACTCGTCCAATTCGCCTACGGACCGGATTCGTCGCAGTTGTGCTATTTCGGTAGGGGTTCTGCCGGGTTGTAGAGGACCAAGACGCCGGATTTTTCGCACCAGATAGGCCTTATAGATGAAGTTCCGCTTACGCGAGAACCGCTCTGAAGTCGCTATGAGGTCAATCGGCGCTGACACAGAAACGATCCGGTGATGATCCGCCGCGTCAACAAAGTCGGTTTCACTCGCCGCCTTGAGCAACATATTCCCGCTCAGCGAAATACCAATCCACGCCAGCTTGCCGGTATCCGAGCGCGCGGACAGGGCGGCGGCCATGGCATGCAGATCCGTGGTAAATCCAGCGTGGTAGTTGCGGCGACACAACGGCCGAGACGACCCGGCGCCGCGCAGGTTCATGCGCACGACCGCATGGCCCAGACGGGCAAAGGTGTGGGTCAGCACCCGCATATATCCGCGGTCGAGATCCCCCATCATACCGTGTAAAAGAACCACCGTAGGCCGCGCAAGACCCGCGCTATCTGCCGTCCCAGGCAGCGTCAGGCGCTCCCCGGTGAGGATGTCGCCAGAGCCGTCTAGCGTCGGCAGTCGCAGGGCTTCAACATCCAGATCATCCAGACTGACCCGAGGGGGAGATAGAACCGATGCCATGGTCTGCAGATCACCACCGAACCAGGGCGCACGAGGCGAAAAACACGGGTCAAAAGCCATAGTGGAAGCAGCGCGCGGAGTATCGGCTTCGGGCAGCGTATTCTTACTCATTTTGATCGTCCGAGCAGGGAATCCACATGATCAGCGATGAGATTGGCCGTGGTCGTTCCTGATGGCAAGGCTAAGGATGATAGCGCATGGTGCTGAGCTGCCAGTTGCTGCGCGCGGGCCGTCTGATCCCTCAGAAGCCGGCCAACCTCTGTGGCTAACCGATCCGGCGTGGCATCTTGCTGCAGCCGTTCGGGCATGATTTCAGCATCAGCGAGAATGTTGATCAGACTGAAGTGATGCAGGGAAGACTGGCGTTGAAGCGCCCTGAACGTTGCCGGTGAAAGGCGGTAGGTTATGACACCCGCGACCCCGGCCTTCGCCAGCTCTAGCGCTACCGTACCCGAGGCTGCGAGGGCGACCGTTGCACGGGCGAAAGCATCGGCCTTGTCTTCAGGGCGGAACAAGAATTCGATCGGCGTCGGCCAATCAGCCATCCGGCGGGTGACAAAGCTTCGAGTGGTTTCCACTGTCGGCACCAGGCACTGCAAGGCGGGATGTTCACTGCGAAGCCGACGGACTGTGTCGCGAAACAAGGGAGTCAGCGCTCGAACCTCACTCATTCGGCTCCCAGGCAGCAACATAAGCGTATCCGCCTGCCGGGCAGCTGCTGGCAAAGGCCGGTCAAGAGCAGGATGCCCTACGAAGTGGCTTGGCAGGCCATGCGCCTCAAACAGCGCAGGTTCAAAGGGAAACAGGCACAGCAGCTGATCCAAATAATCTGCGATGGCGGTTGCCCGTTCCGGCCGCCAGGCCCAAACCGTCGGCGCGACCAGATGGACGAGCTTGCCCTCATAGCCCCGACGGCGCAGCGCCCGAGCAATCCGCAGGGTTAGATCAGGGGCATCGACAGTGAGCACAACGTCCGGCTGCTCCCGCAGCAGCCAGCGCGTGAGCTGCTCAATCCGCATGAGCAGCCGAGGAACGTGCGGCAACGCCTCCACAAGACCGTTAACCGCAAACCCGGCAAGCGGATATCGACTTCTCAGCCCCGCGCGTGCGAGACCTTCACCGCCCAGCCCTATGAGCTCAAGCTCTGGATGCCGCCCTCGAAGCGCCTTAACAGCGGCTTCGGCGAGCAGGTCCCCAGATGGCTCTCCGGTGAGAACGGCAAGCTTCATACTGCGCCTCCAATCACGGTGAGCCCGTGTCGCTGGGCCAGCTTTAGCGCGCGCTGCCGGTCAACAGCCAATGACGCACCAGCCTCGAACACCAGCGCATCCAGACCCGCCGCTACAGCGCGGTGGACGGTCTCTGGCCCCCAAGCGGGCAGGTCTATCCGCCGGTCCTGCTGAGGCTTGAGAGCCTTGAATAGGATTTTGGGTGTTTGCAGCGTCGAGGCGCCAGCCCGATCAATCAGCGCGTCCGTGCCGTCCTCGCCTTCTTCCAGCCATTGGCAATCGGAGGTCGGCAAGCCGCAGGCGATAACCGCCTGTCCCCGGTCAGTCAGGCCCAGCGCTCGGGCCTTGGCGAGCCCCTGTCTCTGCTGCGCGGTCGAGACTTGGGAACTGTCGCCGATCAACACCCCGGCCGGGGTCAGCAGGTCCGGGCATATGTCGTCGACCCCAACAACCCGCAGTCCATGGTCCTCGAAGTATGCAACAAGCGCGTCCAGCAGGCTCCCGTCCCCTGCTGTGCCCGTCGCGGCCGACCGCGTGCGGGCCCTTTCCGCAACCCAACGACCGCCTAGATCCAACGCGGTAAAGTCGCGACGATCAACTGATCCGACCAGACACAAGGCGTCGCAGCCTGCTGCCTGCGCCGCTGCAACCAGTGCGGCCACTGCGCCGAGTGAAAATTCACATCCGGCGCCGACCCTGAAACATTGATGGATGTCACGGCCAGAGTGGGCGAGGACCTCGTCCGGCAATCCACCACCCCCTGCGATGAGCCCCAACCGCATTGATTATTCGAGCGGCCCGGTAAAGCCGCGGCCCTTGCTAGCCCGTTTCAGGAAAGTGAGCAGGTTCTTTGCAGGGCCTGCTTCCCCCACTCCGGGTATACGTTGGAATTCATCGAGCCGCTGTTCCATGATTCCCGGCTCGGAAAACAGGGTGTCGATAATGTCTTGCAACTGTCGCCGGACTTCATTGTCAAAGCCATGCCGTTTGAGGCCAACAAGGTTCAGGCCAGCAAAGTGCGCCCTTTGTCCGGTGACTGTGGTGTAAGGCAGGACATCGCGCACAATCATCGAGTGCGCCCCGACCATCGCGTGCCGGCCAATTCGGCAGAACTGATGGACGCCACTGAGCCCCCCGATGATCGCCGCATCCTCCACCTCTACGTGCCCGCCGAGACTGACATGATTGACCAAAATCACATCATCGCCAATTTGACAGTCGTGGGCGACGTGACACCCCACCATGAAAAGGCCCCGATCCCCCACCCGCGTGACGCCGCCGCCGCCTTGGGTACCGGGCTGCATGGTGACGTATTCACGGATTACGTTCCGCTCACCAATCACCAGCATGGTGCGCTCACCAGCATATTTCTTGTCTTGCGGAGCCAGCCCCAGAGAGGCGAAGGGATAGACCTCTGTGCCTTCGCCAAGGCTGGTTTCCCCCTGAATCACCACGTGAGAATGCAGGCTGCAGCCGTCGCCCAGCACCACACCCGGCCCAACATGGCAGAATGGACCGATGTTCACGTCATGCCCCAGCTGAGCGCCGTCTTCGATAACCGCAGCAGGGTGAATACCAAGGTAGTGGGCAGTCACGCCTCGCCGTCGTCCTCGATGCCCATAGCGACAAATTCTGCCTCAGAAATCCGAGCGCCGTCGACATAGCATTCACCGCGGAAGGTGTAGATAAGCCCCCGATTCTTGATAACGTGAACATGCATTTCGAGCATACAGCCGGGCGTCACTGGCTTGCGAAACTTGGTCTTGTCCATGGACATGAAGTAAACGCCCTTAAGGCGCCGGTCATCGGCATCATCGAGAGAGCCGAGGATCATAAGGCCGGCTGTCTGCGCCATGGCTTCGATTTGCAGAACACCGGGCATAACGGGCATCTTTGGGAAGTGCCCCTGAAAATATTCCTCGTTATAGGTAATGCCTTTGTAACCGATAGCGGAGCGTTTCGACGCACGGCTCCACTCAACCCTATCCACCAGCAGAAACGGGTAGCGGTGCGGCAGCAGCGCCATGATGTCCTGAATATCAAGCGAGGGGCGCTCTGCGGGCTGCAACAGGGGTTCGTCTAGAATATCAACCATTCGTGGTGTCTCCCTTGTCCGATATCGGTGTCGGTATTTGCGCCGTTGTCTGAGACGCGTTAACTGGCGGTGTCGAACCGGTTAGTGGCTCAGTACCGGCGTCAGGCTGCTGCTGCGCTAGTTGCCGCAGCGTTGCTTGCTCCCGAAGATACTGCCGGTGTTCGGTGGCGGGAACCCCTGAGAGCCGCATCCCGCCCGGAAAGGACTTTGTGACCTGTGACCCAGCCATAACGACGGTACCTGCGCCGACCCGAATATGGCCCAGGATCGACACTCGCGCGCCGACAACCACATCGTCTTCGAGGATGCCCGACCCGGCCACACCCGAAAAGCCGGCCATCACACAGCGTTGGCCAATACGGACGTTGTGGGCAATGAGGCAATGGTTGTCGATAACCGTCCCTGTGCCGATGACGGTATCAGGACCAGAACCACGGTCGACGGTAGCATTAGCTCCGATTTCCACATCATCGCCGAGGATAACCCGGCCGAGCTGAGGGATCCGCTGATGCAACCCATAACCGTCGCGATGCTGACCCAAGGCCCAGCCGAAGCCGCTTTGGCCGACACGCGCGCCGGGTTTAATGTGCGCACGGTCGCCAACAAGCGCGTGAGACAGACTGGCGCCGGTGCAGACGATGCAATCGCGCCCCAGACGAACGTTTTCGCCAATGCTCACATGGGCCTGCAGCACGCTCCCCGCGCCGACTTGGGCGCCTGCGCCAATATGAACGAAGGGGCCAATATTGACGCCTGCGCCTAGTTGGGCGTCCGGAGACACTTGCGCGCTGGGGTCTATGATTGTTTCAGTTGTAACTGTCGGCGGGTGAAACAGCGTCGCAGCCTGCCCAAAACAGCGATACGGATCCTGCACCACGATTCGGGTCACACCGGCGGGCACAAGGGTTTCAGCGTCTGGAGTCACAAACACGGCGCCCGCTCTCGTGGTGCGCAGCGCCTCGGCATAAGCGCTGTTGTGAAAGAAACTCAAATGCCCCGGGTCTGCCTCGGACAGTGGAGCGACATCCGTGAGCAGAAGATCATAATCGACTTCGGTCGGAGTATCGGCGCTACGCCCAAATGTGCCAGGGAGGATATCCGGACCCAGTCCCAGATGCTCCAGCACGTCACCGAGCGTGAAGGGCCCAGCGGTTTGGAAAAATCGAGGATCGGTCAAGGCTGCCCCGCTTCAGTTTCCGCTTTCAGCAGGCTCAGACTGAATTTCTTCAGGGGTCGGTGCGTTTACCGTGATGTTCAACTCGGGGATCTGCTCGTTCAATTCCTGGATTGCCTGCTCAGAAATATCAAACCCCAAAGCCGCAATCACAATGCCGGAATAGTTGAACACGAGGTTGGCCCCGCGGTCAGACGCAATTCGTATGACAATCTCCTCAAGCCGCCGCTGCAGTTCTTCTTCAGCCACGCGGCGAGCCTGGATCAGCTTTCGCTGGCGCGCATTGGCTTCCTGTCGCAGTTGCTGCAAGTCCCGCTGGGTGCGGATCTGTACCTTACGGAAGGCCTCCTGATCGATTTCGGCAGCGTCGAGGCTTTCCTGCGCACTGCGCAGGTTAGCAGCGAGGTCTTTGTTCAGTGCCGTTAGCTCATTTTCCCACTGGGACTGTAGCTCAAGCAATTGAGCACTCAGCGTCGTCATGGCCTGTGAATCACGGATCACGGCGTCCACGTCGACGACGGCGATCACAGGCTCTAGCTGCCCACGCGCCGCCTGCCCTATCGACAGGGTGAGTATCGATACAAGAACAAGAACAATTCGACGAATACGCATATGCATTAGAGTGGTCCTATTGCGAGGCCGTTGGCATCGGCCGTTCTGACTGATGCTGGTCTTTTAAATCAGAATGATGTCGAGATCGAGAACCTGAAGCGTTGCTCCACATCAAAACTCTTCTTCGCCAATGGAATACCATAATCAATAGAAAGCGGTCCCAGCGGAGAGTCCCAGGTTGCACCAATGCCGACGGATGCGCGCGGGTCTGCACTATCCTGCACAACCGTGTCCCCCGTTTCCTGCCCGACGTGCCATGCAGCCCCAGCATCTGCAAAGAGTCGGCCCTTCACACCCTGCTCCCCCAATCCGGGAAGTGGGAAGCGCAGCTCGGCCGATGTTCGCCAGTAGCGTGCTGCACCGAGATTGCCGCTGTTCTGCTCCCGCGGGCCTAGGCCAGCCGGGGTAAAGCCGCGAATGAGATCACCACCAATGATGAAGCGGTCAGCCAGAAGCGTGTCCTGCCCCAACCCTTCGATGAAACCGCCCTCTGCTCGCGTGGCAAAAGTGAAAGTCTCTCCCAGTGGCAGATAGTGCGTGGCCTCAGCGGTCGTCTTCAGATAGCGGACTGAACCACCCAGCCCGGCGACACTGTTTCGCATGGAAAGCAGATAGCCTTCCGTCGGATTGAAGGCCACGTCGCGACGGTCGTAACGCAAAAAGTGCCGTGCCTCCGAACGGATCGAGCGACCCTGCTGCTGAGTGATCAGCAGTGACGCATTTTCTGCAACATTCGAGACCTCAGTTTGAGTCAGGCCATAGGTCCACGACTGGCTCAAACGCTCCGACAGTTTATAGCCCAGCGTCACATCCGCTCCGATTTCACGGCGATCATAGATGTTGCTGACGTTGCGGTCGTTATAGAACAGTTCCACACCCGCGCTGATCTCCCGGCCCAGGAAGTAAGGCTCAGTCACGCTGAAAGAGGCGTCGCGGTTGCGGATACCCGCATTGATGTCGAGGTCGTACTTCTGCCCGCGCCCGCGAAAGTTCCGGTCGGCGATCTTGAAGTTACCAAGAATGCCGGCGGTGTTTGAGTAGGTGCCACCGAGCATCAACTCGCCCGTTCGCTGCTCCTCGACCTGCGTGACCACCACGACCTGATCGGGTGATGATCCTGCCTCGGGCTCGAACTCGACTGACGCAAAGTAGCCAAGGCTTAGTAGCCGTTCCTGCGAGCGCTGTAGCTTGGACACTGAGAAAGCGTCACCTTCGGACAGACGGAATTCACGGCGAATTACGTCGTCGGCCGTACGTTCATTGCCCTCGATAACAATCCGTTCAACGAATAGCCGATCGCCTTCTTCAATCGTGTAGGTGAGGTCAACGATGCCGCGGGTCGGGTCAAGGTTCTGCTCGATATCGACCTCAACGAAGGGGAAACCCTGCGCTGAAACCCGCTCCGTGAGGTCCTCCTGCGTGGCCTCAACTTCGGTGATATCAAAGGTCTGCCCGGTGCGCACCTTCAACCGGTTCACCAGTCTTGAGGTATCGACCCCTGGCAGGTTATTTGCGATGCGGATCTGCCCGACACGGTAGCGAATCCCCTCTTTCACTGTAAATGTCAGGATGAAGCCACGCTTTTCGGGGGTTTGCTCGGCAATGGCCGAAACAACCTCAAAGTCGGCAAAGCCGCGCGACTGATAGTATTCGGTGAGAAAGTTCCGATCCACCGTGACCCGCCCGGGCGAATAACTGTCAGCCTGCAGCAGATTACGGACAATGTTGGACTGCTTGGATAGAATGATGGAACGCAGACGCCGGTCGGTATAAGCCTGATTGCCGACAAAGTTAATCGCATCGATCCGCGTGCGTGCGCCTTCATTGATTTCAAACGCAAGGTTTGCGCGGTTCTCGGTCAGCGGGATGATCTTCGGCTCGATTACCACGAGCAGACGGCCGAGGATCTCATAGCGCTGCTTGATTTTGCGAATGTCTTCCGCCACCTGCGTTCGGCTGAGCACAGAACGGCTGGTGGTGTCGATGAGTTGGAACAACTCTTCGTCGTTGATTGCCCCGTTGCCTTCGAAATTGATCTGATTGATAAGGACGTTTTCGCGCACCTGGATAATCAGCACGTTGCCCGATCGATCGATGCGAACATCGGCAAATTGTCCAGTGGCGTAGAGCGCCTTGAGCGCATTATCCAAACGGATGGGTTGAAAATCCTGGCCCACCCGGACCGGCAGAATCGACAGGATTGTAGCGCTGGACAGGCGCTGGTTCCCACGGACGACAATCTGTTCAATGGTTCCAGGGCCATACACTTGGGGTGAGAGCGGGTCGAATTCGATCACAGACGTCGCGGCGGCTTCGAGTTCGCCTGTATCAGTCTGCTCGCCCGCGACCGCCTGCGCCTGGACCAATTCCACCGCCTGCTCCGGCGTCAACGGGATCTGCGCACGGGCCACACCCGCCAGCGTCAGCAACCCGAGAGCCGAAATAAAGGCAACAGCTGCTCGAGACCCTACGCAAGCAGAACGCAAACCTCCGCTGAGAACAGATTGCAACAAACGGTAAAACATAAGGAATAACCGGCGGATCAGGACTGTAGTCATTGCGCCACCACCAATCCGGGTATGGGGACCTTCTGCGGCGTCAGATCCTGCACCGTGACATAGACAAACTGAGTAAGGATCAACCCCAGGCCGATGATCAGAGCCACTTCCATAACCCGAGACGGAAGAGGCCGCCGGAAGACCGCCTCATACAACAAGAATACCAAGTGGCCACCATCGAGAACCGGTATCGGCAACAAGTTCATCAAGCCAATAATCATATTGAGGAAGATCATCAACTGCAGGATCTGCAGAACACCAGAGCGCGATGCTTCAGCTACGTGTTGGGAGATCCCGACCGGGCCTTCCAGCTCACTGACCGGGCGACGGCCCGTGACCACCTGCCCCAACCCTCTGAACACCATGCCTGTGATTTCGACTTGCATACGGACTGCATGACCAGCCGCGCCGATGGGGCCGGCACTGACCAATTCCACCTCCTCAGGCGCAACGATACCCAGCCGGAACACCCGCACCGGGCCGGTGGCCGTATCGATCATGGTCTCGGTCGGCTCAATATTGACGTCAAAGCGCTCACCAGCGCGTTCCGCTGTTAGTGTCAAGGTGCCGCCTGTATGAAGCGCCATGATGCGGGAGAGGGCGCGGAAGCTCTCCGTCCGGCGACCCTCGACCGCCAGGATCAGATCACCCTCCATCAAACCCGTATTTGCTGCTGCTGAGTTTTCGGTAAAGCTGCCAACCATAGCCGGTCGAACCGCTCGATCGAGGGCAAGCCCCATTCCGAACAGGATGATAAAGGCAAAGATGAAATTGGCCAGTGGTCCGGCGAAGATTATTAATGCGCGCTGCCAGACCGGGCGGTTGGGGAAACCTGTCTCGCCTGCGGCTTCGGCTTCGGGGGTTCCGTTGTTCAATCCTCCAGCCATACGAACGTAGCCGCCCAGCGGCAGGGCGGAAATCTTGAACCGGGTGCCGTTTCGATCCGTCCAACCAAACAGCTCGGGACCAAAACCAATAGAGAAGGCATGAACCCGGACGCGGCACCAGCGCGCGACGAGATAGTGACCGGCTTCGTGAACCGCCACGATCACTGTCAGAACCGCCAGAAACGCCACAACGTTATAGAGCAGAATGTCGAAAATGGACGCCATGCGCCGCTCTACGCTCCTTAACCCGACACCAAGGGGCAAAGCCCCAAACCACACTGCAGCCTGAGCGACTGCGCCCCCGCTTTTAGCCCGAAAAGTCGGCCACAAAACGGCCAGTCCCACCCATCGTATTCCATAGCAGGGAACCGTCTTTCAGTCCTCTCCCGTATCCCGCATAATGTGGATAAAGGCCAGCTTGATTCCACATTGCCATGGTTTTTCCACCTGAGGTTAAATCATTTCACTTACAACCTCATGGGCGCGAGCTCGGCTCTCGGCATCAATGGCGGTTATTTCTTCCAGCGACAGCGTGACTTTTGGATCTCGAGGGGCCTGGCCCGACGGACCTTGTTCCAAAACTGCCTCGACCACTCTAGGAATCCCGCCAAAGGGAAAAGCGCCATCGAGAAACGCACTCACGGCGATCTCGTTTGCAGCATTCAGCATGATCGGTGCACCACCGCCAGAGCGCATCGCCGTTTCGGCCAAAAGCAGGCAGGGAAAGCGCTCTCGGTCCGGTGGCTCAAATGTCAGCGAACCGTATTGCGCCAGATCAAGAGGTGGGACCGACGTGCGGGTTCGTCGCGGCCAGCGCAACGCTGCCGCAATCGGCGTCTGCATGTCCGGGACACCCATCTGCGCTAGCTGTCCACCGTCGCGATAGGCGACCAGAGAATGCACGACCGACTGAGGATGAACGAGCACGTCGAGCCGCTCGTGAGAAACGTCGAATATCTGTTGCGCTTCGATTAACTCCAGGCCTTTGTTCATCATCGAAGCGGAATCGATGGTGACCTTAGATCCCATGTCCCAGTTTGGATGACGGAGCGCCTGCGCGGGCGTTGCGGCGGCAATCTCATCCTTGCTCCACGTCCGAAATGGGCCACCCGAGGCCGTCAGAATGAGTTGAGTGACCGCACTGCGATCCTGACCCCAAAGCGCCTGAAACAAGGCTGCGTGCTCGGAATCCACGGGGATCAACTGGCCACCGGATTGGGCTAAGGCTGCTCGGACCAGTCCACCTGCCGCGACCATGGCTTCTTTATTGGCGAGGGCTAGATGAGCCCCAGAGCGCGCTGCGGCCAGGGTTGGGCGCAGGCCAGCGTAACCGGTAATCGCGCTGACCACTACATCAGCCGGGCGGGCGGCCGCTTCGATTACGGCATCTCGTCCGGCGGCGACTTCAACACCTGTCCCCCAGAGCCGGTCTCGGAGATCGGCAAACTGCCGCTCATCGGCAACCACAGCAAGGGCCGCACCGGTCTGCAACGCAATCTGGGCCAAGCGCTCGACACTGCGCTGCGCGACCAGCGCGGCAACCTCGAATTCCTCGGGGTTATGGGCCAGCACGCTCAGAGTGGAAGCCCCGATGCTGCCTGTAGCGCCGAGGATGGAAACGCGGGTTTTTCCTTCGCTCATAGAGGCTTAGTACCAACCCGAGAGGTAGAAGACCACCAGCGCAACAGCAGTAAGGGTCATACCGTCCATGCGATCCATGACCCCGCCGTGCCCGGGGAGCAGTTTGCTGGCGTCCTTGACCCCGAAACGACGTTTGAAACCGCTCTCCATCAGGTCTGAAAGCTGTGAAATAGCGGCAAACAAGGGTGCGGCCAGGGCAAAGGCCCAAGGCGATAGCGGCGTCCAGAACACCATGACCTGCGCAACGGCGTAGCCGGCAATCACGCCCATGACCAGACCAACCCACGTTTTGGCCGGACTGATGACCGGCGCAAGCTTGGGTCCGCCGATGTGCTTTCCGGCGAAATAGGCAGCAATGTCCGCATTAATGACCAGGGCCAGCCCGATGAACAGGATCGGCGGACCTGCCCCGCCGACAACGTACAGCGCAATCAGCAGTGACCACGGACCCGCAGCATAAATGAGACCAAGCGGCACCCAGAACCGTTCCACCGGCGAGCGCCAGCTTAGCACTGCACAGGCCAGGAGTCCGCCAAACATCGAACAGCCCGCGGCGGCGAACATACCGATGGCCGATAACCCTGTGGTAATCCCAACCCCGAGGATCATCAACACCATGGCCGGCGAAGGGCGCGTTGGACGGCTGGATTTGCCGACGATGACGCCCCACTCGTACGCCACAACCATAGCGATGCCCATGCCGGCAAGCTGCACCAATGGCGTTCCAACCAGGAACACCGCCAAACCGAACATCGTCGCTGCGATCCCGGTCAGGATCCGAGCCCGCAAGCGGTCATAGAGCGCCGCACGAAGCGGAGTAGTGGGGTCTGGCTTTTGGCTCATGGCAGGCCCTGAACTGGTGCTCGTTCGGTTGCGGGTGCAGCAGCCGCTCTGGATGCGGCTATGGTACTCTGATGCTCGATTAATTGGTCTTCAGCGCACGGATTGCGCCTGCAATCCCCCGAAACGCCGCTCTCGGTTGGCGAAAGCCAACAGCGCCGTTGCGAAGTGTCCTGCGGAATAATCAGGCCAGAGAACCGGATCAAAGTATAACTCGGCGTAGGCAGCCTGCCACAAAAGGAAGTTAGACAAGCGCTGTTCGCCTGACGTACGGATGATCAGATCCAGGCCCGGCAGGTCTGCGGTTTCCAGCGCGGCTTCGAGGTCGGTTTCACTGATGTGTTCAGGCTTGATCTCGCCCTGCGCCAAGCGAACAGCCAGTGCCTGTACGCCCTCTATGATCTCCTGTCGGCCGCCGTAGGACAGCGCTACACAAAGAGTCATGCCGGTGTTCCCTCCGGTCACCGACTCAGCCCGGTCCAGCAGGCTCTTGATATCCGGGGCAAAGTCATCTCGTCGACCGATGACACGGATGCGGATGCCAGCCTTATGCAGCTCAGCGATTTCGGCAGTGAAATAGGATTTTAGCAGGCCCATCAATAGGGTGACTTCCTCTGCCGGGCGGCTCCAGTTTTCGGTCGAGAACCCGTAAATCGTCAGGGCTTCCAGACCAATCTCGTGTGCAGCTTTAACCAGCCGACGGGTCGCTTCTACGCCCTGCTTGTGACCAAAGTTTCGGGGCATGCCGCGCATCTGCGCCCAGCGGCCGTTACCGTCCATAATCACCGCCACGTGACGTGGCAGGCGATCCCGAGGAACGGAAACGAGCGAGTCTGGCTTGGTCATGCTGCGGTGGGTCCTTCTGGCCAGAGCGTCATTAGCGTTGCAAGTGCTGCCTTCGGGGTGTGGGTCGGGATACAGGCAAGCCGAGTTGGTCGTTCCAAGGTCGACACCGCGTCAAACCTGCATGATTTCACTCTGTTTCTCACTCAACATGGAATCGACCGTGGCTATATGCCGGTCGGTCACCTTCTGAATTTCGCCGTTGAGGTCGTGCATCGCATCCTTGGAAAGCTCACCTTCTGCCTCCAGCCTCTTAGACTTGTCCATCCCATCCCGACGGACGTTGCGGATGGCGACACGGGCGGCCTCGGCGTAAGTGCCAGCAACTTTGGAGAGCTCCTTGCGGCGCTCCTCGTTCAGATCTGGGATCGGCACCCGGATCAGGTTGCCGTCGGCCATAGGGTTCAACCCCAGGCCGGCGTCGCGAATAGCGCGCTCGACGGCGCCGGCCATGCTCTTGTCCCAGACTGAAACCGAAATCATCCGAGGTTCTGGCACCGAAATCGCGCCAACCTGATTGATTGGTACAGCGCTGCCATAGGCCTCAACCATCACCGGTGCCAGCAGGTCTGCCGAAGCTCGGCCCGTGCGCAGCCCCTGCAATTCATTCTTGAAGTTCTCAACGGCGCCGGACATGCGCTTATCAAGGTCGTTCAGCAGGTCATCGCTCATGAAATGGTGCTCCTTCGAGGCTTGAATCCTGGCTGCGCTTTGCGGCGACAATGCGCCGCTTCTGGCCACTTTTCACTGATAAAAGCCCCTGTACCAAGTTGCAGGGGGTTTGTCAGGCCGTTGACGACCCAACCGGTTGTTTCGAATCCCGCACCGTTCTCAGCCGTGAGGACGATCATCGACAATGGTAAACTTACCCTGCTTTTGCACGACAGCCGCCATGGCGCCTTCTTCATTGAGCGAAAAGACAAGGATCGGGATGTGGTTCTCGCGCGCCAGAGAGATGGCGGCGTGGTCCATCACGTGCAGGTCTTCGGCTAGAACCTGGTGGAAGGACAAGTGATCATAGCGAAGAGCATCGGCGTGCTTGGCTGGATCGGCATTGTACACCCCATCGACCTTGGTGCCCTTTAGCAGTGCGTCGCAATTCATCTCCGACGCGCGCAATGCGGCAGCTGTATCAGTGGTGAAGAACGGGTTACCGGTCCCGGCAGCGAAGATAACGACCCGTCCCTTTTCCAAATGCCGCAGCGCACGCTGACGGATGAAGGGCTCACACACGTTGTTCATAGGAATGGCTGACATTACTCGGCACTCTGTTCCGATATCCTGCAGGGCGGAGCGCATAGCCAGAGCGTTAATCACTGTGGCAAGCATACCCATCTGATCGGCCGTTGCCCGCTCCATTCCTTCGGCTGCGCCGGAAACGCCGCGGAAGATATTGCCGCCGCCTACCACCAAACAGACCTGTGAGCCGAGGTCCATCACGCCTTTAACCTCATTCGCCACCCGTCCGACGTACCCCGGATCAAGCCCATAGCTCCGATGGCCCATCAGGGCTTCACCCGAAATCTTCAAAAGGACACGTCGAAAGACTTTGGGAGTACCATCTGGCATTGATGCACCTGCATGTTGCGATTTCGCCCTGTTGTAACCGACGCCAGCGTGAGTTTAAAGCCGATTATGCGTTCAAATTGCACTCAACAGTCGAGGCTCAATGCTGGCAAGGCGCGCGCATGAAAAAGGGCCGCCGAAGCGACCCTGATTCAAAAAACAATCCAGACTGCCCAATTTGGCAAAAGTGGCCAGGGCAGCGACCATCAGGAACCAGAGACAGCTGCTGCAACCTCGGCCGCGAAATCGCCCTCTTCTTTCTCGATGCCATCACCGAGTTGGAAGCGCACAAAACCCTTCAGAGTAATGTCCGTTCCCAGTTCCTTGGCGAGGGCAGCGATAACGGCTTTCACCCGGTTTTCACCGTCGATTACGAAGACCTGCTCGTTGAGAACCACTTCTTCGTAGTACTTCTGGATCCGACCTACGATCATCTTTTCGATGATTTCCTCAGGTTTCCCAGACTCGCGTGCCTGCTCCGTCAAGACATTCTTCTCACGCTCCAGCAGCGCCGGGTCGAGGTCGTCCACCGTGGTCGAAGCAGGGTTGGTTGCTGCGACGTGCATCGCGATCTGCTTGGCCAAAACGCCTAGTTTTTCCTTGTCACCAGCGGATTCCAGCGCAACCAGAACCGCGATCTTGCCCATTGAAGGGGTCACAGCATTGTGCATGTAGCCGGCAACAACACCATCAGAAACGCTCAGCGTAGCAGTCCGGCGCAGGTTCATGTTCTCACCAATGGTCGCAACCTGGTGTGTGACTTCATCAGCGACAGACCGACCAGTACCGGGGTAGTCCATGGCCAGCAGTGCGTTGATATCGCCGCCTGCCTTCAGTGAAAGGTCCGCCACTTCGCCGACCACCTGCTGGAAGGTTTCGTTGCGGGAAACAAAGTCGGTCTCGGCGTTGAGTTCGATCGCCGCCCCGGAAGTTCCATCAACGGCGAAGGCAACCAGACCTTCAGCCGCCACACGGCTGGATTTCTTAGCAGCCTTGGACAGACCCTTCTGGCGCAGCCAGTCGATTGCAGCCTCGATATCGCCGTCGGACTCTACCAGTGCTTTTTTGCAGTCCAGCATGCCTGCGCCGGAAGTCTCGCGCAGCTCTTTGACCATTGCGGCAGTAATGTTCGCCATTGCCTGGATCCCTTTTCTTGGTGGATGTCGACCCGCGTCTTGGTTGAGCCGGGTCGGCTTGTCTCGAAGATTGGTGGTGGTGGTAGCGGTGAGGGGAGTGAGGAGAGCCCCCCCCTCTTGCGAAGGAGCCTAGAGGTCTCGAAGGCGCCGAGCCGGACCGGCTCGGCGAATGGATCAGTCTTCAGCCTTTTCATCAGCCTTCTTTGCCGCGGTTTTCTTAGTCGGTGCCTTCTTGGCTGGTGCTTTCTTGGCAGCAGGCTTCTTTGCAGCTGCCTTTTTGGCAGGTGCCTCTTCCGCGGCAGTCGCTTCCTCAGCCGGTGCAGCAGCAGCTTCCTCAGCCGGTGCCGCAGCAGCTTCCTCAGCCGGTGCAGCAGCAGCTTCCTCAGCCGGTGCAGCAGCAGCTTCCTCAGCCGGTGCCGCAGCAGCTTCCTCAACCGGTGCCGCAGCAGCTTCCTCAGCCGGTGCAGTAGAATCTTCGCTCAGCGCAGATTCAACCGGCACCTCTTCGCTTGAACCCAGATCAGCGACAGAGGCGGTTACCTCAACCTGCAGGCCTTCCAGCACGGCGTCAGCGACCAAATCGCAATACAGGTCGATCGCTCGCAGGGCGTCGTCGTTACCCGGTACGGGGAAGGTGATGCTGTCTGGATCAGAGTTAGAGTCGATCACGGCAATAACCGGAATGCCAAGCACTTTGGCTTCGGCTACGGCGAGGTGTTCTTTGTTCGTGTCCAGCACGAAGATAAGGTCCGGCAGACCGCCCATGTCGCGGATACCGTTCAGGGTCCGCATCAGCTTTTCATGGTCACGGGACATCATCAGCGCTTCTTTCTTGGAAAGCTTAGCGAGGTCCTCGGATCCCATAATCCCTTCAATATCGCGCATTCGCTTGATCGACTGGGAAATCGTCTTCCAGTTTGTCAGCATACCGCCCGGCCAGCGGTGATTGACATAGTACTGGCCGCAGCGCTGGGCGGCTTCAGCAACCTTTTCCGAAGCAGCCCGCTTTGTGCCAACGAACAGCACCCGGCCACCCTTGGACACAGTCGCCGTAACCGCCTCGAGCGCGCGATACAGCATAGGGCGCGTTTGATCGAGGTCGATGATGTGAACACCGTTGCGGGCACCAAAGATGAACGGAGCCATCTTAGGATTCCAGCGGCGGGTATTGTGACCAAAGTGAACGCCAGCTTCCATGAGCTGACGCAGCGTGAACGTAGGCGCTGCCATCGTTTTTTTCCTTCCGGTTTAAACCTCCACGCGAACCTGTCTCAGACGTTTCTGCCTCAACCGGGAATGCCCGCGTGTGTGTGATGCTGGCGGTGTAACGTAAGCCACCCCTGAAGACAATTGCGCGCTACGTTACACGGTCATGCGCGAAGTGCTGCAGCGTGCGCGTGAAGGAGCTGTCGACAGACCGGAAACGCACCTGCCGTCTACGAATGGAACGCTAATGGCTCAGCAGCAGTGGCATACGATGGTGGCGCAGGACGTAGCGGGTGGTATTGCCAAGCACCAGATTGCGCCAGGATGGGTGACCATGAGCCCCCATAACCACAGCACCAGCGCCAATCTCCTGAGCCGTGGCAAGGATCACCTTGCCCGGCGCGGTTTCACCATAGTCGTGACGAACCTGCGCCTCGACCCCGTGGCGCTTCAGGAAGTTGAGGATCTGGTCTGCGGGCAACTGTCCGCTTTCTTCAACATCACCGACGCAAAGAAGGATGACTGAATCAGCCGCCTGCAACAGCCCAAGATTATCCCGCACAGCCCGCACGGCTTCTCGCGAGGATTTCCACGCAATAAGCACTGTCTTGGGATTAAACGCTCCCTCAAACTCCTGTGGCAAGACGAGCACTGGTAAACCGGATGACAGCGCCAGTGTCTCTGGCAGACCGCGCACGAAGCGGTCTTCCAACGTCCGCTCCTGAACATCCGATACAATGAGCAAGTCCGCCGCCCTTGCGTGGATCTCCAGATCATGCTCGTCGGTTCCGATTTCGGTGGTGAAACGATAGGACGCCAGACCAGCCACCTTGCAGGCACCTTCGAAGTCAGCCTTTGCCTGAGCGGACTCAGCTGCCAGCCGGTCGCTGCGTGCACCGCGCAAACCGCGCCCCCGGGATCGACCATAGATGTCTCCGTCGAATTCCTCGATCGACAGGAACAGGCCGGTTAGGTGCGCACCGTGTCGGTCAGCCATTTCAATAGCTGTCGCTAGTCGCGCGGAGCAGAGCTCGGCGTTTTCAAGATGAACAACAATGGTTTTGATCTGCATGATGATACCTGAATGTTCTGAAACTGACGGAGCCACAGGATAGGGCGGGCGGCGCTCTGGGTTCGGCTCTTCAAACATAAGCAGCTTTGTTGTCTATTCCAACTCCACCGCGTAGCTGGACACCGGGCGCGCGGCAGAGATCAGCCCCTGCTCGATCAGGAATGCCTCAAAACGCGTATATCGCCCTCGATCCATGGCAGCAGGGCGCAGGGCAAAGCGTGGCAGGGTATCGCGCCAAGCGCGGCGGTTGAGCTCGTTGTCCAGCAACTCTTCCCGCCCTTTGATGAAAAGCGCCCAGCCTTCTTCCGGGTTATTGATCATGAACTGCACCGCTGCTTCCAGCGCGGCAATCACCCGCGGTATAGCCGGATTATCCAGGCCATCCTGTGCCGCAACCAGGATCAACTCGTCATAGCCGGGGACACCGTTTTCCTCAGGGTAGAAAGCCACCCCCGGGCGACCCGCAATATCCATCTGGTTCAGCTCGAAATTGCGAAAGGCTCCGACAACGGCATCGACCTGACCCGAGTACAAGGATGGACTAAGCGAGAAGTTGACATTGATCAGCTCAACATCATCGAGGCTAAGGCCCTCGCGCGCTAGCATGGCGCCTAGAACCGCATCCTCAAAACCACCTACCGAAAAGCCAATCTTTCGGCCCTTTAGGTCAGCAACCGACTTGATTGGTCCATCTTTGAGCGCCACCACCGTGTTGAGCGGTGTGGCAACCAGTGTCGCAACCCGAACGAGCGGCAAACCTTCAGCGACCTGAATATGCAACTGCGGCTGGTAAGAGATTGCCAGCTCAGCCTGACCGGCGGCGACCTGACGAGGGGGCGCCGAAGGGTCAGCAGGCTCGATCAGCTCGACCTCCAGTCCCTGTGCTTCAAACAGCCCCAGCTCTTCGGCGACAAACAGCGGACCATGATCTGGGTTGATGAACCAATCGAGCAGGATCGTAACCCGATCGGCTGACGCGGAAGGTGCCGTACCGAGCAGACTGGCCCAGGTAGCGAACCCGGTTAAGCCGGCGATAGCAAAGCGCTTTATGGATTTCATGGTTCAGGACTCCAGTGGTTTTAGGTCGCTTACCGCCCAGGCCGACGCCCGAGAAGCAACAAGGGAAACGAGGGCATAGAGCCCAAGCGCAAGAATGATCATGAACACCACCGCCACCATCATGGTGTCAGTGCGAGCGTTGATCTTGAGTTCACGGAGGATGATGTAGCCAAGGCCATAAGCGCCGCCGACCTGCTGTCCCCCTACCAGCTCACCGATAAAGGCGCCGATGGGTGCAATGGCTGCGGCAGACTTCAGCCCGTTCAGCCCACCGGGCAGCGCCAGTGGCAGGGAGGTCGTGCGCAGCAGCTGCCAGCGGTTGGCGCCGAACACCCGGGCTGCGTCAATGATGTCGCGATCGACGGCGCGAAGCGCACCCCAGAAGGCCATAGTGACCGGAAAAAAAAGAATAAGGGTCGTCATCGCGACCTTGGGCGCCAAACCCCAGCCAAGCCACTGCACAAGGAGCGGCGCGAGCGCAAACACCGGTATGGCTTGTGAGATGACCAACAATGGCAGCAACCAGAACCGCAGTCCGCGGGAGAGCGCTAGCAGGATCGTCAGCCATAGGCCCAGCATCGCGCCGATCACCAGTCCCAATACCACTGTGACCAGGGTCACTCGAAACCCCTTGATGAAATAGCTAGGGTTTTCGGCCAAAGCGGACCAGACAAGATCCGGGGAAGGCAGGAGAAACCGGCCCTTGCCCGTCGCCGCATGAATTGCCAGCGCCGCAAGCCACCAAAGACTGAGAAATCCAACAGATAAGACGAGCGGTCGTGCCGCCCTTAGTGCTTTCACCACGCTCCCTCCGCGAGTCCGAACTCGATCAGGTGTTTAGGGTCGCGGCGCACCGCCTCTCAGCACTTTCCTGTGTGGGAAGTGCTCCCCTGCGTCTATTACACCTTTGGTAAACCAGACCGATGCGAATGCAAAACGTTAGTTGCTCCGACGTCACGCAAACTTCATGTGCGTTTCTGTCAGATAAAGCGTAGAGAGGGGCATGAATGAACCTGCGAGGAAGCCTCCTGATGCGGTTGCAAATGTTCGCTCGGATCACTTTCGGTCTGTGGTGCCTGCTCGCCGTGGGTCTGCTGCCCCCGGTTCAGGCACAATCTACCGCCCAACTGCCCGAAGGCGTGGAACCCATGGCCTTTGGCATGGATATTCTCACCATCACCACAGAGAACGGGCGCTTTGTCTTCGACATCGAAGTCGCAACCACGCCCCAACAGCACGCGCGCGGGCTCATGTACCGGCCGGTTCTGGGCGTGAGCAAAGGCATGCTCTTCATATTTCAACGAGAACAGATGCAGGCGTTCTGGATGGCAAACACACTCATCCCTTTGGATATGATTTTCATCAGCGCGGACGCGAAGCTGGTCAGTATCCAGCGGGAGGCCACGCCCCTGTCGCGAACGTCCAGGCCGTCTGAAGGCCCGGCCCGCTTCGTGCTGGAAATCGATGGCGGGGAAGCGGCAGCACTTGGGATCGATGCAGACACCCTGTTTGAGTTTGGCCCTAAAACGATCGACTACCTCGAACGTCTCGACGCGCTAATGGCCAACTAGGTGGGCTCGGGCGGCGGCGTACTCGGCCTTCAATGTATCGATCACCTCCGCCACCGGGCCGGCTTCGGTGATGTTCCCGACTCCTTGGCCTGCGCCCCAGATATCCCGCCAGGCCTTGGCTTTTGTGTTTCCACCTGAGCCAAAATTCATCTTCGACTTATCGGCCACGGGCAAATTGCGGGGGTCCAGACCGGCCCTTTCAACCGACTTGGACAGATAGTTGCCCGCAACCCCAGTGAACAGGTTCGTGTAAACAACATCCTTTGCGGCAGAATCGACGATCATCTGCTTGTAGTCCGGGTCGGCCTGCGCCTCCTCGGTGGCGATGAAGCGGGTGCCGATGTAGGCAAAGTCAGCGCCCATCGCCTGCGCTGCCAGCACGGCATCGCCAGAGGAGATTGCCCCGGACAGCGCAACGGGTCCGTCGAAGAAACTGCGGATCTCGCGAATGAGCGCGAAGGGCGAAAGCATGCCAGCGTGTCCGCCCGCACCTGCGGCAACACAGATAAGGCCATCCACCCCCTGCTCCAGCGCTTTCTGAGCATGCCGAATAGAGATAATGTCATGCATAATGATACCACCGTAGGAGTGCACCGCCTGCACCACCTCTTTGGGTGGATTGAGCGAAGTGATCACCACCGGCACCTGGTATTTGACGCACATCTGGACGTCGTGCTCTAGCCGGTTATTCGATGGATGACAAATCTGATTGACCGCAAAAGGCGCAGCGGGGCGGTCTGGATTGGCTGCGTTAAAGGCGTCCAACTCCTCAGTGATCCGAGCAAGCCACTCATCCAAGGTGGCCTCTGGGCGTGCATTGAGTGCCGGAAACGACCCAACGACGCCGTTCTTGCATTGCTCAAGAACCAGATCCGGGTTTGAAATGATAAACAGCGGTGCGCCGATCACAGGAAAGTCTCTTAGTCGTTGCCGGAGATCGACAGGCAATGGTTCACCCATAGTATGGGGCCTCCTCGGGTATCGTCTATCGCGTACTGCGTGACATGTATCCGTTAAAAATTAAGCTCTAACAAACCGGGAGCAAGGTCGATGTCAGTCTTTTCATTCCAGACCGTACCAAACCTGAGGTTCGGCGAGTCGGCGGCCGAAGCACTGGCGCCGATGGTCGAGGGTTACGGCGCTCGGCGGCTGATGCTGATTACCGACCCGGGCGTTGTCGGTGCCGGGCTGGTTGGACCGGTAGTGGCTGGACTTGAGGCCCGTGGCCTGACCGTCGCAATTTACGACGACGTTGAAGCTGACCCGCCGGAAACTAAAGTCCTGTCCGCCGTTAAGGCCGCAAGAGATTTCAAGGCGGAGGCTATAGTCGGCTTTGGCGGTGGCAGTCCCATGGACACCGCCAAGCTGGTTGCTCTGCTCGTCCGCGCCCAGCAACCGCTGCGCGAGATGTACGGGGTCTCGCAAGTCGACCGCAGCCGTGTTCCTGGCGGGCGATTGCCACTGTTTCAGGTACCTACGACCGCCGGTACAGGTTCGGAGGTCACGCCGATCGCAATCGTGACCGTCGGTGCAGAAATGAAGCTCGGTGTTGTCGATCCCGTCCTCTATGCCGATGGTGCCGTGCTTGATCCGCGGCTGACATGCGGCCTGCCACCCCATGTCACGGCCCACACCGGTATCGATGCCATGGTTCACGCCATCGAAGCCTATACCAGCCGGGTTCGGAAAAACCCCATCTCTGACAATCTTGCTCAGCAAGCACTCAAGCTGCTGGCCGGCGGCCTGCCCCGCGCCATGAAAGACGGCAGCGATCTGACAGCCCGGGGCGACATGCTGTTGGGGGCAATGCTGGCCGGACAGGCCTTTGCCAATGCGCCGGTTGCCGCGGTCCACGCGCTGGCCTATCCGATTGGCGCATTGTTTCACGTTCCCCACGGTCTCTCGAATACGCAAGTCCTGGCGCCCGTGCTGCGCTTCAATGCCGAAACCAGCCCCGCGCTCTACGCCGATCTGGCGGCGCTTCTGGTTCCTGAGGCGGCTGAACAAACCAAGAGCGATACGGCGCGCGCTGGAACTTTCATCGACTTCATGGTGCAACTGACGGCCGATTGCGGTGTTGACCCCAGCCTGCGTGCAGTTGGCATTTCCCACAATGATCTGCCGAAACTGGCCGAAGATGCAATGAAACAGACGCGTTTGCTGCAGAACAACCCAAGGGAGATGACGTACGAAGCCGCACTGGCGATCTATACCGCCGCCCTGTAGCTGCCGAAGGCTTGCTGAATCATTGCAGCCGCCACGAATTCTCTGTTGTAACTCGAAGCCTGTAATCTACTTCTAGAGGTCAAGCAGGGCTATGCCCGCACCCCTCTTTTTCAGGACCACCCATGACGGCGAAAGCGAATAAAACCTGGCCCGAGGCGGCGTCCACGGCCGCCAAACGCCGAGGCCCTGACCTGACCCAAGACCCCATCGGCCGCCTCTTGATTATGCTGGCCCTGCCCGCAGGGATCGGGTTCTTCTTCATGATCGCCTACAATCTAGTCGACACGATCTGGGCGAACCAATATCCGGTCGCAGGAGAGGCTGCGAATGCTACCGGCGCTGCACTAGCGCGCTCTTTCGGTCCGTTCTTCCTGATGCAGGCCTTCTCTATCGGGCTGATGCAAGGGACAACCGCACTGGTCGCCAACGCACTAGGCGGCAAGGATCAGGACCGCGCGCGGCATATCGTTGCGCAGGCGATGATTGCAGGCGTTTTGGTTGGAATCTCGCTGTTCCTGTTTGCTGTTGCGTTCCCGGTGCCTGGTCGCGAAGGCACGGTTCTCGCGCTCTACTACGACGTGTTGTCCGGCGGGAATGCAGAGGCAGTGCGCCTCGGACTGGCCTACATCTACCCCATTGTTTTTCTTGCTCCGGTGCTGATCGTGATTTCCGTGTTCAACGCCATCCTCAGCGCAAAAGGCGATTTCACTACCTTCGGTATCGTTCAGGTCGTAGCCTTTTTTGCCAACCTGATCCTCGACCCCATCCTTGTCTTTGGCGGCACGCCATTCAGCCTCTATGGCCTCAGCGTTGATCTACCGAACTTCCTGCCTGAATTGGGCGTGGCCGGCCTGGCTTGGGCGACCGTCTTTACACAGCTTGCAGGCGCTGCCGTGGTTATGATCGTGGCGCTCCGGACCGGGATCTTCGAGGGCTTGAAGCTGCGAGAATTCGTCCCGTTCTGGCCCCTGCTCAGCCAAGTGATCGGCCAAGGCGTTCCCGCCGCCGTGAACATGCTGCTGATTGCTGGCGGCTTCATCTCGATCCAGTTCTTCGTGCCTGAAATCGCCAAACAGGCCGGGAGCGTCCTCCTCGCAACCATGTCCCCGGCTGAGGCAGGTGAAGCAGCCGTCAACGGCTACATGAACGCTGCCCGGATCGAACAGCTCCTGCTGCTGCCTGTCATTGGGTTGGAACTGGCGCTGATCTCCATTGTCGGTAACAATCTCGGAGCCCGCAAGGAAGAGCGGATCTGGCGTGCTTACCGGTTGGCGCTGGTCAGTGCACTCGTCATCACTCTCATCGGTATGGTCATCCAATTTGCTGGTCACAGTCTGTTCCCATCTTGGATCAACAGGTCGGACGAAACCCTGCAGGTGTCATCGGGCATGCTGTCAGTTTCGGCCTTCCTTCTCCCTGCCTTTGCGCTGGTATTCATGAATTCCGGGACGCTGCAGGGCATGAAACGGCCGCTTTTCGCCATGCTCATCAATTGCGTCCGGCTGGTTGCTGGGCCGTTTATCGTCTACCTCCTGGTTGCGCGATTGGCGCCGGGTAACTTATTTGCCTTTTGGATCGGTTACGGTGCAGTGGCGTGGGGCTGTGGCCTGTTCGCCCTGTGGTATACTCCCGGACGCATGAAACGCGTCATCAGTCGGGAGTTTGCTACCCCGACCGCCTGATAACCGCATTAACGGAGGGGGAAGCCATATGGACAAGCCATTGACAGCACCAGACCGCGACGATCTGGAACCCCTGCTGCTGGCTGAACAGATCGGCATGGATGCACCTGAGCGCTTCATCAATCGGGAGATATCCTGGCTGGGATTCAATGAGCGCGTTCTCGCCGAAGCCCAACGCGAACAGCATCCGCTGTTGGAGCGCCTGCGCTTCGTCGCCATTTCGGCGACCAACCTCGAAGAATTCATCATGGTGCGCTTCGCCGGACTCAAGGCACAGGTCCGCGCGCGGATGGACACTCACTCACCCGAGGGCCTGACCTCGGCTCAGCAGGTCGCCATGACCGCCGCACGGGTCCGTGACCTGCAGCTCCGCCAACTCGAAGTCTGGCACGATTTGCGGAATGAGTTGAAGCAGCGAAATATCGATATTATCGACCGCAGCGAATTGTCTGACAGTGAACGTCAACACCTTGAAGAAACCTTTGAGACTGAATGGCTGCCGGTGCTGACACCGATCTCGGTCGACCCTTCGCATCCGTTTCCCTTCATCCGGAATCTTGCGGTTTCCATGGTCATGGAACTGACCCGGCAAAGCGACAATCGCCGCTTCACCGGCCTGCTGATGATCCCGTCAGATATGCCCGGTTTCATCCGACTGCCCCGCAACCCAAAGGGGCATTCGCGCATCGTTCCCGCGGCCGAGGTCCTTCACATCTACCTCGACCATTTGTTCCCCGGGTTCCGGGTCGAAAATCCCGGGTTTTTCCAACTGTTCCGCGACAGTGACATTGAGCTTGCGGAAGAGGCCGAAGATCTCGTTCGGCTGTTTGAAACCGCCCTCAAGCGGCGAACGCGGGGTGACTCGGTTTCGATCAACGTTGACGACCGTGTGCCTGATCATCTGGTGACTGCACTGCTTGAAGAATTTGGGCTTGAACAAGAGGACTGCGTTCGCATGGGCCGCGATATCAACCTCGCTCAGCTCAGCGAAATCTGCGACATCGACCGTCCTGAGCTCAAATTCCAGCCCTACGAACCCCGCTACCCCGACCGCGTGCGTGACTTCGACGGCGACTGCTTCGCCGCGATCCGGGCTAAGGATTTTGTCATCCACCATCCGTTCGAGAGCTTCGACGTGGTGGTGCGTTTCCTCCATCAAGCCGCCGCTGACCCCGATGTTGTGGCAATCAAGCAGACGCTCTATCGGACATCGAACGATAGCCCGATCATCTCGGCGCTCAAGCAAGCGGCTGAAGCCGGCAAATCGGTTACTGCGCTGGTCGAACTCAAGGCTCGCTTCGACGAAGAAGCCAACATCCGCTGGGCGCGGGACATGGAACGCGCAGGCGTACAAGTCGTCTATGGCTTCCTCGAACTGAAGACCCACGCCAAGGTCAGTCTCGTGGCGCGCCGGGAAGCCGGGGGTATGCGCACCTACTGCCACTTCGGCACTGGCAACTACCACCCAATCACCGCGCGCATCTACACGGATTTGTCTTACTTCACCGATGATGTCGAATTCGCGCAGGATGCAGGGCGGCTGTTTAACTATATGACCTCCTACGCCGTCCCATCAGCGATGAACCGGCTTTCGCTGGCGCCACTGAATATGCGCGAAACGCTGATGGACGCGATTAACGGGGAGACTGCTGCTGCGCGGGCGGGTGAGCCGTCCGGGATCTGGGCAAAAATGAATTCTCTGGTCGATCCGGAGATCATTGACGCCCTCTATGTCGCCTCTCAGGCCGGTGTGAAGATCGAGCTGGTCATCAGGGGCATCTGCTGCCTGCGACCAGGGATCAAAGGGCTTTCGGAAACCATCTCCGTCACCTCTATCATCGGTCGTTTCCTGGAACACTCCCGCATCTGTTGCTTTGCGAACGGCGCGACCCTGCCGTCACGCCAAGCGCGCGTGTTCATTTCCTCGGCTGACTGGATGCCACGCAACATAAACCGACGGGTCGAAACCCTAATCCCAATCCTCAATGAAACCGTGCACCAGCAGATTCTCGACGAGATCATGATGACTAATCTGCGGGATACCGCTAACACATGGGTCCTGCGGTCCGACGGCAGTTATGTCCATCGCACAGCCGAAGCCTCGAAGTCCATTTCCAGCCATCAATATTTCATGGAAAATCCAAGCCTGTCCGGGCGAGGGCGCGCTGGCAGCAGCGGAAAGGGAAAGGGCAAAGGAAAGATAAAGGGCAAAAATAAAGTTAAGAACAACATCAAGCCCAACCTCGCCAACCAAACAGGGGCCGAAGTCAAAACAAGGGGCATGGGCACCTGAACAGGAGCTCATGAGGACCAGTGCGCATCGCCGAACACCATAGCGTCCCGCCTCTGGGTGTGCTGGACATCGGGTCCAACACTGTCCGGTTGGTCCTGTTCCGAAAGCAAAGCATAGACCTGGAACCCCGCTGGTCCAACTGGCGTGAGGTGTTTAATATGCGCGAGCCCTGCCGACTGGGCCACGGATTGGCGGCAACCGGCGAGATGCAAGCGGCAAACCTTGCTCACGCATGCCGCGCCATTCGTGACTTCCGGCGCGCCCTGGCCAAGGAGGCCCCCAACGCCTACATCGACGTGCTCGCTACTGCGGCTGTGCGTGATGCCCGCAACGCCGACCGTCTAATCAACCTGATCGCCCGCGCCTTCGGCGCGCCACCACGGGTTCTGACCGGAGAAGAAGAAGCCTACTACGCCACGCTTGGGGTGCAGTTTGGCGCGCCACAGGCTAGCGGCCTGTTCGCCGATCTTGGCGGAGGTTCACTGGAACTCAGCCGAGGTGAGGATTCATCCATGACGTCGCTGCCACTGGGGGTACTGCGACTGCTTGAACAGTCAGGCGGCAAACACCAACGCGCACGGAAACTTATCCGTGAGTCGCTGAAGCGTGTGGATTTCCTCCACGAGTGCGAGGATGAAACCCTGCATCTTGTCGGGGGGTCGTGGCGGGCCATGGCTACCCTGCACCGCCTGATCCAGCGCGAGCCCCTGCCGCAGTTGATCGAAGGCTATGGCCTCAAGGGTCGCAAGGCTCGCCGTTTCGCTGCGCAAATCATCAGGGAAAAACCAGACCGCATGCGCCCCTACATCCGGCGACCGGACCGTGCCGACACACTGCCCTACGCCGCCTTGGTACTCCGCCGGCTGATCCGACAAAGCAAGGTGTCTCATGTACGCTTTTCCCAATATGGAATCCGAGAAGGCCTGCTGGTCGACTGGGTCCGGCAAGAGCGGTTCAACGTCACTCACGATGACCGTCAGTTCACCCTAAACCTTGACGAACCGCCCGGTACGCGTTGACCGACGAGGAAATCGCTCGCGCTAAGCCTGACGCGCGGTTGGTTCGAGCATTAGTTCCCAAACAACCCACCCAGACCAATGGCATCGAGGCTGTCTTCGACCGCACGGTTCGCCTCATCTTGCAGGCGCTGCTCGAGCTGACGGCGGGCTTCCAGCGTTTGCTGCTCTGCCGCCTCAATCTCCGCCTGCGCCCTCGCCTGGATGGCGTCCCGTTGCGCCTGCAACTGCGCATAGGCTTCTGCTGCCTGTTGCTCAACGATGGCACGCTGGCGAGCCGCCTCGTCGCTCAACTGCTGCGAGATGCGGTTACGTTCGTCGAGTACGGCCTGTTCAATCTGCTGCTCAAAGGCCTGGGCCTGGGTGAGAATGCGCGCGGCCTCAGCGTTAATGTAGGCCCTTGCTTCCGCCTCCAGAGAGGCAACCGAGGCCCCCTCCGGCAGGTACTGATCCAGATCCCACAAGCCAGCGATGGCTGAAAGAACATCTGGATTACCCTTGAGCCAAGCGAGCAGTGCAGGGCCGTCGATGGTCAACTCAGGTTGATCCCAACTGCCAATAATGCGTAACGGGATCACTAGCGATCCGTCCTGCACGTCGATCGTAAGTCCATAGTCCAACCGCTGCCGCGCAAGATCGATATCGCCGCGCCCCGAAATTGACAGAGCCTGGGTATTGGCCAGAAAATCTTCGTGGCGGAGGACACCGTTCTGGATGGTTCCGGTCGCCGCCAGCCTTTGCAGGATGGTACTGAACTGTTCACCTATGAAGAAACTGTTGGTCGCAGAGCTTTGCAGTAAAGTTCCCGACCGCAGGCTGTCGACCAGACGTGGGATGTCCCACCCGCGCAAGGCAGAAGGCGCTACCTCTGTCCGAACTCCGCCCACAAGGTTCTCCATCCACGCCTGGGGCGTCGGCCCTTGGGTGGCAAGGCTGATGTTGGTCTGGGTCGCGCCTTCGACAAACTCGATACCAAGGAAGTCGCGCAGAATGTCGCCGGCCTGTACCGCATCGGCCTGCAGTTGTGCATTCATTGAAGGCACCGGCCCTCGCGCATCGATCAGTATTCGGCCCCGGGCGGCGCCACGATAGACGGCCGTTTCATCGACCTGCGCCTGCATGATGCCGTCCTCGAGTACCAGACTCGCACGCGAGAGGCCAAAGCGCGTGATACCCAGATCCAGCCCTTCGAGAGAGGCAGAAATCTGTGCATTGACCTTCCCAAAGGCGCTGAAGTCAAAGGGTTCTGTTCCCCAAGGCGCCGTCGGATCTACGGCGGCCTGCTGCCTGCGGTTGTCCGCTGAAGAGGGCTGAAGATTGAGGTAGGGGCTAAGGTCGAGACTGCCCCCACCCAGCGTGGCACTAATCACCGGTACGGTGTCAAACACGATGCTTGCCGAGCCCTGGGCGCGCTGATCGTCTAGAGTCAATACTGCGTTGAATACGGAAGCTTCGCTATCGGACAGACGCGCATTCCCAGACAGGGTCATAGCACCCAGCGCACCCGGCTCCAACCCTTCTGGGACGGCATCGAAGGTACGCAACACACGGCGCAGGCTCGGGATGCTGACCTGCAGCCCGTCTATGCTTGCCCCGGCGAAGAACCCGGCGCTTGCGGTGAGCCGCATACTGTCGAACTGCACAGACTGCCCCCCGATCGCCGCTGCCGTATTGCGGGCTTGCAAGCGCAGCACACCATCAGCCGCCAGTGATCCGCTGAAGCTACTCTGCAGCCGCGTCACCCCGAACAATTCGGGGTCAGAAGGCAAACCCAACCCCTGCCCCGCGACACTGCCGGTCAGCCAGCGATTCAAGCTCGGGTCGCTGAAGCTCATTGGTTCGAGGCTCTCGAAAGAGAGGCGGCCGGAGGGGGAAAAGATCGCTTGGACGGGTAAACTGAGGCGAGCATCTCCGACTTGTGCGATGATTTGCGGGGCCGACAGTAATCCGGCATCATAGTCGAACATCAGTATAGCCTCAAAGCCGGCGAGCAAGCGCGAATCAACAGGCAGGGCAATCCCTAGCCGGCCCAGCAGATCGCTCAGATCAGGCCCCTGAGCATTGACCCGCCAGCCAAACAGTGCCGGCTCACCAGTCGCTAAATCGACATCACCCACCACACTGGCGCGGACGTCGGCAAATGCTATTTCGCCATCAAGCATGACCGCTTGCGTGCGCAGAAAACGATCGAGATTGTCGACCTGGCCTTCAAACCGTATCGGCGTTTCCTGCCACTGCCCCCGCGCGCTAAGGCTCAGCGGGCCAGCCAGATCATCCAGCGCCGCTTCCATATTGATATCCGTCAGCGCGACCAGTCTCTGGCCATCCGCATCAGCGAGCCGCAGACGGCTGCGTTCCAGCACCACGCCGTCTAGCCGCAGGGCCTTGGGCAGACCTACGCTACGCTCAGATTGTTGTCCGCTGCCACCAAAATCAGGCAGGCCGGCGATCCCACCATCGGCGTCCAAGCGCAAGTCGACGACGGCACCACTGAGCCGCATCCGGGTCACGCTAACCGCTCCCCGTAGCAAATCGCGGGTGTTTAGCGACAGCGCCGCAGCCTCGGCCCGCACGATAGCGGGTAGGCGCGGATCAGTGGCTTCGATTACAAAATCGCCGAGATCGAATTTCAACTCCGGCACGGCCGCCAACCGGATCGGACCATTGAGTTGTACCGACAGGCCTGTTGCCTCCTCCACCGCTGCTTCGATCTGGCCAGCAAAGCGGTCAACCGGGAACAGCGGCAGGGCAAGCACAGCGCCGACGGCCAGCGCCATCAGCAGCAGCAGCAAAAAGGCGAAGAGTGAGAGTAAGCGACCCATGTTCAGAACACTAAGCCCGCGCTAGGCCAGATTTGCAGCATTTACCAGGAGCCTGTGTTGTCCATGCTTGCCCATGGGTCGGCTGGGGCAAGGGCCTCGCCTGCCTGCAACAACTCGACGGAAATGCCGTCTGGTGAACGCACAAAGGCCATACGCCCATCCCTTGGTGGCCGGTTGATGGTGTAGCCCATGGCGTTCAGGTGGTGACAAAGTGCATAGATATCGCCGGTCTCATAGGCCAGGTGACCAAAGTTACGCCCGCCCTGATAGTCCTCAGGATCCCAATTGTAAGTCAGTTCAATTGGGCACTCTTCCTGCCCTTCTGGCGCGAGAAACACGAGGGTGAAACGGCCGGCTTCGTTCTCGTATCGGCGGATCTCTTTAAGGCCAAGACCATCGCAGTAGAAACGCTTGCTGTCGTCGATGTCTCGAACCCGGACCATAGTGTGGAGATAGCGCATGAGACCTGCTCCCGTGTCAGTCAATTCAGTGGGACAAATCTTACACTGTTCAACGCGGTTTCCGCAAAAAAAAGGGCCCTGCTGGTTGGAGATGTTTATCCAGCAGGGCCGAGTGTCGCTGCTCAGTTGGGGTGCGAGCGGCGAGGGGTATGGAGAAGAGGCTGAAAAAGCCCTGACTGCGGGCATCCTTCCCCTAGGTCGCGTCGTCTAAGCGACTGCCATCGGCAATCGCTGTTCCTTGGCCATAGAGACCATTTTCTGCTGTAGCTTCTCGAAGGCACGGACTTCGATCTGCCGCACTCGCTCGCGCGAGATATTGTAGACCTTGGCAAGGTCTTCGAGCGTGGTCGGATCTTCGGCCAACCGGCGCTCCGTAATAATGTGCTTTTCGCGCTCGTTGAGGTCGGCCATCGCCTCCTCTAGAAGCGCGTGTCGTTTGGCAAACTCGTCGCTTTCCACCAGCGCCGTTTCCTGGCTGGTCTGGTCATCATCGACAAGCCAGTCCTGCCATTCACCCTCACTGTCCGCCCGGAGTGGCGCGTTGAGCGAGTGGTCGGCGCCAGCCATCCGGCGATTCATGTTCACCACCTCTTCCTCGGGGACATCGAGGTGGTTTGCGATCTTCTTCACGTGCTCGGGCGAGAGGTCACCATCGTCGATGGCCTGCATCTGCCCTTTGAGCTTGCGCAAGTTGAAGAACAGCTTCTTCTGCGCCGCCGTTGTGCCCATCTTCACCAAAGACCAAGACCGCAGGATATATTCCTGAATCGATGCCCGAATCCACCACATGGCATAGGTCGCGAGGCGAAAACCCTTGTCAGCGTCGAACCGCTTGACTGCCTGCATCATCCCCACGTTGCCTTCAGAAATCAGATCCGAAACAGGCAGGCCGTAGCCGCGGTAGCCCATCGCGATCTTCGCGACGAGGCGGAGGTGGGACGTGACCATCTTGTGCGCCGCCTGGGTATCTTCCCGTTCAGCCCACGCCTTGGCCAGCATGAATTCTTCGTCGGCCGACAGCATCGGAAACTTTCGGATTTCATCGAGGTAGCGGGAAAGATTGCCTTCCCCGGTCAAACTCGGAATCGATGCTACGTTAGCCATGGTTCATCTCCTTAACTTGCAAACTCGCATCTGCCACAGGTGGTGGACTGTGGCGCTCGTGACACGAGCATTCAATTTTTCGCGTTTTGCGCGCTTTTCTTGTTGTTAACAAAAGCATGACTAGCGGTGATTTCAAGACCTCCCAAGGAAAAAGTGTGCTAAAAATGCACTATTTTGTGCTCACAGGCGCGTTAGATGCGAGTTTTATCGGAACAAATCATGAATATAAATTAGCTTAATGCGTCGAGCAGATTTTTCATATCCGCCGGGATCTCGCTTTCAAAGCGAATAAACGTTTTTTCAATCGGGTGAACGAATCCAAGAACAGCGGCGTGGAGAGCCTGCCGTGGGAATTCAGCGATAACTTTTTGCTGGCTTTCGTCGAACCGTGACCGTCGCGCGGGCGAGGCCCGTCCGTAAAGAGGGTCGCCCAACAGCGAATGGCCGATGGCACTCATATGCACCCGTATCTGATGCGTGCGCCCGGTTTCAAGCCTGCAGGCCACCAAGGCCGCCCCTAATCCAAGATGCCGCAGCACCCGATAGTGAGTGACCGCTTCCTTTCCGTGCTTAAGGTCGACAGCCATCTTCTTCCGATTCATCCGATCGCGACCAATCGCACCCTCCACCACACCCTCCGTTGGGCTGGGCGCGCCCCAAAGCACGGCCTGATAGACCCGTTCCAGATCATGGGCAGCGAACAGGGCTGACAGCCCTTCATGGGCAGCCTGATGCTTTGCGACAACCATGACGCCACTGGTGTCCTTGTCCAACCGATGGACAATACCCGGCCGCCGCTCGCCCCCGATCCCGAGCAGGCTTTCACCGCAATGATGAAGCAGCGCATTTACCAACGTACCGTCGGGATGCCCTGGCGCCGGATGCACGACCATCCCCGCGGCCTTATTGATGATGATCAGGTGTTCGTCTTCAAACAGGATATCCAGCGGCAGGTCCTGCCCGACCAGTTGTACCGCCACCGCCGCAGGCACGCTCATCTCAACCAGCCCGTCACTTTGACGCAAACGATGCGCCGGTGCCGCGACCACAGCATTGTCAATCCGCACCTGCCCCTTGACGATCAGCGCTTTGATGCGCGAACGACTTATGTCCGGAAAGTGCTTCGCAAGCAGATGGTCGAGGCGCTTGCCGCGCTCATCCTCGCCCACGTGCAGCGACAGTTTCTCGCTATCGTCAAACTCTTCCACGGGTTAGACATCTCTCATGTAGCGTCACTTGAGTCTCTGGCTTACCGATGAACTTTGCTTCCGACAACGTTGCAGGGACAAGCCCTGCCCTGCTTCAGGCTCTTGCCGACATCAACGATCGGCCGCTGCCGTCGTACGGCGGTGACCCGCATACAGCGGAGGTCGAACACCTGTGTCGCAAGATCTTTGAACACGACAACCTGCGCACCCTGTTGGTTGCTACCGGCACCGGCGCGAACGCCCTCGCCCTGTCGGCTCTAACCCCGCCATGGGGTGCCATATACTGCCACAGCGACAGTCATATCGCAGTCGATGAGGCAAATGCAGTCGAAGCGGCTAGCGGCGGCTCACGGCTAATGACCATTGATGGCGCGCACGCCAAGATAGACCCGGACAAGCTCCGGGCTGCCATCTATGGCAAAGGTATTGTCCATCACCCGCAGCCTTCAACCCTATCCATCACGCAAATGAACGAGCGCGGTGCTACGTACAGCCTCGCCGAACTCAGCACACTTACCGCCATTGGGCGTGAGCACGGCCTGCGGGTGCATATGGACGGCGCGCGGTTTTCCAATGCCATTGCGGGCTTGAACTGCACACCGGCTGACATGACTTGGCGCTTGGGGGTGGACGTGCTGGTTTTCGGTGCAACCAAGAACGGCGCGCTGGCCGGTGAAATCGTGGTTTGCTTCGACCCCGATCTCGCCGACGAACTGGAATTCCGGCGAAAACGCGCCGGACAACTGTTTTCCAAAATGCGTACCTTGTCAGCCCCGTTGGCCGCTTATCTGCGAGACGATCTCTGGCTGGAAAATGCCCGCCATGCCAACGCCATGGCGCGCCAACTGGCGCAAGGTCTTGCCGATATCGAAGGGGCGCAACTTCTGCGTCAGCCCGATGGCAATCAGATGTTCCTAACCATGCATCCCGCGCTGGCCGAACGACTGCGGGCCGCCGGCGCGGAATTCGACGATTGGCCTGAGGTTGGACCCGACGTGGTTCGTCTAGTGACTGCGTTCAACACGCGTGAAGCCGACGTTCATGCCTTCCTGAGCCTTGCTGCGAATGCTTGATCAGTGCAGCCGGCCCTTGTCGGTCAGATAGTCCTGAGCTTCCATCACCATACCGCGCTTGATGAGGTCGGGGTCAACGGCATAGTCTTGCCCTAATTCATAGCGAGCCATCGCCTGATACAGATACTGCGCTCGGGTGTAGTGCAGCAGCCCCTCTTCATCAAATAACCCCAGATCCTGATCGATCGACCAAGCGCCCACGGCTTCAGCGAGAGTGGTGGCGTAGAGTAAGCTGTCGTTAAACCCCTTCGGGCAATAGAGGACTGGGGTCGCGCACGAAGAGGTTTGCGTGCGGTAGAAATCTGTGCCCGGCTTGGTCTCCGTATAGGCGACGGTCTTGCCGTCCATCAGCCCCCGGGTCCAGGACTGTGGAATCTGGCTCGCACCGGACCGTGGGCAGTAACTGAGTGTACCGATACAGTCACTGGGCGGCGCGTAGCGCAAGGCCAACTGCCGCGTGGTGATCAACTCGTGCTTGAAACGGTAGTTGCGCATGAGCCGGGCAAAGGCACGGGCTGAGTAAACCGGATCAGCAAAAATGGCATGCCCAGACTTGTCTTCACCGATCTGACCCTTCCATTGCTGGTCTGCGGGCGTCTTTACGCACCAGTAATTGTTCTGTCGGATGCAGCGTCGACCGGGTTCGTGCAATTCGGACGGGGTCATTTCCAGCTCTTCCCATTGCGGACCAGCCTGACGATAAAGGCCATAAGGGCGGACTTTAGTCATGTTGTAAGCCCGCTCAGCACTGACGGTGGGCGTGACCGTCGCCTCCTCCTGCACCGGTGCATCCTCGTCCATCAGCGAACACGCTGTGAGACCACCAAATATGATGAGAAACAGGATCAACAGCATCGCGCTGCGGACCCACTGGCCGATGAAACTCAAGGCCTGACTCCTGTCGAATGCTGGACACCCCTTTGAAAATCCGGGGGGCGGCCTCAGCCCATAATCCGGCGCCTGCGCGATAGGCAGACCTCGGACGTTATTAAATTAAGAAAAAGCGCAAGTTTGCGCCCAAATCATGTACTAACATCGTATATTACATAAAGCTGAAAGTGAACTGCTTTTCCTACACTACTGAATTATTGACTGTTTATGTTAGTTCAAGGCTAAAGACTCCGCTGTGAAACCTCAATCTACACGCCTCGCCATCATCGGCGCCGGCATTGCCGGATTGACGGCAGCACGCCTGTATCAGGCCGGCGGGCTGGACGTGCAACTGTTCGACAAGGGACAGAATGTGGGTGGACGCTGTGCGACACGGCGCCGCGATGGACTGGCCTTTGACCACGGCGCGCCGTTTATCGCGGCCAGCAGTAATGACTTTAGGTGGACGATGCGCCGTTGGATGATGGGCGCGGCACTGCAGAACTGGAAACCAAAAGCCGCCACAGGCTTCCCCGCCGGTCTGAGGCTGTTTACCGGGACGCCCGATATGAATGCAATCCCGCAGCGGCTTGCCACAGGTTTGGACATTACCCGGCGGGTCACGGTCGACCGGATCGAACGCCAGCCAGACGGCGCCTGGCGGCTCTTCGACACCGAGAGCGAAACACTGGGCGACTTCGCCGCGGTGCTGATCACCTGCCCCCCGGACCAGGCACAACGCCTGCTGCAGTCTGGTCTGGATACGGGTCTCGTGCCAGATCATTGGTTCCGACGCCCGGTGCGGATGCGAGCAGCCTGGACCGTCATGGTAGCCTTTGACGGACGCGTGCCCACGGACAGTGACGCGCTCGTGCTCGATGGCGAACCTCTGGACTACGCCCTGCGCAATAGCAGTAAGCCTGGCCGTATCAGGGAGCAGGAAACCTGGGTTATGCACGCCGCACCTGACATAACCGAGCAGTTTCTGGACCACCCAAAAGACGCCGTAGTCGATGACTTTCTTGCAGCGCTGGCTTATCACCTCGACGCGCCCCTGCCCCGGGTTATCTTTGCGCAGGCTCACCGCTGGCTTTATGCTCACGCCCGAGCCGAAGCTGAATTTGAAGGGGAAACGAAGCGGAATGAGGCAGCCCTACCTGCAACGGGGTATGGCACAGGTTTCGGCAGCGCCAAGGCGACAATCGAATACAGCCTGTTTGACCCGGAAACAGGGTTGGGTCTGGCCGGTGACTGGATCAGACCACCGGCCTCCCCTTATCTTGGGGTTCAGTCCGCTTGGTTGTCTGGTCGCGACGCCGGCAAGCGGATCCGACACTGGTGCCGCCGCCGGGGGGCCAAAGCCTGACACACCGCCGCTTAACCACTGACCATGGCCGACGACCGTACTTTAGCCCATGGGAGAGAACAAACGCGCACTGATTGCCTGTGCCAAAGCATCCGCGCCCACGCCGCTGCGAAAGCTCTCGACCACCCGATGATCGGCGTCCGTGAGGAAAATCAGCGTGGTGTGGTCCATCAGATAGTCGGTAAAGGCCGCTTCGTCGTGGCGGGCGGCATAAACCGCCCATTCTGACTTGACCGCCTCGACCGCCGCTGACGAACCTGTAAACCCGGTGAGCTCGTCGGAAAACAGTGCCGTAAAGGCCGCCAGTACCGCTGGCGTGTCGCGAGCCGGATCAATGCTGATGAAAACAACGGCTTCATCAACCGCCGTCTGCTCAGCGGCCATAACCATGTCGAGCAGGCTGGTGGGACACATATCCGGGCAGGTCGTGTACCCGAAGGTGACAAGCATAGGGCGGCCGGCAAAGGCGACAGCCGTATCAACGACTTCACCTGCACCGCTGATCAGGGTGAAATCACCCCCGATTTGTAAAGGTTTGTCCGGCGGTGGTGGGGCCTGAAACGCCCAAAGGCCAAAACCCGCAACCACCAGCAACAGAGAGATCAGCCCCAGCAAGGGTCTAAGCGCCTTCACAACAGGACCGGCAGCCCGTGTTGGCTGGATGACCATGGATGCGAAGAGGGCGCCCTATTCGTCGTCGTCTTCGAAGTCTTCATCATCGTCGTCATACATAGTCGGGCCACTATCCTGACCCTTGGCGTCGGGATCGCGATCTACCAATTCGATAAAGGCCATCGGCGCCATATCACCGTAGCGGAAGCCAGCCTTCAGAACGCGAGTGTAACCACCATCGCGATTTTCGTAACGGCCCGCTAGTTCATCAAACAGCTTACTCGCCATTGCCGTATCATTGTGCAGCTGAGACAGCGCCTGACGCCGAGCCGCCAGTGTACCCTTCTTGCCCAGTGTAATCAGGCGCTCAACGTAGCGGCGCAGGTCCTTGGCTTTAGGCAGAGTGGTTTTGATCTGTTCGTGCTTAATCAATGCCGCTGCCATGTTGGCGAACATGGCCTTACGGTGGGTGCTGGTCCGGTTGAGCTTACGCCCAGACATGCGGTGCCGCATGGTACAACTCCTTATTCACGTGTTGTTAGCGCTTGTGCGCCGCCTGGGTGCCTCTGNTCCGAGGCCCCATGGTTTTCCAGTTTAGTGGCCTGCATTCTGCTCTTCCCGTTGAACCGCATGCGCGGCCCGGGCGGGCGGGCGGGGGTGCAGACGCCCCCTTTTGTCTTGCTTTCGCTCACGCCCCGCCGGACCAACACAGTGTCAACGGCGGTTGTGGGCAAGTGCCTTAGAAGGGCTCCTCTAGGCGCTTGGCGAGGTCTTCGATGTTTTCCGGTGGCCAGTTCGGAATCTCCATACCCAGATGGAGACCCATTTGCAGCAGCACTTCNTTGATCTCATTGAGCGACTTCCGGCCGAAGTTCGGCGTACGCAGCATTTCGGCTTCTGTCTTCTGAACCAGATCGCCGATGTAAACGATGTTGTCGTTCTTCAAGCAATTTGCNGAGCGAACCGAAAGCTCAAGCTCATCGACCTTGCGCAGCAAGTTGCGGTTGAAGGGCAGCGCGTTCTCCTCCGGCTGCTGAGCGACATTCTGGCTCGGCTCTTCGAAGTTGATAAACAGCTGCAGCTGGTCCTGAAGCACGCGTGCTGCCAACGCAAGCGCATCTTCTGGGTTCACGGCACCGTTGGTCTCAACCTGCATGGTCAGCTTGTCATAATCGGTTTGCTGACCCACACGCGTGTTTTCGACCTGATAGGAAACGGTGTTGATCGGGGAGAACAGACTGTCGACAGGAATCAGGCCAATCGGCGCATCTTCCGGGCGGTTAGACGCCGCCGGGCGATAGCCTTTACCGTGGTCAACGGTGATTTCCATGGACAGAACAGCACCATCATCGAGGGTGCAGATGACCAAGTCAGGGTTCATGATTTCAAGATCGGCCCCACCGTCGATCATGCCAGCGGTAATCTCACCCGGGCCCTGACCACGCAGGCGGAACTTCTTTGCGCCGTCGGCGTGCAGCTTCAGCGCAAGTGCCTTGATGTTCAGGATAACGTCGGTGACGTCTTCGCGAACACCCGCGACTGACGAAAACTCGTGCAAGACACCATCGATCTGTATTGCCGTAACGGCTGCACCACGCAGTGACGACATAAGGATTCTGCGCAGGGCGTTGCCCAGTGTGCGCCCAAAGCCTCGCTCGAGGGGTTCCGCGATTACGGTTGCCTGGCGCAGCGGCTCATCCCCGGGGGTGACATCAAGAGCCGTTGGCTTAATCAGGTCCGTCCAGTTGCTCTGCATGCGGCAGTTACCTCTTAATTTNCAAAAACGCCAGCGACCACTTACCAGGCACAACCGGCAAAAATAGTGTAGATCCAACGCTGGTAAAGGCAGCGGAGGAANAAGGCGTCGAGGGTCTTAGACCCGGCGCTGTTTCCGTGGGCGACAGCCGTTATGCGGAACGGGGGTTACGTCACGGATCGAGGTAATGGTGAAGCCAATTGCCTGCAGTGCGCGCAGTGCGGATTCACGCCCAGACCCAGGACCCTTCACATTCACGTCGAGCGACTTCATGCCGTGATCTTGAGCTTTGCGGCCTGCATCTTCTGCAGCCACCTGCGCAGCATAGGGGGTAGATTTCCGCGACCCTTTGAACCCCTGCCCGCCAGCAGAAGACCACGAAATCACGTTACCTTGCACATCTGAGATCGTGATAATCGTGTTGTTAAAGGTCGAATTAACGTGCGCGACCCCGTTGGTAATGTTCTTCCGCTCGCGACGACGCAAACCGCGACTTGGCTGTGCCATTGGGACATCCTTTCAAAGTTTCTACACAGCACCGGTCCCACCGGGTGCTATATCATCGAAATTAACTGAACAGACGAGCTGCCGCCGGCGTCACCCCTATATCGGAGTTTTGCCAAAGGCGCCAAGTCTGTCCCTACTTCTTCTTACCGGCGATCGCGACGGCCTTGCCTTTACGAGTGCGGGCGTTGCACCGGGTCCGCTGGCCACGAACCGGAAGCTTGCGACGGTGGCGCAAGCCGCGGTAGCATTTCATGTCCTGCAGACGCTTGATGTTCATGCGAACTTGAGTACGCAACTCACCTTCTACCAGATAGTCGGCATCAATCTTTTCACGGATTGCCACCACCTGATCGTCGCTGAGCTGGTTCACACGGGACATTTCGTCAATGCCCAAGGCGGTGGTGATTTCCTTCGCCTTGGTGTTGCCGATACCGTGGATGTACGTCAGAGCGATGTGTACACGCTTGTCGGTAGGGATGTTTCCCCCTGCAATACGAGCCACACTGGGTCTCCTCACTAAGCACAAAAGTCAAAGCGGCAGCCACGGTTCCCGGGACTGCCACTTGTGTAGCGGTCGGTTTAGAAGTCCCTTGACAAACTGTCAATGACCCCACGGGTTATCCGTGGACGCAAATTCCGAAGGCCAGCACCGCGCCCAGCGAAGGGACGCGCCAACACAGGCCCAATGAGCCCTCATTCGTCCATGATTGCGGCAATTGCCGCGCGTACGTCGTCGATGTCGGCCATGCCGTCGACACGCTGGATTAAGCCCTGCGCGTCATAGTGCGGGATGATCGGTGCGGTATCGCGGCGGTAGACGGTCAGACGATCGCGCACTGTCTGCGCATTATCATCCGGCCGCCGCTTGAACGTGGTATGACCACAGGCATCACAGACCCCATCAACCGAAGGGCGTTGGTAAACATCGTGGTAGCCCGCGCCGCAGTTTTCGCAGGAGTAACGCCCCGTGATCCGGTCGACGAGCGCGTTTTCGTCCACCGTCATCTCGATCACAGCCTTCAGCGGCAGGTTCTTGCGTCGCAGCATCTCGTCGAGCGCCTCAGCCTGCCCGCTCGTCCGGGGGAAGCCGTCAAAGATCGCACCATTTCGGCAATCGGGCTCGTCCAGCCGAGCGTCAATCATCTCAATCATCATGGCATCGGGGATCAGTTCGCCGCGATCCATCACTTCACCGAAGCGCTTACCCAGTTCCGAGCCCGAAGCCCGAACAGCCCTCAGCATATCGCCAGTAGAGAGTTGCACCATGCCACGCTCAGCAACGAGGATCTTCGCCTGCGTTCCCTTTCCGGCACCGGGCGCTCCGAGCAGAATTATGTTCATTGTCCTGAACCTTTCGCCCGCCTGACACGGCAGAATTTACTTGTCTTGCTTCAGGCGACGGGAACGGCGGCTTGACTTGGTATCCCGCCGCTTGGTCCGACCCCCCTGTTGGTTGCGCTTCAGCAGCGTCTCATACTGAGCAGCCATCAGTTGGGTCTGCACTTGGCTGACGAAGTCAATCGACACCGTTACCATAATGAGCAGCGACGTCCCGCCAAGGAATATCGGTACGATTAACCCGGTGGAGTTCGATTGCACAATGACCCTGGCCAGTTCAGGCACTGCAACCACAAAGGCAAGGTACGACGCACCGATGACCGTCAGCCGTGACAGGATGATATCCAGATAGGCAACTGTCTGCTTCCCCGGGCGTACGCCAGGAATGAAACCACCGTACTCCTTCAGATTGCGTGCTGTGTCTTCTGGGTTGAATACGATGGCCGTGTAGAAGAACGTGAAGAAGACTACAAAAGCCACCAACAGCAACAGGTAAGGCCATTCACCAGCGCGGAAGTTGGCGGCAAACCAGTTCATACCGGCACCGATGCCCGCCAGAACCGGGTTAACGTTGTCCGCCAGGCTATCGCCGAAGGTCGCACCCAGCAGCGGCAGGGTCACAATGGTCGACGCGAAGATGGCCGGGATCACGCCTGCTGCATTTATCTTCATTGGGATAAAGGACGTCTGGCCCTGGAACTGCTTGTTACCGGCCGTCCGGCTTGGGTACTGGATCGGCACCTTGCGCTGTGCGCGTTCGACGTAGACGATCAGCACAACCATGGCCAACGAGACAATCAGGATCGCCAAAACGCCGAGCGCCTGAAGCGCCGAAGCATCCTCGCGAAGACTCCGCAGCAGGTTCCACAACGCGCTGGGCATCGACGCAACAATACCCGCAAAAATCAGCAGTGAAATACCGTTACCGACCCCACGGGCTGTGATCTGCTCACCCAACCACATCAGGAAGACCGTACCGCCGGTCAACGTGACCATTGTGGTAATGCGGAAGATAAACCCGCCGTTCATTACCAGATCCACACCTGGGAAGTTTTCCAGCAGGACCGCGATCCCCAGCGCCTGGAACAAAGCGATCATCACAGTCAGATAACGCGTGTACTGGTTCATCTTGCGTCGACCAGACTCGCCTTCTTTCTGCAAACGTTCAAACTCAGGAATCACCGTGCGCATGAGCTGCATGATGATCGACGCTGAAATGTAGGGGAAAATCGACAGCGAAAAGATCGACAGGTTTTCCAACGCACCGCCGGCAAACAGGTTGATCTGCTGCAAGAGCGCCTGAAAGGCGGAGTCATCGTCTCCGCCATACGCAGCACGATAGACCTCAACATCAATTCCAGGCAGTGGAATGAAGATACCGAACCGGAAAACGATCAGGGCGCCAAGGGTGAACAACAGCCTTTGCTGCAGATCACGCGCCTTGCTGAAGGTGCTCCAGGAAAAATTCTGCGCGAGCTGCTCAGCTGCAGATGTCATTCAAACACTCCCGCCCTTGCGTGTTGTGC
>NZET01000015.1 GCA_002690455.1 Kiloniella sp.
CTGGCCTTCCGGGTCGAACCGCCCAGCTGTGTATTCGCGAATGTTCGAGGCACGCGCAAGGTAAGTCTTTCCCGCTGTGTGCAGGCCCCCGACCCACCGCCAAGAACAGGTGTTAGAGGCCGCGTCCCCATCGAGCAGGTTACGAAAGAAAAAGTCGGCACCCAGCTCCCACGGCAGGCGCAGCGTGAAAATCCAGATGCTCGCAAACCACATCCGTGCATGGTTGTGCAGATAGTTGGTCGTCATCAGCTCCTCCGCCCAGGCGTCGAAGCACGCAATCCCGGTGCGGCCTGCGACTGCATCCTCGTAGCGTCCGCGTAGCGCGGCGTCAGTCTCCAACTCTCTCAGCACGTCGGTGACGCGACGGCGATAGCGCTGCCAGACCTCGGGCCGGTGCTCCAGCCAGCCCTTGAAGTAACCGCGCCAGAACACCTCCTGAATAAACTTCTCAGCACTTTCAGCCGACTGCACGCGGAGCACTGCTTCGAGCACTTCAGTTTCTGTGATGATCCGATGGCGGAGCCAGGGCGAGAGGCCGGACACGTTGTGGTGTTTGCCGGGGCCAAAGTCGAAATTCCGTTGTGCAGCGTAGTGCTTACCGGACTGAGGCAGAAATGCCTGCAACCGGGCGCAGGCCGCCGCCAGCGTGGGCTGAAGCGATCCGTCAAAGGGCAGTGCAGAAGCAGCCCCGGCCATGGGATCTTCGTCGAAGAGCGAAAGGGTCATCGATACCCCGAAGGTTGAAGCAGACTTGGAGCGGGAGGTAAGCTTTTAACCGCGCCTGAAAAGTGCCAAATTGCCACGCAGCCACCCTTGCTCAGTGGGCGAGACTTGGACGGCAAGAATGGCGAGGAACGAGGGACAGCTGCGGATGTTCGAAACCCAATCGTTTGACAACGGCGTAACCCGGCTGCTCGAAACCGGTATTGCAGCCGACTGGCGCTGCAACATCTGGCACATCAGGGGGCGGGACCGCGATCTGATCATCGATACCGGTTTTGGGCTGCAATCAATGTCCGGGACTGTTGCGCGCCTGAGTGAGCGTCCGGTAATCGCGGTCTGCACCCATAGTCACCATGACCACGCCGGCGGGCTTTGTCAGTTCGACCAGCGGTTGGGCCACGGTCTGGAGGCTGATATTTTCGCCAAACCGACGCGGGAAAACACGGTTTGCGACCTGCTTGATGCGACTGTAATCCGAGCAGAACCTTCGAGGGACTTTGATATCAACACCTGGTGCTACCAACCCGCCCCGCTGACCGGCACGATCGATGAGGGCGACGTCATCGACCTCGGTGATAGGCAATTTCAGGTCCTGCACCTACCTGGACATTCACCGGGGTCCGTGGCGCTGTGGGAGGCTGCGACAGGCACGGTTTTCACGGGTGACGCCCTATACGACGGCATTCTGTACGACCACCTGTATCACTCGGTGCCAGAGCAGATGATGGAGAGCCTCAACCGCATCTGTGACATGCCACTGTCGGTGGTACACGCCGGCCATTTCAGCAGCTTCGGCCCGGATCGCGCGAAAACGATCAAGGCGGAGTATCTCTCAGGAAAGCGAAGCATGCTCTGCCCCCGCTAGTGGGTGCAACGCGCCAGCCACACAACTAAGATATCCGTCCATCCTGTGTGTGGCCTCATCGGCGCATATCATCCGTGATATCTTTCATTAGTGACTGAATTCTATTCAGTCGGCTGTATATTATCAGCTCTCAATAAATAGATGAATTGATAGTTTTGAAATCCTAAAAAGGGTGCTATTTTTAAATATTGAAATACGATCTTACTTTAAAAATTAATTTAATATTTTATATTAAAAATAATGTAATATATTGTCATTTACCTATTCCCAAGTTTTCATCTGAAAGCTCAGTAAAGTTATTTTGTTCATCAGATAATGAGGAGAGAATCGATGTTTATCTCGTTTTGGGCGTTCAAGGCCGAAAGCCTCGGAACCACAATGGCAGCAGCAACTCAGGCGCAGAGTATTTGGTCCCGGCTGAGCAATGGAAAGGCTGGCACCGGCCTCTGGGCTCTCGGTGGATCAGCAGTTGGCCACTATGGCTTTCATGTTGCTACCAAAACCGGGCATCAGAACGCCGTGCTGCGTCAGGCCTTCAATAATGACTCGGAAGCGCAGTCCTGGCAGATGGCTTTTCAGGGACAGTTCGAATTCATCAGCCATGATCTTAACCGCGAAATCCTTCGGGTCACAGAGACTTCGCTAAAGGATATCGGCTTTTTGGCACACTGGCGCTTCACACCAGAAAGCCTTGAGACGATGATGGCCTCTGCAACGGAATCGGGAAAAATCTGGTCCAGCGCAGGTTGTGAGTCAGCGGCGCTTTATGGCATCCAAGGCTCGGGCGTGGGTCAGTTCGGTTTTGAGGCGCACTTTGCTGACGAAGAAAGCTTCGGCAAAGTGACAGATGCACTGAGCGAGGATCAGGCTTTTACGGAGTGGCAGATGAAGTACTGGGGCTCCGCGGCCTGGAATGGCAACGTTATGGCCAACCGCCTACTTTAAAGACCAAAGCGGCTGGGCTGCAGGCAAAGGCGCTCACACTGCTGAAAGGCCGAGAGGTCTGACAGGCCGCTTTTGACGACCAAGATGCGTGCGCAGGGGGTCGATGCGATCCGCCTGCGCGGCATTGCAATCCACAAACAGTCAGATGACAAAGAAGCAGGATAAGGACAGTCATGAACATTCCACAGTCAAACAAGGAACTGGTGCTCAGGCTGTGGCGAGACTTGGATGCTGCCAACACGGCAGAGATTGCGCGCTACTTTGCCCCGAACTTCCACTGGATGGGTATGGCGCCGATCCATGGTCTAACTGGATCAGAGGCTTACCTTGCTGAGTTCTGGAACCCGTTTCGCAAGAGTTTTGGGGCCTTTTGGCGCGAAACGCACATTTTGATCGCTGGCTTGTCCAATGCTACCCCCGAGGGCCAAGGGGACGAAGGTCAGTGGGTCGGTGCCACTGGATACTTTATCGGCACACAAACCTCTCCCTTTCTCGGCATACCAGCGCGGGCAGAACAGGTTCGGATCCGATGGGGCGAGTTTCTCAAAGTCGAAGCCGGTCAGATCGTGGATGTACAATTCCAGTTGGATTTAGTCGACTGGTGTGAACAGCTTGGCATCAACCTTCTGCCCAAGCCACGCGGCGCCAGCCATGTTTTTCCAGCACCAACGGCCGTGAATGGTGTGCTCACCGAAACAGCGTCTGCTGGAACAGAGGCAAGGGAGGCAACGGCCAAATCCCTAGCTCTGGGGCGGGCCCTGATTTACGACGGCCTCAATGAATTCGACCAGGAAGGCCTAGAGAGTATGGGCATGCGGGCTTTCTTCCATGAAAATCTGAAATGGTATGGCCCCGGTGGCATCGGGGCTTGTTTGAGCATGCGAGAGTTCGAGGAGCTTCATCAGGAACCCTGGCTTATCGCGTTTCCAGACCGCAAAGTCCGCGGACTCGAAAGCCTGTTCGCCGAAGGAAACTTTGTTGCCGGTTCCGGCGTTGCCGGTGTCATTGCTTGTCAATCTGGTCCCTACCTGGGGCACCCGGCCAAAGGCGCACAATTCGGCATCAGCGGCTTGGATTTCTGGCTCAGAACGGGCGATAAATTTACGGAAAACTGGGTCTTCGTGGACATGATCAAAATGTTCGCCGACATGGGGTATGACCTCCTCGCGCGCCTCCGGTAGGACCCGCAGCCGCTAAACCGTCAACACCGCGTATCAGGCCAGATCCCAGTCCAAGCCAAACTATGTTGTTGCTCGACCGAGGCCACATTGGGTCCAGATGCTCATGAACGGGCAACGGACGTGCGTTTCAGTGTCACCGACATCCATGGCCAGAGGGATCAGGAGCGCGACGAAGAGATCTGCTGCGTACGGGGTCAGGCGGAGTCCTGGATCAAGAAGCCTGGGGGCTGTCTCTCGAGCGATCGGACCAGTTGTCAGAGGTAAGAAACTTATTGGAAAAAAATGGCGGAGAGGATGGGATTCGAACCCACGATACGGTCTCCCGTATACTCCCTTAGCAGGGGAGCGCCTTCAGCCGCTCGGCCACCTCTCCGCGCTCATTCCCGTGCCCTTCCCCTCTGGGCCGACACCGGAGGGCCTTCTATAAATCGGTTCCGCCAAGCCTGCAATCTTGCATTTCTCACCACAAGGGGGCAGCCGCCATGCCTGCGCGCCCTCGCTTTAGGCGTTAAGGCCGGGTAACAACGTGGCATGGAAACGGACACCGCCCTGCTCAGCGTCGATCAGGCCCTGATCTTTGCGATCTTCGGCCTGACTATGGTCGCCTTCGTCTGGGGCCGACTGCGTTACGACGTGGTCGCGCTTACCGCGCTGGTCGCCGCCGTGCTGGTCGGCGTCGTAAAGGCGGACAATGCCTTCATGGGCTTCTCGCAGAGTGCCGTAATCACCGTTGCCCTGGTGCTCGTGCTCTCCAAAGCGCTGCAGGACAGCGGCGTGATCGATCGACTTGCCGGGCCACTGGAGCGCCTGTCCGACCGGCCACTGGCCTTCATGGCTGCTCTAACCGGGATCGCCGCTCTGCTCTCAGGCTTTATGAACAACGTCGGCGCGCTGGCCCTGCTGATGCCCGTGGCGCTGTCCATGTCCAAGCGGCCAAGCCAGGTGCTGATGCCGCTGTCTTTTGGCACCATTCTCGGGGGACTGACGACATTGATCGGCACGCCGCCAAACATCATTGTCTCCAACTACCGCGAGCAGATCACGGGCGAGCCCTTCGGCCTGTTCGCCTTCTCCCCCGTCGGTGGCGTCATGGCCTTTGCCGGGCTGGTGTTCCTGCTGCTGGTCGGCTGGCGACTGATCCCGCAGAAGCGCCGCTCGCCACAGGGCGAACAGCCGCAGTTCGAGATCAAGGACTACGTGACCGAAATCCTCATTCCCGAAGACCACCCCCTGATCAACGAACAAATTTACCGCCTTGAGGGTCTGTCCGATGGTGGGTTGCAGGTAGTCGGTATCATCCGCGGTGCCACCAAGCTGTTCGGAAACCTTCGCCTGCGCCACATTCGCAAGGGCGACATCCTGATGGTACAGGCCGGGCCCAACGTGTTGCAGGACTTCCTAGACGCGCAGCAGCTTGAGTTGGCCGGGGCCGATGCCTTTGTCGAGGAGCACATGACCTCTGAGCACGTCGCGCTAATGGAAGCTGTGATCTTGCCCGGCTCCCGCGTTGAGGGCCGTTCCCCGCGCAGCCTATATCTGCGCCGGAAGTATGGAGCCAACCTGCTTGCCATCGCGCGTGAAGGCACGCCGATTCAGGAGCGCATCGGCCGGGTTCGCCTTCGCGCGGGGGATGTACTTCTGCTGCAGGGCGAAGGCTCGACCCTGCCTGACACCATCAATGAACTCGGCGCCGTGCCACTGGCCCAGCGTGCCCTGATGCTTGGCCAGAGTCAGAAGAACGACTGGCTGCCGCTGGGAATGTTCGCGCTGGCGATTGGTGCGACTGCCTTTCTCGGCATACCCATTGCCATCGCCTTTGCCGCGGCGGTTGTCGGCATGCTGCTGCTCGGTCGGATTGACCCGCGTAAACTTTACCAATCCATTGATTGGCCGATCATTGTGCTGCTCGGTGCCATGATCCCGCTGGGCGACGCGCTGGAACAGACTGGCGCCACTGCGCTCGTTGCTGACGGCGTGGTTTTGGCCGCAGGGGCACTTGGGCCGCTGCTGCTGCTCGGGCTGATTATGGTCGTGACCATGACTCTGTCGGACATCATGAACAATGCGGCGACCGCAGTGGTAATGGCACCCATCGCGGCGACGGTTGCCCATGAGATTGGTTCCTCACAGGACGCTTTTCTGATGGCCGTGGCCTTGGGTGCGTCCTGTGCCTTCCTGACGCCCATCGGGCACCAGAATAACCTTTTGGTCATGGGCCCAGGGGGATACCGGTTCGGCGACTACTGGCGTATGGGATTGCCGCTGGAAATCCTGATCGTGGTGATTGGAACACCGCTGATCGCCTTCATCTGGGGGATCTAAACCGGAACGAGACGCGCCGGTCCCAGCCCTCGACAATGGCAGCGGTACTTGCGGGACGACGCGTCGCATAATACTGATCTTATGCGAAAAGATGCCCAAATACTGTATTTGGCAAAAATCCGTGAAAAACCACAGGATACAGGCCGGGAGAAGAGTCCAGATGCGAGGAAATGCAAGGCTGCTGATGCTGCTGAAGCTACTGGCCACGTGCGGGCTGATCAGCGCCTGTGCCGCCGCGACACCGGATGGCAAGCTCGCCCCGGAAGAAGCTGAAGCCGCACTGCAGGGGTTGTTCAGTCCGCAGGGAGAGCGCGTCTTGCTGCAGCCTGGCTCAAGCAGCGGCGCCGGCGGCGGGCTTAAGAATCAGGGTGCGAATGGTGCGGGCATCCCCGGTCCACGCTTCGGCCCCGACGGACAGCAACTCGTCGGTGTTTCGACCAATCAGGGACTGATTTGGATGACCCGGTCACAGCTGGATCAATACGTGACCCGTCAGCGGGCCGAGGCTGCGCGCCTGGCGCAAACCATCGGACCATACGGTATCCGCACCACCGGCGCCTCCACCGCCGATCAACAAGCTATGACAGCGGCGCCGGTTGCATCGTCGGCAGCTGAGCAGCAGGCCCCGGCCCAGCTTGTACGGGCGTCGATCCCATCAAGCTTTGACCGCTACGTTGCACCAGAACTGGCCTTTACGATTGGCCCCAATGGCTTCCGTAACGCAGACGGCAGTTTTGACTGCGTGCTGACATTTGACGACGGACCACACCATAGCAATGACGCCGCGATCTATGACATCCTCGACGCCAAGGGGATCCGGGCGACGTTCTTTTTCCTGGGCGAAAATGTGCAAGCAAACCCGACCACCGCGCTAACTGCCGTCACCCGCGGGCACGAAGTAGGCTACCATTCTTGGGATCACAAAAATCTGCGGGCAGAAAGCCGGGCGACCATCGATGCCGATTTTGAGAAGGGCATGGCGGCCTTTAACGCGCTGGGGCTTCAGCCGACGCTCTTCCGGCCGCCCTTTGGCAATTACAACGCTAGTGTCCTTGAAGCAGCGGCCGCCTATGGGATGACCACCGTAAACTGGACCAACGACAGCCTCGACTGGCAGATTAAATCACCCGACAGCATCACCCAGCGCGTGCTGAGCCTTTCAGCGCCAGGCGATATCGTGCTGCTGCACTCGATCCACAGTCGGACCGTGGACGCCCTGCCCGACATCATCGACGGGCTGACGGAACAAGGCTGTCGGTTCACGTCGCTGAATGCTTGGATGGCGCGTGCGACGTCTTAGCTTTGACGCTGCGGATCGGCTCAACCGGCCGGGCTTAATAGCGGATCGTTGGATAGGACCGCACCGAAACCGCAACCGCCGACGGCGAACGACACGCCGGAGACTGGCTTCCATGCTCCCAGGGCGCCAGCAGCTTTAAGCGCGCCGACGAAGCCGGGGCTGCTGCCTTCAAGGATCCAAGCGTTAGACAGACGCGTCGCGCGCAGGACGCGAGCGTCGGTCTGGTCGATGGCCGCAAAGATCTCATCCTGTGGGGTGCGGGGCGGGAACAGCGCCAGCACCGCACCGCTGCTGGCATTTTCAAGCCGCGTCACCAACGCCAGCGCAACGAGCAAGACGAGGATGGAAAGCCCGCCGACCGTTAGCGTCCAGAAGGTGACCCAGACTGTCGAAACCGCGGTGGGCGTTGGGGCCTGGGCTGGGGCGAAGGCGGACCGGTGATCGGGATTGGGACAAGAATGAGGTGGTGAAGGCGTACTCATGAAAGGCGATAGCCTCGGCTCAGGCTGGTTATGGTGGACCTGTATTTTGCGCAGCAGGGCGCTCGTGGATAGGCCAGTGTACCACAGCGGCCAGCACCCCGACGATGATGGCCGCAAACCACATCAAGGTCAGCTCTCCGGTCAGATCTTCTATGGCTCGTGCTAGCAGAGTCGCGGAGAACGATCCGACCTGATGCGAGATGAACACGATCGCATAGAGAGTGGTCATGTAGCGAATACCGAAAATGCTGCCGATGATTCCCTGCGTCAGTGGAACGGTCGACAGCCACAGAATGCCCATTATGGCAGCAAACAATAATGTCGTCAGCGTTGATATCGGGATCAGAATGAAAGCCAACATGACCACCGAACGCGCGACATAAATGAATGCCAGCCCGTTCTTCTTCTTGATGTTGCGACCGATAATACCCGCGGTGTAGGCGCCGATGATGTTGAACAGGCCAACCAGCGCCAATGCAACAGCACCGATACCTCCCCAACCCTCCAGCCACTGCGGCTGTACGCCCTGATCGATCAGGAATTTGGGCAGGTAAATGTACACGAAGGCAATGTGGAAGCCGCAGACAAAGAACCCGAAGAATAGCAGAACGTAGCTGCGGTTTGAAAAGGCTGCTCGAACCTCCCGCCAAACCTCGGCATTGCTGCCGCTCTGGCTGGCGCTCGACGCAGCAGCAGCGGTTCCCTTAACCCCGGCAAAGGCAAAGGACAGCGGGATAATCAGGAATGTCAACGTGGCCAGCGACACCATGGCCGGCTCCCAGCCCAGTTGCTGCAGCATCATTCCCGCCGGAAGACCGATCGCAAGCTGGCCGAAGGACGCCGCCGCCGTTCCCAGACCCAGCGCCCAAGACCGTTGCTCAGGCGTAACCAGCTTAGAAAAGCTGATGCCAACGATCGAAAAGCCGGTCGCCGCGACCCCGCCGCCAGTCAGTCCGCCCAGTAGCAGAAATGTCCAGTACGTCGACTCAAGGAGCAGCATGCCGAGCATCCCCAGCCCGTACATCGCCGAACCAGCGATCAGCACCCACATTGGCCCGTAACGGTCTACCAGGGATGCGGCATAGGCCCCGATCAGACCCCAGAGCAAATTCTGACAACCCAGTGCCAGACCAAAGTCACCTGACGTGACGTTGATGGCATCCTCAGACCCATCGACAAACAGACCAAAGGACGACCGCACCCCCATGGAGATCATCGCCATCAGACACCCCGCAATGATGATGACGCTGAGGCTCAGGCCCGGACCAACAGGGGCCATAGTCGGAAGGGAAGACGGCGCGGGCGCGGATGAGGACATAACCAACCTTTGGAACAAACTTAGGCGTGCACTTCTGCCATTAACCTATCTGGCCTTTGCCCAGTTACCAATGCGCGTTTTGACCCGGTGGGTTGCCAAAACCACGCGACATGACACAAATTGTCACTAGCAGGCCGGAGTCTGAGACGATAAACCACAGCATTATGGTGAAGGATCGTCTCAGAAATCTCCCCCCGGTGTTCGTCGCGCTCGACATGGCGCGGGCGGAGGTAGCGTCCACACTCGACCAGCTCGACGGATTAAACATCGGGCTCAAGGTCGGCATGGAACTGTTCTATCAGACCGGGCCCGATTTCGTGCGCGAGCTGGCCGCGAAAGCGCCGGTGTTTCTCGACCTGAAACTACACGATATTCCCAATACCGTTGCCTCAGCCGCCGCGCAGATCGCTGACCTTGGGGTCCGGCTGACGACGGTTCATGCATCGGGTGGTCGGGCGATGCTGGATGGACTGGCTGCACTGGAGCGTCCGGATTTCCGTCTTTTGGCTGTCACGGTGCTGACCAGTGCAGACCGGACTGAATTAGAAGCCGTTGGGGTGGCAAACCCTGACCCGGGCGCGCAGGCTCGACGGCTGTTCACTCTTGCAGATGAATGCGGGTTGGGTGGATTTGTCTGCTCACCGCAGGAAGTGGCCTCGCTGCGGGCGCTGGCGCCGGGCGCGTTGTTTGTCACCCCCGGCGTTCGGCCGGCCGGCACTGCTCATAACGACCAGACTCGGATCGCAACCCCAGCACAAGCAATGGCAAACGGGGCAACGTCACTGGTGATCGGAAGGCCAATCACGCGTGCCGAAAACCCTCGCGCCGCCACCGAAGCCATTCTGGCGGAGGTCGCCCTTGGTTAAGCCCATTCGCCTTATGGGGCAGTTCCCACCCCTGCCGCCAGGTCGCGCGGTTCGGCAGATCCTGCGTGACGGCCTGCTTGGCCAATGGAGATTGCTGGCAGTGACAGCGGTATTGCCCATGATTCTCGCGCTGCTGGTGGACTTTGCCGGAACTCTGATCCTGGAGTTGCGCGGCCAGCGTGGAGTCGTGCTGAGCCTCGACGTGATTGTGATAGCAGTGGTGACTTTTTTGCTCATCGAACTGGTAGTCGGTGGGCTCTACACCACCAACGTCACACGGCTGCTCGGCATCGGTATCCGGCAGGGACGGCTGCAGGCGACCCCTGAATGGCGGAGCGCTTTTACCAGGGTCTTTCTCCGGTTGGCATCACTCTACCTGCCCGGTGGCCTGCTGATCGGCACCGGGTTTTTGGGATACCTTCTGATCCAGGCTTACTCTCCGGTTCCGCAGGTGGCTCCACTACTGGTGATCATCCCCGGGCTGGTGGTGCTTCTTCTCTATACCCGTTTCTGCTTCGTCGTCACGGCGGCGGCTGTCGGCGCGCCCTATACCTTTGGCGACAGCATGCGTGCGACCGGCGGCATTACGATGCTAATGCTCGGGCTGCATCTGCTGTTTTGCGTACCGTTGCTCCTCGTCCAGCTTGGCCTGCAAAGCAGTGCGGCATCCCCGTCAGTATTCGGCCTGAGCTATTTCGGATACCTCGTGCTGACACAAATGCTGTTCCTGTTGCGGGTTGCCGTTTTTACGGTCGTCAATCTGGTCTGTTTTGTTAACCGGACCGGATGGGCGCCCGGCGCGCACCGTATTTAAGCTTCTTTCTTAATCGACCGATCGCCACGAAGGATGACACCAGAATGCCGGCCCTTCGCACCCTGACGCAAATTGTCATTTTCGGCCTCGCCGCCGTTGGACCCGCGCTGGTGTACCTCGGCGTACAGGCCGGTCTGCTTGACCTCAAGAACGCGATATACGGTCTGTGTGGTGTCGCGGTGCTCTACCATGCCGCTGCGTGGGAGTTCTCCGGGTTAATGGCCCTGCGCCGTGGGCAGTTGGGTGGCGGCCGCACCACACCGGCGCCAGCCTGGTCCGGGGCCGGTCTACGCTCTGGCCTACTGGGCTTTAGCCTCATCTTCGCGACAGTCTTCGGCTGGATAGGACTGACCATGGTGGGCAGCCTACTGACCTACGGCGATGGCGCAACACTCTGGGGCAGCCTGGGCAGTGCAGTCAACGACCTGGTTCAGTATGGTTCAAACGACCCGCGCGAGCTCGCCGCGATAGGCGTAGAAGCCACCATGCCAGAGACAATCGACCGAAGCGCCGTCAACCGTCCTGCCCTGTTGTCCGTGATCGTCGCCAGTGGCGTTCTGGTCGCCTATTTCTTTGCTCGGACCTGGGCCGTGGTCCCTCTGCGCCACCGCCGACCCAAGCGAGCCTTTACCTTTCATGCATGGGGTGCCATGGGCGGGTGGCATGGCCTTCGTGTTGCCGCCCTACTGGTCGTGCTCAGCGGCGGGTGTGTCAAGCTGTTCAATCTCGCGCCGCTGGGTTGGCTCGGCCCCTACGCAGCCTTGCTCGCCTCGGGCGCCGCCCTGCTGGTGCTTCTGGCTGCTACTTGGTTGATCGCAGACCGCGTCTTCAGCCCCGATCTGCGCCTGCCTGCGCGCTGTCAGGCCAAGATCTGCGGCATCACCACACCGGAAACACTGGAGGCTGTTATCGATGGCGGTGCCACCCACGTCGGCTTCGTTTTCTTTGAGAAATCCCCTCGAAACCTGAGCTTCGAGGCCGCTGCCGCACTCAGCATGCAGGCTGAAGGGCGGATCAGCCGCGTCGGGCTGGTCGTAGAGCCAAGCGATGCATTCCTTGACGAACTACTCACCGCCGTCCCGCTGGATATGCTGCAGGTCCATACCCATAGTGGAGCTGAACGCTTCGCAGAAATCAGGACACGCACCGGCCTGCCTGTGCTCGCCGTCGTGTCGGTGGCCGAAGCGGATGACCTGCGCGACGTTCCTCAGCTGCGTCGCTCTGCCGACGGGCTGCTATTCGATGCTAAACCGCCGAAAGATGCCGAATTACCGGGTGGCAATGCATTGACATTTGATCACCACGTGCTGTCGACCGCGACGTTGGGCAACACGCCTTGGATGCTCGCGGGGGGGCTGACGCCAGAGAACGTTGAGGCCGCCATAGCGCTAACCCAACCTACCTACGTTGACGTCTCCTCCGGCGTTGAAGCGGAGGGTCAGCGCGGCACCAAGGACATTGCGAAGATCAGAGCCTTTCTCGCCGCAGTTGCTCGCGCCTGAAACACTGTTAATCTCACCCCGATTCTGGATCCACGACAGGAAAATCATGTCAACGCCCAATTCCTACATGACCGGTCCGGACGAGCGCGGCTTGTTCGGTATCTTTGGCGGCCGCTTTGTTGCCGAAACGCTGATGCCACTGATCCTTGACCTCGAACGCGAGTGGGGAGAGGCCAAGCTGGACCTAGCGTTCTGGGAAGAGTTCAACATGTTGGCCAAGGACTACGTGGGCCGACCCAGCCCGCTGTATTTCGCCGAGCGGCTGACTGAAGAACTCGGCGGCGCCAAGATCTACTTCAAGCGTGACGAACTGAACCACACCGGCGCGCATAAGATCAATAATTGCCTAGGACAGATCTTGCTCGCGCGTCGCATGGGCAAGACCCGTATCATCGCCGAAACTGGCGCGGGCCAGCACGGCGTGGCAACGGCGACAGTCTGCGCGCTGTTCGGCCTGCCCTGTACCGTCTACATGGGCGCAACCGACGTGGAGCGGCAGGCGCCAAACGTGTTCCGCATGCGCCTTCTTGGTGCCGAGATCAAGCCGGTAACCTCTGGCTCCGGAACGCTCAAGGACGCGATGAACGAAGCGCTGCGCGACTGGGTGACTAACGTCGAAGACACCTTCTACATCATTGGTACGGCGGCAGGTCCCCACCCCTACCCGGCCATGGTCCGAGATTTCCAGTCAGTGATTGGCAAGGAAGCCAAGGCGCAGATGCTCGAACGGGAAGGCCGCCTGCCAGACTCGCTGGTGGCCTGCATTGGTGGCGGATCAAATGCCCTGGGCCTGTTCCACCCCTTCCTCGACGACAAGGACGTGCGCATCATCGGCGTCGAAGCCGGGGGCCACGGTCTGGAAGGCGAAGAGCATGCTGCGTCGCTGACCGGGGGCAAGCCGGGTGTACTGCACGGCAACCGCACCTATCTGCTGCAGGACGCGGACGGGCAGATCATCGAAGGCCACTCGATTTCCGCCGGGCTCGATTATCCGGGTATCGGGCCGGAGCACTCCTGGCTGCGCGATGTGGGCCGGGTTGAATATGTCTACGCCAAGGATACCGAGGCGCTGGAAGCCTTCCAGCTTTGCTGCCGCACCGAGGGCATTATCCCGGCGCTGGAGCCGAGCCACGCGCTCGCCCACGTAACCAAAATCGCGCCGGATCTACCCAAGGACCACATCATGATTATGAACCTGTGCGGCCGGGGCGATAAGGACATTTTCACCGTCGCCAAGCACCTAGGCTTCGACATGGCCTCGGTCATGGGGGAAACCACTCAATGACCACGCGGATCGACACAAAGTTTGCCGCGCTGAAGGCTGAAGGCCGACCGGGCTTCGTCTCCTACATCATGTCCGGTGATCCGAACTACGACACCAGTCTGGAAATCCTGCGCGGGCTACCCGACGCCGGAGCGGACATCATCGAGCTTGGCATGTGCTTCACCGACCCCATGGCCGATGGCGTCGCAATCCAGCTCGCAGCGCAAAGGGCGCTGGCCGGCGGGCAGACCCTGCCGAAGACGCTCGAGCTGGTGCAGGAATTCCGCAAGCAGGACAGCGAAACTCCGCTGATCCTCATGGGCTACTACAACCCGATCTACATCTATGGGGTTGATGCCTTCCTCGCTGCTGCTAAGGCAGCCGGGGTTGACGGCCTGATCGTCGTGGATCTGCCGCCCGAGGAAGACGACGAGCTATGTATCCCGGCGAACAAAGCGGGGATGAACTTCATCCGGCTGGCAACACCGACGACTGACGAAGTCCGGCTGCCGGCGGTGCTCCAGAATACATCGGGGTTCGTCTACTATGTCTCTATCACCGGGATCACCGGCACAGCCGCTGCGCAGCAAGACGCCGTAGCCGCCGCGGTCGGTCGGCTCAAGGCTTTCACCGATCTGCCGATCGCCGTAGGTTTCGGCATTACCACGCCCGATCAAGTCGCGGAAATTGGCTCGGTTGCCGACGCTGCAGTGGTCGGTTCGGCCATCGTCCGGCAGATCGAGGCCAATCTCGATGAACACGGCAAGGCCAAGCCCGGGCTGGTCGACGCTGTACTTGATTACACCCGCACCCTTTCGCAACGCTTGCGCTAACCCTATCTGAGTCGCTATGAACTGGCTATCCGATCACGTCCGTCCCCGTATCCAGCGCCTCGTCGGTGAACGAAAAGACACACCTGACAACCTCTGGACCAAGTGTCGTTCCTGCGACCAGATGCTGTTTCTCAAAGCGCTGCAAGAGAACCTGAACGTCTGCACGAACTGTGGGCATCATCACGCCATGTCGGTGGTAGACCGACTTAACAGCCTGTTCGATCCCGGCTACCTGCAACTGGACATGCCCGAGCTGCCTGCCGACCCGTTAAAGTTCAAGGACAAGAAGCCATACCCCGCGCGCCTGCGCGAATACCAGTCCCGTACGGGCGAAAAAGACGCCATCATTGTCGCAAGCGGCCAGATGGGCGGCAGCCCGGTTGTGATCGCGGCCTTTAACTTTGCCTTCATGGGCGGCTCGATGGGCCGCGCGGTTGGTGAGGGATTAGTGCGAGCCGCCGACGAGGCCCTGCGCCTCAACGCGTCCCTATTGGTGATCCCGGCCAGCGGGGGCGCGCGGATGCAGGAAGGTATCCTCAGTTTGATGCAAATGCCGCGCTCAATCATCGCCGTGGAGCGAATGCGTGAGGCACGTCTGCCCTACATCGTCCTGCTCACCAATCCGACGACTGGTGGGGTGACGGCCAGCTTCGCGATGCTGGGTGATCTGACCTTGTCTGAGCCCAATGCCGTGATTGGCTTTGCCGGTCGGCGGGTGATCGAAGAAACCATACGTGAGCAGCTGCCGGACGATTTCCAGACCGCCGAGTACCTGCAGGAGCACGGTATGGTCGATCAAGTGGTTCATCGGCTGGAACTCCGGGAGCGGCTGGTCTTGCTGTTCAGCCTGCTGCGAAACATCCCCGGCTCACCCGAAGGGACCGTATCCAGCAGCGGCTCATCCATCGAAACCAAGCTGCCGGTTATGCAGGAAGACGAGCCTCTTGTGAGTTTCGATCAAGTATGAGCCGTGAACCGGCTGGAGTTCAGGAAGCGCTCGACCGCTTCCTCGCCCTGCACCCGAAGCTGATCGACCTTTCGCTCGACCGGCTCCAAGACCTCCTCGAATTGCTGGGCCGGCCGGAGCGCGCTATGCCCCCAGCCATCCACGTGGCCGGAACCAATGGCAAGGGATCGACCCTTGCCTTTCTCAAGGCCATGATTGAAGCAGCCGGCAAGACCGCGCACGTCTACACCAGCCCGCATCTGGTCCGCTTTGCTGAGCGCATTCAGTTGCGTGGGGAGATCATCACTGACGACCACCTGATGGATGTCCTCTCGCGGGTACAAGAGGCCAATAACGATCGGCCGGGCACCTTTTTTGAACTCACCACGGCGGCGGCGTTTATCGCATTCAGTGAGACCCCGGCGGATTACGTCCTGCTGGAAACCGGTCTGGGCGGACGATTGGATGCTACAAACATCCTGCAGCCCGAAGCGGTGGCATTGTCGCTGATCTCTCGGATCGGAATCGACCACCAGCACTTTCTTGGCGACAGCATTGAGGCCATTGCGCGGGAAAAGGCCGGCATCTTCAAACCTGGAGTGCGTGCTCTGTTTGCCCCGCAGCAGGACGCTGTGCGTACCATATTGCTGGAAGAGGCCGATCGACTCGGCACACGGGCGCTACCCGCGCCCCCGGTGACACCAGAGGTGCCCTTGGGGCTGTCGGGTAACTTCCAACGCGAAAACGCCGGACTGGCGGCGGCGGCGGCGGCGGAGTTGGGGATCGACGATTCCAGTATTGCCGCAGGGCTGGCGCAGGCACAATGGGCTGCTCGACTGTCACCGATTACCGCTGGCGCACTATGGCAGGCTGCCGGTGGAGGGCGCCACGAGCTGCGACTGGATGGCGCTCACAATGCAGATGCAGGCGAAGCGATTGCTGCGAGCCTGACGACGGGACCCGAACTGACCAAAACAGGCAGTCGCCCAGTGTATCTGCTCTACGGCCTGCTTGAAACCAAGGACGCGCAGGGTTTTCTCGCCCCACTGCTGCCGCACGCGAGCCGGGCCTGTGCCGTGCAGATTCCAGGCGCGGCGGCCAGCCTTTCCGCAGAGGATGCCGCCACAGCGGCCCGAGCGCTGGGACGCAATGATGTCACCACGGCCAGCAGCCTGCATGCGGGCCTTACAGAGTTTGCTGATGCACCGCCAGGGCTGGTGCTGGTCTGCGGGTCATTGTACCTCGCTGGTGCCTTCCTGGCGGAGAATCAAGGTTTGGCCCCAACGGCCGATCGAAAGGCAGTCTGAGCATGAATGGCGGGGCGCTGCGCACGGCAAGGAAAGTCTACTGCGATGCCAACGTACTCATCTATCTGATCGAAAAGAACAGCGACTATCATGCGCTGGTTTACGGCTTGCTCCACGACCTAAAGGCTTTGGGGGCCAGCTTTATCAGCAGCGAGCTGGTGATCGCAGAGACCCTGACCGGCGCGGTCCGACGCAACAATCCGGACATAACGGCAGCCTATGAGGCCTTTTTCGGTGCGGCGTCTGACCCCATGCAGTCGGGCTCTCGACTTGCACAAAACTTCGATTTGCATCTGATCCCAGTCAGCGACCCAATACTCTGGGCTGTTCCAGATGTTGCGCGCGATTTCCGTCTCGACTTGCCCGACGCGATCCACTTTGCCACGGCACTCGACCAGGGCTGCGACGCCTTCCTGACAAACGACAAAGGGTTCACCGACGGCGAACCCTTCCCAACCGTCTATCGGTTGTCTGACCTTTGATTAGATGTTGCGTTCGATCCACTGCTTGATCGACGACTTCGGCTGTGCACCCGCCATCATGGCTACTGGCTGGCCATCTTTAAAGATCATGAGCGTTGGCAGGTTGCGGACGTTGAGCCCCTGCGCCGTTGCCTGATTCTGATCAACATTCAGCTTCGTGATGGTAATCTGGTCGGCCATTTCGTCGGAAAGCTGATCCAGCGAAGGTGCAATCGCCTTGCACGGCATACACCAGTCCGCCCAGCAATCGACGACAACTGGCTTGTTCGACGCTACAACTTCGTTCTGAAAAGTTGCATCCGTGACTTCTACGACTGCCATAGTCTGGCTCCTTTCTGGTGCTGGGTCCGACTCTCGTTGAGCGGACGCATAAAAAACGGATGGAGACCCTAGGGTCACTGCCGAACCCCGTCAATCGTTGGCTGCAATTTTTGCAAGCGGGGGCAGGTCGTCGGCATTCACCTTAACCTCCATTAAGTGGGGACCATCGGTCCATAGCAGAAAGGTGCGGATTGGCTTACTCGGATACAAGTCCTCGAGGACTGCTTTATAAGCTGCCAGCTGCGCACGATAGCTCGCAGCCACGTGATCCGGGTCAATAGGCGGCGGGCGGTTGGTCTTGTAGTCCACAATCCAAACATCGTGTTCGCGCTCGATCAGACGGTCGATTTGCCCGGACACAACCAAATGTCCGATCAGACCCGTAACCGCGACTTCGGCGCGGCTGTCCCGTGCGAATAAGTCGGCGAAGGCGTCGCCATTTGTGATGGCCAGCACTTCTTGGGACCATCTGTCGACCTGCGTTGCTTCCAGTCCAAGCGCAGGCCGACTCAGATAGCGCCGGGCCGCGTCCTCCCGATCTTCTGGCGGCAGCACGGGCAAGCGTTGGAGCAGAGCATGCAGCACGTTGCCGCGGAAGAACGGCGATGCGGACTTGTGCCCGCGCAGGGTTGGCGCTTCAGCGCCTGCGCCTTGAGGGGCGGTGAGCGGTGCACCAGCCTGCACAGGCTCTACCTGTCCCTGCAGCGCCCGCAGCGAAGCCAGCGGCGAGGGCGCAGCCGGGTCTTCAAGCATCTGGCTGGGCGCGAAGGGGCGCGGAGGTGAGGGCTCGTCCGGCGCTGGCGTCCGCAGACGAGCGAGGAGGTCTGGCGCGACACGTCCTCGGATTTGCGAAGGCGCAGCGTCGGGCGTTTGATCACGATCACCGCTGGATTTCTGGTCTGGCTGGGGGGGTTGATACAAGCGAAAAATTGGTGCTGCCTTCTCACCGTCAACAGGCTTCAGCGATACGATTCCCATGGACGGGTCCGCAGCCTCGAAGGCCTCCTTCACCTGGTCATACCACGACAATGCGGTGGGCGAACTGTTGCGGTTTTCATCGCCAGTCCCGTTCCTCCGCGTCTTCCAGCCAGCGATGTAGAGGCGCTCTTTGGCCCGGGTCAGCGCGACGTACAGCAGACGGCGCTCCTCCTCCATCGCGCGCTTTTTCTCCGCCGTCTCCAACACAGCAATCTGCTCCGGCCGGTCGGGTTCACTGGGCTTCCAATAGGGTAAAGGCTGCCCATCGAAGTCAAAAGTACCGTCCTCGGGTGATTGCGAGTCCCACCAGCGCAGTTGGTCGCGGATGGTGTCATCGGTACGGCGTTGGGTCTGGGGTAGGATCACAACAGGGGCCTCCAGCCCCTTCGCGCCATGTGCGGTCATGATGCGCACCCCCCCGTCGGTGGAATCCTGATCGCGCTTTACCTCGATCTCTGCCTTACGCAACCACCCCAGAAACCCCGGCAGGGTCGGCGTATTGGCCCGCTCATAGGTCAGAGCCGCCCGGAGGAACTCGCGCAAAGCATCACTGCCCTGGGGGCCGAGCCGGGCCGCGAACCGCTCCGATCCGCCCAGCCGGTTCAGAAGAAAGCTGAAGAATGTGTGTGGCGTCGAAGCCAATTGACCACGCAGAGTTCTGATCAGCCGCAGGACATCCTGCGCCTCGCTCGATCGGCCGCTTTCGGCAGCTTTGACGATGGCGGTTTCCAATGTTTCGCCCCGGCTGCGGTTGTGTGCCCAGTCAAACAGTCGGGCCTCGCTGATCCCGCACAGGGGGCTGCGGAGAACCGTCGCCAGCCCCAGATCATCGGCGGGTTGGAGCAGGTATTCAGTGAGCACGATCAGGTCGCGAACCGCAATTTCCTCATGCAGCTTGAGCCGGTCCGCCCCTGCGACACGCACACCGCGGGTCTTGAGCCGCTGCGTCAGCGTGCTGATAAAAGGGCCCGACCTTGAGCGCATCAAAACCATGATGTCTTCGGGTCGCATGGGTCGCCCCTGGCCTTCCAGCCAACCCTGATCGCCTGGGCGGGCATCCCCCTTGGTCCAGCGCGCAATCCTATTGGCAAGGATCTCCGCCAGTTCCACCTCCGGTCGGCTCTCCTGGTCTTCATCGTCATCGAGCAGATTGACCGATGCTGCCTTATCCTTGGGCGGGGCTTCGATCTGCTGCCAGACCTCCACCAATCCCCCAGCTCCGGCCTTGCCTGATAAGTGCGCAGGCCAGCCCTCTCCGTCAAAGGTAAGGCCGCTCGCATTCTCGCCGTGACGGAACAGGCAATCTACAGCGGTCAGGATTGGCTGAGAGGAGCGGAAGGTCACGTTGAGAGTCTGCGCCAACCAGTTCTGCCCGGCGCGCTGCACATCGACCTCGAAGCGTTGCTTCATGGCTTGAAAAACCTGCGGATCAGCGCGCTGAAAGCCGTAGATCGATTGCTTCAGATCGCCAACGACGAAGCTGGTTCGAAATCCTTTATCCGGTTGGCCCATCTCCGGGTCGGTGCCGTCATAAAAGGCGTTGGTGAGACCCCGAACGATGGCCCACTGGTCGGGGTTTGTGTCCTGTGCCTCGTCAACCAAAACGTGCCGCAAGCCCTGGTCCAGCTTGAACGCGACCCAGAGCCCCGCCCCAGCATCGGCTGTCAGCAGATGGATTGTGCGCAGGATCAGGTCATCGAAGTCGACACGGCTCCGGGCGGCCTTCAAAGCCTCGTAGTCGTCAAGCACGCTGAAAGCGGTATCAAGCAGTGCTGCCGATATATCCGCCTGACGCAGGGCCTTCATGCTGTTTCGCAGCCTGCAAACTCGCTCTTTCTCCTGCTCCAATGCGTCACGAGCGACAGGCTCATCTTTGAAAAAGCCCTTGGTCAGCATATACTCGAAATTCCGGGGCTTATCCTCGCCATTGAGCAAAAAATTCTGATAAGTCTCCCACTTCAACCGGCGGGCTGCATCGTCTGGCAGACCAAGCCACTCAATAGCGTCGAAAGCCGGCGCGTTGCGGCTGTTTGGCTGCTTTCCCGTCCTGTGCGCCCACTCAGCGTAGGCACGCAGGGCGTTACGAACCGGTTTCGGCGGCTGCCCGCCGCAAATCATGCACTCACGCAACTCTTCTGCTGTCGTTCCATCTTTCAGACCTAGCATCTCTCGGAATGGCGCAAGAATTTCGGCCGCAGACCGCTTGCTCGCCCCGCGCAGGCGGAGCAACCGCCCCCGCTCCCGCACCAAAGCCGCGATCAGACCACGAAAACTGTCTTCACCCAGGATTTCAAACACCTGTGCCGAGGCACGATCCTCGCGGGTGACCAAGCCGACTAAATGCCGGTCAACTGACGTTTCCAATAAGGCTGCAGCCTCGCCGTCGTCGAGCACGCGAAAACCAGGCTGCACCCCGGATTCGACCGGGAACCGCCCCAGCAGCGATTGAGCGAAGGCGTGGATCGTCTGAATGTTCAGGCCGCCCGGCGCTTCGAGCATGCGCGCGAACAACCGTCGTGCGAGCGCCATCTGCTCTGCGCACGGATGATTCCCGGCGAGCCGGAACAGCTCTTCCCGAAGCTTTTCATCACTGAGTGTGACCCATTTTTCCAGCGCCTTGCTGACCCGGTCGGCCATTTCTGCAGCCGCGGCTTTGGTAAATGTCAGCGCAAGGATCTGACTGGGCTGAACACCTTCTAGTAGCAGGGCAAGCAGCCGATTGGTGAGGACGAGGGTCTTGCCGGTGCCGGCGGAAGCGGCAACCCAGGCCGTCACCTGCGGATCTGCCGCACGGCGCTGGCCCTCCGTTGCTGTACGGATCACCGTCGGCTGGTTGTCGCCATCGATTGTCGGATCCCATAGCGGCGCCGCCTTGTTGTGGTCAGTCGCTTCCAACGCTACGGCCCTCCCACTCATCCTGCCGGGCGAGGTGGATATAGTCCCCCTGGCGCACCACGCGCGCCTTGAAGGCTTCATCTGGGTTCTGATACTTGGCAACCAGCCCGACAAGCATCGCCCAACTTTCCTCGATCACTGTTTTGATTTCCTCGGCCGAGGAGGTTTTTCGCGGCACCGCCTTAATGGTGCCGCCCGCGTTCTTGCCGTCGACTTGCCAATACTCAAGTCGATTGATGTTGGCACCTTTATCAAGGCCCTCGAACGCACCACGCTCGATCAGCGCACCTTCGAGCGAAAGTTGTGGGCTCAGCCCTTCAGATACGGCAGTGCCCGAAGGAACTGAGCCACTCTTGTAGTCGACAATATAAAGATTACCCTGTGTATCGCGGTCGATACGGTCCGCACGACATCGCAGGCAGTATTCGATGCCCTCCACGAAAAAGCGATGCTCGACCTCTTGCTCGATCAAAGGCGAGGTCCGTCCCGAGGCCCGCAGTGAAGCTTCAGTCTGCGCAAACCATTGCGCCATTTTCACCAGCCTAGGATGCCAGAGCGCGAGCTGCGCATCGGTCAGTCCACTGGTACGAAAACCAGCAACGAGCGCCGTAAGCACGATGGCCTCATAGTCCTCGCCGAGCGGGCCGGGATGGTCGCGCACGACGTCTTCTAGCGCCTTGTGGATCACGGTCCCGCGCAAGGCGACGTCAACCCGTCCACCAATGGGCTCCAGTGGCCTCAGCCGCAGGCTGTGTTTGACGTAAATTTCGTAAGGGTTCTTCAGCCAGCGTTCAATAGCAGTGACGGAAAAGGCTGTTGGCCGCGCGGCAACAGGTGGCTTCGGTCGGGGCGGACGAGCGCCCTGGGGTTGGTCCGCGGCGTCGATGTTCTGGGCGGCGGTCGCAAAGCAAAGGCCCGGTGGGTCGAGCACCGCCGTGGATTTGGTGATTTTGAGAAAGGCCAACAAGCGCTTGATGAAACGCGAGGGAACCGTCGCACCGCCGTCAACCAGAGCAGCGCGGGTCAAAATCACCTCTGCACAGCCAAAGGCCTGACAAAAGTCATGCGCCGACAGGCCGATCCGTCGTTCGACGGGAGGAAGTCCGAAGCTACTCCGCATCGGCCGTGACATCCATGGCCCCGGCTGGGTTTCGGCGGGCCACGTGCCTTCGTTCAACCCGCCGAGAATGATCCGATCAACACTGGTCAGGCGCGCCTCAATCCCACCAAGGATGAGAACACGCGGGTGCCCGACGAAGGGCGAGCGTAGCGTCATACCCTGCGCCGCGCGGTCGAGTAGCGCCACAAAGGTTGGCAGCGCCAGTGGACGTTCAGCAATCGGCCCAGTCCCAGTCCCAGGCCCAGGCCCAGGCCCAGGCCCAGGCCCAGTCCCCGCCGATCTGGAACCTGCAGAATCACCCTCAGCTCGAGCATAACTCACGTCACGCTCGGTCAGCGCTTGCGCCCATTCGCTGACAAAGGCGGACATTGCCTCTGAACCAGTCTGCGACCATGCGATGGATCCCACCGCCTCATCCGGGCTTTGACTCAGCGCTTCAACACACTCCAAGGTGGCCAGCAACCAATCAAAAGCATTCCATAGCGGCTTGTCTTCGCCTTGCTCTGCCATCTCCCACAATACGCGCGTTGCTGCCACAACCCGATCGAGCACGCTATGGGCCTGCACCACCCCGGGTGAAGAAGGGTGGGCGCGCAGCCAGTTTTGAAGCGGGGTAAAGCCTTGTCCGGATGCAGTTTGACGCAGGACTTCCAGGTCAAGGCAAGCCCGGCCTTGCTGCCGCGTCGCCTCGTCCAGCCCAAGCTGGCACTGGGGGTGGTGCAGCAGCGCCAGCAAGTCAAAATGATCCACCCGCGAGGCCACCAGATCGAGCACGATGCAGGCAAATTTAAAGGTTGGGGTCTCGGCCAGCTGCAACCCTGCTGAATCATCCGGCTCGATGCCCCACCGCTGTAGGTGTCCACGAACACGGGTTGCCAGCATCCGGTCTGGTGTGACCAGCGCTGAGACGAAGGCGGGGCGGTCGAGCCCGTCGCGCAACGCCAGTGCAATGGTTTTGGCCTCGGTGTCATCATCGTCGCACTGGTACAGCGTTACCAGCTCAAAAGCGGTTGCGATGGCCTCTGATGTCAAAGTCTCTTCGCCGCGCGCGCCAGCGGCAGCCTTGGCTTCCCTCTCTGCCTCTGCTCCTGTAACTATCCGCCAGCCCTCAGTCTCACTTGCCGTGATTTCTGCAGGCAGCATGGCGCGGGACAGCAGACGGGTGCGCGCTTCCCGCTCCCCAGCGCCAGACCACGGCCAGCGCCTGACCGCCTCCGGCCCGCAGCCGCAGGCATTCAGCAACTCGGTAAAGCCGTGCTGTGGATGGGTGACTTCACCAGCGATTTCACCCCATGCTTCAGCGCTGAGGTCTTCATCCAGTCCGGGAAGGATGACGACCCCCTGCGGCAGATCCAGCACGGCCGAGAGCAAATCCCGCGTAGAGGGGATAGAGCCCGTCGACCCGGCGGCAAAGACCGGCCCTGTCGGCGGTGCCAGTCGCCATTGCCGGATCTGGTTTTCCACTGCGCGCCGGCGGCGTGCAGCGGCAGAGATCAGGCCCGCTTCAGCCTCTACTCCCGGCCAAACCTCATAGAGAATGGACAGGAACAAGAGCGATTTCTGCCAGTGCTCGGCGAGGTCTTGGTTCTGGACTAAGCTGGGCAAGCGGTCTGGGCGAATGCCTTCGGTCTCAATCTGATCCATGAGGCGGCCAAGCTCCTGCGCCAGCGCCATGACGTGGTCTGGGGACAGCGAAGGATCCTTGTAGGCGACCAGCTCAGCCAGCACCGCGTCTCGTCGCAGCCGGGGCCAGGCGTCGGCCAGGTCCAGGTCAGCGTCAGGTAGCGCTTCAGGGTCAATCCCGCCAGCGATTGACTCGCCCACAGCGTCTTCATCCGACAAATCTCCCATGGGGACCAATCGGGGCAGCAGTAGCGCCCTTCCCTCACGCAGCCGGAGGAAGGTCGTCTGCAGGCTCCGGCAGGAACGGCGATTGGGCAGCAGGATCAGTGCATTGGCGAGGTCTATATCAGCAGCCAGTAGCCCGCGTGCCAGCGTCATTCCGAAGTCGTCAAAGGATGGAATATTGTACAAACCTTTGATTTTCATGAAAAATTCAGCTCCAGCCGTGGCTTCCAGCCTGCGTTACCACAAAGGCAAATCTGCCGCCCTTCAGCCTCGTTGATCTCGTTGTCTCGTCCCCCGATTGCATCCAACCGGACTAGCAACGCAGTTGGTGGAGCCAGCGAACCCAGCCTTTCCGGCCATTCCACGAGCGTCACGCCATCTGCCCGCGCGTCGTCCCAACCAAGGTCGAACACGTCCTCCGCCTCCCCCAGTCGATAGAGATCGAAGTGGGTCAGCGCAAAGTCGGGTAAGTCGTAAATCTGGCTAAGGGTAAATGTCGGACTAGGAACGATCAGCTGAGCATCGCCGGCCAGCGACCGGATCAATGCGCGCGCAAAGGCCGTCTTTCCCGCCCCCAAATCACCCTGCAATAACACGCAATCACCCAAGCGCAGACACTCCCCAAGCGCCGATGCAACGCGCCCAGTTCCTGCTTCGGTTTCGACCGTTATGCGAAAGAGATCATGCCGTGGCTCATCCATAACGGGCAAGCTGGCACGAGAACATTATGAGTACAATAGGTCTTGAAGGGGGTGGCTGTTGAAATCAGTTGATTAGTTCGTGGCCATAGACGCCATAGATAACTGGCATGGGCAGCCAGCCATTCAAATTGTCCACCTGAACGTGACACCAATGGTCCTGACAGGCCTTAAGGTGAACAATCACGTCTTCTTCGAGGATGGCGATCACGTCCGAGTCCTGCGTGCCCATGCGGAACAGAGGCGTGCGGTCCTTCTGGATCATGCCCGTCCGGTGATTGTGGAGCACACTGGTCCCCATCCAGCCCAAGGTTCCGTCACGATCACGGACCTTCCGCCAGTTGCCGAACTCGCCCACGACTTCAATCGGCATGAATTGCCGCTGGTAGACCCATTCGATCGCATGGTTCTTGGTGGGTCCACGGCGCATGTAGGCGTCTTCATTCTTGAGAGAGACCCAGCGCGGGAGCGCCTCGCCCGTCACACGGCCATAACGTTCAGCCTCGGCGTGCGAAGCGGGGGCAAGCGCCATCATCGCGCCAATCAGCACGAGCGAAATAGATAGAAGCCAGGTGAGGTGCCGAAGGGTGGGCATGGAATTTCCCGCCCGACGGCTGGTACCACTGAAATGCACGGTAATGAGTCCGTTTTATCGCGTATAAAAATATTCGGTTGGCGGCTTTAAGCCCGCGCAGATAAATTTCGCGGCCCGCCAACTCCCAATCTATGACGAACAGAATCTATGGATTCAAGTGTTTTACGAGTTTTTCTTCAGAAATAGCTTCTAAATTGCGCCTAGACGATCCGAACTACACCTGCAGGCGCATAATGCGCAGTGGCCAGGTCGAAATCAGCTGCGCCTCGGGCCGCTGGCCCGTCACCAACCATTGCACGACCGCCTGACTTGCGAGCTGTCCGATTAGCATCGAAGATGTCGCAAGCACGCCGACATCGGCGCAATTCTGTTCCGGTGGCGGGCCCTCGGGAAACAAGGTGCTGTAACGCGAGCTGTGAGCGTCCAAGCATAACAGCTGGCCTTCGGTGCCGGTTACTGAGGCGGCCACCAGACGCATGCTCGGCTGCGCCTGACACCAGTTCGCTACCAGCACACGGGTTTCAAAGTTGTCGCTACCGTCAATGACAACATCATAGCCGGAGAGAAGGCGCTCAACCGAAGCAGTGCGGACGGGCTCCACCACGATCTTGACCGACAAATCCGGGCTGGACTCCTCCAGCACTTCCGCAGCCACCAGCGCCTTTGGCCGTCCGACATCGCTGCTGCGGAACAGCAACTGTCGGGGTAGGTTGGACAACGACACAGTATCGGGGTCGATCAGCCCGAGCGCTCCGACGCCGCACTGCGCCAACGCCTGTGCTGCTGGGCAGCCGATGCCGCCCATCCCGACCAACGCCACCCGCGCCCGTGACAGCGCCAGCTGCCCCCGCGCACCGATCTCGGGCAACACTAAATGCCGGGCGAAGCGCTCAAGGTCTGCGTCGCTGAAACGGCTCAGTGCTTCGTCTTCATCCATGGGAAGACTGGGACGGACGGCAGACACTGATCGCGCTTCAGACACCGGTCGATCCAAATCCGCCACTTCCCCGCTCTGTAGCATCAAGGTCTGCCACTTCACTGAATGCAGCCTGTACCACAGGTGCAATCACCAGCTGGGCGATGCGCATGCCACGCTCGATGGTAAAGGCTTCATCACCGTGGTTAATCAGCGGCACCCGCACCTCACCGCGATAATCGCTGTCGATGGTACCAGGGGCATTGAGGACGGTGATACCGTGCTTGACCGCGAGGCCAGAGCGAGGACGGACCTGCGCTTCCAATCCAGGGGGCAGTGCCACGGCAAAACCGGCGGGGATGAGCGCGCGTTGACCGGGTTGAAGCTGCAGGGGCTGGTCCAGTGCTGCGCGGATATCTGCACCGGCAGATCCAGCAGTCTCATAGCGTGGCAGCGCGAGGTCAGCGCCATGTTCCAGCCACTTCAACGGCAGTGTTAGGGGTCCGACCGCTGTCATGGCAACTTCGCCCCCCCCTCCAGTGCCTCGACCAACCGGTTCACCAGGCGTTTAGCGACCTGCGACTTAGAGAGCTCAGGCCAGGCTTCAACGCCGTCGGCACCTTCCCCCCGGACCAGCGTGATGGCATTGTCTGGTGCACCGAACACCGCCCCGCCTGAAACGTCGTTGGCGAGGATCCAGTCGACCTGCTTGCTGCGGCGCTTGGCCTGCGCATTTTCAACGAGGTTTTCAGTTTCAGCCGCAAAGCCGATGACTAGCCCGGGGCGCGGTTCGCCCTGCGCAATCGAGGCGAGGATATCGGGATTACGCACGAAGCGCAGCTCCAGCTCGTCCTGGCCGGCCTGCTTCTTCAGTTTTTCCGACGCAGCATCCTTGGGTCTCCAGTCCGCAACGGCGGCGGCGAAAACAGCGATATCAGCGGGCAACGCAGACTGCACGGCGGCCAGCATCTCATCGGCTGTCTGCACACGTTCCACCCGAACCCCGACCGGCGGCGGCAGAGACACCGGCCCGGTCACCAGCGTGACGTCAGCGCCAGCAGTGGCGAGCGCCGCGGCGATGGCCTGCCCTTGTTGACCGGAAGAACGGTTGGCCATAACCCGCACCGGATCAACTGGCTCGTGGGTCGGACCAGAGGTGACAAGCGCGCGCTTTCCGGCGAGTGGCTTCGGCGCGAAGAAAGCCTCGGCCATTACCACCAGCTCTTCGGGCTCGGTTAAGCGTCCCGAACCGATTTCGCCACATGCCATATCGCCGTCCGCCGGACCCCAAACGAGAACACCTCGGCTCATGAGTGCGTGAACATTGGCCTGTGTGGCTGGATTGGCCCACATGACCGGGTTCATCGATGGCGCAATGGCCACCGGACCGTCAGCGGCGAGCAGGGTTGTAGAGGCAAGATCATCGGCCAGTCCGTTGGCCATGCGGCCGATCAGGTCCGCGCTGGCCGGGGCGACGAGGATCAAGTCGGCCTCGCGCGCCAAACGGATATGGCCCATCTCTGCTTCATCCTTGAGGCTAAAAAGGTCTTCATACACGGGGTGTTCAGCGAGACCGGCGAGCGTCAGCGGGGTTATGAACTGCGCACCACCCTTGGTCAGAATCGGTACCACAGTTGCGCCGGCATCCTTCAGTCTGCGGACCAAGATCGCTGCCTTATAGGCCGCTATGCCGCCCGAGACGATTAACAGTATCCGCTTACCCGATAGTGCCATGCGCTAACCCCCCGTCACCTTCAGAACCACCCACATAAGCCCGGCGCCGACCACGGCAGCAGCAGCGAAGCCCAGCCAGGCCGAACCCGCCTTTCGGGGGCGGTGCATCTCGGCGTGCAGATTCTGCAGCGCACTTTCGGCCTCTTCGAGCATCTTTGGCAAGCGTCCAGCAGCGATCAGTGCGGTTTCAGCATGCCCCGAGAACTGCGCGACGGGGTTACGATATTCGATCATCCAATCGCGTACCAGCGGCCGAGCGATATCCCAGATGTTGATGGTGGGGGAGAGCGAGCGAGCGATGCCCTCGGCCATAAGCATGTTCTTTTGCAACAGGAACAGGTCAGGCTGCAGGCTCATGTCAAAGGTCCGGCCCATCGTCAGCAGCTGCCCCAGAAGCCGGGCGAAAGACACCCGCTCCAGCGGCTGGTTGACGATCGGCTCAGCCACCGAGCGCAGTGCCAACGCGAAAGCCTGCGTTGAGGCGGAGCGCGGGAGGTAACCTTCATCCGCGTAGCGGCGGGCAAGACCGTCGTAGTCTCCTTCGAGCAGGAAATTCATCAGATCAGCGAGGAAGATACGGCCTTTCCAGTCCAGCCGCCCGACAATGCCAAAGTCGACGAAGACAACCTTGCCCTCGGCGTCGATAAACATGTTCCCCGCATGCTGGTCACCATGGAAGAAACCGTCTTCGAAGACCGCTTCAAAAAAACAGGTAGCGGCATTCGTCAGCACAACCTCCAGATCGTGACCCTGCTCCCGGAGCAGATCGCGCTCGTCTATACTCGTGCCTTCAACACGGGCCATGACCAGCACCCGCTGGCTGGTCAGATCCCAGAACGGGGCGGGCGTGCGCAAGCTGCCTCGGTCAGCGAAGTTACGCGCCATCTGGTCAGCGGCAGCGGCCTCGAGACGAAGGTCTAGCTCCATGGCTGTCTGCTCACGCAGAACATCGATAATGCCTACGGGACGGGCACGGCGCAGATCGGGAACCAGCACCTGTGCAAACCCTGCAGCCCAGCGCAAGAAGGTCAGCTCGCGCACAAACCGCTGCTCAATATTGGGTCGCAAGATTTTGACGGCGACGTCTTCGCCGCTGTGCAGGGTAGCAAAATGCACCTGCGCGACGGAGGCCGCGCTGAACGCCGGTCCAAAGTCGGCAAACACGTCGTCAACCTCGCGTCCGAGCGTCTCCGTTAGAATCCGCCGGGCGGTGCGATCGTCAAAGGGTTCCAGTTGGTCCTGCAGCGCCGACAGATCCCGCGCGACCTCCTCACCGATCAGATCGGCGCGAGTGGAAAGGATTTGCCCCAGCTTGATGTAGGTCGGGCCTAGGCGCCTTAAGGCGATAGCGAGGTTTGTGCCAGCGGTCCGGGCGCGGGCCTTGCCCCCCCTGAGTGCGCTTAGAACGTGAAGCGCTCTAGCGGGCAGGCTTCGGGCAGGTGCGAGCTTCAAAGCCACGTCGGTCGCGCCCTCTCGCCCGATGACCCAAAGTAGCCCTAGCCCGGTAAACGGATGCGTGATCCAGCCCAGCATCAGCCTAGACCCGCCAGCCGCTGTGGATCGCGACGATCCCGCCGGACATGTTTCTGTGACTGACCCGGGCGAAACCCGCTTCGCGCATCATATCTTCGAGCTGTTCCTGTGGGGGGAAGCGGCGGATAGATTCGACCAGATATTGGTAGCTGTCCCGATCACCAGCGACGAGACGACCCAGTTCGGGCAGCACTTGGAAGCTGTATTGATCGTAAATGGCTTTGAGCGCAGGCAGCATTACGTGGCTGAATTCGAGGCAGAAGAACCGACCCCCGGGACGAAGTACCCGGCGCGCCTCGGCCAGCGCCAGATCAGGACGAGAGACGTTCCGCAGCCCGAAAGATATTGTGTAGGCATCAAAGGATCGGTCTTCGAACGGCAACGCTTCGGCATTACCACAGATCCAATCCAGATCAGCGCGACCGGCAAAGCGGGTCTGACCAGCCTGAAGCATGCCTTCGGTCAGATCAAAAACCAACACCCGCCCGGAGGCGTCAGGTCCGCCCTGGCGTTGACGGATGCGATCGGCAATGTCGCCGGTTCCTCCGGCAACGTCGAGGCAGACTTCACCGGCGCGCGGGCGCATCCAGTCCATCAGCGCATCTTTCCAGAGTCGGTGCGCGCCCAAGGACATCAGATCGTTCATGATATCGTAGCGGCTCGCCACGGTCTCGAACACGCCCTGAACCAACGGTGCCTTTTCCGCGACGTTAACATCGCGGAATCCAAAGTGGGTGGTATCGTCGTTTTCTTTCGCCATGTTGCTGAGATAGCCTTTAACCCCGCCCGTGAAAAGAAAGCTGGGCTGCCAATAACGCACAGGTGCTGAACGTCCTATGCCTGAATTGCCCGAGGTCGAAACCGTTGTCAGGGGTCTGCGCCCATTGCTGGAGCACCAGAGACTTGATCGTCTGCTGCTGCGCCGAGCTGATATGCGCTTCCCGTTTCCTGTGGACCTAAGCCAGCGGCTGACAGGCCGGACCATCAACGGGATCGAACGACGTGCCAAGTACGGGCTGATCCGCTTTGAAGCTGAAGACGCCCCGCTGACCCTGCTGTTTCACTTGGGGATGAGCGGGCGCATGGTCTGCGTCACATCGCCGGAGGAGGACTTCGACAAGCACGACCACTTGGTTTTTGAAACCGCCAGAGGGCAGGTCCGGTTCAACGATCCCCGTCGCTTTGGCTTTGTGGAGATGATTGACGGCTCAGACAACGCCAGTCGGTTTCTTGGTCAACTGGGGCCGGAACCATTGGGAGAAGCGCTCAATCCCAGCTATTTGCGCGGCGCCTTCCGAAACAAAAAGGCACCGATCAAAGCCAGCCTGCTCAACCAGCGCCTGATCGCCGGTCTGGGCAACATTTACGTATGCGAAGCTTTGTTTGAGGCTGGAATTCGACCCACACGAGCCAGTGGCTCACTTAAACTACGGGAGCTTGACCGGCTCTGCACCGAGATCAAGGCGGTGTTAACGCGAGCTATTGAGGCTGGAGGATCATCATTACGCGATCATCGTCAGGTCTCGGGGGAGCTCGGTTACTTTCAACACGCCTGGCGCGTCTATGGGCGGGAAGGTGCACCCTGCCGCACGTGTGAACGGCCAGTACAGCGGGTCGTGCAGTCCAATCGCTCGACATTTTTCTGCGCTGCTTGTCAGCGATAGGAGCCTTGCCTTGCGCTCAGCGGTCTTTGGGCCTATAGCAGCGCTCAATCTATGACATCGTCTTTGGAAACAAACCCGAATGGCCCACTCCCGTTCCGCCCGCAAGCGCGTCCGCACTGCAGCTCGCCGTACCGAAATTAACCGCGCTCGTCGCAGCCGCGTCCGAACCTTTATCAAGAAGGTTGAGGCCGCCGTTGCTGCGGGAGACCAAACCGCTGCTCGCGCAGCACTGACTGCGGCTCAGCCTGAGATCATGCGCGGCGTGACGAAGGGTACGATGCACAAAAACACAGCATCGCGCAAAATCAGCCGGCTTAGCGCTGCGGTAAAGCGGATGGCCTGATCGAGCGATCAGCGCGCATTCTCGATTGAAAAGCCGACCGGACCTGATGGTCCCGTCGGCTTTTTTTTGGCCTGATGGAATTTGCCTTTTGGACTCGGCAGGAGTTCAGGTCATGGATGAAAAGCGCATAGCGACAGAGTGCCAGACCGAGCCAGATTACGAGACCGTGATACACCACGAGTCGCCATCAAGAGAGTAGAAAACGAGATAAAATTCGCAGTTTTCGAACGAAAGCGGTCTTAGTGTTGTCACGTTCATACCCATCAACGGATTCGAATGAACCCATCTTTAACTGCAGCGCCACAGACTGAGGCAGCGACTCCACAAATCGATATTTTTTCAAAGAACAGACCGCTTCAACGCTTGCCCGGGTTTCACACAACCGTAAAGATGTGGGATTGGTCGAATGGGGCGGCAAGTCCCAGAGACGCCCGCGGAACGAGGCGTCGAACTACTCATGGTGGTCGAACTGACAAGTAGCGTGCATTGGCACGTGTGGCACGTCCCCAGAATGAGTGGCAAACGGTTGAATTGAGGAGAAGAACCTTGCGGAAACGCTTCTATGGCCACCACGGCCAGTGCAGACAGTCACTCATGACAGGATCTTTTTCTCTGGCGCCGTCTAAGACCACGGTCTGGGTGCAGCCGTGACCGACAGTCTCCATAGCCTCCAGGATCGCCAGGAAATTTGGTCTCAAGTTAAAGCTGGTATTCGCCGTGAATACGGTGAAAGCACTTATCGCTCGTGGCTGCGTCCTATCGAATTTTCTGAAGCAAATGACGAGCGGATTCGTCTGTCGGTACCATCGCGGTTTGTCCGTGACTGGGTGCAGGCGAACTATCTGGAGCGCCTGCGGGCGCTCTGGGTGATGCACGAACCCGAGATCGAAACGGTTGAGATTATCGTTCGCCCCGCGACCCAGCCCGGTGCACCCATCCCGCCAAGCAAGGCCGGGGTTGGTAACTTTGCGCCACCGCTTGACGCTATTCAAAGTGCAACATCCGGCTCAGCCACGGGGGGGCTCTCTGCTCCAACGATCCTCGGCAGCGCCGAAATGTCGCAGTATCGTTACACGGTGCCTAATGATGAGAAGCAGCTGGTCAAGCGCTTTAGCTTCAAGGATTTTGTGGTCGGCCAGCCCAATGAACTCGCATACGCCGCCGCACGGCGCGTTGCAGAAAGTGCAGAAGTCGCTTTCAACCCGCTGTTCCTCTACGGCGGTGTGGGTCTGGGCAAGACACACCTCATGCACGCCATCGCTTGGCACATCAGAGAGACGCAGCCTGAACGTCGTGTGGCGTACTTGTCAGCAGAAAAATTCATGTCGTTGTTCATCCAGGCTGTACGGCATCGGGACACGATCGCATTCAAGGACGAGTTCCGTTCGGTGGACGTACTCATGATCGATGACATCCACTTCATCGGCGGCAAAGAAGCCAGTCAGGAAGAGTTCTTTCACACGTTCAACGCATTGGTGGATCAGAACCATCAGGTCGTCGTCTCGGCGGATAAATCGCCAAGCGATCTCGAAGGGCTTGAAGAACGCCTAAGGTCACGCCTGGGCTGGGGGCTGGTCGCAGACATTCACCCGACCAATTATGAATTGCGGTTGTCGATTCTGCAGGCCAAAGCCGAAAGTATCGCTCTGGAAATCCCGCCGCAGGTGCTGGAGTTCCTGTCCCACAAAATTTCGTCGAACATTCGGGAATTAGAAGGTGCGCTGAACCGCATCGAGGCGCATGCGATCCTGATCGGTCGACCCGTGACGCTGGAAATGGTTCAGGACGTGCTCCACGATCTGCTGAAGGCAAACGATCGCCGAGTGACCATCGAAGAAATTCAAAAGAAGGTTGCTGAGCACTTTAACATCAAGCTCAGTGAAATGTTCTCCCCCCGTCGCGCGCGGTCCGTAGCCCGGCCACGGCAGATCGCAATGTACCTGTCTAAGCAACTGACGACGCGGTCCTTACCCGAAATCGGCCGACGCTTCGGCAATCGAGACCACACCACGGTGATGCACGCGGTTAGGAAGGTCGAGGAACTTCGCTCGCTCGACGCGGCGATTGACGAAGATGTCGAACTGCTGCGCCGGATGCTCGAGAACTAGGGCCCCAAGCTTAGGCTAGGGCCTCGTCTCAATCTCAGTCTCAGTCTCTAGGCAGATTGGGTGAAGTATAAGGGTTAGACCAGACCGGTCCGACCCCATACGACGAGGGCGGCAACGCCCGAGAGGCGCGCGCTGACGAGCCCAGTGGACGCCCGTCAAATCAGCAAGCCGTCGAGTGCCCGGGTTGAACCACTATTCGGGAAAATTACGCTGTCCAGTTCGGCATGCCGCAGATCATAGTGCGCGCCCAGCACGCCTTTGAGCAGCTGCCGGGTGTCCAGCGTTGGCCGTAAGTCGCGCCCTTCGAACAGCTGGTTTGAAGCCAGACCCGGCCAATCCGCGATGACCCGGCCACCGCGCACCGCTCCGCCGAACAAAAAAGCGGTGCCACCGGTTCCGTGGTCGGTGCCGCCCGTGCCATTGGTGGCAACGGTGCGGCCGAACTCGGTCGACACCAGCACCACAGTCTTTGACCAGACGTCAGGGGAGAGGGTGGCTTTGAAGGTCAGAAGCCCGTTTGCCAGCGCTTCGAGCCTCCGGTCCAAGGCGCCACCGGCTTTACCTTGCCCAGCATGGGTGTCCCAGCCTGAAAACTCCATGGCCGCAATCCGTGGGCCGTCATCTGCGGCGAGGAACCGACCGGTGGCGGAGAACAGCTCATCAAACATCGCGAGCCCCCGCTTGCCTCCACTGGACGCCATGACCATGGCCTGTTCTTGCAGGTTGAGGGCGGCGGTAAAGCTATCAGCAAGCTGCGGATCCTGATTGTAAAGGTGCGAGAGATCCGCAAGGAAGGCTTCATCACCGTCACGCTGGACCTTGGGTGCCCAGGTCGCCACCGGCACATCACCGCGCAATGAGGTCGGCAGCCCGCCACCAACGGCGATACCGGCACCAGATGCACCACCAATCACCCCCAGCGTGCGGTTCAACCAGCCGGATGCAGATCCAACCGGCTTATCCAACCCGGTTTCGAGGATTGACTGCGCATCGAAGTGGGAACGGGTTCGATAGGGGATGGCCAACCCCTGAACCGGCAGTAGTTCGCCGTCCATAAAGGCTGGCGCAAGCGGTGAAAGACCGGGTGCAAGAGCAAATGTGCTATCGAGTGGCGTGAGGGCGCTGCTTTCGTAGGCTAGCTGCCCGCGGGCACTGCGATAGGCGGGGTCGCCATACGGAACGACGGCGTGCAGGCCGTCCATGGCTCCGCGCAGCAGCACGAACACAAAGCGTTGGTCGGTAGCCGACTCCGCGAAGCTGATCGAAGGGGCGAAGCTGGTTGCTAGGCCCCCAGCACAAGCTGAGGCGAGGAAGGAGCGTCGATTGAGAAAGCGATGAGTCATGCATCATCTCCACTGAAAGTCGGGACTGGCGAAGATTAGCGCTGTCTTGTCGACGGCGCTCGACTGCTCGGCCAGCATGGCATTAAGAAGGGCGGGATTTCGAACCTCCATCACCGAAGCGGCAAAGCCCCCGGCGTCAGGCAGGATGGTGCGGCTGCTACGAACCACCAAACGGGCAAGATCGACCCGGCAGAGCAGGCCATCCGGATCGCCCCATTCAACAGCGGTGTCGGCGAAGCCGGCCGGGGAGCCTGGTGACCATGGAGCATGGCGGAGGCTGATTAACCCCGCTAATCCCTTGCGTTGGATCGACGTCAAGCCAAGACACCGCCCCATGGCAATCAGGAAATCCTGTGGCGAGCGGATCTTTCGCTCAGGGCCATACAAGGCGCCGTCGAGGTCAAGCAAGGCGAGGCTGACCTCGTCCAGATCTCCATCTGTATCAAGGTAGACACCGGCGATAATGTCCACATCCAGCGGGTGAGGCTGGTCGCTGACAAAGTGCCGAACCAGCTTGGTCGCGATGAAACGCGCGGTCGATGGATGACGGCACAGGGCGGAAATAGCTGCTGAGCCTTCCATCTCGCCGCCCTCAGGATAACGCCGACCCAGCAGGGTTTTCGACCCTGGTTCATGCATGGCATCGACGAATGTGAAGGGCGTCGCCGCGCCTTCTGCCCCCTGACGAATATAGCCGCCGATGGTCCAGCCTGTCAGAATCAGGGCCAGTTGTTCGACATCACGCTGATCGTACCCACCGTCGACACCGAGGGTGTGAAGCTCCAACAGTTCCCGCGCATAGTTCTCATTCAGACCACGGCGGTTGTTCCGTGCCGCACGCGCGTTCGGGCCGAAGGATCGCACCTGGTCAAGATAAATCAGCATCGCCGGGTGACGCGCACTCGCCTGTACCATGTCTTCAAATCTACCGAATACATGCGGTCGGATCGCTTCTCGCTCATAAGCCCCGGCCGTCAATGAGACGACTGGTTCGCCAACGGTGCTGACCGCAAGATGATTCGACCAGAACCGCACCAGCCGTTCGGCAAAGGGATTATCAGTGGTCATGGCGTGGGCGATGGCGGCTGTCGCCTCTCGACCGAAGGTTTCACGGCCGAGTTTGCGCAGTTCCTTGCGTGCTTGAGCCTTGTCGTCACGCGCGCGGCTGCTCATCACCGTTTCTGCCAGATCCTGAGCACTCGGCAATTCCAAACCCTTCATCCGGGTTGCATTGGGATTGATCTGCTGCCGAAGCCATGATCGGGGATCGATCGCACCTGCCTCGCCTGGGCGGGCGCCAAGGCCAAAACGGTTCAACGCTCTCAGCTGTGGGTTTGCTTGCATGCAAGGGTCCTCCTGTGTCTTTGCTTACGAAGACCGGCCCTGCCTGTATCCCCGGCTCAACGAATAAATTGCTGAAACGGCAGGGGGCGACCATTAACCAGCGGCAGGCCACCAGTCTCCGGGAACTCGATGGAAAAACGCAACCGTCCGCCCTCCTCGCGCACTGCAAAAGACTGAAGCAGGGTAAGCCCAAGCACCCCGGCAGACAGCGTCTGAGTGACAAGCGGGATTGGCGTGCCCAGTGATTGCTGCATGCTCACTTGAAGCGGTGTCAGCGGTCCAGTCTCTAGCTCAAAACTGCCCTGAAGTGGGATCCGACCCGACCGGCGCTGAAACACGCCACTCCATCGAGCATCGAGCAGACGGGAACGCAGCAGGCCGTCCGAAAGGCTGAACCGAAGGGCCGAGGTGTCTTTGGGTACCGCCGCCAGCAAACCCCGCAAATCCAGTCCCAGCAGCGAGGTGATCATCGCGCGAGCGGTCTCCGCCTCCAGCCCCTCGACAGCAAGAGTCATTTTCGCTTCACTCGGAAGAAGGGGCAGCAATACCTGCTTGGCAAACGGATTGAGGACAGACGCCTCGGGCCAGTTGCGAAGCACCATATCGGTCGCAGTGGTCCGGAGGATGAGGCTCTGCCCCCCGCTCCCGGCTACGCCACCGGAACCATCGGGACTGCTGTTTAAGCGACCATCCAAAGACTTGGTAGCAAGGTCGAATTCAAGCTGTGGTATGCGAAGAGCCAACTGCTGCAGGTTTATCTCAGCCGCCACCGCCAGCGGCACCGAGAACGGAGCTACCCCAGGAACAGGCCCGAGCTTCGGTTGGTCGAGCACCAGGTTGGCAAGGGCTCGCGCCTCCAGCCCCTGCAACGTTACACGCAGGGCGGCAGGCTGCTGCAGAGACAGACTCATTCCGTCGAGGCTCTGCTCGGTCGCGCCGAGAAAGCCGTCGAAGCGGATGCGGCTTTCACCTGGCCGATCACCGGGAACGATCTGCATCTGTGCCTGAACCCGCTTGATGTGACCCTTGGACGGTGGCACCGTCTGTGCCCAGGTATCGCTGTCGAGTTCAAGTTGGATATCGAGGCCGTTCAGGCTGGCAACCGGCGGTGGGTCTTCGACAAGTGATTCGTGGAAGACCCGGGTGTTCAGCGCCAGACCACTCAGGCGGTAGGCAAGCTTGAGCAGGGTCTGCGGCGCAATCTCGCCTTGAGGGCCGGAGAGCGACAGTCGAAAGCCCTGAACGCGCTCTGTCCCGGTAAAGCTGTCGCCGTAGTCCGCATCAAACGATTTAAGAGCTAGTGACAGTTTTACCCGGCCTTGTCCCACGTCCTCGGAAAGACGAATCTGAAGGTCGCGCAACTGGTGAGAAATTCCTTCACCCTGAAAGCTGGCACGTTCGAGACTCAACTCGAAATTTTGAAATCCCCGGTCGGACACAGACCAGGTGCCCTGGAATGCCGGCTTAATCAGTTTGAGCGCTTGACCCTCCGGCAGAATGGTCGAGGTCGGAAGCCCTTCGACACGCACATCGATCAGGTCGCGTTCGCGAGTCAGCCCGGGCAGGTGCAAAATTACCGGTTCCGGCAGAGTGGCCGAGGAATCCGGCAACCCCAAACCCTTAACAACGACATTGAATTCGCTTCCGTCGCCATTGACGGTGAAGCCTTCAGCCTTGAGTCCGGGGAAAATGAACAACGGGTTTTGGTATGACAGCAAGCTAGACGCGACTTCGTAAACCTCCAGCAAGTCCAGCGGTCGCCCTGGCGCAATCTGAGCCGTTTCACCCTGCGCGACGGCGGTCGGAAAAAAAAATGCAGTGGCGAAAATACCGCTCAACAGTCCAGCGCCAAGCGCTTGTCCCGCCTTACTGGCCAGACCACACGGCGCGGTCTCAGACATCGAGATTTACGACCTCTAGCGCATTGGCCTGAATAAAGTCACGACGCGGCTCGACCTGATCGCCCATGAGCGTGGCGAACACCGCATCGGCGGTTTTGCCCTGCTCAATCCGAACCTGCAGCAGGGTCCGCGCATTCGGATCGAGTGTGGTTTCCCAGAGCTGGTCAGCATTCATCTCACCCAACCCTTTATAGCGGGATACATTCTGACCCTTGCGACCTCGCTCGATGATCGCCTGCCCCAGTGCGCCAGGGCCGAACAGCTCGATCGATGGCTCGTCGCCAAAGGCGAGCCGTGCTGGCCTGCTGAACAGGGTCGCCAGCTGTGGCATCAACTCCGACAACCGGCGGCCATCGCGGCCATCCAAATCGCGCGATGACAGGGTGTAACGCTGCGGGACACCGCGCAGGGTACGGGCAGAAATCAGCCGCTGGCCTTCCTGATTGGAACCGCCCTCGACAAAGCACTCCCAGCCGCGTTCGTGCTCCTCCGACGCGCGGTTGAGCAACGCGGTCAGGTTATCTGCAACGCGCTCGCCGGCGCCTTCCGGGAAGAATCCGGCAAGCCCCGCCTGCTCAACGACAAAGGCGCTACCGACATTGCGACCCAGCATGACCACCGACCGGAATGCACTGAGCGATCGGCGCACAACATCGGCGAGGTCAGCCCCTGCGCGCTGGCTACCATCACCCAGGGTCAGCAGAGCGTCTTTCAAGCCTTCCATCAGGAGGTGTTCGTCAAGCGCAGCTTGATCCTTGAGATAGGTTTCCGATGAACCCTTCTTTGCCCGAAACAGGGGTGGCTGAGCGATATACAGATTGCCCCGCTCAATCAGTTCCGGCATTTGCCGATAGAAGAACGTCAGCAAAAGTGTGCGGATATGCGCGCCGTCGACATCGGCGTCGGTCATAATTACAATTTTGTGGTAGCGGAGCTTGTCGGCGTCGAATTCCTCCTTGCCGATCCCCGTCCCCAGCGCCGCGATCAACGTGCCGATTTCCTGACTGCCCAGCATTTTGTCAAAGCGAGCGCGCTCAACGTTGAGGATCTTGCCCCGAAGCGGCAGAATCGCCTGAAACTTGCGATCGCGACCCTGTTTTGCTGACCCTCCGGCCGAATCACCCTCGACCAGAAACAACTCGGCAAAATCCGGGTCACGCGATTGGCAGTCGGCGAGCTTACCTGGCAATGAATTGATGTCCAGACCGCCCTTCTTCCGCGTCAACTCGCGCGCCTTTCGAGCGGCCTCCCGGGCAGCGGCCGCCTCACAGACCTTTTGCACGATCCGGCGCGCTTCCTGCGGGTGTTCTTCGAACCAGCGTTGGAGTTCCTCATTGACCACGCTTTCCACCACGGGACGGACTTCAGAGGAAACTAGCTTGTCCTTGGTCTGCGAGGAGAATTTTGGGTCCGGAACCTTAACCGACAGCACGCAGGTAAGACCTTCGCGCGCATCGTCCCCAGTGAGTGTTACCCTTTCCTTCTTCGCGAGCCCGGTCTCATTGGCATAACCGTTGACTTGTCGGGTCAGTGCGCCCCGGAAGCCGGCGAGGTGCGTACCACCATCGCGTTGTGGAATGTTGTTGGTGAAGCAAAGCGTGTTCTCATGGAAGGCGTCGGTCCACTCCATGGCCACTTCGACAGTGATACCTTCCTTGGTGGCGACCATCAGAATGGGCTCAGGGACCAGCGACTGCTTGGCATGATTGAGATAGGCGACATAGGCGGCGAGTCCGCCTTCGTAATACAGATCAGCCTCAACCGGTGTTTCAGGCCGTTCATCGTTGAGGATGATACGAACGCCGGAGTTCAGGAATGCCAGTTCACGCAGGCGCGCTTCGAGCGTATCGTAGCTGAAGGTTGTCTGGGTAAAGGTATCTTTCGACGGCCAAAAGCGGATTCGGGTGCCCGTCTGATCGGTTGGAACATCTCCGGTCACGGACAGGGGGCCGACGGACTCACCGTGCGCGAAGGCCATCTCGTACTGCTTGCCATCGCGCCATACGGTCAGTTCCAGCCGCGATGACAGGGCGTTCACAACCGACACGCCAACGCCATGCAGACCGCCTGACACCTTATAGGAATTCTGATCGAATTTCCCGCCTGCATGCAGCTGGGTCATAATCACTTCAGCGGCCGAAATACCCTCTTCAGCGTGGATATCAACAGGGATGCCTCGGCCATTGTCTTCTACCGAGACTGATCCATCATCGTGCAAGGTCACAAGCGAACGGTCACAGTGTCCAGCAAGCGCTTCGTCAATAGCGTTGTCGACGACCTCGTAGACCATATGATGCAGACCCGAGCCGTCATCGGTGTCGCCAATGTACATGCCCGGCCGCTTGCGCACGGCATCCAGTCCGCGAAGCACCTTGATGCTGTCTGCGCCATATTCTTCTTGCTGCTGCTGTTCTTCAATCGCCATGGTTTCTCGCATTCCGTTACTGCGCGCCGTACGGTGCCAGCTGCATCTAGGATTCTTGGATTACGCGCCCACTATGGACGGAAAACAGCGCAATTTCATCGCTTATTTCTCGAAATGTGCCGGATTCGGTACCTGTCATCCAAATTTGACCGCCCAGAGGCGCCAAAGCTTCCAAAAGTGCGGCCCGACGGTCCCGGTCCAAATGCGCTGCGACCTCATCCAAAAGCAACACCGGACGAATCTGCCGCGCCGTGGTCAGTAGTTTCGCATGCCCTAGCACCAGCGCGAGCAGCAGGGCCTTCTGCTCTCCCGTCGAGCACTGAGCCGCCTCGCGCCCATGGCCAGCATGATACACATCGAGATCAGAGCGATGTGGCCCGATCGTCGTCTGCCCCAGCATGCCATCGCGCGGGCGAGCGTCCAGCAGAGCGCGGCGGAAGCGATCTTCTACATCCAGTGCTGATCCTTCGGCCAAATGCGTCTCCAGACCCGGCTTAAAGCCCAGACGCGCGCCAGGAAACGGACCGACCCCGCCCTCGACCCGATCACTAAGCCGACGCAACAACCCGCGCCGCGCCGCGGCGATTGCGACCCCATGGCGGGCCATGCTTTCTTCCAACCCCGCAAGCCAGATCGTGTCGGGCGGGGAATTCTGGGCCGCAGCATCCTTGAGCAGCTTCAGCCGCTGCCGCATCACCTGTGCGTAGGCAAGGCCATTCCCGACGTGGCCAGGTTCAAAGGCAGCGACCAATTGGTCAAAGAACCGTCTGCGGTCCTGCGATGGCCCGCGCCACAGGGCATCATCGTCGGGAGTCAGCCATAGGATCGGGACAATTTCGGCGAAGGCACTAGCGCCGGGTGCCGTTTTGCCATCCAGACGCAAGATTCGCTTGCCACCGGAGGCATCGAGGCCAACACCCAATTGGCGCTGACCCAATGGCGTTTCCAGGCTGGCAGACACCGCCCACTGTCCGGCAGGTCCGTCGGGTCCACCAGGTCCGTCGGGCGTGACACCCAAAGCGGGTTTGTCCCGGCTCACTGCTTGTCCAGCAGGCCGTCGAACAACCTCGGCCGCCGACGCCCCACGCAAGCCACGTCCAGGAGCAAACAGACTAATGGCTTCCAGCAGATTGGTCTTGCCTGCGCCATTACCACCGACAAAGGCCAGCGGACCGGGTGGCAGGCTCAAGTCAAGCTGCGGATAGGACCGGAACTGTTGGCAGGCAAGGCGGCTGATCCAGGCTGCGCCGCTGTCAGTGCTCACCCTACCCTAGACTCCACGACTGAATCGACCGGTTCAGGCTAAACCCGCATCGGCATGAGAACGTAAAGCACCGAGGCGTTATCCCGGTCCTTCACCAGCGTTGGTGAACCGGCATCGGCAAAGACAAATTCGGCGGTTTCTCCCGAAAGCTGCGTTGCAATATCGAGCAAGTAGCGGGCATTGAAGCCAATTTCGATGTCGGTCGCTCCGTATTCAACCTCCACATCCTCATTCGCCTGCCCCCGATCCGGCGAATTAGCGGAAAGGTTTAGCCGACCCGCCGTTGCGGACAGCTTCACGGCCCGGCTTTCGGCTGATGCGATGGTCGACACCCGATCGACTGCTTGGGCAAACGTAGCCTTGTCGACGGTCATGGGCTTATCGTTCTGAGTCGGGATAACCCGCTCATAGTCGGGGAAGGTACCGTCGATGAGTTTGGACGACAGCGTTACATCAGAAAAGCGGAACTCGATCCGCGAGTCAGACAGGGCGATGCGCACATTTTCGTCGCTATCGTCAAGCAGCTTCACCAGCTCACCCACGGTCTTGCGCGGAATGATTACGCCGGGCATATCGGCAGCTCCGGTGGGCAGTACGGTTTCAAACCGCGCCAATCGGTGGCCGTCCGTGGCCACGGCCCGCAGGACCGCCGACGCGCCCTCGCCCATGGCGTGAAGGTAGATTCCATTGAGGTAGTAGCGGGTTTCCTCGGTCGAGATCGCAAAGCGGGTGCGCTCGATCAGAGCCTTGAGCTCCTCAGCGGGCATGTCGAAGGCAATAGGCATATCCGCACTGTCCAGCGCAGGGTAATCCTCGCGTGGTAGCGTTGACAGCTCAAAGCGCGCCTTGCCCGCCGTGAGCGTCATACGGTCGCTGCTATCGGTCTTTGTCAGGCCAACCTCAACGCCATCAGGCAGCTTCCGCACAATGTCAAAGAGCATGTGAGCAGGTGCGGTCAGCGAACCACCATTGGACACACTGGCGCTGGTAGTCTCCTTGAGGGTCAGATCCATGTCCGTCGCAGTGAGTGTGACCGAGCCCTTGTCCTTGTCACATTCGATCAGAACGTTGGACAGGATGGGAATAGTATTTCGCCGCTCAACGACGCTTTGCACGTGTGACAAACTGCGCATGAGGCTCTGGCGTTCGATACGAAGATCCATGGCGAGACGGGTCCCTCTTATTCCTTAGGACGGTAAGGAATAGAGCGCCCTGACCGCTTCTACAAGCTCCGTTGGAGCACTCTGCGCACAGATTCAGCGGTTAAAGGAACAACAGCGCGTTTGGTTTGTCCTTGGCCAGTTCAAACAAGGTCTGCCGCTGTTCCGTCGACAGGGACCCAAGAAAGTCGAGCAAAAAACCAAAAGCCGCATCACCAGCCGACCGATGAGGCGTCACTAGCTTGTCGCGAAGGTCTGTCAGCGCACCCCGGTCAAAGGTCTCAGCCGTCATGACCACCTGAAAATCGGCCTGGCTATCCTGAAGAGCCTGAACCATAGATTTGCGTAAATCCCGACGGTTCTTGAGCACCTGCCGTAGCATTTGGGCCTGGTTCGGGCTCAAGTTGAGGCGTTCGCGTACTTCCTTAAAACTGCCGACGCCGTGCTTTCGGTTCGGATGGTCGCTTTCACCGTTGGCATCGACGCTTAAATTGTCATTGCCGTTGCGACGATCGTCACGCTGTCCGTCACCCTGGAAAGGTCGAGAATGCAGATCAGCGCTAAGCCGCATGATATCCCGGCGCGCATCCTGTCCGGTTGTGAACAAAGCCGCTGATAGCCCAATGCAGAGAGCCAGTAACAAAACGATGGTAAGCCCTAATATCCGAGTCATAGTCCTGCTCCCTATTCAAGTTCACCAAAAACAGCGCTGAAATCATCGGCACCCAGCGGGCTGGCTGCGGCCTGGAAGTTTTCCCCGCCGAACAGGTCGCTGACCGTGGCTGAAATCAGCACTTCTTCGGCATTCACACCGGTGCCGCCGATACCAATACCGCCCGCCAGACCAGCACCGAAGCCGAACAGGCCCAGCACCACCCCCGCCGCGGTCGCACGCCAACCCGACGCAAAACGGTCGGCAAAGAGAGGTATGCCGCCTAGCCATCTGGGTCGTGTGTCAATGCGCTGCGTCTGGGGGGCCAAGGGTCCGGCACGCTCCGCCAGACGGGTGGCAGCGGCAACGTCGCTCACCTGCCCCTGATCCAGCCCCGCGGCTGCCACTGCGCGAAGCGCTGGCGATTCCGTCAGCTCGCGCACTATTTTCGAGTTGGCTTCTCCGTCGAGAAAAGCCGCCATCTCCATAGGATCGAAATCATCCGGCAAGGCTGTAGTCCCCTGCTCCAGTTTTGCTTTTGTCACCTTCAACGGGCTCCCTTTTCCCCTTTGGCCTCAAAGGCAGTTCTTAGCTTAACCATGGCCTTGTGCTTTGCACTCCGTACCGTCTGCGCGGCGATTCCCAGTTTCTCTGCGATTTCATCAACGTCCATGTCCTCATCGAACATGAGTTTGAGGATCGCTCGCTGCCGATCCGAGAGGCCAGCCGCGCCGATTTCAGCTTCGACGGCTTCGAGAGCGGAGTGACTTTCGCCTACCGCGTCAAAGGCCGCAGTGGCGCGCTCATCGGAAAGCACGCCGGCATGATCGTCGATGTCTTCACCCTGCGGGCGGCGCCGACGCAGCCAGTCGATGGTGGTCGAACTGGCAACAACACGAAGAAAAGTGGTTAGCTTGGCCCGGGCTGGATCAAAACGCCGAAGCAGGGCGAAATCCCGTTTCGAGAGACGGATGAAAACCTCTTGCCCAACGTCTTCGATGTCATAGGCGTCACCGCCGACGCCATAGCGGGCAAAAGTCTGACGCACCACGTGGAGCACCAGCCCGGCATGATCCTGACAAAAAGACCGCCAGGCTCTTGGGTTCCCTTCAGCAAGCGCATCGAGCATCCTGGTGTCTCTTTCTCCCGAATTTGACCCCCCCAATGCAACGGTTGAGACTGGCCGGACACTTGTTCTTCTGCAGGGTGATACGGCGGATTGATGGCGCGCATCCCCACAGGCTGATTATTTTTCTGGCGGCGGCGGGAACACCACGAGGCAGGCCTGAGCTTCTTCGAGCGGATCGCAGCCTGGGATCAAGGTCTGAGCCTGCCCCTCGGGTAGGTCGAGGCTCTCTGCCATAGACAGGAAAGCATATCCGTCGGAGGCAACGGCCTCAAGCAGCTGCGGCACGTCTTCACGGACGCCGGCGAGCTCGTGCAAGCGCGCAAACCACTGCCCGCCTTGCGTGGCGAAAGCGGGCTCCACGGACAACCAGGCCCTGTCGGTCATCAATCGCCGAGGACGAAAGGCCATGTATCGCTCGGGAGAGATATCCGCAGCGCCCGAGGGTGCAGTCCAAACGAAGGGCTGGCCCACGTGGCGTTCGGGAAAGATGCGCGCGTAAAAGCCATTGGCCTCGGCGGCTTTTGGTGCTGTTGAGGTCTCCCAGCGGAGAAATCGCGTCGGCCCCCAGCTGGTCGGGGTCTGCAGCATGGCCGAAAGCATGGCTTTGCCCAGACCATGCTGGCGCCAGCTGGGAGTGACGTAAAGATCACAGAGATAGTAACCAGGCAGGTGCGGGGTCGCTGAACCTCGTCCACCGAGGGACTCGATGCCCAAAACGTAACCGGTGGCATCGTCGTGGAAGTAGGTCAGATAGACGACCACGTGACGCAGGGCGCGTTCCAGCACAATTGGGTCCCTGAGAGCGACGCCGGGTTCGCCGCTTTCTTCGGCAAATCGTTGGATCAGTCCCAACAGCGCACCGAGATCGCTGCGGTCCGCACGCTTGAGCAGGATTTCCGGCTGGTTGCGTGGGCGCATCATGGCACAGAGCCGTCAAACACCATGGCATGCCAGCGTTTGCCGTGATCACGCAACTGCTGCTTAGCCCAATCGATGTCGAGGTCGGGCGGACAAAGAGCCTTGCACTGCGCCCAGAATGCCGGGCTGTGGTCCATATGACGTAAGTGAGCCACTTCGTGAGCGACGACGTACTCGCGGACTCGGTCTTCCGCGAAAATTAACCGCCAGGAAAAGTTCAGCCCCCCGCGCGACGAGCACGAGCCCCAGCGGGTCTTGGTGTCACGCACATGCAGACTGCGGAAGGAGCGACCCAGTTCGCCAGAGATCCGTTCGGCACGGGCGGTCAGGTCACGCCGGGCTTCTGTGATCAGAAAACGCTGCAGGCGCAGAATGGGCTCTCCCCGCTTTGGCAAGCGCAGGCGCAGGCCATCACGCGCGTCGTCCAGCTCAATCTGGTTCGCGCTAGCATCGATCACGATCTGCGTTTCCTGCCCGCGCAGGGGGATCATACTGCCGTCACGAATGACGTCTAGGTCTGGACGAGAAGCGAGTTGCTGTTCCAGCCACGGGCGGTTGCGCTCCAGAAAACTGGCGATCAGTTCTGCCTCAACCGTCTCCGGCGCGCTGATCCTTACCTTCGAGCCATGAGTATCGAGGCGCAGCGTCAGCCGCCGCGCGCGCTTCATCCGGTTGACGCTGACGTCAAACCTGCGGTCGGCAAGGGTGATAGTTTCCGGGTCTCTGAGTGACTTGGAAAAGATACGCAAAGCCGAGCGGCCCTTGGGCTAGAGGAGACGATCTTTGGAATCTGTTTCTTTTGCACCAAATCGGTGTGATTCCATAGCCAAAAGTCTCTGCTTTCGCTTGAGACCCCAGCGATAACCACCGAGCCCACCGTCGGCTCGGACTATCCGGTGGCAGGGAATGAGCAGCGAGACCTTGTTGGTTGCGCAGCCTCGGGCAACAGCCCGTTGGCCCTGCTCGATGCCCATTTCCTCGCCCAGTTCGCTGTAGGTCAAAACAGCACCATTGGGCATGGCAAGCAGCGCCTGCCAAACTCGCCGCTGGAAAGCCGTCCCCTGCACGTCAAGCGCTAGCCGACGTGAGGGCAAATGACCGGTCTCGAGGTGCTCAACCACGTCTTCGAGGGCTGGCCGCAGGCCTGCCGGATCTCGGTCAACCCGAATGGCGGCAGTAAATTCGGCGCGCAGTTCAGCCGTCAGTGATGCATCATCATCGCCAAAAGCAAGGAAGCACAGCCCTTTTTCAGTGGTTGCCACCAGCAGCCGACTCAACGGACTGTCGACGATGTCGAAGGTGATAGAAGCGCCCTGGCCCGCGCGGGCGAAGGACGCCGGGGTCATGCCAAGCATGAACCCGCTTTGCTCGTAAACCCGACTGGCACTGCTATACCCCGCAGCATAGATGGCGTCGGTTACGCTGGCATCACGACGCAAGTGGCGACGAAAGGCATCGGCCCGACGCTGAGCGCTGTAGTCCCACGGCGAAACGCCAACCACACGGCTGAACAATCGCTGCAGGTGGGTGGGCGAGGTTTCCAGATCGGCGGCCAGTACCTTCAAGGTCAGGGCGCGATGGTCGAGGCCTTCGTTGATGCGGGCGTCGATCAGGTCAGCTGCAGCCTGTGCCAGATGCACGTCGGCGGGACTGCTGTTTTCATGCGAAAGAGCTGCGGAGTCTGGCGAGACGGGCTGAGCCGGTTGGGTTTTTCGGTTGCGGTCCGGATTTCGGCTCATGCTCAACTTTCCTGCCAGAGTACCGTGGTTTCACGCCGACCTGAGCGGCCAACGGCAACAATCTATTTGAACTGTCTTGGCGCCACGCTCCGAATCTTGCACAGCGGCCACTGCGCCGGCGTCAGGCACGTTCTTCTGGGCTCAGCGCCGCCCCATTTGCAAAGCCTTCAGGCTTGCGTGGGCTGAGATTGAGATAACCCGTACGCCAGGCCTGTTTGGACTCAAACTCGCCATATTCGACCCAGTCAAATCGGCTGATCGAGCAGTTGTCCACCCCGATCGACAGGCCCCTTTCCGGATCCAGCCCCAGCGCGATCGTGGCCATGGCTCGGATCACCCCACCATGAGCGATGCAGACGATGTCCTGTCCGCGGTAGGCTTGGGTCCAGTGCCGCACTCCGGCCTGCACGCGGTTTACCACATCGGTGAAGCTCTCGCCGTTGGGAGGGCGATATTCGGCCGTAGTGTGCCAAAACGGGTGCTGCTCGCCGCCAGGCAGAGCCTCATCCCAGCTCAGACCTTCCCAATCGCCCAGGGATTGTTCGGCAAACCGAGCGTCCTCGGCACTGCCCACCGCGGGGTAGCCTTCGCGGATGATCGCATCGCGGGTGCGGTGGGTTCGGCCCGCCGTGCTGGTCAGCCAGTGGACGTTCTCACCGCGCGGTAGGGTTCGAGCCACGGGCGCGAACATGCGGGTCTCCGAGACATCCACGGGCATGTCAGAGGCCCCATAGACGATATGATCAGGGTTCACCACCGGCGCATGCCGAACCCAGAACCATCGGGTCACTATTGCCATAGAAAGGCCTTTCAGTTTGTTTAATAGCGATTGTAGGAGAGAGCTTGCGAGGATGAGAGCTTTCCGTGTGCTCGTCGGACTGTCATGAGATGAAAGACAGCGCGACGGCGACAAAGGCCAGTTCCGCCAAGACTTGAGCCGCGCCGCAGACATCGCCAGTGACGCCGCCAAACTGCCACAGGGCGAAGAGCGCAAAGAGCCCCGCGACGACGGCTGCCAACACGGCCGCTATCAGTAAAAAGCTGGTTCCCGGCAACAGTACAAACAGAAGCAGCAGCAGGATCAACCCGATTGCGATTGCAAACCCTGCTTGCCTAAGACCCGGGCGGATACTGGCCAACCCTCCAGGATTTGCAGGCGGCAGCATCGACCAGACCAATGCCATCAGCGCGCGGGACCAAGCCCCTGCACCAACCAGTACAGCAAGCGCGAGCCCAGGTTGCAGCGGTTCCGCCAATACAAAAATGACGCCTACCCTGAGCAGGATCATCAGCACGAGCGACAGAACACCAAAAGCACCTAGCCGGCTGTCCTTCATGATCTCCAGACGGCGCACCGCATCGCGACCACCAAGTGCATCGGCTACGTCCGCGAGGCCGTCTTCATGCAGGGCACCGGTGAGCAATAGGCCGGCTCCGACCACGACGACAGCGGCGGCGAGAGGATGAAGTCCGAGCCATCCACTCAGCAGGCCGAGCAGAAGTACCAGTAGCGTACCAATGGCAGCCCCCACGACAGGGAAGGCCCAAACGGCGCGATCAGCGTTAACACCGGCGTAAAACAGGAAGGAGGGCAGCGGGATTCGGGTGAGAAAGGAACAGCTGGTGGCCAGCGCGCCAATCGCCTCTTTCCAAACTGTCATGACTTGGACTAAGCCCCCTGTGCCTTATTTAATCCAACGGTTTAACGCGAAGTTGTTCCCATGACCACCGATCAGAGCCCTCCTGCTTCCCTCGCTGAAATCCGCGCACTGCGCGAAAGCCTACCGACGCACGATGCTGATGCCCGCGCGGCTGCTGAACACCGCAATTCAATCCTGACGAAGCCGGCGGGCGCGCTCGCCGACCTCGAGGATATCGCGATTTTCATGGCCGGTTGGCAGGGTCGAGCCATGCCTGAAGTCAATCATCCACGAACGGCCGTCTTTGCCGGCAATCATGGCGTGGCGGCGCAGGGTGTTTCGGCCTTCCCTGCAGAGGTGACGGCTCAGATGGTCCAGAATTTTCAGGCTGGTGGCGCCGCGGTCAATCAGCTTGTCGAGGCACTGGATGGCGACCTTATAGTCTATGAGATGGCGTTGAATTCTCCGACGGCTGATTTCACGCAAGGCCCCGCCATGAGTGATGAAGACTGCGCTCGGGCCTTGGCTTACGGCATGATGGCGGTCGAGCCCGGTGTGGATCTCCTGATGCTCGGTGAAATGGGTATTGCCAACACCACCTCGGCCGCTGCGATCTATCATGCGCTCTTTGGAGGCAAAGCAGAAGACTGGACGGGGCCTGGCACAGGCGTAGAAGGCTTGGCGCTCGAGAACAAAGTTCGCATTGTCCGCGAAGGCGTGGCGCTGCACGCGGGCAATGCGAGCGACGGACTGGACGTTCTGGCGCGACTGGGGGGCAAGGAAATTGCCGCCATAGCGGGTGCGATTCTTGCGGCACGGATGGCGCGCGTGCCTGTTATCTTAGACGGTTACATCTGCTGCGCAGCAGCGGCGTGCCTGCACGCGTGGGCCCCTGAGTCGATCGATCACTGTCTGGCAGGTCACCTTTCCGCTGAAGGGGCACACTCTGACGTGCTTAGACGGTTGGGGAAGAAGCCGATCCTGCAATTGGGGATGCGACTGGGTGAGGGATCCGGGGCGACGTTAGCGGCACAGATCGTGCGCTCAGCTTGCGCAATGCACACCGGAATGGCGACCTTTGAAGATGCTGGAGTGAGTGAAAGCGTGCATTGAGCGTGATAAGCGAGCGCACTCAAAGCAGAAGGCGTTTTGAGCGTCAGCCATGGATGGCGCGCTCGATTTGACGCCGCTTCGCGGCTTACAAATCTCCCCCGCGCATTCGAACAGACACTCCGAGCTTCGCCCGGCGTGACCCTCTATGCGCGTCAAACCGAAAATGCGCGACGCCTTGGCGAAGACCGCGAAGCGGTCGAGACAAGGTCGGCGCANTCTCTATGCATCTCCACTCAGCACGCTACCCTCCCCTTTGATTGGCTCTGCCTGAGACGAGACAGCCCCGACATCTAAAGGCAAACGCTTTGTGCTGAACCAATTCGTGGCGCCCCATGCCCTCGACGGCTTCGCCGTCGTCGCGCAAGGACCGCGCGTGTTCATGTTTTCACGCCAAACAAACAAATGGTCGGGCAGCATAAAGGCCAAAAACCAAACGCAAAGTGCGCGCGGGAGGGCCGAAGGCCGCGAAGCGGACAAGGTCCGAGTGCGCAACCCTCATTTCCCGACCTTCATTATCCGATGAAACCCTCCCCTGCGCTCCACGGCGCTGGACAAGGTCGCGCGAGCATTTTAGAAGCCGTCGCATTCGACGTGTCGTACTCGGCGCTTCGGACACAACCTGTATGTGAGGCCAGATCGACATGCCTGCATGCATACCGATTAACACTTTCAGAGTGAGACCATGAAATGTCGAAGATGAAGACCAAATCCGGCGCAAAGAAGCGCTTCCGGATGACTGGGTCTGGCAAGGTGCGTATGAATAACGCCTTCATGCGCCACATGCAGACCAATAAGCCCCAGAAGATGAAGCGAAAGGCCCGTGGCACGTCCATCATGTGCGACGCTGATGCCCGCATCGTTAAGGTTTACATGCCATACGACCGTAAACAGCGCCGCAAGGCCAAGGCTGTACGATCTGCCGCATCCACGGCGCAGGCTTAAGGAGGTCACCGAAAATGGCACGAGTTAAACGCGGCGTCACCAGTCACGCCCGCCACAAAAAAGTTCTCAAGCTCGCGAAAGGTTCGCGCGGCGCCAGCTCCCGCTTGATAAAGACCGCCAAGCAGCGCGTTGATAAGGACCTGCAGTATGCCTACCGCGACCGTCGCACGAGAAAGCGCCAGATGCGCGGCCTTTGGATCCAGCGGATCAACGCGGGCGCCCGGCTTAATGGTCTTACCTATTCGCAGCTTATGAACGGCCTGAACAAGGCAGGTGTCGAGGTCGATCGCAAGGTGCTCTCCGACATTGCCGCACGCGAGCCTGAATCGTTTGCTGCCATCGTCTCACAGGCTAAGTCGGCGCTGGAGAAGGCAGCAGCCTGATCCAAGTGTAGGCAAGGGGGACAGCAAGAGCTCAGCCCTTTCCCGCTGCGCAAATTGAATTGAAAGAGGGGCTGGTAGGCCCCTTTTTTGTTGCCAGAGGCGCAATGCGGTCCTGTGCACCAGACGCATGCGGCCAAAGCACCAGCGGTGCTGCCAACCTCGCCCGCTTGCTGGCATACTACGGACCAATTCGAACAAGGACGAGTGATCCACCATGGATTTAGACGAGCTGAAGTCGGGATTGCTGGAACAAATCAACGCTGCAGGCGATGTCGCAGCACTCGAAGAGATCCGCGTTTCCGCCCTGGGAAAAAAGGGTGAGATTACCGCGCAGATGAAGCAGCTCGGCGGCCTTGACCCTGAGGCGCGGAAGGCTGCGGGTCAGGCGTTGAATGCGCTCAAGGACGAAATCGCTGGCGCCCTCGATGCGCGCAAAGCTGGTTTTGCCGATGCTGAGCTGGACGCTCGCCTTGCTGCCGAGACCATTGACGTCTCGCAGACCCCGCGCCCAGTCCGCCGCGGACGGCTGCACCCGATCACCCAGACCATCGACGAAATTGTCGATATCTTNGGCCAGATGGGCTTCGTCTGGGCGGAAGGGCCAGAGGTCGAAGACGACTGGCACAACTTCACCGCCCTGAATATGCCCACTGACCATCCGGCGCGTCAGATGCAGGATACGTTCTATATGAAGGGTCACTCCGGCGATGAAGGCTCGTTGGTGTTACGCACTCACACGTCGCCTGTGCAGGTCCGTACGATGATGAGTCAAAGCCCACCGATCCGCGTGATCGTCCCGGGGCGGACCTTCCGCTCGGATAGTGATGCCACCCACACCCCCATGTTTCATCAGGCCGAGGGACTGGTAATCGACAAGACTGCGAACATGGCCCAGCTCAAGGGCTGCCTGCTGGAGTTCTGCCGAACCTTCTTCCAAGCCTCGGACCTGACTCTGCAGTTCCGCCCGTCCTACTTTCCCTTCACCGAACCCTCGGCTGAAGTCGACGTCCGCTGCGACCGCTCAGGCGGCAAGCTGGTGATCGGCGAGGGAGAAGATTGGCTGGAAGTGCTGGGCTCAGGCATGGTCAACCCGCGCGTGATCGAGGCCTGCGGCATCGACCCCAATGAGTACCAGGGCTTTGCCTTCGGCATCGGTATCGAACGCCTGGCGATGCTGAAGTACGGCATTCCCGACTTGCGGACCTTCTTCGACGGCGATGTGCGCTGGCTACAGCACTATGGCTTTGAACCGCAGCTTCTCCCTTCTCTGGTCCGAGGGCGCTAGACCATGAAATTCACTCTCGATTGGCTCAAAGAGCACTTGGACACCGACGCTGATCTGCGTGGGATCACCGACAAACTAACCGCCGTCGGCCTCGAACTCGAAGAGGTTGAAGAAAGCCCGCTGGCGCCCTTCGTAGTGGCCCGGGTGGTTTCCGCCGAGCAACACCCAAACGCAGACAAGCTACGGGTTTGTCAGGTCGATCCCGGCGATGGCACGATCTACAATGTCGTCTGCGGCGCCCCAAATGCCCGCACCGGGCTGGTCTCCGTCTTTGCCCCTGTCGGTGCCTACATCCCGGGCAAGGCCTTCACATTGGAGCTAGGCTCGATCAGGGGCGAGCGCTCCGAGGGCATGCTGTGCTCGGAGGCCGAGCTGCTGATCTCCGACGACCACGACGGCATCGTTGAATTGCCCGACGACGCACCGGTCGGCACGCGCTACATCGACTACCGCGAGATCAACGACCCAGTCATTGAGATCAACGTGACACCTAACCGCGCCGACTGTCTCGGCGTGCGCGGTATCGCTCGCGATCTCGCCACTACGGATATCGGCAACCTTCGCCCAAACCGTGCACGCTTCGAGGGCGGCAGCGGTGACAGCCCGGTCAGCGTGGCGATCGAAACCGACAACTGCCCGATTTTCACCTATCGGATTGTCCGTAATGTCCGCAATGGTGAGTCCCCCGACTGGCTTAAGCGCAAGCTTGAGGCCGTGGGTCAAAAGCCAATCTCAGCCCTGGTGGACATCACCAACTGGATGACGCTGGATCAGAACCGGCCCATGCACGTGTTCGACGCCGATAAGATCGTCGGCGGAGCCCTGACCGTGCGCGCAGCAAAGCCTGGCGAAAGCCTACGCGCCTTGAACGATAAGGAGTACAGCTTCGACGAGGCCATGACCGTTATCGCAGACGCCGAAAAGGTCGTTTCATTGGGTGGAATTATTGGCGGTGAAGACACAGGCTGTTCGGAAGATACGGTCAACGTACTGGTTGAGGCGGCGCTGTGGAACCCATCCAATATCGCCCGCACCGGGCGCAAGCTGGGCATCCACACCGACGCCCGCTTCCGCTTCGAGCGCGGCACCGACAGCGCATCGGCGGTCGAGGGCCTTGAAATTGCGACCCGCTACATCCTTGATTTCTGCGGCGGTGAACCGGGTGAAGTCCATGTCACTGGCGCCGAACCTAACTGGCAGAAAACCATCGACTTCGACTTTGCACTTATCGAGCGCCGTAGTGGCATGGCCGTTGACACTGCACGGGCGACAGCGATCCTGACCAACCTGGGCTTTGGCGTCGATGGCGACCGAGTCAGTGTCCCATCCTGGCGCCCGGATATCGACGGCGCAGCGGACCTGGTCGAAGAAGTGCTGCGGATCATTGGCCTGGACGCGCTACCGACAATGCCCTTCGTCCGTCCCGATAATCTACCGCCGGTGGCCCTCTCGACGCACCAGCGGGCTATGGGGGATCTAAAGCGGGTCCTGACTGGACAAGGCATGGACGAAGCCGTGCTGTGGTCCTTCACCTCCTCTGCTATTGCCCGGCACTTCGGGTGGGACCAATCAAGCCAGGACGATCTGCTACTGGAAAACCCGATCAGCTCTGATCTGGACGTAATGCGCCCGTCGCTGCTGCCCAACCTGATGCTCGCCGCCGGGCGCAACAACGACCGCGGGTTTGGCGATGTCGCCCTGTTTGAGGCTGGCCTGCGATTTTTCTCGACCAAGCCCGACGGCCAGCAGCCAACTGTCGCCGGTGTGCGCATGGGCCTCGCCCATCCCCGCCACTGGGCCGGCGGCAGCCGGCCGGTCGACGCCTTTGATGTCAAGGAAGACGCACTGGCCGCGCTGGCGGCCTATGGTGCGCCGGTCGAAAACCTGATGACTGATACTCGCGAAATTCCGGCCTGGTTCCACCCGGGCCGATCCGGCACGCTAGGGCTGGGCAAAAACGTGCTCGCAGTGTTTGGCGAATTGCACCCGAGGGCGCTGCGCGCGGTGGGGATCAAGGTTCGCATGGTGGGCTTCGAACTTTTCCTCGACAAGGTTCCACCAAGAAAGGCGCGCAAGGGTATGGCTAAACCGCTGTTCCAACCGTCACCGTTCCAACCGGTCAAGCGTGACTTCGCCTTTGTTNTGGATGCTGATGTTTCTGCTGAACGCCTTCTCAGGGCTGTAAAGGGCGCCGACAAGGCGCTCATCAGTGATGTATCTCTGTTCGATGTCTACACCGGTGAAAACGTCGCGGACGGCCAGAAGTCGCTGGCCGTTGACGTGACCCTGCAACCGGTCGAACGCACCTTGACCGACGAAGACCTAGAAGAGGTTTCCGCCAAGATCGTTGCTGTAGTGAACAAAAACCTTGGCGGGCAACTGCGAAGCTAACCTGCACCGCCACGTCAAAAGAGGCCAGGGCCAGTCAGAGGTCCTGCACGCCGGGTTAGGGTCTAAACGGCCGGCCGCGCGTCATTGGTCATGACAATGCGCGGCAGGGCAAAGGTCAGCCCTGTCATGAGGCAGAAAACCGCCCCTAAGGCCACGAAGATACTCTCGATCCCACCCATTGCGATGATAATTCCGCCAAGCAGTGGGGTCAGGGCAAAGCTCACGTCGCGCCAAGTGTAGAACACAACACTCATCGCAGTGCGTTCCTCCGCCTTAACCAGCCGCATGAAAGGCAAGTTACCGACAACGTCGAGCACGGTTGCGGACAAGGTTGAGAGCAGGATCAGTCCAACGACCAGCCAAGCCTGCTCCCGGGTGAGGCTACCAGCAATAATTAAACAGAACGCGGCGAAGCAGAAAGCACCCATGATTAACCGTCGTACCCCAATTCTTGGGATGAACTTGGTGAGGAACGGCCCGAGAAACAGGCTCAGGGTAGAGGCGGAGATGAAATAACCCCCCAACGCCTCGTTGAGACCGGCACCGACGATGTACATAGGCACGTAGGTGAAGACAGCGACGAAATACACAGATCGGGTCACCGCGATCAAATAGGCGATGGTCAGGTTTGAATCCTGAAAATAGTGCTGGAGCACCGCAACCGTATTGACCGGTTTTCGAGTTGGTTCGGGATCAACGTTTTCAGCCTCGCGTAGCCGCAAGGCCCAAAAAACGGCGAGCAATACCAGCGCGACAGGAACGGTTAGCGCGTATGCGATTGTCGGGCCGAAGTTATGCCAGACGTAAACACCCAGCGGCGGTCCTGCCATCCATACTCCGCCGGCGAAGACCAACTTTCGTGATTCGGCCTGCGCCAGATCCTCTGGCGGGACAAAGTCGAGCACGTATAGCGACAGGATGACCAGTGTGAGCCCGGCACCAGCATTGCGACAAAACAGGCCCAGCGAAAACAGAATCGGGTCCCCGCTCATAGTCAGCAATCCGGCGGCTGTCAGCGCGGCCACCGCAAGTGTGAACACCCACTTTCGCGTCATCCATCGGATCAGTACCCCGGCGTTCAGCGTTACCAACAGCGAGGCAATGGCCACCAGCGCAAGGAGAAATGAAGCTTTGGCTTCGTTTCCCATCAAGTTAAGGACGTCATAGGCAATGATGGTCACCACAAAGGCGCGCGGCAGGTTCTCCAGCCCATAAAGAAGGCCGAGAAATAGGCTGGTGAGGTCTGCCGATTGTGACACCGGCCGGAGGAGTGGTGGGCGGACTGACATTGCAAGAATAAACGCAGAAAAACGGCGGTCTGAATTGGCCGCAGCGCCTTTTTCAAGGCTGGCAGATAGACCCCAGAATTGTGGCTCAATCGCGTCACCGAACGCCCAGATCCCCGCAATTTCTCCACGGCAGACATGCCCCAGCGATCGGAAACGTCGGAGACGGACATGCAACGCCGCGGTCACGCCATTCCCGCCGCAGTGGAATAGGAATTCGCTCGGAACCCGGTGCGCGTTTGCGCCGAGGGACAGGAGCGCCTATGTCTGAACCACCAAGCCGCTAACCTGGGATCCGAGTACCATGTTTGAAGGACTGAGCAACCGGCTCGAAGGCGTGTTCGACACACTGCGGGGCCGGGGAAAGCTGACTGAAGCCGATGTTAATGCTGCAGCGCGCGAAATCCGTATCGCGCTTCTGGAGGCCGACGTCGCGCTGCCGGTCGCCAAAGACCTGATTAACCGCGTTAAGGAACGCGCCATCGGGGAGCAAGTGCTGTCTTCGGTCACGCCGGGGCAGCAGGTCGTGAAGATCGTCCACGACGCGCTGATTGAAACGCTGACCCCCGAAGATGGACAGGGCGCGCTCAACATCGGTGGCAACCCGCCTGTACCAATCCTGATGGTGGGGCTGCAGGGGTCTGGCAAGACCACAACGTCGGCAAAAATCGCACTCCGTCTAACCAGCAAAGACAAAAAGCGTGTGCTGCTGGCCTCGCTCGACACCCACCGCCCGGCCGCACAGGAACAGCTTCAGGTGCTGGGGGAGCAGACCGGCGTTGATAGCCTTGCCATCGTCGCTGGTCAGAGCGCGGTGCAGATTGCCGAGCGCGCCATGCAGGAGGGCCGGGCAGGCGGTTACGACGTGGTCATCCTAGACACCGCTGGTCGCCTGACCATCGACGACCTGTTGATGGACGAAGTTGTCGCAGTACGCGATCTTGTAAAGCCTTACGAAACTTTGCTGGTCGCCGACGCCATGACCGGTCAGGACGCAGTGACCACGGCCACGGCGTTTGATGAAAAAGTCGGGATAACCGGTCTGGTTTTGACGCGGGTAGATGGTGATGCGCGGGGTGGCGCCGCCCTGTCCATGCGCGGCGTGACCGGTAAGCCGGTAAAGTTGCTGGGTGTAGGTGAGAAGATGGATGCGCTGGAAAGCTTCCAGCCAGACCGGATCGCCGGCCGCATTCTGGGCATGGGCGACGTAGTTTCGTTAGTCGAGAAGGCTGCCGAAGTCTTCGACGAGCAAGAAGCTCGCAAAGTTGCGCGGAAGCTCAAGAAGGGCTCATTCGACCTCACCGACCTGCGCAACCAATTCCAGCAGATGAACAAGATGGGCGGCCTGCAGGGGCTGATGTCCATGCTGCCGGGCGCAGGCAATATGAAGAAGCAGATGGCAGCCGCCGGGATGGATGAGAAGAAGATCAAGCACCAGATCGCAATCATCGATTCCATGACCCCACAGGAGCGTTCTGTACCCAACCTGATCAAGGCAAACCGCAAGAAGCGAATCGCTGCGGGTTCGGGGACCACCATCCAGCAGGTTAATGAACTGCTCAAGCAGTTCGATAAGGCCTCAAAAATGATGAAACGCATGAAGAAGATGAGCGGAAAGGGTGGAATCCCGGGCATGCCAGCCGGCGGCATGCCTGACATGGGCAATATGGACCCCGCTGAACTGCAAGAAATGTTGACCAAATCCGGTCTAGACCCTAAGAGCCTGCCCAAGATGCCCGGTGGACTCCCGCCTGGGTTCAAATCCTGAATGACTTCAGGGCCGTAGATCCCACGGCCCGGTGTGCCACCAGTAGGTGGGGCGCCAAACCCCATAAAAAATGAATGGATCGACATTATGTCTTTGAAAATCCGCTTGGCCCGTGGTGGTGCCAAGAANCGCCCGTATTACCGCATGGTTGTTGCGGATTCCCGCATGCCGCGCGATGGCCGCTACATTGAGCGCCTGGGCTCCTACAACCCAATGCTCGAACACGGCGATGAAAACCGTCTCGTTCTCCGCGAAGATCGCATCAAGCACTGGCTGTCCGTCGGCGCNNAGTCGTCCGACCGTGTCAATCGCCTGCTCGCGCAGGCTGGTCTGGTAGAAGCCAAGCCACGCCGTGAGCAGAGCAAGCAAGACAAGCCAAAGGCCAAAGCTCTGGAGCGCATTCAGGAGAAGGAAGAAGCAGCCAAGGCCGCCGCTGAAGCTGCTGCTGAAGCCGCCGCAGCCCCTGCTGAAGAAGCAGCCCCTGCTGAAGAAGCAGCTCCTGCTGAAGAAGCAGCCCCTGCTGAAGAAGCAGCTCCTGCTGAAGAAGCAACCCCTGCTGAAGAAGCAGCCGACGAAGAATAATCAATCCGGGTTTCAGGTGGAGGTCATCATCCATGACTGCTTCAACCGAAACGCCGAAACGTCTGAAAATTGGCGTCATTACCTCCCCGCACGGCGTGCGGGGCACGGTAAAGGTTCGATCGTTCACCGAAGATCCTGACGCCTTTGTCGAATACGGCGATGTGACCACGCACGATGGCAACCGAACCTTTGAAATTGCCATTGTCGGCGATGCCAAAGGCACTCTGTTGTGCGAGATTGAAGGAATCAACGATCGGGACGACGCCGAAGCACTGCGTGGGATTGAGCTTTATGTCCTCCGCGAAGCACTTCCCGACAATCTCGACGATGACGAATTTTACGCTTCGGACTTGCTGGGGTTGGAAACCCGCGACGCTGCAGGCGAAATCACAGGCGTGATCCGAGGCATCAACGACCACGGTGCGGGCGACATCGTCGACGTCCTGCATCAAGATGGTAAAGTACGATCCTATGAATTCAGCGCCTCGAACTTTCCGGATATCCGGCTGGGCGATGGCTACGTGGTGCTGAGCCCGCCGGCTGAAGTTACTGCGCAGGACGAACAGGGCAACGTTCACTAATCAACTGGGCCGGAGATGCATGAGCTTTCAGGCGACCATTCTCACCCTGTTCCCGGAGATGTTTCCCGGGCCGCTGGGCCAAGCTCTCGCTGGCAAAGCGCTGGAGGCCGGGCAATGGACCTGCGCACCCGTCAACATTCGTGACTTCACCGAAAACCGACACAACAAGGTCGATGAAATGCCCTATGGGGGTGGAGCGGGACTGGTGATGAGTGCTCAGCCAGTCGACGACGCCCTGCGTGCAGTCGTTGACCGACCCGGGCCGCTGGTGTTCATGACCCCGCGCGGCGCCCCCCTGACCCAGCGACTGGCCCGTGATCTGAGCACGCAAGCGGGGGTGAAGATCCTCTGCGGACGCTATGAAGGCATCGATCAGCGGGTCATTGAGAAGCATGCGCCACTGGAGGTCAGCGTCGGGGATTATGTGCTTTCGGGGGGGGAGATCGGCGCGCTGGTGCTGCTCGATGCGATTATACGACTTCTGCCCGGAGTCATGGGCAACGCACAGTCGGGGACTGACGAAAGCTTTGAAGACGGACTGTTAGAACACCCACATTATACCCGCCCTGCAGAATGGCAGGGCAGAACTGTCCCTTCCGTGTTGCTTTCTGGAGACCATAAGGCTATTGCCCGTTGGCGCGCT
>NZET01000016.1 GCA_002690455.1 Kiloniella sp.
GGTGGCGCGCTCGGGCCTTGGCCGCTTCGCGGCCTTCGGCCCTCCCCCGCGCACCTGCTGTGGTCACGCTCAAGGCGCTTGGCTTTGAGCGTGACTTTCCCTTTGCGCTCAAAACGCTTCGCTTTGAGCGTGACTTTCCCTTTGCGCTCAAAACGCTTCGCTTTGAGCGCTGGACCTTCCCACCGACAGGGTTGCGCCGACTTGCCCCCGACCGCGCCTCGCGCGGCGGGGTCAAGCGTCGCGCAATCCGAAGCTAAAGATCGTCACGGCGGACACCGTCCGTCGTGTCCGTTTGACTGCGCGGGGGAGATTTGTAAGCCGCGAAGCGGCGTCAAATCGAGCCCGCAACCCCGCCAGTCTCAGCAAAAAATCTCAGACCTGCTCCAACTCAACAAGCGTACCGCAGAAGTCCTTAGGGTGCAGAAACAGTACCGGCCTGCCGTGCGCACCAACCTTAGGCTCCCCATCTCCCAAGACGCGTGCCCCCTGTGCCAGAAGGTGGTTCCTCGCCGCGATTATGTCCGCAACCTCGTAACACAAATGATGCATCCCACCTGCGGGGTTTTTCTCCAGAAACCTTGCAATAGGGCTGTCGTCTCCAAGTGGCTCCAGCAGTTCGATCTTTGTATTTGGCAAGTGCACAAAGACCACCCGGACACCATGATCGTATAAATCCACCGGCGTCGACACCTCAGCCTCCAGCGTCTTGGCATAGACGGCACTGGCCGCTGCCAGATCCGGCACCGCTATTGCGACGTGATTGAGACGACCCAGCATGCGCGATGGTCTCCCCCACCCTCGAATTTGACTGCGCAAAGGGCGCAATAACCTCCAAGTCTCCATTCTCAGAAACTCGGTTTCCTATAGTACGCCCCTCAAAGGGTCGTTATTTCAGGCACTTTCAGCGACATCAGGCCAACGGCAGGTCTCGATCACGTCGCCTCAGACCCGCAGCACTGAAACTGTGACCAATGGCCGTTTACCAACATTATTCTTACAGAATTTTCGCAGCGCTTTGAACACCACCGATTCGATCGCGTCGTCAGACTGACGGTCAGCCCGGCTCATGCGGTCAACCGCATCCCAGGCCCAGTCTGCCGCTTCGTCTTCTATTTCGTCTTCTTCGGGAGTCTCAAAGACTCCGTTCGACGACATCACAGGATCAGCGACCAAATTCCCGCGCGCGTTAACTGCAACAGCCACGTTTATGGCACCGTTGTGCATCATCCGTTTGCGCAAGCGAACCACCTCGCTCTCCAGCGGTATCAGCCGGCTACCATCAAGCCCGAGAACATCCAGATCTAACTGCTGGACGACCTCTGCTTCTTGGCCCGCACGCAGCCGGATGACATCCCCGTCAGCAGGGGCGAGCGCCTGTCCAACCTGACAGGCCAGTGCCAGCTTCGCGTTGGCCAGCTGGTGTCGAGCCTCGCCATGCACGGCCACAGCAACGCTCGGTTGGGTCCACTGATACATCTGCATCAGTTCATCCCGCTTTGGGTGCCCCGTCACGTGGACGTTCAGACCCTCTTCACCATCCGACAGTACAATGACGCCCATAGCCGCAAGCTGGTTGCGCACGCGATTGATGTCCACCTCATTACCGGGAATCTCCCGGCTGGAATAAATCACAGTATCGCCGGCGTCGAGAAAGGCGTCATGATGCTCATTGCGAGCCAACTTGGAGAGCGCGGCCCGTGGCTCACCCTGAGTCCCAGTGACAAGCATCAGCACCTCTTCACGTGGCAGTCGCCCAATGGCGTCTTCCCCAACAACGTCCGGGAAGGACTGCAAATAGCCATTCTCCTTGGAGACCTCGTAGAGCCGGTGCAGCGACCGTCCCACCAACGCTAGTCGCCGACCGGTGGCCTGTGCCACGCGTGCCACCGTTGTTACGCGCGCCACGTTGGTAGCAAAGCACGTCACCGCAACGCGCCCCTGAGCCTTCTCGACCAGATCGAGCAGACCGGGGTAAACCTCACCCTCTGATCCACTGTGCCCGTCCTCCAGCGCATTGGTCGAATCGCAAACCAGCGCCAGTACACCTTCCCGCCCCAGCGCCGCCAGCCTGTCGCTATCGATCATCCGACCCAGCTGCGGGTCCTCGTCAATCTTCCAGTCACCCGTGTGAATCATTCTGCCCGCCGGAGTGGTAATAGACAGCGCGCACGCCTCCGGGATCGAGTGGGTGACCGGTATAAATTCGACGTTGAACCCACCGATATCGACGCTCTCGCCCTGGGGCACACGGTGGAGTTCCACGTCCCGTCCACCATAGCTATCGACCTTGCGCTCGATCATCGATGCGGCAAAGGGCGTGGCATAGATGGGGCAATCAAGATCCTCGATGAGGTGTGGAATCGCGCCAATATGGTCCTCGTGCGCATGGGTTATGGCGAGGCCAACGATCTTTCCCCCGCCGTCCAGCAGCGGTCCGATGTCAGCGACGAGCACGTCCATGCCAGGCGTTGTCAGATCGCCAAAAGCCACGCCACAATCCACAATCAGCCACTGATTGTTGTGCCCATAGGCGTAAAGATTCATGCCAATTTCTCCGCAGCCACCGAGGGCTACGAACAGAATTTCGTCTTTGGCAGGTTTCGTCAGGCGTACAGCCATAAATCTCCTTTTGCGCCGTGGTCATCCACGTCACACGGTTGCAAGGGCCTGAGGCCACGGGCAGGTGCCGCGCAGTCTGAGACCGTCATTCATTTTGACGCAATCACGTATCTAGACCTGCGTCCTGGCCCAATCCGAGTACAGAGCCGCCAATCCCTTGGCGGTGAAATCTGGGTCGATGTGGTCGAATACATCCGTACCGTCCGAGAACAGGACGGCCAGTCCACCCGTCGCCACGACCGGCGCGCTGGGTATGTTCAATTCTTTGCGTAAGCGCTGGATCAGGCCCTCGATCATCGAAACATAGCCCCAGAATAGTCCAGACTGCATGCAGGCTACGGTGTCTCGACCGAGAACCTGGCTCGGCCGCTGAATGTCGATCCGCGGTAGCCTCGCCGCCGCGTGATACAGGGCTTCGGCAGAAAGGTTAACCCCCGGTGCTATCACACCACCAATGTAAGCGCCGTCTTCCGCCACCACGTCCAGCGTGGTCGCAGTGCCGAAATCAACCACGATGGCCGGCCCCTGCCCGAGCACCGACTGAACAGCCCGCGTATTGACCAGCCGGTCAGCGCCAACATGATCGGGCCGATCAACCCGGATATCAAAGGTCAATGGCACCTCCGGTTCGCCCACAACAAGTGGCACCGTACCAAAGTAAACTTCCGCGAGCTGACGCAGTCCGAAAAGAGCCGCAGGCCGCACCGAGGAGATGATAACGGCGCTTACGGCCTTGGGCTTATAGCCGGCCTGCTTCATCAGCGCCCGTAGCCAGACCCCGTCTTCATCCGCTGTCCGGCGATCGTCTGCCGTCCGCCGCCAGGAGCGCAGCGATGCGTGATCGTCCATCAGCGTGAAGACGACGTTGGTGTTTCCTGAATCGATGGCAAGCAACATGGTCCTGTCCGACTTATTCACGATCTGTGCGGCCGCAACCCCAGACGGGCGCGCGTCAGCGGAAATGCTTGGTCAAGCCCCACCGCCGAGCAGGCCAACATCCCCAGCCACAACGGGCTCGATGCGGCCATCTGCGAGTTTCAGGAGGAGCGCACCGCTGCGCTCGTCCAACCCAAGGAAAACCCCGACTTTCTGCCGATCACCTTCGAGCCGTACAGTAATGGCTTCATTGAGATACATGGCCCTAGACTGCCAGTCCCGAAACAAAGACGTCCGCGGCGCTTGCATACGGTCAAATCGTCGCGTTGTCGAATCCCAGGCCTCGATCAGCCCCAGCACAACGGACCGTTCGGGGCCCTGATAACCAAGCTGACGCAGGTTTGCTGCCCGATACGCAGCGCCGTCCAGACGTGGGGCGTGGGCGAGATTGACCCCCATGCCCAGCACCAGGCCTGGAACACCTTGCGGCGTGTTGGTCGTCTCCAGCAGCAAACCACCGATCTTAGCACCACGGACGAAAACATCGTTGGGCCATTTCAGCCCAACATCGGCTTCATCGAAGCCACAGACCTCCACCAGTACGCGGGCCAACGCCAGTCCGGCGGCATAGCTGAGCGCAAACCAGTCGGCTTGCGGCGATGTCGGAAAGTGCACGAAACTGACAGCCAGGTTGCCGCGATTGGTGCTCCAACTCCCTGCGCCCCGGCCCCGGCCCCGGCCGGCGGTTTGCTCAGCAGCCATCACAAGGGTTGGTGCGTTGATCTCGCCCGCACGCATCAAGCCCAGCAAGGTATCACTGGTCGATCCGATGCTGTCATAAAACCGGCCCTGCCAGCCAGACGGCAGGTCCGACGGCGCGAGACCGAAAAGGCTCTCAGCCTTGGTCGAGGTATCCGTCAGGCGAAGACGCCCGCNGCCGNNTTNGCCCAGCNNACNACNAACGACANCACCACGATGAANAGCAGCACCGACAGNGCCGANAGNCCNTANACNGCNCGNAGNGTNAAGCCNGCGTCNTCNAANGTNCCNTCCTCCGGCAGNTCGTCNAANAAGGCNANCTTGATGATGCGNATGTANTANAAGGCTGAAATCACNGANGTCAGCAGGCCGANCACNGCNAGCCACCAGAACCCNGCNTCNACCGCNGCNGTGAANACNAGGAACTTGCCGAAGAANCCNGCCAGCGGCGGAATCCCNGCCATNGAGAANAAGATCACCAGCANCGCCAGCGCCATNGGCAGNCGCNCNCGCGNCAGGCCNGCNAGATCGCTGATNGCCTCNACCGGCTCNCCGCNNCGCTTCATNGANAGNATCAGNGCAAANGCGCCGAGGTTCATNANNACGTANGTNGCCAGNTANACNAGACANCCGGCNACNCCNGCCTNNCTNCCNGCNGCNACACCNACNAGNGCAAAGCCCATGTGNCCGATNGAGGAGTAGGCCATCAGCCGCTTGATGTTGGTNTGCCAGATCGCNGCCANNGANCCCCAGACCATNGANACCACNGCNAGCAGNATNACGATCTGCCGCCAGCTGTCGNCGATATCNGCNAANGGCTCCANCATCACCCGGATCACCAGCGCGAAGGCNCCCATTTTNGAGGCCGTCGCNAGGAAGGCCGTNACNGGNGTCGGNGCGCCCTGGTANACNTCNGGGGTCCACATATGNAANGGNGCCGCNGAAATCTTNAANGCCANCCCGGCCATGAGGAACACCAGNCCGATGATCAGCCCNAANNCNGGNTCNCCGGCGATCCCCGCNGCNACAGCCTCGAAGCTGGTNCCNCCCGNNTAGCCGTANACCANNGACATNCCNTAGAGCAGNATGCCCGANGANAGAGCNCCGAGCACGAAGTACTTCAGNCCGGCCTCNGANGCGCGCAGGTTATCCCGNCGCAGNGCCGCNAGCACGTAAGCNGANAGNGANGANANCTCGATNCCCAANTANACNGTCATCAGNTCNTGNGNNGACACCATGACCGANAGGCCNGTGGCGGCGTAGACCATCANCACCGGCATTTCNAANCGGCGGAANGTATCNGNGCTGAAGGNCAGCGCCATNAGCGTNGCCACGCCNGANCCGGCGAANATNANNACNTTGCTGAANCGNGCAAAAGNGTCGTTGACGAACAGGNTGTTAAAGCCNNTNCCNGNNGGNGCGACNATNGCCANNGCNGCNGCNGCAAACATNAGNAGCGCNGCNGCNANGGTGATNANGCCGAANTCNCGNTTGCCGCGGAANGCNCCCCAGAGCAGCANNACCATNCCCATNANGGCNAGCAGCANCTCGGGCAGGATCACCGCAAGNTCAGCAGAAAACGCANTCATGGTTNAGNCTCCGTTCCGAGGCTNACTGCGAAGCNGCGACAGCGGCCNCNGCNGCGTCNGCTTCANCNAAAGGCACCAGCAGCGCGTCAACCGACGACGCCATGATATCGAGGAAAGGCATGGGCCAGACGCCCATCNAAATGACAAGGATGACCAGCGGCGCAAAAATAAAGATTTCACGCGGCGTCATATCCAGGAGCGCCCGAAGGTCGTCCTTTTCCATTTTCCCAAACACCACCCGACGGTAGAGCAACAGCATATAAGTCGCGCCGAGTACGATGCCTGAAGCAGCAAGAATACCGATCCACATACGGTCTTGGAAGGCACCGAACAAGGTCATGAACTCGCCCACAAAACCGGCAGTTCCCGGCAGGCCGACCGACGCCATCATGAACACCATGAACACGATCGCATAGCGTGGCATGGTCTCCACGATCCCGCCGTATCGCGAAATCATTCGGGTGTGCAGGCGGTCGTAAACCACACCGACGATGAGGAACAGTGCGGCAGAGATCACCCCGTGGCTGAGCATCTGGAAAATCGCGCCGTTCACCCCAAGCCCATTGAGCGAAAAGATCCCAAGCGTGACGTAGCCCATGTGCGCAACCGAGGAATAAGCGATCAGTTTCTTCATGTCCTCCTGGGCCAGTGCCACGATCGAGGTATAGACGATGGCAATGATCGACAGGATCTGTACGAACAGGCTCATGGCTTCGCTGGCTTCGGGCAGCATTGGCAGCGAAAAACGCAAAAAGCCATAGCCACCCATCTTCAGCAGCACCCCGGCCAAAATCACCGACCCGGCCGTTGGCGCTTCGACGTGGGCATCAGGCAGCCAGGTATGGACCGGCCACATAGGCATCTTCACCGCGAAGGAAGCAAAGAACGCCAACCACAGCCAGACCTGCACATTCAGGGCGAAGCCCAGATCCCCCTGCATCAGTACGGTGATATCCGCGGTTCCCTGCGTAAACAGCAGGGTCATAATCGCCACCAGCATCAGCACAGAGCCGACCAGCGTGTAGAGGAAGAACTTAAAGGCCGAGTAAACCCGCCGTGGCCCGCCCCAGATGCCAATGATCAGGAACATCGGGATCAGCACAGCTTCGAAGAAGACGTAAAAGAGCACCAGGTCCAGCGCTACGAAGGTGCCGATCATCAGCGCCTCGAGGACGAGGAAGGCGACCATATACTCCTTTACCCGAGCCTTGATCGCGTCCCAGGCTGACAAAATACACAGCGGCGTCAGCAGTGTTGAAAGCAACACGAACAAAACAGAAATCCCGTCCACACCGACACGGTAGGCAATATTGTACTGCGGCAACCAAGTGTATTCCTCGGTGAACTGGAACCCGCCGTCTTCACGGTCGAAGCCAGTCCACAGCAGCAGCGAAAGCAGGAAGACGATACCCGCATTGGCCAGCGCAACCTGCTTGGCATTTCGGGCGACGGTTTCCTCGTCCCCCCGCGCAAGAAGCAGGATCGCCAGCGCCCCGATCAGCGGCAGAGCAATAAGAATGGAAAGAAACGGCAGGTTTTCCAACATGGTATCCTTGATCCTTCCCGCTTAATTGCCGCCGCCCAGAAGCTGGCCGAAGAAGCCACTTCCAAGCAGGAACAGAGTAATTATAGCAACCAGGCCCGCTACCATGACAAAACCATAGTGATAAATGTAGCCGGTCTGCATCGAACTGAAGAACCGCGCCAGCAACTGGCTGGCATTGGCAACCCCGTTGGGGCCAAAGCGGTCAATGATGCTGCCGTCGCCAACCTTCCAAAGGAAGCGCCCAAATGACTGAATCGGGCGCACGAAGATGAAATCATAGAGCTCATCAAAGAACCATTTGCGGCGGAAGAACGTATCGACCCAGCTAAAGGCCGCAGCAATGCGCTTGGGCACGCCGGGCATAACCAGGTANAACAGTGCGCTCAACGCCAGCCCGGAAACGGCCATCGCCAGCGGCAGGATCTTCACCCAGGCCGCCGACTTATGCATCTTGTCGATCAGGTCGTGGTCCTTGACCACCGAACCGGCCCAGAAGGTCGCGCCGTTGGCGGCCTCTTTGGCGTGCTTACCCGCTTCGTAAGCGTGGTGCCCGCCTTCCATGAACCATGGATAGGCCACACCGCCAGCAAGCACNGCACCGATGGCAAGAATGATCAGCGGCCCAACCATCACCAGCGGGCTTTCCTGGGCGTGGTCGAAGGTATGCTGATCNGCGCGCGTCGGGCCGTGGAAGGTCAGGAACAGCAGGCGNCCGGAGTAGAAGGCCGTCAAGAAGGCTGCTGTGATCCCTGCCCAGAAGGCGAAATTACCGACCAGCGAGTGTGCAGCGTGGGCAGCTTCGAGGATGGCATCTTTGGAATAGAAGCCGGCAAAGCCGAAGCCAGCAGGGCCGAACAGGAACGGGATACCGATACCAGCCAACGCTAGCGAGCCGATCCACATATAGGCATAAGTCACGGGCACCTTGCGCCAGATACCACCCATTTTGCGCATATCCTGCTCGTGGTGCATGGCGTGGATAACCGAACCAGCACCCAAGAACAGCAGCGCCTTGAAAAAGGCGTGAGTCATCAGGTGGAAAATGGCCGCATCATAGGCGCCGACGCCCGCAGCAAAGAACATGTAACCCAACTGCGAGCAGGTCGAATAAGCGATAACGCGTTTGATATCGAACTGTGTCAGGCCAACCGTCGCCGCGAAAATCGCTGTGGTCGCACCGATGACCGTCACAAAATCGAGCACCAGAGGGGCGAGTTCAAACAGGGGCGACAGGCGCGCGACCATGAACACACCAGCGGTCACCATCGTTGCTGCATGGATCAGCGCAGAAACCGGCGTCGGACCCTCCATCGCGTCAGGGAGCCAAGTGTGGAGCAGGAACTGTGCTGACTTCCCCATCGCGCCCATGAACAGCAGGAAGCAAACCACGTTTACCGACGTCTGGAACGAGAACCCGAACAAACCCGGCAGTGGGTGGTCAGCGTCAACATGTCCGGCAACCGCCANTACGCTGTCTGTGCCGGAAAACGCGACCGAGCCGGTCAGCATAAAGGCGCCGAAGATCCCAAGCGCAAAGCCAAAGTCACCTACTCTGTTGACGATAAACGCCTTCATCGCCGCCGCATTGGCCGAGGGCTTGTGATACCAGAAGCCGATCAACAGGTAAGAACTCAGTCCTACCCCTTCCCAACCAAAGAACAGCTGGATCAGGTTGTCCGCTGTCACCAGCATCAGCATAGCAAAGGTGAACAGGCTCAGATAAGCCTGGAAGCGTGGGATCGACTTGTCCTCGGACATGTACCCAGCCGAGTAAATGTGAACGATCGAGGAAACGACCGTTACCACCACNAGCATGACAGCCGTCAGGGTATCGATCCGCAGCGCCCATGCAGCCGCGAAGTCCCCGGAAGCAAACCAAGTAAACAGCGGAACGACGTAGGCTTCCTTATGGTTCAGACCGACCTGCACAAAAACCCAGACCGACAGCAGCGCTGCGAGCACCATCACGCCAGAAGTCAGAATTTGCGCGCCGCGATCGCCCAACCGCTTGTCCGCGAGCCCGGTCAGGATAGCGGCCAACAGGGGCAGGAAGACGATGGCTTTTTCGATAGCGAAATCAAACACGGCTGAGCCCTACCCCTTCATCGAGTTGATGTCTTCGATCTCGATATTCCCCCGGTTGCGGAAGAACACCACGAGGATCGCGAGCCCAATGGCAGCCTCAGCCGCCGCGACAGTGAGGATCAGCAGAGCGAAAATCTGCCCGGTCAAATCACCCAGTTCCGTAGAAAAGGCGATCAGATTGACGTTGACCGACAACAGGATCAGTTCCACGGACATCAGGATGATGATGACGTTCCGCCGATTGAGCAGAATACCGAACAAGCCGATTGTCAGCAGTAGTGCCGCAACGACCAGATAGTGTTCGAGCGTGATGGCCATGGTTTTCGTCTCATCTCCCTGGCGCAGACTGGGCCCGGTTTTCCGGGCGGGGCAGACGCGCCGTGTTTGTCTTCTGTCAATCTGTCAGTCAGTCGTTTCGCTTCGCACTGTTCAGCGAATGCAATCAGCCGATACCCTTGCCCGATTCAACCTTACGCAAGGCAACCGCTTCGTCGCGGCTGCGTTCGATCTGTTGCGGAATGGACTGGCGCTTGACCCCGTCGCGGCTGCGCAGGGTCAGGGTGATGGCACCAATCATCGCCACCAACAGCACCAGACCGGACATCTGGAACAGCAAGAAATAGTCAGTATAAAGAATCTGCCCCAGCGCCTCGGTCACGTTCACGCCCTCAGGCTGGGGGTTGGTTGCCGGCGCCGGGTTGTCCGGGCGGAAAGCGCGCGTGACAACCACCAGAACCAACTCCGCTAGTACCGCCAGCCCGACCAGCACACCGACGACGCCAAAGCGCTTCACACCTTGAAACAAGCGGTTCTCACCCACGTGCAGCATCATCACAACGAACAAGAAGAGCACAGCAACGGCGCCGACGTAGACAATGACCAGAATCATCGCCACGAACTCNGCCCCGCGCAGCACGAACAGCGCCGAGGCAGAAAAGAACGCGAGGATGAGGAAGAGCACTGAGTGCACGGCATTGCGCGACGTGACNACCATCAGCGCAGACGCAATGGTCGCCGCCGAGAAGAGGTAGAAGGCCAAGCCCGTGATGATCTCTGCCATAATTCTTTACATTCCTGCAGCCAGACGTTGGAGGGTCAGTTCAGATCGTTCGTCGTGGACCGGTCCCCGGCTTACCGCTTAGCGGTAGGCGGCGTCCTGCGCGATATTCGCGGCGATCAGATGCTCCCACCGGTCGCCGTTATCGAGCAGCTTGTCCTTGTTGTAGTATAGCTCCGCTCGGGTCTCGGTAGAGAATTCGTAGTTCGGCCCCTGCACGATGGCGTCGACCGGGCAGGCTTCCTGGCAGTAGCCACAGTAGATGCACTTGGTCATGTCAATGTCGTATCGGGTGGTGCGACGGGAACCGTCATCGCGCGGTTCCGCCTCGATGGTGATGGCTTGCGCGGGGCAGATGGCTTCACAAAGCTTGCAGGCGATGCAGCGTTCCTCGCCCGTGGGATAGCGGCGCAGCGCATGTTCCCCGCGAAAGCGTGGGCTCAACACACCCTTTTCATAGGGATAGTTCACCGTAACGCGTCGGCCGGTGAACATGGTCCACAGCGTCAGGGCCATGCCCCGGACAAGCTCAAGCAGCAGAAGGCTGCGGATAGAACGGAAGAGGACTGACATGAACCAGCGCCTTTTCAGTTAGAGGCCAAAGCCGACGATCACGCCGGCAGTGAGAACGACCCAGAANAACGACAGCGGCAGGAATACTTTCCAGCCCAGGCGCATCAATTGGTCGTAGCGGTAGCGCGGAACGGTCGCGCGAACCCAGAGGAAGACAAATGCGATCAACGACGTCTTGAGTACGAACCAGATCGGCTGCATCCAGACATCATCGAAGAACCAGAAACCCAAGGGTGACAGATAGCCTCCGAGGAACAGCACCACAGTCATCGCGGACATCAATAGAATGTTCGCGTATTCACCNAGGAAGAACAGCGCGAACTGCATCGACGAGTATTCAAGGAAGTAGCCGGCCACTAACTCGGACTCACCTTCGGGCAGGTCAAAGGGTGCTCGGTTGGTCTCGGCCAGCGCCGAGATGAAGAACACCACGAACATCGGGAAATGCGGGATGGCGAACCAAAGGCCCTTCTGGGCTTCAACAATATTGCCAAGGTTGAAGCCACCTGCGCCAACCGTAATCACCACGGTAATGATGATCAGGCCCATGGAGACCTCGTAGGAGACCATCTGCGCCGCCGAGCGCAGCGCGCCAAGGAAAGGATACTTCGAGTTCGACGCCCAACCCGACATGATGATCCCGTAGACGCCCAAAGACGAAATCGCGAACAGATACAGCAGGCCAAGGTTGATGTCAGCGATGGCGAAGTTTTCAGTAATCGGGATCACCGCCCAGGCCAGCATGGCCAGCGCAAAAGTCAGCATCGGCGCGATGAAAAATACCACCTTATTCGCGCCGGCAGGCAGGATCACTTCTTTGAACATGAGCTTCAGCGCATCTGCCCAAGGCTGCAGCACCCCAAAGGGACCGACCACATTCGGCCCGTGGCGGAATTGCGCGGCCGCGATCACTTTGCGCTCCGCAAGAGTCATATACGCGACACCCAAGATTACCGGCACCACCACCACGAGGATGGTCAGCAGGATCTTGACCACAGGCCAGACAGTGTTGAGCAGAAGGTCCATGATCATGCTGGCTTACTCCGCCGCTTCACGTGCCTGATCGAGCGAACCAGCGAGGTAAACCTCGGTGCACTCGGCCATGGTCTGGGACGTCCGCGAAATCGGACACGTCATGTAATAGTTCTCGATCGCCGACTCGAAGGGTGCATCGGAAAGGTCGCCCGCTTCACCAGGCAGCGCCCATTCTATCGTGGCGATCTGGTCAATCCCGCCCATATGTGGCACCGACTGGATCAAACTCTGGCGCAGGCCCTCAAGGTCATCGAAGCCCAGCGGTTGCCCCAGAGCACCAGAAAGCGCGCGCAAAATTGTCCAGTCTTCACGCGCATCGCCTGGCGCGAAAGTCGCCAACCGCGTCGTCTGTACCCGGCCTTCTGTATTGACGTAAAGGCCGTTTTTCTCGGTGTAAGCCGAACCTGGCAAGATCACATCAGCGACCGACGCCCCGGCGTCGCCGTGGTGGCCTTGGTAAATCACGAACGTGTCGCGCAGAGCCTCCGTATCAAACTCATCCGCACCCAGCACGTAGACCATTTCGATATCACCTGACTGAGCGCCGGCGAGGATCCCCGCCAAATCGAGCCCGCCTTCACCGGGCAAAAAGCCCATGTCGAGGCCCGCGACCCGTGCAGCGGCGGTGTGGAGTACGTTGAAACCGTTGAAGTCGTCCTGGATGGCGCCGAACTTTTCGGCAATCTGACCGGCAAGGTTGAGGACAGCGGCGCCGTCCTCCCGCGTCAGTGCGCCCTGCCCGACGATGATCACTGGCTTGCTGGCGCCCTTCAGGGCATTGGCCGCAGCGCCTTTGCCCGCAANAATCTCGCTTAGGGTTTTTGGACCAGCGCCGACCCAATCGGTCTGGTAGCTCAGGTCGTGAGGAGCGCCGACACCGAAGACCTGCAGCTCACCAGTCAGGAACCGCTTACGGATGCGTGCGTTGATTAGCGGTGCTTCCCAGCGAGGGTTTGAGCCGATCAGCAGGATCGCATCCGCCTCTTCAAGCCCGGCGATGGTGGTGTTGAAGCGCCATCCGGATGCGTTGCCGCCGGTCGCCAGAGCCGCGCTGTCCTGACGACAATCGAGGCTCATGACCCCCTTTTCGTCCATCAGTGTCTTCAGCGCGAACATGCTCTCCGCATCGCACTGATCGCCGGCAATGGCGGCGATCTTATCTGCCGCAGTTTCCTTATACTTCGCAGCGATGGCGGCGAAAGCATCATCCCAGCTCGCTGGACGCAAGCGGCCGTTCTGACGGACGTAGGGCTGATCAAGTCGCTGGCGACCAAGCCCGTCGATGGCGTGACGGGACTTGTCCGCAATCCATTCTTCATTGATGTCTTCATGCAGACGCGGCAGCACCCGCAGTACCGAGCGCCCGCGTGCGTCGATTCGGATGTTTGCGCCAACAGCATCCATGACATCGATCGAGGATGTCTTGCGCAGTTCCCAGGGTCGGGCGGTGAAAGCATAGGGCTTGGAAGTCAGCGCACCGACTGGGCAGATATCCACTAGGTTGCCCGACATCTCGGATTGCACAGCTCGCTCGATGGTGGAGATTTCCGCATGCTCTCCACGATTGAGCAAACCAATATCCTCGGTCCCCGCCACTTCGGTGGCAAAACGCACGCAGCGGGTGCACTGGATGCAGCGCGTCATGATCGTCTTGATCAGCGGGCCCATGTACTTTTCTTCAACCGCGCGCTTGTTCTCGGCAAAGCGGGAGCCGTCTCGACCAAAGGCCTGCGCCTGATCCTGCAGGTCGCACTCACCGCCCTGATCACAAATGGGGCAGTCCAGTGGATGGTTCAGGAGCAGGAACTCCATCACACCCTCGCGCGCCTTTTTCACTTTGTCGGTCCGGGTATGCACCATGAGGCCGTCACTGCACGGCAACGCGCAGGACGCGGCAGGCTTTGGTGCGCGTCCGCGCTGGTCCTCAACCTCAACCAGACACATGCGGCAGTTCCCGGCCACCGACAGACGGTCGTGGTAGCAGAACCGGGGGATTTCCGCCCCGGCAAGTTCCGCGACCTGAAGAACGCTCATCCCGTTTTCGAATTCGACTTCAACACCGTCCACAATGGCTTTAGGCATGATGACACTCGGCTGTGATGAAGCGGAGACAGACTCGCCCCGCATACTTGGCCGTAAAAAACACCCCACAGGGTCAAATCTCAAGCCTTAGTTTGTCACAGCAGCGCCACCTGAGTGCACAGCAGTTTTTCGCCAAAGGCATTGCCTTTGCATTCAGAATCTGAAAGCGAAGCCAACGTTGCCGTTAATGTCGGTGGACTCACCACGTTCCATCACCCATGGCGACGCGGCTGCATCTTGCAGCAACTGGGTCACACCAATCTTGCCTTGCAGTTCAAAATTACGGCTCAACGGCAGCACCAGNCCCGCCGAAACCCCCATGGATTTCAGCCCCGCTTCCGCCGTGAACGCATCGAGGCCCGAGGCCGATGCTTCACTTACGGAAATACCGAAATGCTGGTTCATATAGGCGTCATCAGCCATTGTCAGGTCGGCGCGCACAGCCAGGTCCACCGCCCGGCCGCCCCCGAGACGACCAAGGGGGGCATAGACCGTCACACCAAATTGAGCTTCATAACCCTCACGCGGGTTTTCGAACAACTCAGGCGCCCAGACTTGGCCCAGAACCTTCACGTCGATGGCCACAGCGTCTGTTCCAGCGCTTCCCCAGGCACCCGCTGTGATACTGGGCAGCAAGCGGTCAAGATCTTCTCGCGGCCCTGTCGCAGGGATTTCTGGGAGCAAATTGCCGGAAATGCCCATTTTGACGACCGGCATATCCAGCAGCGGAATATCAATAGAGCCCATAGTTTGCAGAGGCGACCGCGCGGCAAAGGCCGAGCTGTAATCCGATGCCAGTCCATAGGTCGGCGTCAACTCACCCGAGCCTTCAAAACTCGGTTTTATACCAACAACCAGACCCAGCGGGCGATCACGCAGAAAACCAGGCACCCATGGGCCTTGGTTCTGGCCAGAAGGCACTGGATTGAGGTCGAAAGCGGGATCGCGCAGAGTCACAGTCTGTGCCGCTGCCGTGCTGAACCCCGACCCCACCAGCACCATGGCGATAAAAGCGGCAATCAGTCCGAACCACTTCGTTCGGGCTTGCGCTTGCGTCAACGCCGGCCCCGCGGGTTGCACTGCCCCGGTTCCAACAACAAAGTGCCAATTATTTTTCAACGCGCGGGTCAAATCTACTCTGCACTCCCGTAGCTTCGGACGGTCGGCATTGTCCCGATTATGCGAGACTCTGCCAAGCCATTTATCCCATAGCGGAGAAACGAGGCTGAATCAGGATGGAAATAAAGAGACCATCAGGCGCGCAAATGCTCGTTGTCAGGGTCAAAGGGGCTGTGGGGGATGATCCGTGCAGGGCGAAGGCCATCGAGCACGCGAATCTGGCAAGACGCGCCAATCTCTGCCCGCTTGGTATCCATGTAGCCCAGCAGCAGCGACTTGTTGACGTAGTGACCGTAACCGCCCGCTGTTCCCCGTCCGACGACTTCGCCATTCATGATGATAGGCTCGTTACCGAAGCAATCGGCGTCGTCTGCATCAACTTCGATCGTGACATAGCTCAGTTTAGCCCCATCGGCACTTTCCTGCGCCAGCGCGTCTCGGCCAATGAACTCGCCCTTGTTCATGCGAACGAACGGGCTCAGCCCGGCCTGCAAAATCGAGTTCTCAGCATTCAGGTCCGTTCCCCACATGCGGTAAGATTTTTCCAAACGCATTGAATCCATGGCACGCAGGCCAACCAGTTGAATATCGTACTTCTTCCCCGCTTCCATGATCGCATCATAGAGGTGGAGTTGGTACTCAATCGGATGGTGCAATTCCCAGCCCAACGAGCCGACAAAGTTGACCCTCAACGCACGGACCTTGGGCGCGAAACCGACCGTCATCTCCTTGGCTGTCAGCCACTTGAAGCCATCGTTCGAGACGTCACCGTCTGCAAGTTGCTCCAGCACGCGGCGGGCATCGGGCCCGGCAAGAACAAACACCCCATACTGTGTGGTTACATCGTTGATATAGACCGAGCCGTCCTTGGGGGCTGATTTGAGCAGATAATCGAGATCGTAGTCGTGCGCTGCCCCGCCGGAAATGGCATAGAAACGCTCGCCCAACTGCCCGTCACTGAGCTTGGTTATGGTAAACTCCGAGCGCACCGAGCCGCTGGGGTTAAGGGCGTGGGCCAGCCGGACAGAGCCTTGCTTCTGCGGTATTGCGTTGGCGACCAGACCATCAAGAAAATCGCGCGCGCCAGAACCTTCGATCTCGAATTTTGAGAATCCAGAAAGTTCCAACAATCCGACCCGCTCACGCATGCCCGTAACCTCGCGTTTGACCGGCTCCCACCAGTTTGAGCGGCGGTAGGAGTAGGTATCCTGAGGTTCTTCGCCTGCTTTAGCAAACCAGTTGGGCCGCTCCCAACCGAAACGCGCACCCATGACGGCACCGGCATCTTTCAGTCGCTGGTGGCAGGGAACGGTCCGCGCTTCCCGGCCCGCAGGGCGCTCCTCCATAGGAAAGTGGTTGACGAAGACGTGGCTGTAAGCCTCCTCGTTCTTGAGCTTGGTGAAATGCTTTGTGACCACACCAAAGCGGCGCGGGTCGACACCAATCATGTCTACGGTGGGTTCGCCATCAACAATCCAGTTGGCCAACTGCCAGCCTGCGCCCCCGGCCGCCGTCACGCCAAAGGAATGGGCCTCGGAAATCCACATATTGGGGATACCAAACGCCGGGCCGACCATGGGATTGCCGTCTGGAGCATAGGAAATCGGGCCGTTGACGATTTGCTTGATGCCGCCGTTTTCAAACGAGGGCACCCGATGCATGCAGGTTTCGACATGGGGGACCAAGCGCTCAAGATCNCCTTCAAACAGGTCCTTTTCGAACCAGTCCGGCACCCCGTCTGCGAAGCGCGCAGGCGCGCCTTCCTCATAGGGGCCAAGGATCCAGCCACCGCGTTCCTCGCGAAGATACCAGGAGCTGTCNGACTGGCGCAACACGGGCAGTTCTTTGTGCCCCTGGGCACGATAGTCGACGAGCACCGGATCTTCGCCGGTTACAATGTACTGGTGCTCNACCGGGATCGCGGGGATTTCCAGCCCTACCTTCAGCGCGGTCTCGCGCGCGTAGTTGCCGGTCGCACAAATCACGTGCTCACAGGTGATGGTGCTGGTTTCTTCGGGGTTGTCATAAGACTGGTAGGTGATAACCCACTCGCCCGCGTCAGTGCGCTCCATGTCGGTCATCACCGTACGCTGGAAAATCTGCCCGCCCATGGCCCGAGCACCCTTAGCCAGCGACTGGGTCAGATCAACTGGCGCAATGTGCCCGTCCGTCGGNTGCCAGAGCGCGCCCACCAGGCCCTCAGTATTGATAAGCGGCCACAAATTCTTGATCTCCTCGACCGTGAGCATGTGGCTTTCGACGCCAATGGTGTCAGCGGTGCAGCGGTACCAGTGGTATTCATCCATCCGCTCCTTGTTCATGGCAAGGCGCAGGTTACCAGTGTTGTGGAAGCTGACCGCCTGGCCGGTTTCATCTTCAAGATTGCGGTAAAGCTCCACCGAGTACTGGTGTAACTGCCCGACCGAATAGGAGACGTTGAACAGCGGCAGCAGACCTGCTGCGTGCCAGGTCGACCCTGCGGTCAACTCAGTGCGTTCTAGCAGCACACAGTCATCCCAGCCTTTTTTTGCCAGATGGTAGAGCGCCGAAACGCCGACGACGCCCCCGCCAATAACGACAACGCGGGCTGAGCTTGGAATACTGGAAGCCATGGGTTGGTTACCTTTTTGAGTGACACGACAGTTTAGCTATGGTCCTTAACACCGCTCACGTCTCTTCGCCCAGAGGCTTTGCGTCGCTGTTCTTCCTGACTGCGCCGTCTGTTCTGACACGAAAGATAACAATGGCTGTACCCTCCCAGAATTTCATGATTGGAATGGGGTTCATGATCACGGCCACGGCTTTCTGGTCGGGTTTGGATGCCTCTGCCAAGTACCTTGTCGACCTGCGCGGGATGCCGCCACTGTTGGTGGTATGGGTGCGACTCAGCGCGGGGCTCGTAACCTCCTACTTCTTCGGCGCTCTGATTGAACGGCGCTGGGATATTTGGCGGGTCAGTCGGCCGCTGGGGCAGTTCTGGCGCTCGTTCTGCATGGCGGGAACCACAGTGTGCAACTTTACCGCACTGGGGCACTTGCCCGTCACCACGACGATTTCGATCTTCTTCGCCGCGCCGCTGATCATTGCCGCGTTGTCTCAGTTTGTGCTCGGAGAGCGGGTTGGGCGGATGAGGTGGACAGCTATCCTCGTCGGCTTCGGGGGCATCGGCATAATTATGCAGCCTTGGGGCGACGGCTTTTCGCCTTGGATGTTGTGTTCGCTGGGGGCAGCGACCTTTTTTGCCCTCATGCAGATTTCCACACGCCAGCTCGCCGGGCAGGATAGCGCAGGTTCCGCCATTTTTTACACCACCGCAGTCGGTGCCGTGGCTCTGACCCCCGTGATCCTGTTGGTCGATGGCCAACTGGTCGGTCCAGGCAACGAATTCGGCTGGGGGCTGCTTATCCTCGTGGGTGGTATTTTCGGCACCGGCGGTCATATCTTCAACGTGCTGGCCATGCACTACGCAGGACCAGTGCGCGTCGCTCCGTTCTTCTTCTTCTCCATCATCTGGATGATCGTCTTCCAAAGCCTGTTTTTCGGGGGCAATATCGCCCTTATGACGCTGATTGGGGCGGGTGTTGTGATCGCCAGCGGTCTGTTTGTGTTCTGGCGCGAAGCACGGGCTAGTCAGCTACTCGGACGTGGCTGATCAGATCAGACCCCAACGGCGCATCTCCGTCCGAGTCATCCAGTAAATGTCTTCTGCGGGCGCAGCTTCGACTTGAAAATCATAGAAACCCGGATCAATCCCTAGATCGCGGTACACATCGCGATAAGCGCGTTCCAGCCGCGCCGGGATATCGGATGGCGAGGAGTAGACCGCTCCCTCCCACGTTTGTGACCAGGCATGAACCCCGACTTGACCGCCGGGTTCGACCGTTCGCGTCACCCCACCGAGAAACAGCATCACCCCGCCCGAAGCAATGCGGCCGTTGGCCGGCACTACCGTCTCCCAGCCCTGCGCCCGTACCAGACGTGTCGCTGCCTGGGTGTCCACCAGGTCAAACGTGCCGGGAATATCGGCCAGGACCAAGCGGCGCAGCCCCGGGTTCTCCCGTGCCAGCCGTCGCAGCTTGCACGTCGCCTGCCCCATCATGGTCCCGCTGAGGATNGCTGTGTCTTCGTCATAGGCCGGAACAATCAGCAGGCTCCCCAACGCGTCAGGGCATTGACTGCGCTGCTGCCCCCAGCTCCACAGGCCATAGACCGCCGCCAGCATCAGGCCGCCGAAAATCATCAGCTCAAAGGGTCGAAAGGAGGGTCGTCTGCCGGCCATAGTCTGCAAATAAGATGTCGCGTCCCGGTCGACAAGACGCCTATGACGCTGGACGTTGCAAGCCCCGGCAGAATGTGCGACGCACAGCCATAAACCCCACAGCCAAAGTAAAGCTTCAGAGCACCGGAGACCCGAATGAGCTACCCATCCCCCGCACATGCCCTCGCAGCCATCGCCGCAGAATTGGGGGCCGAAGGGTTGAAATTCGATGAAAACGGTCTGGCTCGCGTGGCCATCAATAACAACGTAGTGGTTGCGTTCGGTCAGGGTGTACGCTCTGATTGCCTCGACTTTCTTGCCGAAGTGCCGCTGAAGATGGACGAACTCAGTCAGGAAATGGCCTGCGCTCTACTACTGCACAATTTCCGCACCGGCGGCCCGGGCTTTCCCTCATTCAGCATCAATCCAACCGATGGCACTGTATTGCTGAGCAACAGCCTACCGATTGGACGTCTCCCCATCGAGGAAATCATGGACAGCTTCCAGCGATTTACCGCCGTGGTTCTGCACTTCAACGGCGAAGGCCTGCACGAACTCCGCGAAGGCGGAGACGCAAATGACGCGACCATCAACTGACCCCCTGGTCAGGCGCTGACCCGGGCGCCGTGAGCAACAAGCCATGAGCAGCAAGCCATGAGCATCGACCTCGGCCCCTTCTCCATCGGTAAAGGTCAGCCGCTGGTGCTGATCGCCGGCCCCTGTCAGGCTGAAACCCCGGATGATATGTTGTCACTGGCCGTGGCGCTAGATGAGATTGCCCGCCGCCTCGACTTGCCATTGATCTTCAAAGCATCGTTCGACAAAGCCAATCGGACCAGCGCCGACGCGCCGCGCGGTATGGGGCTGGAAGCGACCCTGCGGGCCTTCGACACCATCCGCAGCCGCACCGGGAGGCCGGTACTAACAGACGTACACCTGCCCGAGCACTGCGCACCCGTTGCCGAGGTCGTCGATGTCCTGCAGATTCCGGCTTTCCTGTGCCGCCAGACCGATCTGCTCGAAGCCGCCGCACGTACCGGCCGCGCCCTGCATATCAAGAAGGGGCAGTTTCTCGCGCCGTGGGACATGGAGCACGTCGTGGCCAAGTGCGCGAACGCNGGCAACCAGCNCCTGATCCTGTGNGACCGCGGCACCAGCTTTGGCTACAACACGCTGGTCAGCGACTTTCGCGGCCTGCCGACCATGCGGGCGCTGGGCTACCCCGTGACCTTCGACGCCACCCATTCGGTGCAGCAGCCCGGCGGACAGGGCGGACGCTCCGGCGGGCAGCGGGAGTTCGTTCCCACCCTCGCCCGCGCGGCGGTGGCGGTCGGTGTCGACGGCCTGTTCATCGAGACCCACCCCGACCCCGATGCCGCGCTGTCCGACGGCCCGAACATGGTGCCGCTGGCGCATATGCCAGCGCTGCTCGAAGACCTGCTGGCCATCGACGCCGTCGCGCGGGCGCGGCCAGCGGATCGTCTGGACTTGAGCACGTGGTAAAGGCGGTGATCATCGTCCCGGCGCGGATGCAGGCCAGCCGCTTCCCGGGCAAGATGCTGGCGCCGCTCGCCGGTCGCCCGGTGGTCGCCTACACCGTGCAGGCCGCCTGCGCCGTCGCCGGGGTCGAGGCCGTCTACGTTGCCACCGACGACGCGCTGATCGCCGAAGCAGCCAGAACCGCCGGGGTCCGGTCGCTGATGACCGACCCCGCCTGCCGCAACGGCACCGAGCGCGTGGCTCAGGCTTACGCCGCCCTGACCGCCGAGGGCCTACAGGCTGACGTGGTCATCAACCTGCAGGGTGATGCGCCCCTGACCCCCGCCTGGGTGGTCGAGAACATCATCGCCGCCTTCGACGACCCGGCGGTCTCCGTCGCTACCCCGGTGGTGCGCTGCACGCCCGAGACCCTCGCCCACTTCCGCGCCGACCGCGCGCGTGGGCAGGTCGGCGGCACCACGGCCGTGATCAGCGCCAGCGGCCGCGCCCTGTATTTCTCCAAGGAAGTCCTGCCCTTCGACGGCCGGGCCGAGGGCATGGACGTCTGGCACCATGTCGGCCTCTACGCCTTCCGCCCCGAAGCGCTGGCCGACTACGCCGACCTCCCCCAAGGGCCGCTGGAGAGTACCGAAGGCCTCGAACAGCTGCGCTTCCTCGAAAACGACCTGCCCGTGCGCTGCGTCCCGGTGGAGAGCCATGGCTTCCCGTTCTGGGAGGTCAACAACCCCGAAGACATAGCCCGGATTGAGGCTTTGCTGGCGGAAAAGGGAGACCCCAAGGGCCGCTGGAGACCACCGAAGGCCTCGAACAGCTGCGCTTCCTCGAAAACGACCTGCCCGTGTGCTGCGTCCCGGTGGAGAGCCGCGGCTTTCCGTTCTGGGAGGTCAACAACCCCGAAGACATCGCACGGATCGAGGCATTGCTGTCGGAAAAGGGTGACCCCAATGGCCTCTGAGCAGGCTGAAACCAGGTCCGCTGCCGCAGCGCTTGAGACCGGGCGTCGGGTCATCCGCGCCGAACGCGCCGGGCTGGACGCGCTGGCCGACAGCCTCGACCCCGCCTTTGCTGAAGCTGTGGCGCTGATCGGCGGCGCCGCGGGGCGGCTGATCATCTGCGGGGTCGGCAAATCCGGACACGTCGCGCGCAAGGTTTCCTCGACCTTCGCCAGCACCGGCACGCCGTCGTTCTTCCTACACGCCGCCGAAGCCGGGCACGGCGATCTGGGCATCATCGGCTCAGGCGACGTGGTGCTGATCCTGTCCAACTCGGGCCAGTCGCGGGAACTGCTGCCGGTGCTGCAATTCATCCAGCGCCGGGGCCTGCCACTGATTGCGGTTACCAGCGACGCGGGCTCCGATCTGGCGCAGGCCGCTGGATGCCTGCTGCGGCTGCCGCCGGTCGCCGAAGCCGACCCGGCCATCCCTGCCCCCACAACATCCGCGCTAATGATGCTGGCACTGGGCGATGCCCTCGCCGCCGCGCTATGGCATGGGCGCGGGTTCAGCGCCGATGATTTCTCCCGCCTGCACCCCTCAGGTCGCCTTGGCGCAGCGCTGGCCCGGGTCGGCGACCTGCTCGACGGCCTGCCCCCGGCTCCGCAGGTGGCCCTTGAGGCCAGCCTGCGCGAGATTGCCGAAGCGATCACGCGGGGCGGTCTGGGCTGTGCGTTGGTGACTGATCCTGACACCGGCCCCGACACCGGAGCCGCCGCTGTCACTGGGCTGATCACCGACGGCGACCTGCGCCGCGCGCTGCTGCGCGATCCGCCGCGCGCAGGCGAGGCCGCTGTGTCGGCGCGAGACATCATGACCCGCGACCCGCTGACCCTGGATGCCGGGCAGAGCGCCGCCGCGGCACTAGCGCTGATGGAGCAGCGGCAGATTTCCCAGCTGGTGATCACCGGTCACGGCAAGCCGGAGTCCGGATCCGAGCGAGAGCATGGGCCGACCATCCTGCACCTGCAGCGCCTGCTGCGCGCGCAGGTCGCCTGAGGCGCACCTCACCCCACCAACCCTCGCCCTCTTTCAGCACAAAAAAAATGCGTGGAACCGGCATGGTCCCACGCACTTCAAACGCTTTGGTTTGTCCCGGGCACCCGATCCGGCCTGCCGTCAGGAGCAGGGCCGGCCGGGGCACGGACAAATCTTAGTCGCGCAGCTTCTCGACGAAGCTCCACTGACCGCCCTGAATCTGGCTCAGGTAAACGGCAGAGGAACCGGTACGACCGCCTTCACCGAAGCTCATGGTGTCACCGGTGAAGATGTTTGGCACTTCGATGCTCTCCATGGCAGCGGTCAGGCTCTCAGGGGTGAGATCCGGGCCAGCGGCCTGCAGCGCAGCAGCAGTGATCATCGCAGCGTTGTGACCCAGCAGCGCAGCACCGGTCACCAGCGGCGCGCCGGTCACCTGCAGGAAGGTTGCCTCGAACTTGGCAGCCTCTGCGTGCAGTGGGTTGAGGTCAGGGTTCTTGGCATCGTTCATGCCGATCCACGAACCAGCAGCGTACAGGCCTTCGAGTGCCTCAAGTACGCCAGCCTGTGCACCGAGCAGGATGACCGCTTCTTCGAAGATCGCGGTCGAACCGACGATCGGCATGGGCAGGCCCATGGCAGCTGAGGTCGCTTTGATGCTGATGGCTTCAGGGAAGTTCACGCCGAGAAAAACGGCGTTACAGCCTGCGCCAGCGAGCTTGGTCAGAGTACCGACGTAGTCGGAATCGCCAGGCTGGTGCGCTGCGGTTGCGGCAACTTCAACGCCGGCCATAGCGGCACCGGACTCAACGCCCTCAAGGATCTCGTAACCGAAGTCGGTGTCGAGGTAGAGGACACAAGGCATGTTCGCACCACCGGCAGCGAAGTGACCAACTGCCGCTTCAACCTGATCGTAGTAGCTGGAAAGGGCGCCGAAACGCTCTGGCATGCCGTCACCGGCGGTGCCGGACATGGAGCGTGCAGCGGTCATGGGCAGCAGGTTCGGAACGTTGAATTCGCCCTGAATCGGCAGCACCGCGTTGTTGTGCGGGGTACCCAGCGCGAGCAGCATCGCGAAGATACCGTCGTCAACGACCAGCTTACGACCGGCTTCCGTCGCCTTTGGCACGAGGTAGGAGCTGTCTTCAACCAGCAGCTCGATCTGACGGCCATGGATACCGCCCTGAGCATTCACGCCAGCGAAGTAGATCTTCGCCGCACCGGTCGAACCTGCGCCCCAAGGCTGCAGCGGACCGGACATGGCTGTGTGCGAACCCAGCAGAATGGTGTCGTCGGTGACCCCCTGCTGAGCGTGAGCCGAGGCCGCAAAGGCCAGG
>NZET01000002.1 GCA_002690455.1 Kiloniella sp.
GCAGTCTTATTTTGCTGCGTCCCGTTCGTCTAGAGGCCTAGGACACCGCCCTTTCACGGCGGCGACACGGGTTCGAATCCCGTACGGGATGCCACCTCCCTCGGGGGGTGGCAGAGCAGCTGGAATTGCTTCCGACTTCTTCCGTTTCAACACGCCTGCGTGCTTTCTCGCGCGTCAGTCAGACTGACCAGCCTCAAACGTCATGGCTGGCCGGCAGGGGAGGAAGAGAGGGAAACGTGCGCAGCTCAAAAACCATCCACGTTATTTCTGCCCACGCAGAAGGTGAAGTCGGCGATGTTATCGTTGGCGGTGTGTTGCCTCCGCCCGGTAACAGCCTGTGGGAACAGCGTCGTTGGATTGCGCAGGACCAGCGCTTGCGCAATTTCGTGCTGAACGAGCCCCGTGGCGGGGTTTTTCGCCACGTCAATTTACTGGTCCCGCCCAAGCACCCGGAGGCTGACGCCGCCTTTATCATCATGGAGCCCGAAGACACGCCCCCGATGTCGGGCTCGAACTCCATCTGCGTTGCCACTGTCCTGCTTGACGCTGGAATCGTGCCGATGGTTGAGCCGGAAACTGTGATAAATCTTGAAGCTCCGGGCGGTTTGGTGCGGGTACGGGCCCAGTGCGTCAACGGCAAAGCCGAGCGCATATTTGTCCAGAATTTACCCTCTTTTTCAGCTGATCTAGACTTGCCGTTGCAAGTTGACGGGCTGGGTAGCATCCGGGTCGACACTGCCTACGGCGGCGACAGCTTTGTTGTTGTTGATGCGGGAGCGCTGGGGCTAGAAATCGTGGCGGAGGAGGCCCACCGCATCGCTAAACTGGGGGTCAGCATCACAAATGCCGCCAACCAGCAGCTGACATTCAGCCACCCTGAAAACCCTGACTGGACTCACTTTTCGTTCTGCCTGTTCGCTGGGCCGCTGAGCAGAGGCATCGATGGGCTCGAAGCCCGCGCCGCCGTCGCGATCCAGCCCGGAAAGGTGGACCGCTCGCCGACAGGCACGGCACTGTCTGCCCGGATGGCGATCCTGCACGCGCAGGGCGAGATGGTCGTAGGGGACAGCTTAACTGTTACATCGTTGATAGACTCGACCTTCCGCGGCAGGATTGTTGCCGAAACCAGCGTCGGCGGCCGTCCGGCGGTGGTGCCCGAAATCTCTGGTCGCGGCTGGATCACCGGTACGCACCAGCACATGCTGGATCCCGATGATCCCTGGCCCGAAGGCTATAGGCTCTCTGACACCTGGGGTGCGCGCTAAAGCCCGAAGACATCTCCGGCTGCCTTTCCCGAAGCCAGCGCGGCAATCCAGCGCTGCTCAAGCCCAATTTTTGCCTTCGCTGCATCGAGATGCGCCCGCGCCAGATCCGCATCCAGTACAATCAACCCGTCGGCATCGCCAAGAATGAGATCACCGGCGTTGACGGGGCAGCCCCCGACATCAATGCCGCCAAACAGGGCACCGCCGGCAGCCGACGTCGGCCCGCGTGGATTGATCCCGCGCGCGAACACCGGAAAATCTGGCCAACTACCAAGTTGGTCGATATCCCGCACCGCACCGTCTACCACCAGACCCGCACAGCCCTTGGCGCGCAGGTGCCCGCCGAGGATCTCCCCGATCATCGCAAAGTCCGTCCGCGCTTGTGCTGCGACCACAACCACATCGCCAGCCTGCACTTGGTCGAGCGCCAGCACCACGGCGCCGAAGTCTGGCGGATTGCACTGCACCGTCAGGGCTCTGCCACGCAAGCTCAGCCGCGCCTCCTGCCCGGCGGGAAGGCGGGTACGCAGGGCAAGAGCGGGGTCAATCTGCCCTTCGGGTATCAGGTCGACGGCGACGCTGACCGGGATATCGGCCCAGGCAGCGATCTCCGCATTGCTGAGCCAGTTGCCTGTGTTTTGGGTCTGCGTGCCAGTTGTCTCTTCGCTATGAACAGTTATCGCCATGGTTCAGCCTATCCGTGCCAGCAGGCGTTCGGTCGCGCGGGCAAGGCGGACCACCGCCTCCTCCAACCGGTCGGCATCGTTGATGGTAAAGTTCAGTCTTATGCCGCGTCGAAACTCCTCCTGTGAGTCGAATACGCTGCTTGGGGTGACACAGACTAATTCTTCCAACCCGATCTTGAACAGCTCATCGGTATTCAGCCTTTCGTCTTTGGCCGCCGCCCAAACGAACATGCCGCCTTCGGGGAATTGCCAATCAAAGAAATCGGTCAAGTGGCGGTCCATGGCGGCGAGCAACGCGTTGCGGCGCTCCCCATAGAGGCGCAACATTACCGGGTTCATTGCTTCAATGAGCCCGGCATCAAAAATCTTGCAGGTCATCCGCTGTGTCAGGCCACTGGTGCACAAATCCGAGCCCTGCTTGGCGGTGACAAGGGCCGCGATCATCTCTGGCACGGCGATCACCCAGCCCACGCGCAGGCCCGGGGCGACCATTTTCGACAGGGTGCCCAGATAGATCACCGGACCCTGATAAGGGCCGGGCGCGGAGGACTCCTGCTCCGCCGAAAGTTCGAGTGCGCTGGGCGGAATTGGTCCATCGTAGCTCAGACCGCCGTAGGGATCATCCTCCACCAACCAGGCGCCAGTCTGGCGGGCGGCGTCGATCAGGTCGCGCCGGGTCTGCTCGGGAACCAGCCGTCCCGTGGGGTTGGAGAAATTCGGTACAATGTACGCGAACTTAGCACCGGTCATCGCGCCGATCAGGTCGACGTCGTTGGTCTGCAGGTTCATGTTGCGGAACTGCGGGCGGCGAGGGCGCCAGGCGTCGAGCGCCCCCAGATAGGTGGGGAACTGCCCGGCCATGGTGTCCCCTTCGTTGAGAAGGACCTTGCCGATTAGGTCCAGCGCCTGCATCCCGCTGGTGGTGATCAGCACATTTTCGGGGGTCAGGTGCAGGGTTTCAGTGGAATACCGCTGCGCTACGGCGGCGCGCAGGTCAGGCAAGCCTTCGATGGTGCCATAACCAAGCGTCTCATTGGGGAACTCGGCAATCGACTGAGCAGCAATCTCTGACAGCCTATCGACAGGGTAGACCTGGGGATCTGGCAGGCCGCCAGCAATGTTGATCAAGCCGGGGATCTGTCCGGCCGCGAGAAAGGCGCGAGTGATGTCATTGGTATCATCGAGCCACCCCGCAAATGACGCGGGTGAGGGGGCCTGAGATTGGGGCATCGGTAAGGTTGCCTCAGCGTTGTGGGAAAGACTGCGCTTCTGCACGATTGTGAGCTTGTTATACTTCACGCAATTACGATCTTGGGACATTGCGCGGTTGGCGGAAAGTCAAAAACGCGGGCAGATTGCCGCGATCGGTGTTGAACGGTCTATGGCGCAGCCGGTGCTACCATATCCTGCATCCAGAACCGCTGCCACCAGAACCGGTGCAGCAACAGGAGCGCGGCGCAGCTCAGGCCGGCAACCAGCCCCAGCCAGATGCCTATAGCTCCCAGAGGTGTCCAGAACCCGAGCAAGTAACCCGTAGGCAAGCCAACCAGCCAATAGCTGACCGCCGCTTGAATCATCGGAACGCGTGTGTCTTGCACACCACGAAGCAAGGCGAGGGCCATGGCTTGCGTCCCGTCGGCGAGTTGGAACAGTGCAGCCATTGCCAGCAGGCCGACCCCAATGGTGATGATGGCCAGCCGGTCTGGGTCAGCGGGGTCAAGGAACAGGCTGATAAGGGTTTTGGGCATTCCGAGGAAGGCCGCCATGGTGAAAACAACCATTGTCATCGCTAGCATAAAGCTCACCTGACCGCCGCGGAGCAGTCCGCTGATGTCACTCGTACCATAAGCCCGCCCGGCGCGCACGGTTGCCGCCTGACTCAGTCCGATGTGAACCATGAAGGTGGTCGAGGCCAGTTGCAGCGCAATGCCGTGGGCGGCCAGTGGCAGTGTCCCCACCCAGCCGACCATGATCGCCGAGGCCGCGAACATTCCGCTTTCTGCAAGATGGGTCAGGCCGATAGGCCAGCCCAGCCTGAATACGCTGCGCAAAGCTTCCGGATCTGGACGCCATAGCCGTTGGAGCAAAGCATGTTCAGGGAAAACCCGAAGGGCATAGAGTCCGAGACCCAGCAGCATCAGGCTGTGGTTAATCAGGCTGGCCAGCGCTGCGCCCGCGATGCCCATTTCGGGGAAGCCCCATTTACCAAAGATGAGCACCCAGTTTGCCAGCGCATTGCCCAGGGCCCCGACAATCGTCACCCACAGCACAATGTTGGCCCGCTCCTGTGCCGCCATATAACTCTTCAACACCATTACCAGCAGCGCAGGAAACATTCCAACGCCGGCAATCCGTAAGTATGTCTGTGCCAGATCGGCAATGACTGGTTCTTGGCCCAGCAGTCGCAGGATCGGGCCTGACCACCAGAGCAGCGGGAACAGCAACATGCCGATTGCCACCGACAGCCACAGTCCCATGCGGGTCACTCGTCGTACTTGCGCTGTATCGCCGGCGCTCGATGCCGAGGCGACCATGGGCATGACGGCAAAGGAGAAGCCGCTGGCCATGACAAACAGCATGAAGAACAGTCCGGTGGCCAGCACTCCGGCAGCCAGCGCTTCGACATCGTACCAGCCCAGCATGATTGTATCCGTCAACCCGACCGCGGCGTTGGCAAGGTGACTTCCGATCAACGGAATGCCGAGAAGAAGCATCGCCCGCGTGTGCTGCCTGTAACTTATCGTACTCTGTGACATTGGCCGCCTTGGGACGAAGCCTCAGCCCAAATCGCTTGGCCTGAGGTCATGTTAGGGGACGATGATCGCCCGTTTCATGGCCACGATCAAGCGGTCTTTAGCTCCCTTCGGACACTGCGTTCGGGTCGGGACCGAAGCGGTTGTCCCCAACGGTGCCGCGGATAAATCCGTTCCAGATGAACAGCAACAGTGGTCCGATCGCGGGGACAAAGATCAACAGGAAGAACCAGCCCCCTTTTCCACAGTCATGCAGTCGCTTTACCGAGCCTGCTATCGTGGCCCACAGGAAGGCGAGGCTGGCGACGAACATGGTCAGCATCATCACCAAAAAGCCGACAATTTGCGTACCGCCGACCATTGGCGGTTCCGTCTCTGTCGTGGCCGCTGTCAACAGCTGGGTACCCCATTCGACGATGCCAAAGACCAGTGCCAGCAGTAACAGAAGTACCCACAGACCGACATAAAGCAGCAGCAGTGGAATGGTGAATCGCAGCCAGTATTCAGCGCGTGACATGCGGCCCTGAAACGAGAAAAGCATGTAAATCAGCGAGCGGCGTTGCATCTGAACATCCTCCAACCGGCATTGATTTGGGTGTAGTACACTATATCGAGACAGAAGGCATAGTCATTGCCGGGAATCAGAGAGCGTCGGGTGGGCTATCGCCTTTGAAGAAGGCGACGAGGTTCTCAACCACTTTCAGACCCATGGCCGTCCGCGTTTCGAGTGTGGCGGAGCCCAAATGCGGGTTGAGAACGCAGTTGGTTAGACCCAGCAATCCGGGGTGGACCCGGGGCTCTTCGGCGAAGACATCGAGACCGGCACCGGCAATGGTTCCGGCTTGCAAAGCATCGACCAAGGCATCCTCATCCACCACATCGCCGCGCGCGGTGTTAATCAGAAATGCATGGGGCTGCATCTGGTTGAGGCGATCGGCGTTGATCAGGTGGCGGGTTTCTGCACCGCCGGGGCAGTGAAGCGAAACGAAGTCGGCTACTTTCAGTACCGCTTCGACACTTTCCAATTGCTGGGCGCCAAGACCTTGAGCGACTGCCGTTTCAATGCGGCTACGGTTATGAAAAACGATTTGCATGCCAAAGCCGAAGTGCGCGCGCCGGGCCATGGCCTGTCCGATACGGCCAAAGCCGATGATTCCTAGTGTCTTGCCAGTGACCTGTGTCCCCAGTCGATCCGTGGGGCTCCAGCCCGTCCACTGACCGTCGCGAACATGCCAGTCACCCAATGAAATGCCACGTGCCACGGCCAGTAGCAGGCCCATGGACTGATCAGCCGTCGCATCGGTCAACACGCCCGGGGTGTTGGTGACCACCAACCCACTGTTTCGCGCTGCGTCGATATCGATGTGGTTGAAGCCAACACCGAAGTTTCCAAGGATGCGCGTGCGTCGCCCTGCCTGCGCGTAAACCGAAGGCGGGAGATGGTCGATCACCGTAGGGGCAATAGCGTCGAAGTCGCGCAGGGCGGCCTGCCAGACCTCTGCAGGCATAGGCAGGGGGCCTTCGTGCACCTCTACCTCAAAATGCGTGCGCATGGTGTCAACGGCCTCTGTTGGCCAGGGGGTGGTAATCAGAACCTTATTGGTGGGTGCCATCGTGGCTCAACCTCACTGTGGATCAGATGCAGCGAGGCACAACAGGGGATCAAGCGCACGGCAAATGCAAGCCCCGCGCGGCCGTCTTTGCCCCTTACGACCCGCAAAGTGACGGAGCCAAGTCGATGAGTCGTCTGCAGCTGTGCTGTCTGTGTTTTTCTGGATGCGTGCAGTGACCTTTCGCCCGGCGCCACCCTTTTTTCGCCGCACAATCTGTGCCACCGTTGCAGGGTTGCGCCGCGGTTCGGGGCAGGGCCACGGAAGGAGGCATAAGCCAATGGGTGAGAAAATCCTGATCGATACCGACCCTGGGATCGACGACGCTTTTGCCATTCTCTACGCGCTTAAATCACCGGATTTCGACGTGCTTGGGCTGACCAGTATTTATGGCAACGCCAGCATCGAGCAGACCACGCACAACGCTCGCGCGCTCGTTGACATGGGCGGACAAGCCTGCCCCGTGGCGCAGGGGGCAGCGGACCCTCTGACCATCGAGCGTCGTGCCTTCCCGGTCATGGTGCATGGAGAGGACGGCTTTGGCGGCTTCTCGCCCGCGCAGATCAAGGCGCCGTTGGTTCAGGGGAGCGCAGCGGGGTTCATCATTGACACCCTCCGCGCCCATCCCGGCGAAGTTACGCTGGTGCCCATCGGTCCACTGACCAACATCGCTCTGGCACTTCAGCAAGCGCCCGATATCGCCCAGCTGGCAAAGGGTGTTTCGATCATGGGCGGGGCAGTCAACGTGAACGGCAATGTTACCCCGGCAGCCGAGGCGAATATCTATGACGACCCCGAGGCAGCAGAGATCGTCTTTGGAGCGCCATGGACGGTGACGATGCTCGGCCTCGATGCGACCCATCAGGTGCCGCTAACCCGCGCCAACGTGGCTCGAATTGAAGCAGATGGCGGCATGAACGGACGCTTTCTCGCAGCCGCTGCAGTGCAGTACTTTGACTTTCATGCTGAGGTCGTGGGGCTGGATTTCTGTCACTTCCATGACCCGTCGGCGCTGATTGCCCTGTGCCGGCCTGACCTGTTCACTCGACAACCGTCGAGCGTGCGGGTGGTGTGTGAAGGCTTCGCCGCCGGCAAGACAATCGCCAAGCCCATTCAGCGGTTCACCGCGCAACCCGGCTGGGATGAGCGTGCCCGGGTCGAGGTCTGCATTGATGCGGATGGTGCTGGGGTCATTAATCATTATCTGGAGGTGATGACCGCATGAACGCCAAGAGCCGCGTGATCGTTTTTGGGTCCATCAATGTCGATCTGGTTGCTGAAGTCGATCGGCTGCCCGGTCCGGGAGAGACCATCAAGACGACCCGCTATAGCGCGTTGCCCGGTGGCAAGGGCGCAAATCAGGCGCTGGCTGCCGCTCGAAACGGCGCCGTTACGCTGATGGCCGGGGCGGTCGGTTCAGACGGGCAGGGGCCGACAGCATTGGCGCAACTGCGCAGCGCTGGTGTTGATCTGACCGCGGTGGGAGGGGTCGAGGGCCCCTCGGGGCTGGCCATGATCGCGGTTGACGCGGGTGGGGAGAATCAGATTATCGTGGTTTCCGGGGCTAACGACGCAGCGACGTGCGCTCATCTGCCTGAACTTGGCCAAAGCGACTGGCTGGTCACGCAGAATGAGATCAACTGGACAGAGACGGCTCAAGCCCACCAAAGAGCGCGGGGGCAGGGTGCAAGCGTGATCCACAATACCGCCCCCGCCCATAGGCTTTCGGCGCAGGACATGGCTCAGATCAACGTACTGATCGCGAACGAGCACGAATTGACCCAAGCCGCTGGGTTCGAGGTTGCGCGGGCAGTCAGTCCTGATGAGGAAGCGCGTGCGCTTCTGACCGCTGGTGTGGGCGCGGTGGTGCTGACACTGGGTGCCAAAGGTGCAGCGCTCTATCAGGGTGATGAACCGGTCTTAACCGTTCCCGCCGTTGCAGCTGAGGTGCGCGACACGACCGGGGCAGGGGATGCCTTCGTCGGTGCGCTGGCAGCTGCGCTTGCTGCTGGTGAAGCTCTGCCCGACGCGGTTGCAACCGCCAACCGCTATGCTGCTCGCGTTTGCGAGGTACTGGGTGCCCAGACCCCACCGGCACTGCTTCAGACACCTGAATTCTGAGCGCTGATCCTCATCCTGCTTCGGGTGTTGTCCTCTCAGGTTAACTCGTAGAGATAGGTCGCTTCCGTGCCCAGAAGCACCAGATTGGTTTCCCCAGAGGAAAAATGATCACGCAGGGAGAGATCAAGAAGCCGTCCCCCAGCCAAGGCATCGAGATCAACACCAGTGAACAGGGTTTGCGCCATGGCTTCATCAGCAAAGCCGTTGCCGAGATTTTCGAACACCACCAAGTCTTCACCCACACCCTGCCGCACCAGCATTTCAGCCTGCCCGTCGCCCGTCAAATCGGCGAAATGCAAGATGTCTACCGCATCGAGATCCAGAGCCGCATGAGGATCGGCAAAAGCCGGCTCGCTCAGGCGCATGACATTACCATCACTGAACTGATAACGCTCGTCGGGCACGCCGGAGGCGTTGGCATGGACGCTCTTCGCCAATGAGCCAAAGTTGAAGCCGGTCTGGCCAGAGAAATCGGTTTCCGTCACGCTGAACGACATGAGGAAGTTACTGCTTGTATTGAAGCTGCCGAGCACGATTTCTCCGTTGTCGAGCTCAACCAGATCGATTTTAGGCAACGCAGAAAAAGACGCTGCCGCCAGGCTAGAGTCTACGCCATCAGGGCCGACGATGAAGTATTCCTGCGCATTGAGATAAAGGTCTATCCTCGCCTGCCCGGTGGTCGTTTCAACCCCACCGTGGCCAAACCGGCCATCGGGGAAGGCTGAATCGGTAGACCGACTGCCGAAGACAAGCGCGCCCGAACTCAAGCTGTCGTGGGCTTGGGTGTAGGTCGGTACGGACTTCAGTGCATCCAGGCTGTCGTCTTCGATCCGGATGCTCAAGGTCTGGGTGGTGGTACCTTCTTCGGGATCCGTGGCGGAGACAGTGATCGAAAGGCTTTCGTGGCTCTCGAAGTCGATCAGTTCGGGACTGGCGACCGAAATGGTGCCGTTCTCCGCATGAACGCCAAAGGCACCGGGGATATCCTGCGCTACAATGGCATACGTTACAGCCGCTCCCTCGGGGTCTAGCGCCGTGACGGCGACCCCGGTCAGGGTGCCAGCCTGCGCCGTCTCACTTACTGAGCCGGTGCCCGTGAGTTCAATGAAGGTTGGGGGCTGGTTTTCGGGGGTGGTCGAACCGCCTTCTCCGTCGCCTTCATCACCGCCAGCGTCCCCGTCTGCTAAATCGGCTTCCGGGTCGTCGCTGTCGTCTGCGTCGAGGGGCGGATCTTCGTCGTTGTTGCTGCTTGCATCGTCGTTGGTGGTATTGATTGCAATCGTCTCGGACAGGTCGACTAGCTCTGAAGACAAGTCTGCATAGGCTGACGCAACGACCAACGTGCCAACAAGTGATGCTCCTGCGCTTGTGATGGCGCCTAGGTTGCTTTTGTCTTCGATGATCATCGTTGTACCGGCTGCTGAAACACTGCTGGCGTCAACGGGTAGTCCACCGTTGGCCAGGTGCGGAGCAGCTTGTGCCGCCCCTTGGCGTGGACCCTGAACGGTGTCTGCGAAGTTGAGTTGCTGGGCCAGTTCTGCACGAACGAAAACTTGTCCCTGATCCTGTCGGATCAGTTCGTTGCTTCCGTCCAACCGCCGTCCGCCTTCGAGGCGAAGGGTTCCGGCCGGGGTAGGGCTAGGGCTCTCGCGGTGGCCATCTATCATACCGTTCTCAGTGGGGAATGGCACCTTTGTCTGCGGGGGAGGCGTGTCAGCGGCTAGAATCTGCGCGCCAGGCACATTGACAAAGTTTGCCACCTTCATGGTTTCGAGCGTTGTCCCAGCGGCAAAGCTTTCCTGCGCCGGCTCGGGCATTGTCAGCAGCGCAGCCGTCGTCTTTCGGTGGGGACTCTGGTCGGTCTGATCATTGGCCCTGACGGCGGATGGGCTCCATGGAAGGCCGAGTAAAAGGAAGGTTGACAGAGGCCAGCGGCAGCGCTTTGCGCGCTGCGAAAAATTTGTGTTCATGAAAACAGAACCCGTGAAACCGATCAAATATCGATTTAAGGTATTTTAAATTTTCAAATATTCTATATAAAATTGCATTATCGGCAGGGTGCTACCGATACGAGAGAATGCCTGATTTTTGCGGAAAGCTGCCGTATCTGATCAGCGCAGAATATCTGCTTCGCCCAGGGAATCTGCCACCCAAGCGTGGAAGCAGTGCGTTGCTGCGTCCATGGCAGGGGAGAACCGACCCCCGTCGAAATGCGGTGCTTTGCGCCCACGCTGCATGCCTTCGACCACCTGGATATCTTCGTCGAAAACCAGGCGCCACTGCCGGGCGTTAACGGTGCGCAAATCAGCAAAATCCTCAGACGCAGCCCGTTCTGAGGCGTAAAAAATGCCAACCCGCTCGATGGTGTGATCAACCCCCTGAGGCAGTAGTAGCATGGCAAAGATATGATCGCGGTGAACCCCGGCCAGCACGTTGGGATAGAGCACGATGTATTCGGCCTGACCGTTCCACCAAGCCTCTCGCAGGTCGGTGAAGGTGTCCAGCATGCGGCCGTCTTCGCTGCGGGTCGGGTTGAACACGGTGGTGCCTTGCCCGGAGTAAGCGCCGGGCTCAACGATATTGTAGTGGTCTTCGATGCGTGAATAACTGTTCAGGTCAGGATGAATCCAAGGCAGGTGGTAAGCCTCGCAATAGTTCTCTACCGCCAGTTTCCAGTTGCAGGCGACATCGAGCGTGAATTCCGACGCGCTACCATCAAAGAACAGTGGCTGATTGAACTCCTGCCAGCGCTTCATCAGTTTGCTATGCCTTTCTTCAAATGGCGCGGCATTCCCACTGACGTTGGCGTAAACTACGCCCAGATAGGTGTGCGAAGGCACTTCCAGCAGGCCTAGTTCGGGCTTGTCGATGCAGGGGTGATGATTGGCGTCTGGCCCCCCGACAAGCGGCGTGGCAACCAGCCGTCCGTTCAAGTCATAGGTCCAGCTGTGGTAGGGGCAGCGCATGCCCTGCCGCGCCTTGCCTGGCTCCTGCACGAGGACCATACCGCGATGGCGGCATACATTTTCGAACACGCGGACTTGCGCATCGCGACCTCGGACCACAATCAGCGGAATGCCAGCCAGCTCTACGGGATAGACGTCACCAGCTTCTGGCACGTCGCCTTCGAAGGCGATGCCCGACCAATTGCCGAGCAACAGCCTGCGGCTTTCTTCGGCGTACACCGCCGGGTCGGTGTAAAGGGGGTTGGGCAAGCCATTGGCGGTTTCAATCGGCTGAGACACTTCATTTAGCAGCGTCATGGGTCGGGTCCTCTGAATGTGGTACTACTGCGTTAGCCAATTTCAGTCGAGCTGTGTAGGCCAGCAGCGACGCTTCCTGCGTCGGTTCTGATTGACTCTCTGCGAGACTTGACCGGTTCAGACAAGTCGCCCCATGCTCTGCCCATGGCTTCATTGACGAAAATCCGCGGACGGGCTCTCTTGCCTCTCTATGACTGGCCGGAGTACCACGCGCAGACTGATGCTCTTTGGGCAAGGATCCGGGAAGCCGCGCGGGATGATGGTTTGGACCTGCCGACCAAGATTGAGCATCGCAACCACAATGTTTCAGCTTGGATGGAAGGAGGGCTGGTCTTCAGTCAGCTGTGTGGCTCGCCCTGGTATCGTCACCACCGGGAGCATGCGCGCTATCTGGCGTCGTCGGTGTTGGCCCTCGATGGCGCGCCAGCGGGGCACTACTACAGCCACGTGATTGTTCGATCTGATTCGAGCCTCAACGCGCTGGTCGATCTCGGCCAAAAGCGAGGCGCTCGCTTTGCCTACAATGAGTCAGATTCCCAGTCCGGTGTTCACTGTCTGCGCGCGTACATGAATATCGATGCGCAAATCGCGCGCGGCGTGCACAGTGGCGGACACCGGCACTCGATCGATGCAGTACTGGCCGGAGAGGCAGATTTCGCCGCCATTGATGCGTGCAGCTTCCGGCTCTATGACGCGCTATTTCCGGCGCGCGTCAACGGCCTGCGAATCCTGGCGCAGACCCCGCTCAGGCCTGCGCCGGTGCTGATTACCTCGGCAGAGTTGGAGGGGGGAGTGGCCCGGCGCCTGCAACGGGCAGTCTTGAACGCGTTGAGCGGTCCTGACGTGTCTCAAGCGCACTATGCCTTTATCGGTGCTGTTGATCTCGGCGTGGCACCCTATGCGGTGTTTGAGCACGACCTCAGGGCGAGGCCGGCGCCGATCGAAGGCCGGTCTACCAAGGGCACATTTACTCGTTCCAAGGACCATTCAGGGCTTTGAGGTCAGGGTAGACCGGCGCGCGCTGCTGCATCTTGGCCGCCGCTGACTCCATCATATGGTGCGGGGCCAGAATGCCGGCGTTGAGAGCCTGCAGATAGCGCAACGTGTCCTCAGTCGAGTGGTCGGCTGCGTAGTTCATCACGTGCTTCGAGCTGGATACGGCCAATGGTGAATTGACGGCGATTTGGCGGGCAACCGCCATCACGGCGTCGAGCATGGACTTGTGATCTTCAAAGACCTTGTTGACGAAGCCGCACGCCAGCGCCTCGGCGGCCTCCAGCTTGCGTCCGGTGTAAGCGAGTTCACGCAGTAGGCCGTCTGGCAGCTGGCGCGTGACCCGGGGGAATGTGCCGACGTCCGCGACCATGCCGATGTTAACTTCCTGGATGGTGAAGAATGCGTCTTCTGTACAGTAGCGCATATCACAAGCGCTGCTCAGGTCGACGCCTGCACCAATGGCACCACCTTGGATAGCGGCCAGCACAGGCTGACGGGCGTTGTAAAGGCAGGAGAAAGTCTCCTGTAGCAAGTGCAGGTGATGGCGAAATGCTTCTGCGTGGATGTAGGGGTCTTGATCTCCGCGCATGAAAGAACTGCCTGCTTCAGCAAACACCGACAGATCCATGCCAGCGCTGAAGTGTTTGCCGGTGCTGGAAACCACGATAACGCGCGCGGCGGCGCTCTCAGAGATCGCATTGATAGCCGAAGGAAACTCGACCCAGAAGGCCTTGTTCATGGCATTCCGCTTCTCGGGCCGGTTGAGCACGACATGGGCGATCTGGTCTGCAAATGAGACGGAAATATTCTCAAATTCGGGCAGACTCAGCACGGCAGCCGATGCAGTTTTTTCTGCGGTGCCGGGGGTAGGGGAGACAGATTCCGCGTTGTGGTTGGTTGACATGGTGCGGTTCCTCTTCGAGGCGGTCGTTTAATTGTTTGTTTGATCGTTCGTTCGTTCGTTCGTTTGGCTCTCTGGTTCAGCATGTTTATCTAGATAGGCTCTAGCGCTGCGAACGGGGCCGCCGTAGCTTAGGAAACCGTGCTCAGGAAGGCCAGCGTGAAACGATGGCATCGAAGTCGGGGCGAGGGCGGTCGCTGTCATTCGATGCTTTGCCGCCAATGTAAATATAGCCCGCGATCTGGTCATTTTCACCGGAGCAGTTCAGGGCAGCACGTACGTCTGGGTCGAAAGCGGTCCACTCGCTTAGCCATTGTGCGGCAAAGCCCTCAGCCTGGGCAGCGATCAGCAGGGTTTGGCAGACGGCGCCCGCTGAGAGTTGCTGTTCCCAGAGAGGGATTTTGTGCGGGACAGTCGGGGTGGAGAGCACCGCGAGGACAACGCCGGCGCGTTCAAAGCGTGCGGCTTCCAGCGCAAGCGTGGTTTCCGGGGCGTCGGTTCGCTGGTTGGCTGCAAAGGCTGGACGCAGTACGTCCCGGCCAAAGGCAGCGCGGGCTTCGCCTTCAAAGACAACAATGCGCCAAGGGGCGAGCTTGCCATGGTCAGGGACACGGATGCCCGCGCTGAGGATGGCGTGAAGCGTATCTTGATCCGGGCCGCCAGCTGGCATGTTGGCCGCGGTGACTGAGCGTCGGGCGCGCAGGAATGAAAGGGTCGAGGGTTGGCGGGTTTCGGACACGGGACAATTTCCTTGGTAGTCTCAGACCAGCGAAAGGACCCAGCGTGTGGTCCATGCGAAGACGACAGTTTGCAGCAGGGATAGCCCTAGCGACAACCCTAGCGCAGCGAGCGACAGAGTGTCGGTCAGTCCGACACCAACCACGACGAAAGGCAGCGCCAAAGGCAGCGCAGCAGCGCCCAGAAGAACACCGACCTGTCCCATAACGACGCGCAGCGCTGCGGCGAAGGCGCTGAGCGCGACAAGGGCAGGCGAGGCGATCAGTAGTCCTGCTATCAGTGCCAGCAGGACCGTCACGGGCTGGCTGTAGAACAGGCTAATCAGCCAGCCCGCCGCCAGCAACCAGGGCAGTGACGCCAGCCAAGCCCCGATAAGGCGGCCGAAGATGAAGCCAGCGAAGTCAGGGGCGCCGGACCGCAGGCGCTGGTTCAGGCCTGAGCGGACCTGATCCATCCACCAGTCAGCATTGGCATAGATGAGGGCGAGCACTGTCATGGCCCATCCCACGGCCGGTCCTGCCGAACGGAGGCGTTCGGGGTACTGTCCGAGCGTCAGTCCAACGGCGGTGAGCGCGACGGCCAAGAAGCCCAGCGCCCCAAGCGCAGAAAGGTTTTGGTGAAGCCGCAAGCGCAGTTCGAGGCGGAGGCCGGCGTTAAACATCTCCGGTTGCCTCCGGGTGAATGCCGGCATTGCCAAGAGTCAAGCGGTGGGCGCCGGGCAGAGAGTGGTCGTGGGAGGAGAACACAATCGCACCTCCCCTTTGAAGATGCTTGTTAAACAGGTTCAACGCCGTTTGCACAGCGGCTTGATCCAGCCCAGAGAAGGGCTCGTCGAGTAGCCAGACGGCGGCTTCGGGTCGGCATGCCAAAGCGAGGCTGATCCGTCGGGCTTGCCCCTGGCTAAGGGTACGGGCAAGCCTGGCACTTAAGGCTGGTAGCCCGAGTTGCTCGATAGTGGTGGCTTCGGCGGCAAGGCCGCAGTTGGCATAAAGAGCGAGATTTTGCGCGACGCTGAGATCAGGCAGCAAGCCGTTATCGTGGCCCAGATAGCCCGTCGCAGGTGTCATATGCAACAGAGCGCCTGAGACAGGGGTAAGTAGACCTGCGAGGGCCGCGAGCAAAGTGGATTTCCCGGCACCGTTGGGACCAAGCAGATGAATTGCCTCGCCTCGGTGCAGTATCAGATCCAGGCTCTGGATCACAACACTGTCTGCGCGCGCAAGTGACAGCTCGCTGGCGCGAAGCAGCATAGAGGTACCGGTGTCGGCAAAGGTCCCGGTGGCACTTTGTTGGCGGTTTTGGGCCATCATGGCCTTTCTTTAGCCTGAGGCGGTCTCCTTTCACAACGAGGACTTTGTCGCTTAGGCCATCGAGTTTGGGGATCTTGCCTATGTCTGGGATGGCGTGTCGGCGCGTCACCGGCTTCGCCGTTTTCCGGCCGGACCCGCGCTGCTGAACGGACAGCTACGCTGGCGATATCGGTTGCGCGCTCGATTTGACGCCGCTTCGCGGCTTACAAATCTCCCACGCGCAAGGCTTCGGCTTGAGGCCGAAGCCTTGGTTGCGCGGGAGAGGGCCGAAGACGGCGAAGCCGTCGAGGACCGAGCCCGCCACCCCGTGAGTTTGGCAAGGGCGAGTCTACCCCTCACCGGTGGGAGCCATCACGTCGCAATCACTTTGCGCAGAAGTGCGCGTCGCTGCGCTCCGCCGCGCGAAGCGCGGTTGGAGCGAAGTCGGCGCAATCCAGCCCTCCAGAACCGCGACCCAATGACGGTTGAAAGCTGGGCGCAGGCCTTCTATTTTCATTAGGACCAAAGCAGTCCAATACTTCAACATAGACCCTGGGTTCTTCATGAAGCTCTCGCGCTTGACCGATTACGCCGTGATCTTGCTGACCAAGCTCTCGTTTTCAGACGCAGAGCCGGCCTCGGCCGCGCGTCTGTCCGAGACCCTTATGCTGCCGCAACCCACGGTCTCCAAGCTCCTGAAGATACTTTCCAAAGCCGACCTGCTGACAGCCCAGCGTGGCGCTTCCGGCGGCTATCGTCTCAGCCGTAACGCCGCTGAAATCAGCATCGGCGACGTCATTGCAGCGATTGAGGGGCCTCTCGCGCTAACCGCCTGTATCGATGAGCGAGAAGAAGATACCTGCGGCGTGCAGTCTTTCTGCGGCATGCGCGGCAACTGGGCCGTCGTTAACAGTGCCGTCAGCGATGCGCTGAGTCGTGTGACGCTGGCCGACATGGCGCCTGCGTGGATGAACATGTTCGGGCCGCTGGACGCGAAGGTCGCTGATCTCAACAACACCGCCGATCGAAGAGTTACAGTTCATCGGGCGTCAGCCCACAAGAGCGGGGAGGTACGCTGAGCCATGGTTGCCGAAGTAGAAACCATTCAACAGGTCTCTGCGCTTGCAGAGAAGTATAAGTACGGCTTCGTCACAGATATTGAATCAGAGTCCGCGCCCAAGGGCTTGAGTGAAGACACCGTCCGGTTCATCTCTGCCAAGAAGGGCGAACCTGAGTGGCTGCTCGAATGGCGGCTGAAAGCCTACCGCTATTGGCTGGAGATGCCGACGCCAGACTGGGCCAAGCTCAAAATTCCACCGATAGACTATCAGGACGCCTACTACTACTCGGCGCCGAAATCGGCCGAGTTCCGCCCTGAGACGATCGACGATGTCGACCCGGCACTGATCGAAACCTACAATAAACTTGGGATTCCGTTGCATGAGCAGGAAATGCTCGCCGGGGTACAACAACGCTCGGTCGCGGTTGACGTTGTTTTCGACTCCGTTTCCGTGGCCACCACCTTCCGAGACAAACTTGCCGAGGCAGGGGTGATCTTCATGCCGATCTCTGAAGCGGTTCAGGAGCACCCGGCATTGGTGCGCAGGTACCTCGGCTCAGTCGTTCCCCATACCGACAACTACTTCGCCGCGCTCAATTCAGCTGTGTTCACAGATGGCTCGTTCGTGTTCGTCCCCAAGGGCGTAACCTGCCCTATGGAATTGTCGACCTACTTCCGCATCAACGCGGAGAACACCGGGCAGTTTGAGCGCACATTGGTCGTGGTCGAAGATCAGGGCTATGTTTCCTACCTAGAGGGTTGCACGGCGCCGCAGCGCGACGAGAACCAGTTGCACGCCGCAGTGGTCGAACTGGTCGCGCTGGAAGAGGCCGAAATTAAGTACTCCACCGTCCAGAACTGGTATCCTGGCGACGAGCACGGGCGAGGCGGCATCTACAACTTTGTCACCAAGCGTGCCAAGTGCCAGGGCGCGCGCTCAAAAGTATCGTGGACCCAAGTCGAGACCGGCTCGGCCATCACGTGGAAGTATCCGTCGTGCATGCTCATCGGGGAGGAAAGCCAGGGAGAGTTCTACTCGGTCGCCATCACCAACAACCTTCAGCAAGCTGATACCGGTACCAAAATGGTGCACGTCGGTAAGAACTCTCGCTCGCGCATCATCTCGAAAGGCATCTCGGCTGGTCGGTCGAACCAGACCTACCGCGGTCTGGTTAAATCAACCCGCACTGCCAAGGGCGCGCGAAACTTTACCCAGTGTGACAGTCTGCTGATAGGCGACCGCTGTGGCGCGCACACCGTTCCTTACATTGAAGCTGGTAACGCCACCTCAATGTTTGAGCACGAAGCGACCACCTCAAAGGTTTCCGAAGACCAGCTGTTTTACTGTCGTCAGCGCGGCATGGACGAAGAAGAAGCGCTGGCGCTGATCGTCAACGGCTTTGTAAAGGACGTGCTGCAGGAACTGCCCATGGAGTTTGCGGTAGAGGCGCAGAAGCTGGTCGCCATCAGCCTCGAAGGCTCCGTTGGATGACCTTGCTGTCGGTGAACATCAATAAGATCGCACTGCTGAGAAACTCACGCGGTTCAGGGAAACCCGACCTGGTGGAAGGCGCGCGGCTGGCACTGGCGGGTGGGGCTGAGGGCCTGACGGTGCACCCGCGTGCCGATGAGCGCCACATAACCTTGGCGGATGTCCGGACCATTGCAGACATGCCGGAGGTACGCGAGCGTCGGGTCGAGTTCAACATCGAGGGCGACCTGCGGGATGACTTGCTTAATCTCGTCGAAGCCGTGCGCCCGACACAGTTCACCATCGTCCCGGTTATGGCCGGGGAAGTCACGTCTTCGCGCGGTTGGCGAGGCGAAGACGACCATACCGCCCTGGGCACCTGTTGTGCGAGAATGCGCGCTGCAGGGATCCGCACAGCCGTGTTTGTCGACCCTGATCCTGCCTCTGTGCTGCTTGCAGCCAAAGGCGGCTGTGACGGGGTGGAAATCTACACCGGTCTGTATGCGGACGCCCACGGGCGCGGTGATTTTGCCGCTGCACTGGATGACATCGAAGCCGCGGCCGAGCAAGCTCGAGCGCTCGGTCTGCGCTTGAATGGAGGCCACGACCTGACCGTCGAAAACCTGGGCCCCCTCTGCGCCCGTGTGGTTTTCGACGAATTTTCCATCGGCCACCGGATCGCCAGCGATGCTCTGTTTCGCGGGCTGACCGACGCGGTGGCTGACTTTAAAGCTGTCGTTTCTGACGACCAAGGGATCTGAGCCACCTATGCTGGATATCAAAGGCCTTCGCGCCGACCTCGAAGACGGTACAAAAATTCTCAAGGGCATTGACCTGCAGATTGCAGCGGGTGAAGTCCACGCGATCATGGGCCCCAATGGCTCGGGTAAGTCGACCACCGCAAACGTCCTTTCAGGGAAACCTGGCTACCAAGTGACCGGTGGCAGCGTCCGGCTTGACGGTGCTGACCTCATGGAGATGGAGCCCGAAGAACGCGCCCACGCAGGCCTGTTCCAAGCCTTTCAGTATCCGGTGGAAATCCCTGGGGTGCAGGCTTCGACCTTCTTGCAGTCGGCCGTGAATGCAAAGCGTAAGGCCGCTGGGCTCGACGGACTTGACGCGCTGGCCTTTGTCCGGGAATTACGCGCGAAGGCCAAGACGCTGGGCATCGGTAACGATATGCTCAAGCGCGCGGTCAACGTCGGTTTTTCCGGTGGCGAGAAAAAGCGCTTTGAGACTTTGCAGATGGCACTGCTCGAACCCCGGATGGCTGTGCTTGACGAGACCGATTCAGGGCTAGATATCGACGCTCTGCGTGTGGTTGCTGATGGCGTCAATGCCCTCCGCTCCAAGGATCGATCCTTCCTGGTGATTACCCACTACCAGCGCCTTCTTGAATACATCGTCCCCGATCACGTCCATATTCTGAGCGATGGCCGAATCGTACGATCTGGCGATAAGTCGCTGGCACTGGAGGTTGAACAGTCTGGTTACGCGGAGTTCCAAGCGGCATGACAGACGTTTTCGGCGCAGACTTTCTTGATCGAATTGATGGCGCAGGTGCGGTGCAGAATGCTGCTGCATTCGCGAGCCTTCGGGAACGGGGTTTTCCCAACCGTCGAGTCGAGGCCTGGCGCTATACTGACCTTACCGGACCTCTGGGTAGGGCACTGGCGCCTGCAGGCCTTCGCATCAACCAAGAGCAAAGTGGACTGTTCGGTCCCATACCCGCTGCTGAAGTGTCTCACCGAAGCGCCGACCCGGATACCGACGCCCTGAGCCTGCTCAACGCCAGCCTCGCCGGCGAAGGCTTCCTGTTCGACGTCCCAGAAAAAGTGCGGTTGAAGCCGGTCTTCGCCCGCTTTGGTCCTATGGCCGAGAACGCGCTGGTAAACGCCAACAATCAGATCCGTCTCGCTCCCGGAGCGCAGGCGACCCTGATCGAGCGCTGGGGAAATACCGATGACAGTTGGTTGAACAGCGATACGAACATTGAACTGGCCGAGGGAGCCCATCTGACCCGAGTCATCCTCGTTGAGGATGGCGGGGCAGGTACCCAAACCCACCGTACCGCGGCCCGTCTAGCTGAAAGCGCCCGATACGATTGTCTTGTCGTGACGATCGGTGGCGGGCTGCACCGGATTGAGCAGCACGTCGACATCAATGCCGCTGGTGCCCACGCCGGACTGGCAGCACTTGTCTTGAAAACGGGTCAAGAGCACAGCGATTTCGTCACGAGTGTGCGCCACCTGGCCGCCGATACGACCTCTGACCAACAGGTGCGCACGGTGGTTGACGAACAGGCCACTGCAATCTTTCAGGGTGGCATTCACGTTGCACAGGACAGTCAGCGGATCGAGGGGGACCAGCTCTCTCGCGCACTGATGCTCTCGGACAGGGCGCAGGCCTTCACCAAACCTGAGCTTGAGATATTTGCAGACGATGTGAAGTGCTCCCACGGGGCGACTGTGGGCGATCTGAGTGACGAAGCGCTCTTCTATCTCCGTACCCGTGGAATCGAAGAATCGCGCGCGCGGGCTCTCCTGGTCCTGGCCTTCGCTCGTGAGCCCTTGGCTGCGGTCGACCTGCCCGATGCGGTCGAGGCGATGCTCGATGAAAAGCTGAAAGCTTGGTTGGGGGTGCCGGGGGCTTTTGAGGAGCTGGCACTGTGAGCCACACCCAACCTATGGCCACCAGCTTCGATCTCGCGGCGATCCGGTCGGAGTTTCCAACCTTAAAGCGCCGGGTCTACGACGATAAGCGGCTGATCTTCCTTGATTCTGCAGCATCGTCTCAGAAGCCGCTGGCCGTGACGGACGCCATGGACAGCTTTATGAAGACCTCCTACGCTAACGTTCATCGCGGGGTGCACCGGCTCAGTCAGGAGGCCACCGACGCCTTCGAAGCGGCACGCACGAAGGTCGCCGGCTTCATGGGGGCAGAGGACCGGGAAGTTGTGTTCACAAAGAACACCACCGAAGCCATCAATCTCGTCGCCCAGTCCTGGGGTCGCAAGAACCTGCGACCCGGTGATGAAATTCTCCTCACGGTGCTCGAACACCACGCCAATATCGTCCCCTGGCAGTTGATTGCCGAGGAAACTGGCGCCGTCGTGCGTGCCGTTGATATCCAGTCGGACGGCACGCTGGATATGGATGATTTTGTTGAAAAGCTTGGTGAGCGAACCCGGATGGTCGCCTGCGCTTTTGTCTCCAACGTGCTTGGGACCGTGTTACCCGTCGAGGATATTATTTCCCGCGCCCACGCTAAGGGTGCGCTCGTTCTGCTTGACGCTTCACAAGCCGTGACTCACCGGCGCGTCGATGTTCGAGCGCTGGACGTGGATTTTCTGGCCTGGACCGGTCACAAGCTTTATGGGCCGACGGGTATTGGTGTGCTCTATGGAAAGTACGACTTGCTCGATGCCATGCCACCCTACCAGGGCGGTGGCGACATGATCGATACTGTCTCGTTTGCCGGTACAACCTTCCGCGAACCACCTTTCCGTTTCGAAGCCGGCACCCCCGCAATTGTCGAAGCTGTCGGTCTGGGTGCTGCGGTTGATTGGGTTGAAGGCGTCGGGCTCCAAGCCATTGCTGCCCACGAGGCCGACCTGCTGGACTATGCCATGCAGCGCTTGGCCGTGAGCAACGACGTACGTGTGTTTGGCACGGCACCAGAAAAGGTCTCCGTGTTGGCATTCCAACTGGGTGAGCATCACGCCAACGATGTTGGAACCATTCTTGACCGGACCGGGGTGGCGCTGCGCGTCGGTCAGCACTGCGCCGAGCCGCTCCATGACCGTCTGGGTGTGCATTCAACCGCGCGAGCTTCGTTCGCCGCTTACAATGGACGCGACGATGTTGATGCGCTGCTCGATGGGCTTGCAGTCTGCCGGGAGTTGTTGGGATGAGTGATCAGGACTTCAAAACCCTCGCGGATTTCATGCCCGATCCGGGGGTGACGATGGACCCTGCGGCGGGCGTTCGCGTGCGTCGGGACGGTACCACCTTCATCGCTGAGGCCGGAGAGCCCTTGCGCGCGGGTTCAACACTGGCCAGCGAGGCGGGAATGGTTGCGGCGATGCAGACCGTCCATGATCCGGAAATTCCGATCAATATCTATGATCTTGGGTTAATTTACCGCCTCGATCAGAATGCGGAAACCGGTGATGTTGAGGTCGACATGACCCTGACCGCACCGGCCTGTCCGGTTGCCGGAGAAATGCCGGGCCACGTTGCAGCAGCGCTGGCTGGGGTCGAAGGTGTGGGCAAGGCGACCGTCCGGCTGGTCTGGGAGCCGGTTTGGACCCCCGATCGCGCCAGTGAAGATGCCCAACTGGTGCTGGGTCTTTAGTGGGTGGTCAGGCTGTAGTCCCGTATTTGAATCTCTGGACGGAGCCTTGTGAACGGGACTGAGACGATGCATGTAAAGGGCAGAGATGATGGGTGCTGATGACGCACTCGGCGCGAGGGCTTTGCGGCCTTTCGTTTTCGTGCCTATAGTTATTCGTGCCTGTAGTTGGGCGTGACTAATGTTAAGACCGAAGACGGCCACCATGCTGGCCTACTCAGGGAATAGAGGTCCTGATCATGATGGAGAACGTACTTAATCTGACCGACAAAGCGGCTGATCGTGTCAAATCTTTGATCGAAACGTCTGGCGACAAGGCCGTTCTCGGCTTGCGTGTGGGTGTGAAGAAGGGTGGCTGCTCTGGCATGGAATACTTCGTTGAGTACGCGGCGGAGAAGTCAGCATTGGAAGAAGAAGTACAGGACAAAGGCGTGCGGATTTTCATCGAGCCTGCAGCCTTCATGTTTTTGCTCGGCTCGACCATGGACTATAATGAGGATCGCCTATCTTCGGGGTTTACCTTTGAGAATCCCAATGAAACAGCCCGCTGTGGCTGTGGACAGTCGGTCGCTTTCTAGACGGGCGCTGACCGGATTGCCCTTTGCGTCTGACCCTAGTTTTTAAGGGCTGCTTGGTTTGCACCAGTGAGTAGGCCGGGTTCCGATACCCGACGGACAAAGGACTGAACCTCTTCGCAGTTTCCCCCGCAATCCTTTTTGGCTGTGCCTTTGCCTTTGGCTGTGCCTTTGGCGGCTTGGCCGCATCTAGGCAATTTGCAGGCCGCAAACAGGTCGATGTATCCCCGAACAAACGGCTAAAAAGCGCTCATGACAGAAAAAGCACCAGCCACTGCCCGCCTCGTCTTCACCCCTTCCGGCAAGCGAGGCGATTTTCCCGTCGGCACCCCCGTGCTGCAGGCCGCGCGACGCCTTGGCGTGGATATCGACAGCTTATGCGGCGGAAACGGCATGTGTGGGCGCTGCCAGATCACCCTGGGCGAGGGCGACTTTGCCAAGCATGGGATCACATCTTCCGCGCACCATGCTTCCTTGCCGAATGCAGTCGAAACCCGCTACGCCACCAAGCGAAATATGAAGACCGATCGACGGCTGTCCTGCCAGACCCTGCTCCAAGGCGATCTGGTGGTCGACGTCCCCCCCGACGCTCAGGTTCACAAGCAGGTTGTGCGCAAGTCGGCGGACGAGCGGGTGATCGCCATCGATCCCACCGTTCGCCTGCACTTTATAACTGTGCGCGAACCGGACATGCACGAGCCCAGCTCCGACCTCGGAAGGATTCATGAGGCGCTGGAGCAGCAGTGGGGTCTAACGGGGTTGGAGACCGACTTTGGGCTGATGCGGACCATGCAGCCGATCTTGCGTAAGGGGAACTGGCAGGTCACGGCGGCTGTACGCGATGGTGAAGAGCTGGTTGCGCTTTGGCCGGGCTTACAAGAGCGGGTCTTTGGTCTGGCGGTGGATCTGGGCTCGACGACCATCGCTGCGCACCTCTGCGACTTGGGGACGGGCGAAGTGCTGGCTTCCAGTGGACTGATGAACCCTCAGATCCGCTTTGGCGAAGATGTTATGTCCCGCGTGTCGTATTCGATGATGAACCCGGGCGGGGATGCCGAGATGACCGCGGCCGTGCGCTCTGCACTGAACGAACTGGCGGTGGCGACAGCCGAGGAAGCCGGGATCGCGGTGACTGATATTCTCGACGTGACACTGGTGTCCAATCCGATCATGCACCACTTACTACTCGGCATGGACCCGGTTGAACTGGGCGGGGCACCCTTTGCGCTGGCTACAGATTTCGGTACGCGGCTGAAGGCGCGTGATCTGGATATCAACCTGAACCGTGGTGCGGGGGCTTATGTCCTGCCCTGCATCGCGGGGCACGTGGGGGCAGATACGGCTGGTGTCGCTTTGGCGGAGCGGCCTGACCAAAGCGAGAAGCTCACCTTCATCGTGGATGTCGGCACGAATGCTGAAATGTTGCTGGGCGATAGGGACCGGGTGATGGCTGCGTCCTCTCCGACAGGCCCGGCCTTCGAAGGCGCACAAATTTCAAGCGGTCAGCGAGCTGCGCCGGGGGCGATCGAGCGAGTGAAGATCGACCCGCAGACGCTGGAGCCGGCATTTAAAGTCATTGGCAGCGATCTGTGGTCGAACGAGGCCGGTTTTGAGGATGAAACCTCTGGCACGGGCATCACCGGCATCTGTGGCTCTGGCATCATTGAAGCGCTCTCAGAGATGTTTCTCGCCGGGCTGATGAACGAAGATGGCGCCATTGACGGGGGGCGGCAGGCCCTCACCCACCGGATCGTGCCCGATGGCCGGACATTTGCCTACGTCATCTATGACGCGAGCGCAGACGATGGCCCAACCATAACAGTTACGCAGAACGACGTACGAGCGATCCAGATGGCCAAGGCGGCGCTCTACGCCGGATACCGGCTGCTCAAGGACAAGCTTGAGGCCGACGGTGACCAACGGCCAGTCGAGCGAGTGTATCTTGCCGGTGCCTTTGGCTCTCACATTGACGTAAAGCATGCCATGGTGCTGGGCATGATTCCGGATTGCGATCTTGCTTCAGTGGCGTCCGTGGGCAATGCGGCGGGAACTGGCGCGCGGATCGCCTTGCTCAATGCGCAGGCGCGCCGGGATATCGAGGAAGCCGTTCGAAACATCGAGAAGGTCGAAACTGCTGTCGAACCCATGTTTCAACAGCACTTCGTCGAGGCCATGGCCATTCCTCATAAGACGGCAGACTTCCATAACCTTTCCAGCGTGGTAAGCCTGCCTGAGCGGGCCGCGGTAGGGGTCGGTGGTAATAATGACAGGGCCGAGGGACGCCGCCGGGGTAGCGGCCGCCGCCGCCGTGGCTAACGACCCGAGCGGGTGTAGGATGCACCGGGGGTTTCCAAAGAGACCGAGAGAACTGGACCAGACCGATGGCGCTAGGGTTTAAGACGCTCTATGACCGTGCCGAGCGGGCTGCAGGGTCGCGAACGGCGCTATGGCTGCTGGGCGGGGTGAGCTTCGCGGAGAGTGCGGTGCTGCCGGTGCCAGTTGATGCGGTGTCAGTTCCGATCATGCTTTCTTCGCGGCGGCGGATCCCAGTGGTCGTGTTGATCGCGACGGTAACGAGCGTGTTGGGCGGATTGTTGGGGTACGCGTTGGGCTGGGGTTTTTATGAGGCGCTCGCAAAGCCGCTGCTGGGGTGGTTGGGTGTTTCAGGTCAACTTGAGGCCTTTGCGGCGCGAATGCAGGACAATCCGGCGGGCGGCAGTTGGTTGATCTTTATGGGTGCACTAACACCGATCCCGTTCAAGGTTGTGTGTATTGGCTCCGGGGTGGTCCAATTTGATCTGACGTTGTTCATTGCGGTTGCCATGGCCGGACGCTTGCTGAGGTTCCTGTTTTTCGGGGTTCTTTTCTGGGTCTTCGGCGAACCACTAAAGGCTGTGATCCGACGCAATAGCGGATGGAGTGTCTTAGCGCTGTTGGTCGTTGTGGTGGGTGGCTTTGTGGCTGTCAGCCTGCTGTTCTAAGCGCCGGAGTGATGGTGTCGCCGTTGGTCTGCGCGACGCCTTGTCGAAGACCGCGAAGCGGTCGAGACAAGGTCGGCGCAACGGTGCTGGGTCACCTTTGCACCGCGCTCAACGCGGTACCCTTTGAGCGCTAGGCATAGCTGGCGCGTTCGATTTGACGCCGCTTCGCGGCTTACAAATCGTCCACGCGCAACAAAACGGACGCGCCGGCCCAGGCCCGGCGCAACATGTCTTTCCTGCAGAATTCAAAAGGCTCCGGATCTCGGCACAGGCAGCGGTCGTTCAGGCCGCTTCTTCTTCATAATTCGGGGTGTGATCAAAGCCCAGATCCCCCGGATCGACCGTCCCGGAGCGCTCCTGGCGCGGGGTCTTGCCGAAAAAGTCACGGTAACACTTGGAAAAGTGAGACGCCGACACGAAGCCACAGGCCAGGGCCACATCAATGACAGGCATTGGTGTCTGCAACAACAGTAGCCGCGACTTGTTCAGTCTTAGCTCCAGATAGTAGCGCGCCGGTGAGCGGTTCATGTACTTCCGGAACAACCGTTCCAGCTGCCGGGTCGAAAGCGATGCCATATCGGCGAGTTCGCCGCGGGTCAGCGGCTCCTCGAGGTTTTCCTCCATCGCCTTGATTGCGGCCAGCAGCTTAGGGTGGCGCACACCCAGTCGCGCAGGCAAGGCGACGCGCTGCTGGTCTCGGTGATCGCGGATCCGCTCGTGCAGCAGCTGGTCAGCCACTGCGGCAGCCAGCTCGTGGCCATGTTGGATCGATACCAGATTGAGCATCAGGTCCAGCGCGGCTGTCCCACCCGAGCAGGAGTACCGCTTTCGATCAATCTCGAAGACCTCCGTGGTCACTTCGATATCGGGGAACAGCTCGGTAAAGGCGGCAAGGTTCTCCCAGTGGATGGTACAGGTATGCCCGTCCAGCAGGCCCGATTTGGCTAGAATGAACGCCCCCGTACAGATCGCGCCGACTTCAAGCCCTTTAGACGCCGCCCGGCGCAAAAACGGGATGATTAGCGCCGTATCGACCCGATGCACATCAAGGCCAGAGCAGATCGTCACCGAAACGCAGTCCATGGCCGTATCCAGTGCCCCATCGACCGGTACAAGGATGCCGTTGGAGCAGGTCACTGCCTGGCCCGTATCCGAGACCAATATCCAATCGTAGAGCTTCTTGTCGCTCAACCGGTTAGCCATACGCAGTGTTTCAATGGCACTGGCAAAGGCCATCATCGAGAATTGATCTGTCAGAATGAAGCCCAGACGCTGCGGGAATTCGTTGGGGCGGGAACCAAACATAGGGGTGGGTAAACTCCGGCTCGGCGCAATGTCGACAGACAACGTCGATTGCTAACGATTCGCGATGAGCTTTGCTTTGAAATAATTCGCGACGCAAGGGCAAAAATGCTGCTGTGATGCGATCGAAACCAGTTTTGGGCACGATGCATCCATTGGGATCGTGATGGCATGGTGTTCCAGCGGCTCAATGAGCACGCGATGACCCATTTCAGGGCCACCTCTGACCACCATCCAACATCCACCTGCTACCGGCGGCGCGGCGCGATCAGGGTGAAACTGCTTTCCACGAACCACTGTGAAGCGAAGCACTTTCCCCGCAAATGGTCTTCCCGGCAACTCAACCCACTGCGCAAACATTCATGCACGGGGGGGAAGCGTATGCGCGCTGCGGCTTACCACCAATGGCTTGTCGTCCCAAGCCTACACTCTGTGCCATGGATTGCGGGTCATACGCTGAAGGGGCATCCTCCCCCGAGGTGCGACACCTTTGCGGGGTTGAGGCGCGTGCAGGCAGGTTTGCGCCGCCTTCTCGCGGTTGTATTGTGTCCTTTGCGCGCAAGTGATTGCGGCACGTGCAACGGCCTTCGGGCTGGAGCACTGTGGTGCCTGTTCTGCGGCAGTAGTATTCAGTCGTCTGGCTCGTCGCTCTCGCCCCATGCTGACCGTTCTCGGATGGTCGCCCCATTCTGGCTGTTCAACGACGGCCGCTCAGTTACCGCCACTCCGGGGGAACCTCTATGGTCAACCAGCCCGCCAAAAAACAGCGTTTCAACGCTCTGTCTCTGGTTCGCAATGCCTTCTCCTGGCATCAGAACTGGGAGCAGCAGTGGCGCAGCCCCGAACCGCTCGACGCCTATGAGGTGATCATCGTTGGTGGCGGGGGGCACGGCTTGGCGACGGCCTACTATCTGGCCAAGGAGCACGGCATCACCAATATAGCTGTGCTGGAGAAGGGATGGATCGGCGGAGGAAACACTGGTCGAAACACCACAATTGTGCGTTCCAACTACCTCTGGGATCAGTCTGCGGCCATCTACGAGCATTCGATGAAGCTTTGGGAGGGCCTGACCCAGGACCTGAACTATAACGTCATGTTCAGCCAGCGAGGGGTCATGAACCTCGCCCACAACATCACCGACGTCCGCGACACTCAGCGGCGCGTGCACGCCAACCGTCTCAACGGCATCGATAGCATCTACCTCGATGCTGCCGGGGTAAAGAAGAAGGTTCCGGGCATCGATTTGCGCGGCGGCGGACGTTATCCGGTGCTGGGCGCCTCCTTCCAACCGCGCGGCGGTACGGCCCGCCACGATGCCGTGGCCTGGGGCTATGCGCGCAAGTGCGACGAGATGGGGGTTCACATTATCCAGAACTGCCGTGTGACGGGCTTCGATATCCAGGGCGGCATGGTCAAAGGCGTTCAGACCACCAAGGGCCCAATCCGGGCAAAGAAGGTCGGGCTGGTGCCCGCCGGTCACTCCTCGGTGCTGGCCTCCATGGCGGGCTTCCACCTGCCCGTAGAGAGCCACCCTCTTCAGGCCCTGGTGTCTGAGCCCATCAAGCCAACGATCCACACTGTGGTAATGTCGAACGCCGTGCACGCCTATATCTCCCAGTCCGACAAGGGGGAACTGGTCATTGGCGCGGGCGTGGATCAGTACATTTCTTACGGTCAGCGTGGTTCCCAGCAATTGGCGGAAGAGACCCTCGTCGCTATTTGCGAACTGTTCCCACAGTACAAACGAATGAAAATGCTTCGCCAGTGGGGTGGCATCGTCGATGTCTGCCCGGATGCAAGTCCAATCCTGACCTCGACGCCGGTGGCCAATATGTACCTGAACTGTGGTTGGGGCACCGGTGGCTTTAAGGCGACCCCGGGCTCCGGGCATGCTTTTGCGGCCCATATCGCCCGAGGAGAGCCCACCGAACTCACGGCCCCGTTTTCGCTGTCCCGGTTTGAAACCGGGTTTCTGATCGACGAGCACGGCGCCGCCGCCGTCGCACACTAACCCGGAGAACCCCCTCCATGCTGCTGATCCGTTGCCCCTACTGCGAGCAGGACCGCCCTGAGGTCGAGTTCTCCTACGCTCATCAGGCCCACAAGCCTCGGCCTGAAGAGGCCGAAGGCACCCTCGACGACCATAATTGGGCGCGCTGGGTCTACTACCGAAAGAACATCAAGGGCGTGGCGCATGAACGCTGGTATCACGCTGCAGGCTGCCGCAAGTTCTTCAATGCCGTCCGCGATACCGTCTCCTCGGAGGTGCTCGCCACTTACCGTTCAGGCGAAACCCCACCCATCGAGGAGAGCCGGATCGAAGGCGAAGAGATTTCCTTCGAGTACGAGCGCACAACCGAACCAACGTCGGCGGAGGAAGGTAAATGAGTCAGAAATTCCGCCAGAGTGAAGGCGGTCGAATCGATCGTGGCGAGCCGCTGAGCTTTACCTTTGATGGCCAGATTTTCGAAGGCTATCGAGGTGACACGGTCGCCTCGGCCCTGCTCGCCAACGGCGTGCATCTCGTCGGTCGTTCGTTTAAATACCATCGCCCGCGCGGGATTGTCTCAGCAGGCGTGGAAGAGCCTAACGCGCTGATCGACTGCAACGTCACCGAAGCCGAAAGGGGCACGCGCGAGGCCAACAACCGCGCCACAGTGACCGAGTTGCGTCAGGGTCTGACCACCCGTTCGGTCAACGCCTTTCCCTCGCTTCGCTTTGACTTGGGGGCGATCAATACACTACTGGCACGTTTCTTTCCGGCGGGCTTTTACTACAAGACTTTTCTGGTCAGCACCCGCCTCTGGCACGGTCTCATCGAGCCGATTATCCGGCGCGCTGCCGGTCTGGGGGTGAGCGACGAAAGCCCGGACATTGCCCGCTATGACGCGCACTACCTGCATGCTGACGTTGTGATTGTCGGTGCCGGGCCTACGGGGCTACAGGCCGCGCGAACAGCCGCCCAGTCCGGTGCCCGGGTTATTCTGGTTGAACAGGACAGCCTGTGTGGCGGGTCACTGCTGCGCGACCCGGTGACAATCGATGGCAAGGACGCCGAAAGCTGGATCAACGATGTCACAGCTGACCTTGCCGCTATGTCCAACGTCCGGGTCATGACCCGGACAACCCTTTCGGGTATCTTCGACCATAACATGCTGACAGCATTGGAGCGGGTGACCGATCATCTCGACCCCGGTCAGGCTGGCTTGCACACTCCCCGCATGCGGTGGCACCGAATCCGCGCGCGCCAGGTTGTGCTGGCCACAGGCGCCTTTGAGCGACCGTTGGTCTTCCGAAACAACGATCTGCCCGGGATCATGTTCGCCAGCGCGGTTGAGACCTATCTGCAGCGCTACGGCGTTCGTGCGGGAGATCGCGGCGTTTTCGTGGTCAACAACGATATGGCGCTTTCAGCCGCGATCAAGGCGCACCACGCCGGAATCGAAGTCAGCGTGGTTGATGTTCGGGAAGCAGACCGCAGCCAGCGGAACGAGGGCCCCAACGCCCGAAGCCTGCGAGATCTGGGCGTGCCAGTCCACACCGGCCACACGGTTATCGCTGCGCATGGTGCGCGCCGGGTCAGCGGTGTGGAAATCGCACCAATGACCCTTGATGGGGGCAAAATCAGTGGCGAATCACGGGTGCTGGCGTGCGATTTCCTCGCCACGTCGGGCGGCTACAACCCGATCGTTCACCTCCACTGTCAGTCTGGCGCCAAGCTCGACTTCGATCCCGAAACCGCCTGTTTTGTTCCTGGACCACCGAACCCAACCACGCCGAGCCTCTCAGCCGGCGCTTGTCGCGGGGTTTTTGGCCTCAATCAGGCATTGATTGACGGCGCTGATGCGGCCACGCGGGCGGTGAGCGCACTGGGTGCCACCGTCGGTCCGATTGACGCGGTCAGCGACGGGCCGGTAGGCAAGGGGACGATGCCGGTCTCGTCTTCGGACGACGCCCACGACGGCGACTTGCGGATCAGGCATCTTTGGCTGCTGCCGTCTGACAAGCCGACCAGTAAGGGCGGCAAGTATTGGGTCGATTTTCAGAACGACGTGACCGCTGCAGACCTGGAACTTGCGGTTCGCGAGAACTTCCGTTCTGTCGAGCACATCAAACGTTACACCACGCTGGGTATGGCAACCGATCAGGGCAAAACGTCGAATATCAATGCACTTGGGATCCTATCAGACGTGCTGGGCGTGACGATCCCTGAGATCGGCACGACGACGTTTCGACCGCCATACACGCCGACGACCTTTGGCGCTATCGCCGGGCGAGAGCCAGGGGACTTCCTCGACGTGGCCCGCGTGACCCCTATGCACGATTGGCACGAGGCCAACGGTGCCTTGTTCGAGGATGTGGGGCAGTGGAAGAGAGCTTGGTACTACCCGCGTCCGGGTGAAGACATCCACGCAGCTGTTGACCGTGAATGCCGCGCCGTGCGCGAGGGTGTAGGCCTGCTTGACGCCTCGACTCTGGGTAAGATTGTGGTCAAAGGGCCTGATGCTGCGACGTTCCTCAATCGCGTTTACACCAACAAGTGGCTCAAGTTGCCTGTAGGTCGGTGTCGCTATGGGCTGATGCTGGGTGAGGACGGAATGATCATGGACGATGGGGTCTCATCCCGGCTGGGAGAGGATGAGTTCCTGATGACCACCACCACCGGCGGTGCAGCCAGCGTGCTGACCCATCTGGAGGATTACCTGCAAACTGAGTGGACAGACCTCAAAGTCTATCTGACTTCAGTGACGGAGCAGTGGGCCGTGGCGTCCCTTAATGGTCCGCGGGCGCGCGACTTGCTTGCCGAGCTGTGCACGGACATCGACCTTTCGCCCGAGGCTTTCACGTTTATGTCTTGGCAAGATGCGACAGTGGTCGGCATCAAGGCGCGGATCTTCCGTATTTCGTTCACTGGCGATCTTGCCTTCGAGATCAACGTGCCGGCCGATCAGGGTATGGCCCTGTGGTCAGCGCTGATGACGGCTGGCTCGAAGTACGGCATCACGCCATACGGGACTGAGGCGATGCACGTGCTGCGAGCAGAAAAAGGGTTCATCATTGTTGGGCAGGATACGGACGGTTCGCTCAATCCTTACGACATGGGGATGGACTGGATCGTAGGTGCGGACAAAAACGATTTTATCGGCAAGCGTTCACTCTCCCGTAAGGATATGGCCGACCCGTTGCGGAAACAGTTTGTCGGTATTCTGACGGAAGATCCTTCGGTGGTTTTGCCCGAGGGCGCGCAGTTGGTCTCGGCTGAGGATGCACCCGCGCAGGCCTTTCCCAAATCTCCCGTGCCCATGCAGGGTCACGTGTCGTCATCCTACTGGTCTTCGGCAGCGGGCCGTTCGATCGCCATGGGTATTGTTAAGGGTGGGCTGGCGCGCAAAGGCGAGCGGTTGATCGTTCCGCTTGAGGATGGGCGAAACGTACCGGTCACGTTGGGAGACCCGATCTTCTTCGACAATCAGGGGGAGCGCCAGCATGGTTGATTTGTCCTACCGTCCCTTGAGCAAGCTTGCGCTGGCGGCACGCTCGCAGACCGCTGCCTTTCAGGCGCCCGTACATTTGTGGGAGTTGCCCAAGCGTGGGATGGCCACGCTGCGCTTAGACCTGAGCGATGCAGCACTGGTCGAGCGGGCAGAAAGTGCGCTGGGTCTCGCGCTGCCGAAGCAGTCCAATACCCTGACCACCGATACCAGAGATGGCTTCGTCCTGTGGGCTTCGCCGGATGAGTTCATCATTGACCTTCCCGCGCATGGCGATGCGGTAGCGCGACTTGCTGCGCTACGAGATGCACTGTCTAATGATTTCGCCGCTGTGGTTGACGTTGGCGATCAAATGGCGGGGATCGGACTGGGCGGAAGCCACTGGTGCGAGGTTTGGTCGAAAGTCTGTGCGCTGGACCTGCATCAGAGCCGGTTTATGCCGGGAGCCTGTGCCCAGACGTTGGCGGCAAAGTGTAACGTTCTGCTCTATGCCCCGGACCTCCGCGAACGCCGGGTGGATCAGATCCGTCTTTACACCAGGCGGAGTTTTGCACAGTACCTGTTCCTGCGGCTTGAAGATGCAGCACAGGAATACGGGCTGACCTTGCGGGCATTCTGATTTTTCTGTTCAAGTCGCGAGGGCTTTGCTAAAGGTAAAACCAGCGTTTTACCTTACGAAATTGCAGGGGATTGACCCATGTCTGTTGAAGCTATCGTCGATAATCTTAATCAGGTGCTCAGTAGCGGTGCAGGGCTTGATGGCTCGCTGAAGATGAACTTTGGTGATGATGGTGTGGTGCGGATCGAAGGCACAACAGTTACCACCGATGACAGTGACGCCGACGCGACCATCAATATCACGCTGGAAGATGCCGTGGCGATGATGAACGGCGAGCTCAATCCGACCATGGCCTTTATGCAGGGCAAACTGTCAGTCGACGGCAACATGGGTATGGCGCTCAAGCTGGGCAACCTGCTCGAAGACTAGTGTTGGACGACAGACCGTAATCGCGCGACGCCTTGTCGAAGGCCGCGAAGCGGTCGAGACAAGGTCGGCGCAAGATGGGTCTTTTCCCACTGAACCAGCCGTGAATTGATTGTGGTTCTAGGGGAGAGTGTCGGCGGCCGCGCCGTGGCTGACGCGATTATGCTCGTGTAGCGAAGCTACGCCTAACCCAACCGGCCAACATCTGCCCGAGCCTTGTAGTGCCGAATTTTCCGCCTATGGTCATGAACTATGAACCGAACGCCTGCTGAATATTCACCTGTTCCTGTTTGCTTTCGCCTGCTGCCGGCACTGAGGGCTGTTGCCGTCTCGCTCTGCGGGCTTGTGGCACCGGGTCTGCATGCAACGGCACTGGCCCTGAATTCCCCCGAACAGGAAGTGGTTGTTCGCACACTGTCGGCGGCTGAAATTCTGGACCTGACCGAAGACAAGACGTGGGTTATCGATTTTGACAACAGCACCGTGACGTCGACCACTTTTTACAAGGCTGGTGGCGAGCGGTTTACTGAGCGTGACGGTTTGGTCGAGCGCCTCCAGTGGTTTATCGATGAGCAGGCCGATCAACGCTGTGTTCGCTCTGCGTTCGGGAGCCGATGTGGTTATATTGTCAGCTTCGGTGGGGCCCTGAAAATCTGCATGCAGCTCGACCCGTTGGGAGACTGCAGCTACACCGTTGCGAGGATCGAAAACGGTGATCGCTACGGCCTTGAACAGCGCTCAGGCCTTTAGATCTCAACCCTCGTGTATGGTCCTCTTGGCTTAATTTTGGAGTGTTGTCACATTGTCTCGGCTTGCCGGCCAGAAGCGCGGTTCAGGATCCCCTAGCGGCCAAGGATATCCTGCAACTCGCTCAGGAACATCAGTGGGATCATGAGGAACAAGCTCATCCCAAGGCACACGTTGATCAACCGAATTCGACGCGGGTCGTCGATCAGTCGCGACATCAACTGCCCCAGACTCACCCAAGTCATAGAAGAGAAGGCACTCGGTGAGAGTGATACCGCAACGGCACCAACGCCCAGCATCCAGCCAATCTCACCGGTTTCCGACAGCCCTGCAATCATCGCGGTATAGGAAATCGCGTAGCCCCATCCCTTCGGATTGATGGCCTGAAAGGCTGATGCTTCAAGAAAAGTCAGTGGCCGGGAGGCTTTATTGCGCTCCAGATCAGTTGATGCTGTCATGGTCCGATAAGCGAGGTAGGCCATGAAGGTACTGCCTGCGAGCAGCAAAGCCCAGCGAACTGCGGGCATGGCGGCGAGTAGGGCTCCGACGCCAATGATTACGATCGTCATCAGGACAAGAAAACCGCCCGCGACGCCGAACATGTGCGGCAGCGTTCGTCGCAGCCCAAAAGTCATGCCCGAGGACAGCAGCATTAGGTTATTTGGCCCAGGGGTCATCGCAGCGATGAACGAATACACAGCACCAACGATCAGCGGGTGAGTAGCGAGGCTTTCAAGCATAGGCAACAGGCTCTCACAGCGATGCCGCGCACGGCAATGTCGTTTCAGCAGGGGTGTCAGGTAGGCACCATATCCGCGCTGTTCAGGAAAGGGGCAGGCGGTCGGTCAGGTTATCGGGCGCCTTGAGGTTCCCGGTCGTGGCTTGGGCTTGATGGCGAGCCCATAAGCGGGCGGTGCCGTGATATTGCTGGTGCGCTTCATTCAGCCGATTCAACAGCCCGGACTGGGCGGCCCAGCCTCAGTACAAGGCATCGGGCATCGAATCTTTCCGGTTCCGGATGAAGGTTGTTAGCGCTTCGTCTACGCCGGCGTCAAGCGCAGGGGCGACGGCGTCATAATCCTTAATCATCTGTTTCCAACGGGTGTTCGCACGCTGATACATGTCTTGCGAGCCTTCGATTTCCCACTGCTCAAAGGAGGCTGAATTGGACAGTTTAGACTCGTAAAATGCCGTCTGATAATTGCGGTTGGTATGGTCACAGCCGAGGAAATGGCCACTTGGGCCGACTTCTGCAATGGCGTCCATGGCCTGACCGTTGGCTGACAGGTCTACGCCACCTTGCATAATATGGATCATGGCCAGTTGATCAGCGTCCATTACTAGTTTTTCCGGGCAGGACACCAACCCGCCTTCCAGCCAGCCCGCCGAATGCAGCATGAAGTTGACCCCTGCACCCACAGCCGGGAGGATCGACATCATGGTCTCATAGGCCGCCTGAGCGTCTGGTACTTTGGAGGCATTGAGTGAACCGCCCGAGCGGAAGGGTAGGTTCATGCGCCGAGCCAACTGTGCCATTCCCATCGTGATCAGCGCTGGTTCTGGCGTGCCAAAGGTTGGCGCGCCGGAAGCCATCGACATCGACGCTGCAAAAGTACCGAAGATTACCGGTGAACCTGGCCGAATCAACTGACCATAGGCGATGCCGGTCATGGCTTCGGCCAAGCACTGCGTCATTACCCCCGCCGGTGAGACAGGCGCCATTGCACCGGAAATCAAGAAGGGTGACACGATACAGGCCTGATTGTTCTCCGCGTAGACCCGCAGAGCGCCGTTCATAATCCCATCATAGGTCAGGGGCGAGTTAACGTTGATCAGACTGGTGGTCACGCAATTCTGGTCGACGAAGTCTGCGCCGAAGACCAGCTTGCATAGGTCGACCGTATCCTGCGCCCGTTCCGGTGCCGTCACCGAACCCATGATCGGCTTGTCGCTGTATTTGAAGTGACTGTAGACCATGTCGAAATGACGCTTGTTCACTGGCACATCAACAGGTTCGCAGATGGTGCCGCCCGAGTGATGCAGCGCAGGGGACATATAGGTCAGCTTCACCAGCGTTTCGAAGTCGCCAAGCGTGGCGTAGCGTCTGCCTTCGTCATAAGACCGGTAGAAGGGCGGGCCGTAGACTGGCGCGAACACCGTGCGCTTGCCACCGATTTCCACATTGCGTGCAGGATTGCGGGCGTGTTGAACAAACGAGGAAGGCGCGGTTTTGCAGAGTTCTCGGAGCATCCCTTTGGGGAAACGGATCCGGGCGGTGTCGGTCTTCCCCTCCGCCAAGGTGATATCAGCGCCCTGGGCTCGCCACTTTTCAATGGCGAAGGCATCTTCGGAGATGTTGATACCAATTTCCTGCAGGATGGTGTCGGCGTTGGCCTCGATCAATGACAGGCCCTCTTCGGAGAGCACGTTGACGTCGGCAAGCTGACGGTCGATGACAGCAAGTTGCTCGATAGATGTTGGGGCACCGGTTCGCTCGGCGCGACGGCTGCCACGACTACCGCGACGGCCGCCGGTTTGTTCAACTGCGGTCATGAGCAAGGCTCCTCGTTTGGGGGCGTGAATCCTTTGTGTGTCGTCTTGCGGCGAAGAACTATTCCACTTCCGCCTTGGACTGCCGTTTGACCGCCCCCACGTCATGCAGTTTTGATGGGTGGTCTGATCCCCTGTAGGCCGATCTTGCGGAGGCTTCCAGACGGCAGGCTCGGGAGCGTGTAGTGTGGTCGGGCCAAGTGGTCGGGCAAAGGCGTGTGCGCGGTGTTTGCTCGAGGCGGTTGCGCGACTTTGACGTGCGCGGTTAGTCAGGGGTGAGCGCCCTGACGCTCAGGTAGCATAGAGGAAATTGCGGCGTGGAGCTTTTGTGCGTTGGCGCGACACGGGTCTTCAGTAAATGGGCGCTTACGTTATGTCTGAGTCCGGCTTTCGTCTGCAGGGAGAGCGAGGGCCAGAGCCAGAGCCAGAGCCAGAGCGTGAAACTACAGCGGAGCCCGCAGGAAACACTGCTGGTCGCCGGCATGAACGGCGAGGTTGTGGAATTGGACCATGACCTGCAGGAAGTCGGCCGCTGGACGGCGCACGCGGGCGCGGTCAACGTTCTACAGGCGGGAAGGGAAACTGACTGGACTGGTAAGGCAGATGCAAGCGCACATCTCATTTGGACGGCCGGCGGCGACGGCTGCTTGCGGGCCTGGGTGCGGGATGAGTGTCTCAGTCAGGCTAAGCCTGAGGGCCCTGATGCGACGGAGGAGAGCAAACCCGGTGCAGCGCTTGGGGATAGCGCGGCGGTATGGTCAGAGGCCCTCTGTCTGTTTGGACCAAAGAAGCCGATCACGGCCTTTTGGTGGGGTGAGGCCGCCGGTGCCTTTGCCTTGGGCTACGAGCGCGCGCTTTACCATTGGTCGGCGCCAGAGGCGCAACCGCGCAAAATCAACGGTGTGGCCAGCCTCGAGCGTCTCGGGCAGGCGTGGTACGGCTGCCCGAAGACAGGGGCAAAGGCCGCTGACATTGGCCCGCTGGCTGAATTCGATCCCATTACCGGAAATTTTGGGACGCCGGTGTTTGACGATGGTTTCGCAGTCTGGTCGCTGAAGCCATGGGATGACCGACGTTTGCTGGCCTTTGGGGTCGATCGGCGTGCTTGGGTAGTCGATCCGATCATGGCGCGCCGACAGTTGATTGAGTGGCACTGCGAAAGCAGCGGGCCTGGGTCGTTGATCCTGTCGAACGGGAGTCGCCTGCTCTATGGCGAGGGAGCAATCGTCTGTGATGGCATCTCAACCGATGCACCTCTGCGAGGGCTTTACGGGGCGGTCGAGTGGCCCCGTGGCCGGGTCCTATTTGCCGGTGCCGATGGACAGGTTTGGATCTTTGCGCTCTGAACAGCTTCCGAATGGTTGGGCGCGGGCCAGTCGGCGTTACCCTAACGGCTCATTTCACCAGAGCCGTCAAATCTTTGCCCATCGAGACTCTGCCGCCCGCTCCGCAATTCCCATGCGCATCAGCCCTCGTAGTGATCCTGCACTAGTTTGTTCAGCGAGCGCACTGCAAACCCCGTTGCGCCTGTGCCGACCATTGGCTTCGCCTTGTCTGCCCAAACGACACCTGCAACATCCATGTGCGCCCATTTCTGGTCCTTTTGGATAAACCGTTCCAGGAAACAGGCCGCGGTAATTGAGCCGCCCCAGCGTCCTGCGCTGATGTTGCGCATGTCGGCCTCTTTGCTATCGAGCATCTTGTTATATTCTTCGCCCAGCGGCATCCGCCAAACGTATTCGCCCGTTGCCTCAGACGCGTCGTGGATCTGCGCAGCCAATTCATCGTCATTGGAAAATAGCCCTGCTTTCTCCATGCCCAGCGCCACCAGCATGGCGCCGGTGAGGGTCGCAAGATCCACAATGAATCTCGGTCGGTACTGCTCTTGCGCATGCCATAGCACGTCCGCAAGAACCAACCGCCCTTCCGCGTCAGTATTCAGAACCTGGATGGTCTGCCCCGAAAGCGAAGTGACGATATCGCCGGGGCGTTGGGCGTTACCATCGGGCATGTTTTCCACCAGGCCGATCAGGCCGACCACGTTGGCCTTTGCCTTGCGGGTGGCGAGAGTTTTCATCAAACCCGAGACCGCCGCAGCTCCGCCCATGTCCCACTTCATGTCTTCCATTCCGCCCGCAGGCTTAAGCGATATGCCGCCCGTGTCGAAACAAACGCCCTTGCCGACAAAGCAAATTGGGTCTTTGTGGACGCCGCCACTCGCCCCCTTCCAGTGCATGGCAACAACCACGCTGTCTCGGATAGATCCCTGCCCGACACCTAGAAGCGATCCCCAGCCCTCCTTCTTCATCCGTGCTTCATCGATAAGAGTCACTTCAACCCCCAGCGGTTCCAGCTCAGCCCGAACCCGTTCAGCAAAGGCCATGGGGTGGAGAACATTGGCCGGCTCATGTTTTAGGTCGCGGGCCAGGTAGTGCCCGGCCAGCCGCCCAGCAGCCTGCGCCAGATTGTCATCTGCGGCCGCGCTGGAAGGATTATCACACAGCCCCACAATCGACGTCACAGACTGGCGTTGTTCATCCTTGAGTCTGGTGCGGTAACCATCGAAGCGGTAGGAGCGCATCGCGGCTCCCTCAACCAGCAGGGCCGCGGTTGCTGCGTTTGCATCGTGGGGCAGAATGTACAGGCTTTCGTCACCCGAAGTTGCCACCGTGGCGAGCATCTGCGCGCCCGCACGATTTAGATCGAGTAGGCTGGGGCTTTCCTTACCCATGCCGCAGAGTACGATCCGTGCCGGCAGGCCTTCACCGGCCCCCAGCACCAGTTGGATCTTACCTTTCTCGCCTCTGAACCGGCCCGCCTCAGCCGCCCGCCGGATGGCACCTCCGCTGGCCTCATCCAATGTGGCCAGCCTTCCAGACCAGGGCTTGTCCTCGACCACAGTCAGGGCAAGGGCGCCGGGGAAGCTTTCAGGTACAGAGCTCAGAGAAATCGAGGGCATAGACGCAGGCGTCATGAGTATTTTCCTTCCTGATCGACCACAGACAACGCAACGCACCGTTCCTGTGGTGACTGGTCTTACAACGAGCCCCAACCTAAGCCGCTCGCCTCAAAGCGCAAGCGTGCAGGGCAGCAAACCAAGAATACCGTTTTGACTTTCGAGAACCAGGGCGGAACGTGGTGCCATGGAACTGGGTTTTCTCATCGTACTCGCTGCAGTCTTTTTCGCTGCCTTTGTGCAGCGGCTGGCTGGCTTTGGTTACGGCCTGATCTCAGCACCGGTGGCCATGATCTTTTTCAGCCCCTTGGAAGTCGCTTTCCTGATGGCCTTCTGGGGGACGGTAAACTCGGCCCCGACGGCCTACTTCACCCGTCGCAGCATTCCCTGGGGCGCCTTTTGGCCAGTCATTCCTTGGTTAATGGTAGGGCTGGTTGCCGGTCTGGGTGCGCTGTTTATCGCGCCGCCACTGGCCTTTAAGATACTTGCCGTCTTGATCTGCGTGCAGGCCTTCATTTCTGTATTCTGGCCGCATCTCGCGACTCGCGGCGTGGGCTGGACGGCAGATGGCCGGGTGGCAGGCACACTCGCCGGCCTGCTGCAGGCAACAGTCAATATCCCCGGCCCGCCTCTGGTGGTGCACTTCAACACGCTGCGGCTGCCACAGGAAGCCTTCGTTGGTGTGTTTGCCATTGTTTTTCTTTCGGTTTCTGTGGTGCGGGTGATTTTGGGTTGCGTTGCTTTCGCTCTGGGCCAAGAGCTGGCGTTTCTGGCCAATGCTATCCCAGCCTCTCCGGTTTACACATTGAGCCTCGGATCAGTGGCGACGTTCGTTGGTGTTACGGTGGGGCAGACGATTGTGCATCGGGTCAGCACAGCTTTCTTCAAGCGACTGACTGGCGTGATGATCGCAGTTTCAGCGCTAGCGCTGCTCACGGATATTTTGGGCCTCTTGCCCAACGCAGGCTAATCTGGATGTGGGCGCAGCCCGAAAGGCAGGCCTACTTGTTAACAGTTGCACCCAAAGCCGTTACAGCCCGGAAGCGGCTGTGATCGAAGCAGACCGTTCAAGCATTCGGTGAATACCCTTTTTGCCGATGCTCAGACCTATGGCAGACTTTAGGCTTAGGCTTACGCTCGGGACTGTCGACGAAGCATGAGGAGTTGGTGAAGGTGAACAACAATCTCGGCGGTGGTTTCGCTATTCTAACGGCCGTTCTGCTGATGGCCATCGCCGATGCAATGATCAAGGTTTACATGGGCGACCTCAGCCTTTGGCAACTGTTTCTGACCCGCTCGCCCTTTGTACTCGGGCTGTTGCTGGCATTGTCCGTTAGCGTGCCAGGGCAGGGACTGAAGCCTGCATTCATCGCCCTGGGCGACCCGTGGGTTATGCTGCGCTCGGTGCTGGTGCTGCTTATGTACTTGTTCATGTACATGAGCTTTCCCTATCTCAAGCTCGCGGTCATGGGCGCGGCATTTTTCATTGCGCCGATCTTTACGGCGCTGATGTCGGCATTGTTTCTGCGCGACCGGGTCGGGCTGCGGGGCTGGGGTGGGGTTGCGCTTGGTTTTATTGGGGTTCTGGTGGTCTCACGCCCCGGCACGAGTGTGTTCCAGCCCGCCATCTTCCTGCCGGTGATTGCAGGGCTTTGCTACTCCCTGGCCGCCGTGCTGACCAGGGCGCGGTTGCAGCAGAGCAACACGCTGGGAGTTGCCTTGTCGCTTAACCTTATCCTACTGATCATCAGCGGTGTTTTGGTGCTGGGACTGACTTTCACGCCACCGCCTTCGGCCTGGGTCGATCATTCGCCCTTCATGCTCCGCCCTTGGGCTGAGATGAGCGCACAAGACTGGATAGCCATTATTGTCATGGCTGTACTCATTTGTGGGCTGACCGTACTACTGGCGCTGGCCTATCAGATCGGGCAGACCGTACTGATCGCGACATTAGAATATTCGTACCTGATCTTTGCTGGTCTGATCGGCTACATCTTCCTCGATGAAGTGCTCGATGGTTTCAGCCTTGTGGGCATGGCGATCCTGGTGGGCGCCGGGGTGCTTGTGGTTACGCGGAGGACGTCGCCCCTGCCTGCAGCCTCACCCGCATCTGCGAGCAAGTCCGAGACCGGTGCGGCCCCATAGGCTGTGGCACCCCTGGGAGGTTAGCCATTTCGGCTGAGTCGCTGTCCTTAAATCGGGGCAGGTCGTCGCCAATTTCATAGTAATCGGGCTTGTGACTAACGAAAATATGTCGCTCCAGTTGCAGGCTGCTCTGGTCATCAAAACTCCCAGCCATGAGCGCCACCTTTTCACGCGTTCTCGCGTCCGAAAGCCGCCAGCTGATATTGCATCCGCAGGTGCCGCAGAACCCCCGCTCGGCGAACTCGGAACTCTGGTACCAGGTCAAGGTGCCGTCCCGGGTCCAGCTCAGCCCGCTCTGGGCCACGCTGGTCGCGGCCAGCGTATGACTGCTCATCTGGTTGCACTGTCGACAGTGGCAGGCCACTACCGGCGCCATCGCCGTTCAGGCTTCTACCCGCCATCGTGTGCCTCCACAGGCACAGCCACCTGTGAGGGTCTTATCAGCGACCCTTGTTGGGCGCGCTGTTTCGTTGACCGCGTCCGACTGGCCTGCCTGCTCCGGCGCGTTTGCTGCTGCTGTCTCGTTCTTCATCACTGACCCGTCCTCCCAACTTTTCCAGCAACCCCTGCAACTCGCTGATTTCGAACTCCAGATCGGTGCGTTCAGTTGAGCCTGCACGTGTTCTGCGCTTGGCAAGTTTGAGATCGCGAAGCAGGCTGTCGAGCACGCGACGCAGTTCGATCGGGTTCGGAGCCTCAATGTGTACGTTGGTGTGCATCATCAGGTGTGAATAGGCATCGAAATCCGACTGCGCCAAACCGGTCAGGGCCTCGTCGAGCTCCGACCAGGAGTCTGCATTGGCAGCGAGCAGGCGTGAGGTCGGGCGCTTTTCACACGCGACCATAATCCGAACAAACTGCCAGACGGGAATTTCCATGCTGCTTCGCCCTCTCAAGCCTGCATAAAGGTTTGGCCCAAGGTCATAGGCGGATTTTCGGGCAAACGCCACGGCGATCAGCCCTGCGTGGCTCAGCCTGCTTTTCTGTTGCTGCTGCCAGCGTTTCTGTCTGCCGTACGGCCGTGCAACTGGTCGGTAAAGCCAAGATCATCGAGCATGTTGTCGGTCCACCGCCGAACCCGTTCCTGATGGCACGCGTAGTCCGCTCTGTGCGAGGACCGGCAGCGTACGCCGGGGATCGGCTCAGGATCCTCAGGGGCCATCGTCGTCCAGGTCTCGATCATGGCGTCGGTAATCTCCGGGTGGAACTGGGTGCCCAGTGCAATGTCAGTGATCTTGAACGCCTGTGTGGGGAAGTATTCGGAGGTCGCTAATGAGACCACGGCCTCGGGGAGCCTAATACCCTGCCTGTGCCAGTGATATACCTGCATCGAACCGGTCTCAAAGAGGCCGGCATCTTCGCCAGCCGGCGTTGGATCAAGGCGGTAGTATCCGCGCTCCCGGATGCCGTCTTCGCGGTCATATACGTCGCCGCCGAAAGCCTTAGCGAGGATCTGCCCCCCCAGACACAGACCTAGAAAGCGGCCACCAGCATCGACATAGGTGCGGACCCAATCAATTTCATCCTGCAGGTAGGGGTCCGCGTCGATCTCAGTGAGCAGCTGTGGGCCGCCATAGAATACCGCGCCACTAAAGGCCGCTGGATCGGGTTGGGGGAGGGGCTGCCCCAGAAACGGTCGCACCCAAATCGTCGGATATCCCCGCGCACGGAGCACACCCGAGACATAGTCGCGAGGCAAACGCATCGAATGCGTCACCAGAAGCACGGGCTTAGGAAACACGCCACCATCCGATCGACTTGTTGAGCCTCAGGATTTCGACCCGAGAGCCTTCCTGAAGCGATTTTGATGGTAGTGTGCTTGATCGGGGGGCAGTTGCCAACTCTGTCCATAGGGACAAGAGGCTCTTGCATCACATCCAGCAGAAAAACATCTCGGATTGCGCAACAAATAGTCAGCACAAGCTTGAAAATCGAAAGTTTTTGGTGCCGTGAACGCGCCAACCGGGCATGCTGACAGGCATGGCTTGTCTCTGCACGAGGCACAGGGATCAAATTGAAGCTTATTTATCAGTGACTTGTGCGAATCGTCTTCGACGATGGCCTCCTGGGCTCGAGGCAACACTACGTGTGCGCGAGCAGCCATCCACAACCCATATTCGGGATGAATCATCAGCCCCAGATCCGACTGTGCAATTCGGGCAAAGGTCTGGGTCCAGAGCACTACGAAATTCGGTGCGTCCGCATCGAAGACAAAAGTAATCTGAGCCTCCGGATATCCGGCCAGCGCCTCTTTGATCGCGCGCCGGGTAAAAGCATCAACCGGATCATTTGGGTTGGCATGCCACTCTGGGCTGGCGGTCACGGCATCCCAGAATGTCTGTCCGGCGCTGCCGACAGCGAATTCAGTACCCGCCGCGGTTTCCCGGCTATCCAGCACCAGAAAACCTGCGCTTTCCAGAGCACGGGTCAGGGTGACACCGCGGCTCATCCACCGATCTCCAAGACCAGGCCGTCATAGGCTGGCTCAACGAAATCCTGGGTGGCAGCGAGGGTCTGGGCATAGTCGAGCCATTCGGACATGTGGGTGATGAGCCCGCGCTTTGGCCGGGCGTGATCCATCCAGCCCTTGGTCATCTCCAGATGCGCGTGAGCGGGATGCGGCTCACCGCGGGCCGCATCGGCCATCCAGACCTCCAGCCGCCAGTCGCGCAGCTGATCGAGGATTGTGGCGGGCAGATCAACGCAGTCGGTCGAGTAAGCGAAGCCCCCAATGCGCAGGCCGATCGTTTCCACCCGGCCATGCGGCTGGCGCCAGAGTTGAAAGGGGAAGCCAGCAATTTCAACGTCGATTACCCCGCTGCTGGGTTCGACCACCTGTGGCTCGAACAGGGGCGGATACCAGGCAAAACCTTCGAAGATATAGCGTAGATTCTCACGGACGTGAGCTTCGGTCTCGGGCAGCAGGATCATCGGTAGCGCCGCGCGCCGCTGGTAGACGTAGTGCCGCACATCGTCGATGCCGTGGATATGGTCGGCGTGATGATGGGTGAGAATGACCGCATCAAGCCCCTGTGGCGGGCCGTAGGTCAGCAACTGCTCGCGTAGGTCAGGACCGGTATCGACCAGAATCGTTTTGTCACCGATTTCTAACAGGATTGACGCGCGCCGCCGACGGTTGCGCGGGTTGTTGGGATCACACTGCCCCCAGTTGCCCGTTGGCAGTGGGACGCCTCCGGAGCTGCCGCAGCCCAAGATAGTGACCCGGATCAACGGCAGGCCGGACATCGGAATCGGGTTCGGGTCCGAATTCAGGTTCGAGTCGTTTGCGCTGTTCATAGCTTTACCTGTGAGGGTGCTGGCACTGGCACCCTTTTGAACAGCCGGAAGAAATTTGCCCCGATCCGGGCGTGGAATTCGCCGACGCTCAAGCCTTTGCGTTCGGCCCAGAATGCGGCGGTATGCGCGACGAAAGCAGGCTCATTTGGTTTGCCCCGGTGTGGGGTGGGGGCGAGGAATGGGGCGTCGGTCTCAACCAGCAGACGCTCGTCCGGCACACTGTCCAACACCTGTCGCAGAGCCTCGGCGCTCTTGAAGGTGGTGATGCCTGACAAGCTTAGGAAACCCTCCATCTCCACCACAGCATCGGCCAGCGCCTGACCGCCGGTGAAGCAATGGATGAGGATCGCAAACGGCCCGTCTTGCCAGTGTTCACGGAGGATGGCGATTGTGTCCTCGTCGGCATCACGAGTATGGATGATGAGCGGCATGTCCAGCGCCCGGGCGGCGGGAATGTGCGCCTCGAATGAACGCCGCTGAGCGGCTTTGGGCGCGAAGTCATAATAGTAGTCGAGCCCGGTCTCACCGACACCGACCATCTTGGGGTCTTCGGCGAGTGCAAGCAGAGGATCGGGGGCATTGATGCCCGCATCGCCGGCTTCGTGCGGGTGCACGCCCACGCCCATGAATACGTCGTCAAATGGGTCGGCGATGGCCTTGATCGTTTCGAACCGGTCCAGTCGCGTGCAGATGGTCACAATCCGTTCGACCCCGGCAAGCCGGGCGCGGCGCACGGCTTCCTGCGGCGAGATGCCAATCTTGGCGTGGTCGAGATGACAGTGGCTGTCTACAAGCATAGGGCGCAAAGTTCCGGTAATCGTCGCAATTCGAGCAGAACCTAAGGCCGCGCTATTGTTTTTCCAATGACAATCGCGGGGTTTTGGGGTTCTGCTGCCACTTTCTCGCCGTCTCCCCTATTTCCAGCTGAGAGGTCACCATGAACTACGAAGTTTTCATCACTGCTGCTGTTACCGGCTCCGGTGACACCGTGAGTAAGTCCGACAAGGTGCCCGTGACGCCCAAGGAAATCGCCGCGGCGGCCATTGAATCCGCAAAGGCCGGAGCGGCAATCGCGCATTGTCACGTCCGTGACCCCGAAACCGGCGCGCCGGCACGGAAGGTTGAATACTATCGCGAAGTGGTCGAGCGCATTCGCGAGGCGGACACCGACGTTGTCATCAACCTGACCGCTGGCATGGGCGGGGATCTGACACTGGGGCCGGTCGAGCAGCCGCTGCCACCACTTACAGCCGGCACGGATATGGCTGGGGCCACGGAGCGGATGGAGCACGTCACCGCTCTTCTGCCGGAGATCTGCACGCTGGACTGTGGCACACTCAATTTCGGCCATGGCGATTATATCATGACCAACACGCCATCGATGCTTCGTGCCATGGCCCAGCAGATGACGAATCTTGGTGTGCGTCCGGAGATCGAAGCCTTCGACACCGGCCACCTTTGGTTTGCCAAGCAGTTGGTCGAGGAAGGGATCATCGAAGACCCGGTGATGGTCCAGCTGTGTATGGGCATTCCTTGGGGCGCGCCCAACGACATGAACACCTATATGGCTATGGTCAACAACGTGCCAGAAAGCTGGGTCTGGTCGGCTTTCTCTATCGGCCGTATGCAAATGCCTTACGTCGCGGCTGCGGCCCTCGCGGGTGGAAACATTCGGGTCGGACTGGAAGACAACCTCTACCTCGACCGCGGTGTATTCGCCACGAACGCGCAACTGGTCGAGCGCGCCGCCGATATTGCGACTAACATGGGCGCAAAGATCATCGGACCCGATGAGGTTCGCTCTCGCCTGAAGCTGGTCAAGCGCTGATGGCTGGCGTGGAGCAGCCAGGCCGTTCTGCGGCATCCGTCGTCGCTATCGTCGGTGGCGGAGTCATCGGCGCCGGGTGGGCTGCGCGCTACCTGCATCGGGGGGCAGAGGTTCGGGTTTTCGACCCTGACCCGGAGGCGGAGCGAAAGATTGGCGACGTCCTCGCCAATGCAACCGCAGCCTTTAAGATGCTGTTTGGTGTGCCGCCAAAGGCGGGGACGCTGAGCTTCCACGACACGCTTGCCGAAGCGGTGTTAGGCGCGGAAATCGTGCATGAGTCTATCCCTGAACGCCTCGACCTCAAGCAGCGCGTCCACGCAGAAATCGCAGCCTCAGCCCCTGCTGAGGCGATCCTGTGCACCTCTACCAGCGGCCTGTTACCCAGCCGAATTCAAGAAGGCCTCGAACGACCCGATAACCTGATCGTTGCCCACCCGTTCAACCCGGTCTATCTGCTGCCATTGGTTGAATTGGTCGCAGGGCAGGGGACGGCCGAGGGTGTTATCGATCGCGCGGCATCGATCATGGATTCGCTGGGTATGAAGCCGCTGAAGGTGCGTAAGGAAATCGATGCTTTCATCGCGGACCGTCTGCTCGAAGCGGTGTGGCGGGAGTCTCTTTGGCTTGTCAAAGACGGCGTGGCGACGACGGAGGAAATCGACGACGCGATCCGCTATGGATTTGGCTTGCGCTGGGCGCAAATGGGACTGTTCCAGACCTACCATACAGCCGGGGGTGAGGTCGGCATGCGGGCCTTTATTGAAATGTTCAAGCCTTCGCTGCACTGGCCCTGGACCAAACTGATGGACGTGCCAGAATTGGACGACGCCCTGATTGACACAATTGCCGACGGAGTCGAGGAACAAGCGTGTGGTCTGACCGCCCGCGATCTCGAACGCCAGCGCGACAAGAACCTTGTGGGGATCCTGCACGCGCTCAAGGCCAACAACTGGGGCGCGGGAACACTGGTCTAGCCCTGCGCTGGTCCGACCCTGCGCACCCCAGAGAGCAAAGGACAGAAATCATGCACTTCGGCCTGACCCCCGAACAGGAAATGGTGGTGGATACCGTCCGTTCCTTTGTAGAAGCTGAAATCTACCCGCACGAGGACGAAGTCGAGCGGCTGGGCTACGTGCCGCAGGCGTTGGGCGAAAGCCTGAAGCAGAAGGTACTGGACATGGGTTTCTATGCCCCCAACTTCCCCGAAGATGTCGGCGGGGGCGGGCTCGATCACCTGACCTTTACCCTGCTGGAGCGCGAGCTCGGGCGTGGGTCGATGGCGCTGACGCATTTCTGGGGGCGTCCGCAAAACATCCTAATGGCCTGTGAAGGCGGGCAGCGCGACAAATACCTCTTCCCCGCTGTGCGCGGAGAGCGGATGGACGCGCTGGCCATGACCGAGCCAGATGCAGGCTCGGACGTGCGCGGGATGAAGGCAACAGCAGTCCAGCAGCCTGATGGCGACTGGGTGCTGAACGGGACGAAGCACTTCATTTCCGGTGCTGAACACGCTGATTTTGTGATCGTATTCATGGCTTCGGGTGTCGAAGAAACCCCAAAAGGGCCAAAGAAAAAGATTACGTGCTTCCTTGTCGATCGCGGTACGCCGGGTTTCGAGATAAAGGACGGTTATCACTCGCTATCGCACCGGGGATACAAGAACTGTATTCTCACCTTTGATGATTGCCGGTTGCCGAATGCGCAGGTGCTGGGCGAAATCCACGGTGGCTTTCAGGTCATGAACGAATGGCTCTACGCTACCCGTCTGACTGTCGCGGCCTTTTGCGTCGGGCGGGCGCGCCGCGTCTTCGATCACGCCACTCAGTGGTCGGCTGAGCGTCACCAGTTCGGCCAGCCGATCGGTAAGTTCCAGGGCGTCTCCTTCAAGCTCGCCGATATGATAACGGAGATCGACGCAGCGGACTGGTTAACGCTGGCTGGCGCCTGGCGCCTTGATCAGGGGCTGGAGGCAAATCGCGAAATTGCATCGGCCAAGCTCTATGCATCAGAAATGCTGGCGCGGGTCACGGACGAAGCCATTTCCATATACGGCGGTATGGGCTTGATGAGCGACCTGCCGATCGAGCGGTTCTGGCGTGATGCCCGGGTCGAACGCATTTGGGATGGGACATCGGAAATACAGCGCCACATCATCTCTCGCGACATATTGCGCAAGTTGGGAGCCTGATCCCGTTTGCTTGCGCCCATAGCCCGGTAAGGCAAGGCGTGCCACGCGGAAAAAACAGGTCGGCATCAGGGGACAACTGCTTATAGTATCGCTTCCCTATGACGCTCCGCGGAAATGAAAGGTTTAGAGCGATGTACGATCTCCGTGCGATCCGGGAGAATCCAGCTTGGTTTGACGCCGCCCTAAAGCGGCGAGGCCTCGATTCTCTCTCTTCTCAGGTGCTTGAGATGGATGAATCCCGGCGATCGTCTCAGACTCAGCTGGGTGAGTTGCAGGCTCGCCGCAACGCCGCATCCAAAGAGATCGGCGCGGCGATGAAGGACAAGGATGCGGCCCGAGCCGACGCGCTTAAGGCTGAAGTCGCTGATATCAAGGATCGAATGACCGCGCTCGAGCAGGCCGAGGCTATCGCCGAGGCTAAGCTGAACCAGCTGCTTGAGGGTTTGCCCAACCGCCCTGACGACAGCGTCCCAGACGGCCAGGACGAAGACGACAACGAAGAGGTTAAAGTCTGGGGTGAGCCGACCAAGTTGGATTTTCAGGCCAAGCAGCACTTCGAGCTAGGCGAAGACCTCGGCATGATGGATTTCGAGACCGCCGCACACATGTCGGGTGCGCGCTTTGTCATCCTGCGCGGCAAGCTCGCACGGCTGGAGCGCGCCATCGCCCAGTTCATGCTCGACTGGCAAATTGAGCAGAACGCCCTGACAGAGATGGAAGTGCCATATCTGGTCCACGCCGATGCGCTCTACGGAACCGGCCAGTTGCCTAAGTTCGAAGAAGATCTCTACAAGACCAACTCTGGGCATTACCTGATCCCAACCTCCGAAGTGCCGCTGACCAATGTCGTCGCAGACAAGATTGTTGAGACGGAGAGCTTACCGATGCGGATGGTGTCTTACTCGCCTTGTTTCCGGTCCGAGGCCGGCTCGGCTGGGCGAGATACCCGTGGCATGATCCGTCAGCACCAGTTCAACAAGGTGGAAATGGTCACTATCTGCGACCCGGACAGCTCCTGGGACGAGCTGGAACGCATGCGGGGGTGCGCTGAAAGTGTGCTTGAGGTCCTGAAGCTGCCTTACCGCGTTGTGACGCTATGCACCGGTGATCTGGGTTTCTCGGCCGCTAAAACCTACGATCTCGAAGTATGGTTGCCGGGGCAGGAGTCCTATCGTGAGATTTCTTCGTGTTCGAACACGCTGGATTTCCAAGCGCGCCGGATGAAAGCGCGATGCAAGTCCAAGACTGACAAGCAGACCCGCTTTCTGCACTCGCTCAATGGCTCAGGGCTCGCCGTTGGCCGCGCCCTGATCGCGGTGATGGAAAACTATCAGCAGGCCGACGGTTCGATCGCTGTGCCAGAGCCGCTGCAGCCTTACATGGGTGGCCTTAGCGTCATCTCGGCAGACTGAGGCATGAGCACGTCGGCAGGGCAACAGCAACAGCAACAGCTGGCCCGCGGGCTGAACCCGGTGGTTGCTGAGCAACTCCGCGGCAGGCGCATCCTTGTCACTAACGACGATGGTATTGATGCCGACGGGCTCGCCCGGCTGGAGACATTGGCGCGGCGGTACAGCGATGATGTCTGGGTGATTGCGCCCGCAACGCATCAGTCTGCGCGCTCTCGCGGCATTACTCTGCGGACGCCATTGCGGGTTCTCGATCTGGGGGAGCAGAGAGCGGCAGTGACGGGGACCCCGCTCGATACCTTCATGGTTGGCATCCAGCACTTCTTTGATGACCGTCTACCTGATCTGGTGCTCTCCGGAATAAATCACGGCGGTAACACGGGGGCGGATATTGGCTACTCGGGAACCTGCGGTATTGTCATGGAAGCGGCAATGCACGGCATCCGTGGCGTTGCCTTTTCCCAGCATACGGTCGGCGGTGTCATGGACTGGCGTGTTGCCGATGCCCATTTGGATCGGGTCTTTGAGCAGGTGATGCAGGTGGCCGTGCCGGATACCGTGCCGCTGTCGGTGAACTTTCCCGCCTCGATGGCCGCTCAGGCCGACGCCGAGCGCCTACTCGTCGTTCCACAAGGGTTCCGGGCAGACAAGATCGGGCTTACCCCGGGGGAAGATGAAGAAGGGCCGTACTACAGCTTTGGCCACTTGCGTGATAACACGCCCGGTAGCCCCGTCTCGGATGTTGCCGCCGTGGTGGGCGGTCGAATTTCTGTTACCCCGCTCCGTTTCAAATGCGACCATACTGATTTTCTCGAGTCCGTTGGCACCCAGCTCGATCTGATCGAGCGGATGGCTGACCCCGAGTCTTAGACGCAGAACCGGGGGAGGGGCATGCTCGGTCATCTGCGGAAATGGCTGTCTATACGCCCTGATCGGGCTGTTGAGACGGACCCTGCTGCCGCAGGGCAGGCACGGGGCAGCGGGCCCAGTACCCTCGACAGTCCGCTGGCGCAGGCCAAGCTTGAACTGGGAATGCTGCTGCGCCTGCAGGGCATTACCAACAGCGCTGTGTTGCGAGCTATGCTTGACCTCGTTCCCCGCGAGGACTTTGTAGCGCCCTCTATGCTCGATCGAGCCTATGAGAATATCACCCTGCCGATTGGCCGGGGGCAGACCATATCTCAGCCCTATGTCGTCGCGCTGATGACCCAATTGTTGGAACCCCGCGGGGATAAGCGAATTTTGGAGATCGGCACAGGCTGCGGTTATCAAGCTGCAATCCTCGGCCACCTGTTCGGCCAGGTCTACTCGATCGAGCGGCATAAGGATCTGGCTGAGGCAGCCATCCGGCGTCTGGGCCGGCTGGGTGTCGATAATGTTTCGGTGCAACAGGGCGATGGCTTTCTGGGCCTGTCGGCAGCAGCACCGTTCGACGGTATCATCCTGAGCGCCGCGCCGCGGGAAGTTCCCGTATCACTGGTCAATCAGTTGGCCGAGGGCGGGCGTTTGGTCATGCCATTGGAGCTGGAAAACGGTGATCAGTACCTTATGCGATTTACCAGCTCTAAGGCGGGGCTGTTCGAGGAACGCTTCACTGAGGTCCGATTTGTCCCTATGTTACAAGGGATTCCTGACAAGAACACCGTACAAGCTACGGTAATTGATGACGATTCTTTAAAAATGGATTCGCCAAAAGTTGATTCGTCGCTCTGATCTGGTGTAGGACTTGCTTATCTTTGGATGCCGCCGGTTTTCGAGCCCTTTAGGGGCGCATAAATTTTATTGATTTCATAATTCGATAATCCAGAGGAATTGAGGCGTAGACCATGACCCATATTTCACGGGTCCGATTGGGCACTTTTCCGGGAGCCGCCGCGCTATTTCGTGCGAGGTTCCGGACCGAAACGATCAGATTTCGCAGCCTTGCGTTGGCGCTTGCGCTCAGCCTGTTTCTGGCGTTGAGCCTGATCGCTGCGAAACCTGCGGGCGCGCAGCAGCAGCAGCAATTGCAGCCGCACGGCACGTCGCAAGGCGAAGCGGCAAATTGGAATGCAATTTACCCCGCGCACAAAACCGCCAAAGGCGTTGTCAGCGGGGAAGGGCTTTACGTCGTGCTTCGTGGTGACACGCTGTATGGCATTGCGAAGCGCTTCCGTGTGGGTGAGCGCACGCTGATCCAGCTCAACCAGCTTGGCGATGCCGGTCGCATCGTGACGGGACAGACGTTGCACATTCCTTTGCGTTCGGCCGATGCCGGGCTGGGGATCGCCAACGCGCGCCATGTTGCTGTCGCTGTACCGAGCCGCCTTGTCACCGATCCCGCCAGCCAGCGCCAGCATGTTGTGCAGCGCGGTGAAACGGCTTACCGCATCGCGACCAAATACGGCATTCGCCTCGATGATCTTGCTACGGCAAATGGCCTCGACGCCAGCTACTCTGTGCGTTTGGGACAAGTGCTGCGCATCCCGGCTCAACAAATCGCTGCTGTAACCCCAATCCCTTCCCTCGGCCCGACCCCGAGTGGAACTGTCAGCGGCGTTCGCGGTTCTTTCAGCCTTTCAGCGCCGACCGCCAGTGATAGCGCTGCCGCCGCCGCAGCGAACGGTGTCGGTGGAAATACGCAGCTTGCACAGATTTGGGGTCCAGACTTCACGCCGCCCGTACCAGCGCCGCGACCCCCAGCACCGAAGAACGAACCGCTGCGTTTGACGGATGCCGGGTCGGTTTTTTCGCCGGCAACCTCGGCGCCGGGTATTGCGCCCGTGGCGGGGCCTGTGCCTTCTCCATCGCCAATGATCGACGGGACAACTGGTGCTGAGCAGGGGCAGGTCACTCGTGTTCATCTGTCTGGGGCGCGGTCATTTACCCCTTTGCCCGCTGTTCGGCAGGGCGAAACCGTTCTCCTGCCTGAGCGCGTCTCCAGCGATGGCGCCAACGTGTTCAACTGGCCGGTGCGAGGGCGCTTGCTTTCGGCCTTTGGTCCGCGGGAGGTTGGTATCGTAAACGACGGTATCAACACCGCTGGGCGACGGGGCGAGCGGGTTACAACCTCGCTGCCCGGCGTGGTGATCTTCGCGTCCGATCAGCTCGAGAAATTCGGCAATCTGGTCCTGGTTCAGCACGACGCTGAGTGGGTTTCGGCGTACTCTCATCTCGACGGTCTGATCGTCGGCGAAGGGCAGCAGCTGCAGGCTGGACAGGTTCTGGGCCACGTCGGCGTTTCGGGGAATGTCTCCCGCCCACAGCTTCACTTTGAAGTCCGCCGTGGGGGTAAGCCTGTTGACCCGCTGCAAGTGCTGCGGTTCTGACGCGGACCGATCCGCTGGACAGAGACCGGGTGGCCCTCTTTCGCTGCTGGGGCCACCACCCCCCTCAAGTCAGGTGTGACGCCCGATAAAGTCCTGAGCAAACTGCCAGGCCACCCGGCCTGAACGCCCGCCCCGGGTGGCGGACCACTCGATGGCTTCGGCCCGGATTTGATCGGCGTTGACCTTGACACCCGCTCGGTCGATGTAGCCGTCGACGATGGCTAGAAACGTATCCTGATCGCACCGGTGAAACCCCAGCCACAGGCCGAAACGGTCTGACAGAGAGACCTTTTCATCGATCGCTTCACTGGAATGAATTGCCGCGCGCTGCTCGTTCTCCATCATGTCGCGAGGCAGTAGGTGGCGACGGTTGGAGGTCGCATAGAACAGCACGTTTTGCGGCCTTCCTGCGAGGCCGCCATCCAGCACGGTCTTCAGCGATTTATAGGCAGCATCATCATAGTCGAATGACAGATCATCGCAGAACAGCAGCGTGTTGGCAGGCAGCCCTGAAAGGTGAGTGAGCAGGCGGCCAACAGTGGCTATATCTTCGCGCGCCAATTCGACCAGGAGCAATGGCTGTTCCAGGCCACCTTCTTCGACGATTTTGGCATGCACGGCTTTGATCAGACTTGATTTACCCATCCCGCGCGCACCCCAGAGCAGGGCGTTATTTGCGGGTCGTCCTCGGGCAAAGCGCCAGGTGTTTTCAAGCAGCGTACGCTGCGATCGATCGATGCCGAGCAAAAGATCAAGGTCGACCCTCGCAACCTGCTGCACAGGTTCAAGCCGATGCAACTCCGGGCGCCAAACAAACGCGCTGGCCCCCGCCACGTCGGTAGGATCGACCGGCGCAGCCTCCGGAGCGAAGTGAGCGGTCAGCACCTGCAGCGTTGCTCGGATTTCGGCCAGTTCGGCCTTAAGCGCATCGTTGCTCATCGCGTGTTTCTCCCTTCTTGTATGGTCTGTGATGCTGGTGTAACTGGCGCAGCAGCACTCGACCGCCCATATAAACCACGAAGCCCTGCAGGGGTCGCATGCGTGCTCGGGCCAGCAGACGTGGATTTATGGGCCTTGATCTGTATAGTCCGCGCAGCGCCGCTGACCAGCGGGAATGTGCCGGATCAACCTGCAGGTTGTTTTCCGGCTTCAGATGACAAGTGGAACAATGACGATGATACGCGCAACCAAAATAAAAGCGGCGCTGATAACCGCCGCCGCCCTGATCTCCATGCCTGGCCTCGCTAGTGCCCAGACGGCCGGTGCCAACGGCCAATTGATCCAGATGGTGCTGATGTTCGGCATGATTGGCGTTGTCATGTGGTTCTTCATGATCCGCCCCCAGCGCCGCCGGGCGCGTGAGCAGAATGAAATGATAGCGGGATCGCAGCCAGGCGACAGCCTGATGCTCAATTCCGGTTTTCGCGTGAAGCTCAAGCACAAAGACGAGAGATACTTCCGCGTCGAGATGGGCGATCAGGTCATCGTCGAGGTCGATCCTGCTGCAGTAACGATGAACATAACCGCGCAGGAAAAGCGAGCGGAGGAAGCCCTTCAGCAGGCTGAGGCCAAAAAAGCAGGGCGCAATAAGAACAACTAAGCCCGATGGGGCGGGATTGTTGACGGTCCGCGGGCCGGTAGCGCAGGACAGGAAAGAAAGAGGCTTAAGCGCATGAGCTATACCCGTTGGTGGCAACCCGTGCTTGTTGGGTTGGTCGTTCTGGCCGGTGTGTATTTCGCTGCACCGAACCTGTTCCCACGCACGACATACGATGACAACAACGTCGCCCAATCCTATGTACCTGCGCCGTTCTTGCAGTTTCAGGTCAACCTCGGCTTGGACCTGCAAGGCGGCTCTTACCGGCTTGTGCGGGTCGATCTTGACGATGCTAAAGCGTCGTACATGCAGGATGTTCAACGCATTGGTTCCAACACCCTGCGGGATCAGGGCGTGGCGCTGCGGGCCATTGCCTCTGACACCAACGTCCGGTTCCAGTTCCGCGATGAAACCGCCATGCTTGGCGCGCGTGAAATCCTGCGGGAGCAGTTTCCAACGGCCAACTACACTGATGAAGGCGCTGTCCTGACCGTCGGTATCGGTGATGAAGCCTTTGAGGTGGTCAAGCAGGAGACCGTGCAATCGGTCCGCGATACCATCGAACGCCGGATTGATGCGTTTGGCTTGACTGAGCCAAGCATCCGTATTCAGGGGGAAGATCGCATCCTGATCGAAGTGCCCGGGGTGTCAAACATCGACGAGTATCTCGAAAAGCTGGAGCTGAGCATTCACATCGTAAGCCAGGCTGGCGCGACACGGAACCCCAACGAGACGCTCTTCATGCTGCTGCCGGACAGCGACCGAGTGCTGGCTGCCGGTGAGCAGCCGGTACGGTACCTGATCGAGCGGCAGGAATGTGTGAACGGTGCTGATATTCAGGGTACGGGGGTGGACGCCGAGCGTGGCATCGCCGTTACCTTTACGCTTAACAGTCGGGGGACCAAGGACTTTGCCAACTGCACGCGTGACAACATTGGTGAGCGCCTGGCCATTGTACTCGATGGAGAGGTGATTTCCGCCCCCAATGTCAACGAGGCCATCAACACCGGTGCCGTTCAGATCACAGGTGGTTTCGAGTTCACCGAGGCAAAAACCCTTGCGACGCTGCTTGGTACCGGTTCGCTGGCAGCCGAGGTGGAAAGTATCGAAGAGCGTGTGGTCGGCCCGGGGTTGGGCGCCGAGAGCATACGCTCGGGTGCCATTGCCTGTCTGGTCGCTATGGGGCTAGTGCTGGTGTTCATGGCCGCGTCTTACGGCCTATTAGGGTTAATGGCCAACGTTGCGCTGGTGGTGAACCTTGTGCTGCTGCTGGGTCTGTTGTCGCTGTTTGGGGCGACGCTGACCCTGCCGGGTATTGCGGGGATCGTGCTGACAGTTGGTATGGCGGTGGATGCCAACGTATTGGTGTTTGAGCGCGTCCGCGAAGAAGCCCGAGCAGGGCTTGATCCAGGAGATTCAGTCGCGAGCGGCTACGGGGCTGCGTTCTCGACCATTCTCGACGCCAACCTGACCACTGTTATCGCGGCGATCTTGCTCGCCGCCTTCGGCACTGGCCCGATCCAGGGCTTTGCGATCACGCTGACCATGGGGATTCTGACCTCCATGTTCACGGCACTGCTGCTGACACGTTTGCTCATTAACCTTTGGCTCGACGGTTTCCGGCCGTTGAAGCTACCGATTTAAGGGAGGGAGGCGCGCTCATGTTCCCTCTGATCCGACTTTTCCCCCAGAACAGCAATATTGACTTTCTTGGCCTGCGCCGGATTACGCTGGTGTTGTCACTGGTGCTGATCCTTGGCTCGGTAGGGATGTTCCTGACCCGTGGTCTGAACCTCGGCATTGACTTTAAAGGTGGGCTGCTGTTCGACCTGCGTTTTAGCGAAACCATTGCGATCGACACGGTGAAAGAAGACCTCACCGCGCTGGGCTTCGGCACGCCCGAGGTCCAAGCCTTCGGTTCCGACCGCGATGCCAAAGTCGTGTTTGCCACCCCGAACGCACCGACCGAGGACGAGGAAATTGCACAGGTTACAGCGATCAAGCAGGCTGTTCGCGGGCTCTACCCGCCCAAACTCGACGGTGAAGACCTCGAACTGGCGCAGGCTGCTGCGACAGAGGGCGACATCGAATTCGTTAACGGTAGCGTAGAATACCGCCGGGTCGAGAATGTCGGGTCCAAAATTTCTGGAGAGCTGGCGCAGAAGGGCGCACTGGCCACCGCCTTGGCGCTCCTCGCCATTGCCGCCTACATCTGGTTCCGTTTTGAATGGCAGTTTGCCATCGCTGCACTGCTCGCCCTGAGCCATGATGTGATTACCACAATCGGGCTGTTTTCGGTGTTCCAGTTCACCTTTGACCTGCCGACGGTCGCGGCGATCCTGACTATCGCGGGTTATTCGATCAACGATACCGTGGTGGTCTTTGACCGCGCACGAGAAGAGATGCGGCGTTATAACGAACGCCCGGTGATGGAGGTCCTCAATATCGCCCTGAACCGCACGCTTTCGCGGACGCTGATGACCTCCGTGACTACGCTGCTGGCTTTGCTGGCGCTGTTCGCATTTGGCCCGCTGGTCATTCGTGACTTCACCATCGCACTGATGTGGGGCGTGGTGATCGGAACCTATTCCTCGCTGTTCTTTGCCACTCCGCTGCTGGTGGTCATGGGCCTGTCGGCGCGTGCCTTTGACAAAAAGATCGTCGATGATGACGAGGATGATTACGCCGCTCAGCTGGCCGCATCGGTGACGCAGATCGACGACGATGAAATTCGCGCCCGTGTCCGCACAGATGGTGGCGAAGATCGCCCGATTGAAGCCGAGATGATCTTTCCCGATGACCCGGACAACGACGGTCCGGTGCAAGGGGGGCGCAGACGCGTGCGCAAGACGAAGAAGAAGCGCCCGTTGGGTCGGAAATGACGGCGCGGCGGCCTTTTCAAACAGCATTGGTCGGGCCATATCCAGTCTATGGACATCACACCTCATATCCGCGAAAGCCGGGTTATTGTCGATGGCTACGGTGACGGAGGTTTCCGTATCAATGGTGAGCGCCACGTAGGCGGGCTGATTGTGCTGGAAACCGAGGCCCTTGCCATCCCGTCGGTCACGCTCGATGAGTTGACGCCAGCAGTGCTGGAGCCGCTCATTGAGCGTGCAGACGAGCTGGACGTGGTCCTTTTCGGCACCGGCGACCGCATGCGCTTCCTGCCTCCCGCGATCATGGAACTGCTCGATCATCACCGCATTGGCTTTGATCCTATGGATACCGGCGCGGCGTGCCGCTCCTTTAACGTGCTAGTGACCGAGGACCGCCGCGCAGCCGCCGTTTTGTTGCCGGTCTGAAACAAGGCGTCCCCGCTGTGAACCGCTTTGCCGCCCTGATCCTGCAAGCCCATCCTGCCGCAGCGCTCAAGATCGAGCCTTGGCTGCGCTTTGCGCACGAGGTGTCTCTGGCCCCGACCAAAGTTTCTGAACCGGGCCTTGGTGAAATCAGACTTAAGTGGTGGTCTGATGCCGCATTGGAAGCGCTCGATGCCAGCGCAAGCACTCCCCGTGCTCATCCGACAGTGGAAGCGTTCCACAAGACCGTGCAGAGCGCCAATATTCGACCGGCACCGGGGCTGGTGCGGGCCTTCGTCGACGCGCATTCCCTCGACCTTGCATCCCGGCCTTACGCGGATATCGAAGCCCTGCGCGCCGATGCGACCGCGCGCTGGGGCAACCAGTTGCGGGTCGGCTTGCAGTTGTTGGCCATAACAGACGAAGTCCATCATCACGCTGCCAACCACGTTGGCGCAGGCTTCGGCATCATGCAGGTGCTATTCAGCGCCAGGCTCAATGCCGCGCGGGGCCGCAACGTGCTGCCGGACCTGACCGCAACTGGCCTGGATCTGAATCTGGATTTGGATTTTGAACAGACCGCGCCAGAGGATCGCGCGAACGCGGGTGAGGCGCTGTGCGGGCAGGCGGCCTTCCACCTTGATCGTGCACTGGAATTGTTGCCGGACCCACAGACCGCTGCCTTACCCGTGATGCGCTTTGGCCTTGCCGCGCGAGCGTTGATTACGGCGGCGCGCAAAGCTGGGACGGACCCGCTGCACGTGCCGACGCCAGAGACTGTGGCGCAGACCTTTGCCCTGCACTTGCTCTGGGCACGGCTGCGGAGACGCTATGCCTGAGCCCAAGGATCGCTTCGAGGCGCACCGCGCCGACCCGCGCTACCTCGGCGACTGCCCGATCTGCGCCCGCCCCCTGCTCAAGGGGCCGAGCATTGATAAACATCACTTTTTACCCAAATCCGAAGGCGGTGGTCCGGAGGTAGCGCAGTGGGTGCACCGCATCTGTCACAAGCAGGTGCACGCGCTGTTCACCGCCAAGGAGCTGGCCCGCGACCCCGAGTTGCAGCGCCCGAGTGCGCTTGCGGCGCACCCGGACTTCGAAGGTTTCATCGCGTGGATACGAAAACAGCCGCCTGAGTTTAACGCACGTATGCGAAAAACCCGGCGGCTGCGGAAATAGCGCCCCCAGCGGGCTTCGGCGAGGGGTTCAGGACGTCAGAGTGCTTCTTCGAGGCGCTCGCCGACCCAGGACCAGTTCACCAGCTTTTCCAGCACATCCTTGATGTGGTCCGGGCGGCGGTTCTGGTAGTCGAGGTAGTAGGCGTGCTCCCAGACATCGATGCCGCACAGCGGGGTCGCGCCGTGGGCCAGCGGGTTCTCACCACCGGGGACACCCTGGGTCACCAGCTTGCCATCGCTTAGCGCGAGCCAGGACCAGCCAGAGCCGAAGACGCCGGCGCCGGTGTTGACGATCGCGTCCATCATGCCATCCACGGAGCCGAAATCGCGCTCGGCCATTTCCTTGAGCTTGCCGGAGACACCCGAAGCGCCGCCTGCGAACTGGTTCCAGTAGAAAATGTGATTCCAAGCCTGACCAGCGTTGTTGAACACGCCCTTGAGGTCGGCCTTGCCGAAGGAAACGCGCACGACTTCTTCAAGCGACATGTCGGCCATATCGGTGCCTTCGACCAGCGGGTTCAGCTTGGCGAAGTAAGTCGCGTGGTGCTTGCCGTGGTGCAGCTGCACGGTCTGCTGACCGATGACTGGCGCGAGGTAGGTGTCGTCGTAGGGAAGGGCCGGAAGCTCAAAAGGGGCTGCCATTGTCTGTCTCTCCAGTTTCTGCGTGCCGAATGACGGCGTTCTAAGGTTTAGATGTAAGGTTTCAGGCGCAGATCGCCAACCCGTGTATCGTCGCTGATGAGCAGGGTTGAAGCGCGGCGGCGGCGCAGCGCCTCAGCGCAGGTCAAAATCAACCAGCCGCGAGACGCTGTCGGCGGTGCCGGTCTTTGGGTCGATGTCGAAAGACTGCGTCACTGGCATGCCCAGTTCCAGCGACCACGTTTCACTGTAGCTGTAGACATCCTCAGGGTCGGTCGACGCCACCCCGTCGGCGTACACCTGCACGTCTTCGCAGGCCATGACCATGGTGTGGGTTTCGCCGAAGTCGGTCGGGTAGGGCTCGGCCGGGAAGCTGTAGTCGCAGGTCGTCTTGACCTCGTCGAAGGTGCCGCTCCAGTCCGCGAAGCCGTCGGAGGCGAACTGGGAAAACTGGCCAACGAAGCGGTCGCCGTCATTGATCTCGATGGGCATGCTGTCGCCTGCGACCGGGGCATAAACGATGGCATACTCAGGATTGAGCGACGACAGCCACAGCCGCCCGCCGAGCTGGTAGTACTGGATCGACCA
>NZET01000001.1 GCA_002690455.1 Kiloniella sp.
GCAGTCAAACGGACACGGCGGACGGTGTCCGCCGTGACGGTCTTTAGATCGGATTGCGCGACGCTTGACCCCGCCGCGCGACGCGCAGTCGGGGGCAAGTCGGCGCAACCCTGTCGGTGGGAAGGTCCAGCGCTCAAAGCGAAGCGTTTTGAGCGTGACCACAGCAGGTGCGTGGGGGAGGGCCGAAGGCCGCGAAGCGGCCAAGGCCCGAGCGCGCCACCAGCGGCTGCAGGCCAACAGGGCTGGCCACAAAAATGCTACAAACCGATACTCGGTTCAGGCAGCGCGCCGGCGCCCACCACCACGGCGACCGCGGGTCGTGCCATCAGCACCTTCCGGCGCTGGCTCGCGGTACTTGGCCATCCAGTTCATGCAGGAACTGTCGTGTCCCAACAGTGCGTCGGCCGCACGTACCGACGTCATTTCTTCCGCATGCAGGGGGTTCATGATCGCTGAAGTCATCCCGTAGCCAGCAGCCATTGCCACAAAAATACCGTTCATCCAGTGTCGGTTCGGCAGGCCGAAGGACACATTTGAGAGGCCACAGGTTGTATTCGCACCCAACTCACGACGGATCTTGGCAACAATTTCAAATGCCTGCTGACTGTAGGTCAGTACAGCGTCTGCAGGCGTTGCACCCAGTGGCATTACCAGCGGATCAATGACGATATCGTGCGCCTTAATACCGTGATCCGCCGCGCGCTGAACAATCTTCTTTGCTACCGCAAAGCGCACCTCTGGGTCCGGCGAAATCCCAGTCTCATCATTACAAATCGCGACAACTGGACAATCATACTTTGCGGCCAAAGGCAGTACGATCTCCAGCGATTCATCTTCACCAGTGACCGAATTAATCAGCGGACGACCGTTGGCCGCCTCGACACCAGCAACCAAAGCTGGCTTGACTGAGCTGTCAACTGCCAACGGCAAATCGGTCAAAGACTGCACGAGGTTGATCATATCAACCAAAATCTTTACCTCATCGCCCATGTGAGGTGGAATACCCGCGTTCACGTCGAGCATATGCGCGCCTGCCTCGGTTTGCGAGAGTGCATCACGCTCGACCCGCTCGTAGTTCCCCGACGCCAGTTCTTCGATAAATGTTTTGCGGTTGGTTGGGTTCAGCCGCTCACCAATCACGGTAAAGGGCTTATCATCACCGATAACCCACTCGCGGGTTGCGGAAGCGACAATCGTGTGGGCCATGGCAGGGCACTCCGGTAAGGGGGTCGGTCCATTTGTGTGTGGAACTTGGGCTTGGATATTGGCGGTGACAGCTCTTGCCGCTGGCCTGTCGGCGACGCCTTATGGCTTAGCCGAGGTCAACACTGACCTTCAGCTGATCTTTGCCTGTTACCTCAAAGAGACCATCTTTGAGCGCGTAGGACCATGCTGAGGTTCGCTTCAGTCCACCGATGGCATACATATGCACGCCACAGATGCCAGCAGTAGGTTCTTCTGTAGCATAGCGGGCAAGTTCAATGACCTGCTTGTCGGGGGCGTTGATATTCATCAGCTTGGTAACGTCCGCCGCGCGTTTAACCAGAAACTTGATGGAATTGCCGACGCCCGCCGCACGGGAGAAGCCGAGCAGCGTCTTGATCGTTGCCAACCCTGGTAGGCCGATGCGGATCGGCAGTCGGTTACCTTCGGCGTTGATCCGCCGATCCCAGGCGATAATCGGCTCGGCTTCGAAGGCGAATTGCGTGACAATATCCAGCGCCGCACCGGTGCGCTCAGCAAAGCCGTTCTTCCAGGCCAGTGCATCCTTGATCAGTTCATCGGTGATGTCCGGTGAGCCCTCAGGGTGCCCAGCAACAGAAATACGATGAATGCCGGCCTTATCAATCAGGCCGCTTTCCAGAACTGCCATGGAGCTGTCGAAGGGACCCAGCGGATTATCGACACCCCCGGCGATGGTCAGTACGTGCTCTACGCCGGCCTCACCAACGTAACGGTCCAAAATATCCCGTAGCATGTCCTCTGACTGGATCGAACGCGCAGCGATATGCGGGATCGGGCTAAATCCTTCGCTGCGCAGGCGCTTGGCCAGTGTCACGGTCTCATAGACGTCCGAACCGGGCAAAAAGGTTACGTAGATCGGCGTGTCGTTGCGCAGACGGGCATTGTAGTCGGGGATCTTGGCCGCCGAATTGGGTGTGGTCTCCACGGTAAAATCGCCGAAGAGCTTCATCACTGCTGCTTTGGTGTCTGTCATGATCTGCGTTCCTTGAATAAGTGGGGGCTGTGCAACAGCTTCAAGCCGCACGACCACCGTTAGCAATCAGTGTACGAAGGCGCTCGGCGTCAAATTCCGCATCTAATGCGGCCGCCTTTGTATCCGCGAGCGCCTGCAACGCTGCGCCCTCTCCCTCGACCTCGACCGGATCAGTGCGCTTGAACTCAGCGAGATAGTCATCGGTGCTGGTTTCACCATCACGCATCGCCGCAGCATCGACCGCTTTTTCAAAGCGCTCGGGCAGATTTGCTGTGAAACGGGTCCGGCCCTGCCGGACCTGCACGGTGGTTGGAATATCGCGCCAATAGATGATTTGCATGCTGGCCATGGGGCACCTCGTATCAGCCATCGTGTGTGGTCTGGCTATGGAATGATGCAGTCCTGAACAGGAAACTACTGCAAAAACGACCCTTTCAGGTGTTATCGGCCCTGTGGGCCAGCAGACGCAGCCCAGTCAGGCGCGCCGGCCGACGTTTCTTTATGGGCCAGCAGGTCGTTGACATGCTCTTCAGCCTTGCGGGTGCGCTGATCGAAATCAGCACCCTCGATGACCGTATACCGCGCCCCGCGACGCTTTAGTTCAACGATGCAGCGAGCAAAGAAGGCTTCGCGCCGGGCCTGACGGGCATGCATTCGGATCACGTCTTGGACAAATGGCGTCTCTGGGGTCAGCAGCAGATAGAGGTCTGGCAGCGCCGCTCCATCCCAGTCATAACCCGGATCCCGGGTTTCGCACAGCAAATCTGACCAGATGGCGGTCTTGACGACATCCGTATCCTCTACCACCAACCGAGCACCACCCCGCGCCTCGATTTCGTCCCGCAGCATGTCATGCTGGCTGGCAATCTCAGCAAGTTGATGAGGTTGCCAGTCGGCTTCTTCTATACCAAGTGCATGGGTATAAACCCGCCCGAATTCAGGCATGTATAGGCCCCCAAACCGCCGCGAGAGATGGCGGGCAAGGGTGGTCTTGCCCGTGCTTTCAGGCCCAAAGACTGTTACCCTCAATAGGGGTGATGCCCCGGTTCCAGAGCCTCTTCCCGACTCAGACATGAATGGCGCGCTTATCGATCGCCATCGCAGCTTCCTTGACCGCCTCGTTCAGGGTCGGGTGGCCGTGGATGATGTGGATCAGATCTTCATAAGAGCCACCGAATTCCATGACTGCCCCCACTTCATGGATGAGCGTCCCTGCATCTTTACCCAGAATATGAGCCCCGAGGAGACGCCCGGTTTCTTTGTGAGCGAGCACTTTAACCATGCCGTCGGTCTCACCCATGGCACGGGCCCGCGAATTGGCCTTGAATGGGAACTTACCGACCTTGTAGGGCACGCCAGCGTCTTTAAGGTCTTGTTCGGCAAAGCCGATATTGGCGACTTCAGGCGCCGTGTAGATGATCCCTGGCACAGTGCCGTAGTCGATACTGACGGCTTGACCTGCGATGATTTCGGCGACGGCCACGCCCTCCTTCTCCGCCTTATGTGCCAGCATGGGGCCATCTATGACATCACCGATGGCATAGACTCCCGCGGCCTGCGTCTGAAACCCGCCATCGACGGGGATGGTTCCCCTCTGGTCCGTCTCAACACCCACGGTCTCCAGCCCTAATCCTGCTGTATAGGGCCGCCGACCAATGGCAACCAGAACCGCATCCGCGGTCAGGGTTTCGGAGGTTTCCCCCTCTGCAAGGCCTGTAGCGGGCTCGACGACTAGCTTCACCTTCTGGCCATTTGTCTTGGCCTCGATCACACGCTGGCCCAGACGGAAGCTCAGGCCCTGCCCCTCCAGCGTACGCCGGAACTGGCGCGCAATTTCGTTGTCTAGACCCGGACAAATACGATCGAGGTATTCGACAACCGTTACACGCGCGCCAAGCCGCTGCCAAACTGACCCCAGCTCAAGCCCGATGACCCCCGCGCCCACGACGATCAGGTGGTTGGGTACCTTCTCAAACTCGAGCGCCCCGGTCGAGGACACGATGCGTTTCTCGTCGATCTCCGCGCCCGGCAACGGCGTGACTTCGGAACCAGTAGCAATAATGATGTTCTTCGCGCTGACGTCCTGGTTGTCACCGTCAAGCCCGGCGACACGGATACGCCCTGGGCCGGCAAGGCTGGCCCAGCCTCGGATATAACTGACCTTGTTCTTGGCAAGCAGCATTTCGATGCCAGAAGTCAGGCCTTCAACAACCTCATCCTTCTTGGCCATCATCTGCGCCAGGTCGACCGAAATCTTACTCAACCGAATGCCCCAGTCGGCAAAACTATGATGGGCCTGCGCGACCTGCTCCGAGGCATGAAGCATCGCCTTGGACGGAATGCAGCCAACGTTAAGGCAGGTCCCGCCCAGCGAACCCCGGCCTTCGATACAAGCTGTCTTCAGGCCCAATTGAGCAGCGCGAATGGCGGCAACATAACCGCCCGGACCTCCACCAATGACGGCAACATCGAAGCTATCTGGGATTGAAGGGCTGGACATGTGAGGGCTCCTGCAGGTCAGCGCGGGTCGTCTTTAAGGTGCTCAGAGCCTTTAATATAAGCAGGGACAGTCCGGTGCGCGATGCTCAATTTTGAGGAGGGACCCATCGCGTAGGCGCTTGCGACGCATCGCGGCGTCCCCTCCTCCACTGGCAGGTTCGATCAATAGCAACCAATCTTGAACACCCTTTTGGTGTCATCGCGATAAACCACGTTCAACCGTGTGGGGATCAGATCCATGGTCACCATGGCCGATTCCGGGAAGACGCGATCTGTTGGCTCGATCAGGGCGGCTGGAATTTGGAAATATTTCTTGCCCATATAGGGCAAGACGGCAGTCTTTCCGCACGTGTCATCGGGGTCGACTGCGGGTTCGTTATCGTTCATCAGGGCATTAAGCAAAAGTAACCCACCGAGGACGAGGCCGCCGGTAACAATCTGCTCTTCGAGGCTTGCACCACCACCATCCGATCCAGCACCACTGCCGGGATCAGCCTCTGGTTCTTCTTCTAGCACAGTGACTTCATCGCCACTGTCGGCTGGAACGCCAGTTGCATCTCCAGCGCCAGCGCCAGCCAAGGCTGCAACCTCTGCCTCGCTCATACGAGCAAAAATCAGCGTCGAAGAGACGACTTCATCGATCGAGTCGAACTCTCCGAGATAGTCGATCAGGACCTCCCCATTAATCAGGTAGGCATCGAATTCGTGAAAATCGTCACTGACTTCCAAGTATGCTTGCCAGCGCACAACCTGACCATCGGCGTCATAGAGCAACTCGGCCCGGGTTGCACCCCAACTGCATAGCCCTTCGCCGCAGCCCCCAACGACTTCGAGGATTGGGAATTCTGCCGTACCGCGCAGGTTAAGGTAGCGGGGTGCGTTGTTCTGTTGTCCCAACAGTTTCCAGAACCCAGCCGCGTTGGCGAATTCAGCCGCTGCCGGCGGAGCCAACAGCATCAACAAAGTCAGACAGAGATAGAAAACACTGATCAAAAATGCACGCATGGTTATCTCCCCAGAGGTTGAAGGCCGGTAAACGCGCCCGTTTGTGTGGCAGAGTGCGCTGTGGTTTCTGTGCCTGGCACAGGCCTTTACGACGTGGCCCCAATGGCGTGCATGATACCGTTTGTTGAACCGTTGGCGATACCTTTAGCGTGGCGAGGCGGGCGACAGCGGCTCGAAAGGTCGGTCAGCAGTCAAAGAATTTCATAGCTCGTATAGTTGTCGTATTCACGAATGATCACTGTTTTCCAGCCGTCGATATCGAAATAGCGGGTAAAATAAACGCCACCTTCCCGACCGGACGTTGCCTCCCAACCGCAATACGCTTGGTTCTCGTAACCATCATTGTCTAAACCGACCGTGACGGTAACCGGTGCCCCCGTTGCAGGATTGATCGCGCCCGTAAAAATCCGGCCCGTGCCATTGTCCATAATGGTCACTGTGCCCGTTGGATTCACACTAAGGGTAAAAACTTCACCGTTGTCTCTCTCATCATCTCGTTCCTCGATGATTGTCGTCCGAACCAGCATTTCACCAACATCGTTCAGCTGGGTCGAACCAGCGACAAAGTCCTCCCACGTGCTGTTTGCGAAGTCGTAGACCTTCATATCAAAGTTCTGAATAACGGTATCTCCTGAGCCCAAAACACTGAGGTTGTTGAGAACAAGATTGTTCGGCCCCGCCACCGAATTGATCGCATAGTCGGAGGCTTCATTAACAATGACATCATCGATGAACAGCAGGTCGGTGTCGTTGTCGAGGTTCGTTGCATCTGTATCAGGGGCGTTCGCGGTCACGGTGCCGGGATACTTTACGCTGGTCCCATCGTCCTTGATGGTTCCGGTACCGACAACGCCGACGCCACTGGCCGGGGTTACGGTCAACCGAAACTGTTCTGCATCATCAGCAAAGGTGTCCTGTTCATCGGTAATTGAAATGCGGAGGAGGAGCGTACCTGTCCCGTCAATGTTGATCGGGGTTGTATTATTGAAGACAAGCCAGCTGGCACCATCCCAGTACTCAACATCATTATCGGAAAGTCCGTTAGTAAGGTTCCCACCTGCTGCATCGCCGTCTGCAATGGTAATGTCATTGATCTGGGCGTTGACCGCGCCCGTGACGGTGAAGACAGCATGGGAAGACCCCTCGTTGACACTGATATTTTGGATGGCCAACCCAGCCCCAGTATCATTGTCCTTCGCAGAAACATTGTCCGTCGCCGGAGTGGTGGAGTTGGTTGGGGCCAGATCAGGGTACAGCGTTCCAGTGCCGTCATCCTTGATCGTTGCAGTCCCTGTCCCTGCGATGCCGCCGGTGTTGCTCGCCTGCAGCGTGAAGGTCTCGCCGTCATCCGCTATGCCGTCATTGACAACCGCCACGCGCACCAGCACGTCACCCCCGCCGTCCAGCGCAACTGTCGAACCACCGGCGTACGACGCCCAGGCTGCTCCGTTCCAATACTCAAGAGCGCTGCCATAGTCTGTACCGCCACCCGTCGCCGTTCCGACACCGGGTAAGCTCAGTGTCACCAACTGGCCTGCTGCTCCGCTGACCGTGAACACCGCATACGGTGAGCCTTCATTCACCGTGATGTTGTTCACTGTGACCGCACGGTCATCATCCGGCGTCGTGGCATTGTCGACGGAACCATCGCCTAAGAAAATCGTCCCGGTGCCATCATCGGAAATGGTTGCGGTGCCGTTGTCAGTTGTCGCAGTTCCCTGGATGGTCGCGCTGAGGATGAAGGTTTCATCACCTTCACTGGTGGCATCATTATTGATCGCAGTCCGCGCGAGGATGGTGCCGGTTACTGACGCAGAGACAGCGGCGATGTAATCTTGCCAGTTCGCACCGCCATCCACTGAATACTGGATCGCAGCCCCTGAGGAGGCATAGTCGTTGCCGATACCAGCAGTCGCTGTCCCCGACTGTAACGCCAATTCGATGAGCGTGTTGCTCTGGGTCGTTACCTGAAAGACGGCGTAGCCAGAGGCCTCGTTGACGGAAATATCATTGACCGCAACCGAGGGACTCTGGATCGAAACCTCGTCGATGGATGAGTCTTGTAGCGTATAGCCGGTGCCGTCAGTGATAATCGCTTCGACGTCGTAGTCTGTCCCTTGAACCAGCGTCTTTCCTTCGGTGACGCCACCGGTAGAGGGGTCATCATTAAGATCGAGAGACCAGGTCCCGGTGCCATCACCACCGCTGTCAAAGGTAAGGGTCAGCTCTGAGTCATTTTCGTCAAAGAACTGACCGTCGACGGTTAAACTCAGCGTCTCGCTGTTGCTGCGGTCGATGTCAAAGGTACCCGTGATTACGGGCGTACTATCTGAGGCAATCGTCCCATCTACGGTGACGTAGCCATCCGGCGCATTTGCCTGCGTTACCGCTAGATATGCGTTAAGGTCATTAACATCGACCGGATCCGCCGACCCGCTGTTGTTATCCCCATCGGTATAGCTGAGACCATTGTTGATCTTTTCGAGACCGAAGTTTGAGATGCGTCCACTAGCGTGATTGGCGCCACGAATTATCCAATCTTCGCTGCCGGTAACATTTCCGGAATTGTCATAAGTGGGAATGGGGACAAATGCACCGTTGGCGTAGCGCACTGAGATATCGGTATCGTCGCCAGGCAGAAACCCAAAGGTCTCTGTCGTATTGCCCGTCTTATCCTGCCAGTTGATCGCGCCACTGATCGAATATGAAGTCCCGTCAGAAAGGACAATCTTGAGGAAACCCGGGATATCGTTGCCTTGCGAGCCACCGTCGACAAACTGCCCCGTGTTAGAGTTCTGCTGAAAGAATGAAATTTGGATGTTGAGCGTTGAGAAATTCGTCAGCGCCAATGTTTTGTTTGGGTTTGTGCCCTGATCTCCGACGATCCCGTTTTCAAACGGAACGCTGAGTGTGGCCATCAGGTGATTGAGCCCCGGCACAGGATCGGCTTCATAACCGGGCAAGTCACGGTCAAGAAAGGGGCAATATCCGAAATCCAGAAAGTAGGTTCCGCCTAACCGCGAAGGGCCGACAGGCCGCGAACTGGCGAAGACCCTGACGCCGAGAGCCTGAGCGAGACGACGGACAAATTGCCGCCCAGAGCCAGCCGCTACGCGGCAGCTGATCAGTTCCAACGCGTCGGCATCCTTCAGCGCTTCGCGAGCTAGCGCGAGCTGATCCGGATTTTGAAGAGAGGACACATCGAGCTTTTTGCCCTTAAAGCAAAGCTCTCCTGGTCGCCCATGGACAACCCAGCGGACCGTTCGGAATTGAATCATATGGGCTAAATATCAACCAAGTAACATATGTAATTATTTATAGACTTGAGGGGGGCCAAAGCGTATCGGTAACTCAGTATTATTGCGTTTGAATCGCGTAATGATTGATGATTCTCGTTATCGAATAGAGCCATTGAGCTACATTCACGTTATGGATGTCTTCCCTGGCCGAATCAGAAACACAGGCGGGCTCGCGCTGCTCCCCTCTGACGACTCACGACAACCGCCCTTGGAATGCATGACTCAAATTGGCAATCAGCTTGTCTGTCCCGCAGGCAGTTGGAATAGTGATGAAGCACTATTTCCTTGACTGGTCTCGAAGACGAGCGGCGGAGTGACGTGAAGCAGACCTTTGAGCCATCGAGTGAGCACAATCATCCCTTGATCTAGCCGCTCTGGCTCGCTACGTCAGGGTCTGCAGTCAACGTCGGGCTGTAGCGCAGCCTGGTAGCGCGTTCGTCTGGGGGACGAGAGGTCGCGGGTTCGAACCCCGCCAGCCCGACCATTTTTCCGTTCACATCATCAGTCTGTTCTAACCATCCACCTCAACACCAGTTTTACCAGCAGGATTGAGTCCCATGGCCAGAGCCAGCCTGATGTCTTCACTGATTTCATCGATCCTCGACGCCCCGAACAAATGGCTGGGTGTCGGCAACGGATCGGCAACGACTGCGGAACGCCTGATTGAGCAATGCCAGCGACTGATCGGCTCGGCGGGTGAGGCCTCCGGCGTCGCACTGGCGCAGGACGTTCTCGCTTCCTACGCGGCGCTGGATCCAGCCTTCCGGCTCGAATTCTTTACCCGGTTGGCCATCGATTTCGACCCAGCGCCCGGTGACGTGCTGGACGCAGCAAATCAGTTTGCCGCCGACAATTCACCCCGCGCGCTCAAGACCTTGATGGAGACAGTCGAACCTCGGCGTCGCAGTCTGCTGCGCAAGCTCAATCAGGCGCCGGGCGGAACACAAGCGCTGGTGCGGATGCGGGAAGCATTGCTGCCCCTGCTCCGGGAAAACCCGGAACTCAAGCGCGTTGATGCTGATTTCGAGTTTCTCTTCAGCGCTTGGTTCAACCGTGGCTTTCTGGTGCTTTACGCCATCGACTGGTCGTTTCCGGCAAACGTACTGGAAAAGCTGCTCGAGTATGAAGCCGTGCACGAAATCCAAAGCTGGGAGGACTTGAAGAGCCGGGTTCAACCGCAGGATCGGCGCTGCTTTTCCTTCTTTCACCCGGCTATGCCCGATGAGCCGCTGATATTCGTTCAAGTGGCACTGATGAAAGCGATGCCCGCCGCGATCGACGAGGTGTTCGACCCAAGGCGTGAACCGGTCAAGGCTGAAGAAGCCAACACAGCCGTGTTCTATTCGATCACCAACTGTCAGGTCGGGCTTCGGGGGGTCTCTTTTGGTAACTTCCTGATTAAGCAAGTGGCCAGCGACCTTTCTCGCGAATTACCGGGACTGAAGGCCTTCTGCACGCTCTCTCCGGTGCCCGGATTTGGCCGCTGGGTGCGCGACGACGCAGAGGCAGCACCAGCCCTCGCCCGGCTAGAGGTCATTCGGAACACACCGGGTTGGCAGGATGACAAGGCGCTTTCAACCGAGAACCGAAACCTGCTCGAACCGCTGGCCGCGCGCTATTTCCTGCGCGAACTGCGCCCCGACGGCCAGCCCATCGACCCGGTCGCGCGCTTCCACCTAGGAAATGGTGCCATTCTCGACCGGCTTAATCCGACTGGGAACCTGTCTGCCCGCGGATTGGATGAGGCGCTGGGGTTGATGGTCAACTACCGCTACGATCTCGCCAAGGTCGAAGAGAACCATGAGGCCTACGTCAATGACGGATTGGTCACGGCCTCCAAATCAATCACTGATCTGGCAAAATGAGGGCCGCCACTGCTTCGGCGACCAGCTCTGGCCGCTCCATGACCAGATCGTGACTGGTGTCTTCAAAAATCTTGATGCTGGCGCGCGGGATCAATTCGGCTAGTACCTCTGCTGATTCCGCCGGAATGAGTGGATCGTTGAGGCTGAACAACGCCCGGACGGGTGTGCCCTGAATGCTCAAGGTTTCGAAACTCGCCCCCATGCCGTCGAGCGGGAAGTGCCGCAGCGTACTCAGAAGCGCGGCGTAGTAACCCGGTATTTGTGCCTGTTGCCTGACGGCGGCATTGGCCATGTCCCGAACCACAGGGTCCGACGAATGGGAAATCGTGATATCAGGCCCCATCCAACGCCAGATCAAATCACCGATCAATGGTACTGAGAACCAGCCCAGGCTCAAGGGACGGGAGAGCCTTAGCCCAGTCGTTGCAACCAGCACAACACCCCGCACCTGACCCGGATAGTGCGCAGCAAAGTCCACCGCAATCGCCCCACCCATCGAATTCCCCACAAGTGTTGCTGGACCCTCCACCCCAACCGCATCGAGAAACTCGGCAAGCATCTGGTTGTAGAGCGCTGCGTCATGACGCACCGCTGGGCGGTCACTGAACCCGCGACCATAAAGATCAGGCGCAAACACGCGATACCCCGCGTCTTCAAGCAGAGGCCCCAGATAATTGAAACACCAGCTACCAAAGGAAAAGCCGTGGATTAGCACCACCACCGGACCATCGTGCGGACCGGCAGCACGATAGTGAACACGTCCTTGAGATAGGTGAACAAACTGCTGGGGTTCCTGAACCATTCGGCACCTTGCAAGATTTTTGGAAAAAATTTGAATCCGGCGTAAACGCTATGCCAGTCTGCCTGTGTAAGGCTTTTGAAACAACGAACTTTCGTGTGCTGGAATGGATCTGGATCAAACCGATTTCTCAGCCCTACTTGATAGGGAAGAACGCGCTTGGAGCCGTTTCATTCTAAATGCACGACCCGTTTTGGAGGCCGCTGTGCAGCGAACCTTTGCCAGACAAGGACTTAAGCCGGACGCCGGGCTGTTTCAGGACGCAATCAGTGCGTCGCTGGAGCGACTGGCGAACGACGATTTTGCCTTGCTGCGTCGGTTCGATCCTGACCGTGGCTCGATCCGCGCCTTCCTTGCAGTGGTGGCCGGATCGACCGCATCAAACAGCTTGCGCGCTGCGCGAAGGCACAGCGGCGCAGACCTGAGTACAATCGAAGAGAGCGTTGCCTCAACCGCACCAGTCGACGGGCAGAGGCTGGCTGACTTGGTTCCAGAGGGTCTGCTGTCTGAGCGCGAAGCACTGGTCCTGCGACTTGTGTTCGAACGCGACTTGCAGGGACCGGATATCGCACGCGTCTTGGATATTTCGGAGAACACCGTACGGGTGCTCAAGGCACGCGCGCTTAAGAAGTTGCGCGAAGCAGGCCTGCAGCCTGACGGTTCTTTTGCAGACGAGGATACACAGCCTCAGCGCCGGGTACGACCTGAACAGCCTGAAGGGGACAGGCCATGATAAACCATCGTAATCACGAAAACGACAACGATATTCTGGTGCTGATCGCCCGCCGTGCCGGTGGCGATCGCCTGAACCGGGCCGAACAGGCGACGCTGGAGCGTGCGATGCTCAGCGACACGGACCTCGCCCTGCTGCTGCTGGACGCGACCGAGGTTGCGGCGGCACCGGTCCGCCCACAGACGATTGGCGATGGCCGGGCCGCGACCAGAGGGCGGGTGCGGTTGGCCGCACTCGTGATGGGACTCGCAGCTTGCTTTGGCGTAGGCGCAACAGCTGGGGCGCAGCTGGCCACGGGTCTACTTACAAGTGGCGTTGGCGCCGGCACCCCGAGCCACAATCAACCTCTCACCAACGTCGAGTTTCGTGGGGTCGGTGATGCACTTAACCTGAAGCTTCGCATTGAGAGCCGGGAGAAATAGGCCATGAAAAACCCGCTTATTCTGTGGATCGCCCTCGGCTCCTTATTCCTGAACATCGGTGTCGTCAGCGCTGCGGGCTTTGTCATCTGGCAGAACTGGGGCAACCCGACCGAGGCTGACACCCCCTGGGCCGCGCTTGAAGCCGCCGGCTTTGACGACGATAACTGGGCCGACCTCGACACCCTGCTTGAAGGTCGCAATCTGAGTATCGACGAGCTGGTCGAACGCATGGATGAACAGACCGATTTCGCTCTCGATCAGCTGTGGCAGGAGACTATCGATCCAGAGGTTCTGTTCGATACCTTCAACCAGATTGAAGACGAACGTACGGCCCTTTCGCGCGCTTTGTTCGAAGACTTTGTCAGCTATCTAGCCACCCTGCCACTGGACCAGCGGGGCGCGCTGATGGAGCTATTGTTTGAAGGGGAGGACTTTGCCCTATGGCCTCTCTGACGACCTATCGGCGGGTTGACGGGACCCAACATACCGGCACCGTTCCGACCTAAAAACCACCGCATACCACCACCCCACACACCGAACCGAACACCACCTCATCTTCAAGGAGACGAATGATGAAAACCCTGAACCGTGCCTGCCGTCTGGCGGGCGCTGCTATCCGCGCGCTAGGAACAGCCCTGGGGACAACGTTGGTCGCGGCGCTCTCCCCCGCCGCCCTCGCCCAGACCAACAGCGCCGACCTGAGCCAGCCGTTGACCGCTGCGGATGTCCGGCATGCGCTGACCCGCACCAGTTTCGCCGCCACACCGAGCGACCTGAGTGCCTTTCTCGGCCAGCCACGCACCTCGCTGGTTGCCAGCATCCTCGACGATGTGCAGGCGCCAGACACCCAGCCCCTGCCCCAGTACCTTTACAATTGGCCGATCCCCGTCGAACTGCTTTATGCAAAGAACGAAACTTTGGGCGAGCTGGCACTGGGCCAGCAGTTCCTGAACCTCCAGGCGCTGCAGGGTTGGTGGTCGGTCGAGATGATCAGCTCAACCAACCCGTTCAAGGAGCAGATGACTCTGTTCTGGATGGATCACTTCGTCACCTCTTTCGAGAGCCACGAAGACGCGCAGCTGACGGCGAGCCAGTTCCTCACGATCCGCAATAGCCTCAACGGCTCGTTCCGGGACATGCTGGCACTGCAGCTGCGTGACCCGTCGATGCTGCTCTATCTCAGCAACGTCGAGAACGTCAAAGCCACCCCAAATGAAAATTTAGCCCGAGAACTTCTTGAGCTGTTTACGCTTGGACAGGGGCGTGGCTACACCGAGGCGGACATCCGCGAGGTTGCCCGCGCGCTGACCGGCTACGGCATTGACCAATCCGGCCAGTTCCGCTTCTGGGCAGATCAGCATGATCCCGGCAAAAAAACGATCTTTGGAAGGTCTGGCCGTTTCACTGCCGATGACCTACCCGCACTGATCCTATCTCAGCCTGCCTTTGGCCCATACATCGCCGAGCAGCTGTGGCGATACTTCATCTCTGAAACCCCCGACCCGCAGCAGATCGACGCGATGGTCACTCGCTGGCGGGCGGCAGACTGGGATCTACCAACGCTCTATCGTGCTTTGCTGGAAACACCGGCATTCTGGGAGCCAAGCACCCACGGCACCCTGATCAAATCGCCAATCGAACTATTCGTAGGCTTCAACCGCACCTTTGGCACCGCACCTAACTATCTGGGCGAGATTGCCGATTGGAGCGAGCAGGCCGGGCAGGCTTTGTTCTTCCCACCCAACGTTGCCGGCTGGCAGGAAGGGCCAAATTGGATCAACGATTCCAGCCTGGCCCTGCGGTCAACCGCACTGCGGGACCTGGGTGACGTCTGGATGTACGATGCCTTTCAGGCCGGATCAGATGGTGCAGTCTCAACCCACGGACAAGCGGCACAGAATTCAGAGACCGACGGCTTCAGGGTCGGTGAAATTGCACTGGGGTGGGCCTGGCAGAACACCGAGGACGACTGGCGAGAAACCGGGTTCGAGCTACAGCTCTATGACGTTGGCTTCAGGGGCCAGACCTTCCGTGATTTTCGCTTCTTCGTTGGTCTGGAACAGGAAGGCTTCAACCAGCAGGGTCAGAGCGAGATCTACCTCGGCGTCGGCAGTGAAAATTGCCACACCGGCTGCCCTTTGCAGGGCGTACTCGCCCGAACCCTGCCCTATGAGGAGGCAGACTCTCAAGTCGAAGCCAATGAAGAAGGTATCGAGTTCTTCATTTCACCCGAAGACATGTCAGACGGCGTAAGTCGGCTGAGCACCAATGAAGCAGATTTCCTTGCCGCACTGGTCCGCGCCCTGCCGGAGATGGTCAGCGCCGTCCGTGAAGACCAGACCTGGGACTATCTGGCCGAGGATGCCGCCGAAGATGCCAGCCAGAGCTTGCCAACCTTTGACGAAATCCGTTCGGTAGCCGCTGGCATCAGCGAGCGCTTTGCCCGGCGCGGGGTCCTCGCCCGCGCGATGCGGCAGGCCCCTCGTCTCGAACGCGGTTTCAGTCGTTCTGGTAGCCTCGGTCTGGCGCCTGAGCTGATGGCTGTGGCCATGCCGACAGGGGCAGGCCAGGTCATCGCGGACGAAGACAGCGTAGAGGCGGTGTATGGCCTACTCTACGACCGGATTGACCAACGCTACCAGGGACGGCTGAGCGAAACCTTTGCCGGACCGGAAGATTGGAGGGCAGCCCTGCCGAACGACCTGCGCACCGCCGAAGCGATCGAGAGCTTGCTGCTGCCCGTGCGCAATCCAGACCTGGCGACGGCTTCTTTCGTGATCGAAGACGAAGAAAGCCTTGAGCAGCTACTGACTGCGCTGATCCTCGACCCGCGCTTTAACCTCAAATGACAACTCAGCCGAGACAGCACGAAAGGAACAAGACAATGACCACCACAAAACTTTCCATGAACCGGCGCAACTGGCTCCGTCTTCTGGGAGCCTCTGCCGCTGCTCTGCCCATGCTGAGCACGCCAGCCTGGGCGGCCGGCGCAATGGCCGGGGGCAACCACTGCCTGATCCTGATAGAGCTCGAAGGGGGAAACGACGGGCTGAACACCTTGATCCCATTCCGTGACGACAACTATCATCGCGCTCGGCCAACGTTAGCGCTTTCCGGTTCGGACGTGCTGGGGTTGAACAGCGAGAGCGGCCTGCACCCCAGTCTTGGCGGGCTGGCGAAAGCGTGGGAACGGGGGGATCTGCGCCTGATCGAAGGCGTTGGCTATCCCGACCCTAACCGCAGCCACTTCCGCTCGATCGAAATCTGGAATGCCGGATTAGGTGCGCAGAGCAATGACACGCAGGGCTGGATTTCACGGCTGATGAACGGCGCGGACGGCGTGCAGGCCCTGGACACAGACGGGATCCGGCTGGGCGGTGAAATGGGACCACTGCGCGGCCCAGGGCGCTTCACAGGGCTGGAGGAGATCGAAGGCTTCTTCGAGCAGACCGATGCCCTGCGCGCCGCCGGAGTTCTCGGCGAGTATGACGACGCGACGACCGGCAACACCATGAATGCCGGCGGCATGGCGGGCCTTATGGATACCAGCAATAGAGCGCACGCGGTCCGGCCTGCGGGTGGGAACGCGGCGCTTGACCACGTACTGAGCGTGCACAGCAATGCGCTTGGTACGGCGGACCTGCTGGAACGGAAGATCCGCGCCTCTGCTCAGCGTGACTTCAACATGCCCGACAGCTTGCTGGGGCTTCAATTGACCGTTGCGCTGCAACTCCTGGATGCGGGCGTCACTACCCCGGTGTTCAAGGTCAGCCACGGGGGCTTTGACACCCACGCCAACCAGGAGGAGGAGCACGCTTTCCTGCTTTTGGAACTCGATGAAGCGCTGGCTGGCTTCGAGCGGGCTGCCCGCGACATGGGCCTGTGGGATCAGGTGACGCTGATGACCTACTCCGAGTTTGGTCGTCGGTTCTACGAAAACGGCTCAGCCGGTACAGACCATGGCACGGCTGCCCCGGTGATCCTAGCCGGCGGCGCAGTCCGAGGCGGGCTGGGCGGTCAACGGCCATCGCTGGAAGCACGCGATCTGGTCGACCGCGACATGGTCCACACCACTGACTTCCGCAGCGTCTACGCGGGCCTCGCCCGGGACCTCTGGGGCCTCGATCCGACCCGCGCAGTTGGAGGTTTGGGAGCTGACGGAGCGGCGTTCTCCCCAGTCCGCATCCTTGGCTAGTTCTCATGGAAAGGGGGCTCCCTACCCCCTCATCCATTTGTATACCAAGACCCTTGACGAGCCGCTTTAAAACAACCGTGTCGCTTCTCCTATTCCCGCAGAGCAGGTGACAAATGGCGGCGAAGCGCGCAGACGTATGCCTGCGTCGTCAAAATGGTAACCGACTGCCGCACGATAAGTCCGACAACCAGCCAGAGCAGGCCCAAACACTAGCATGGCGATCCTTGCAACTTTCGCCCTTGGTGGGGCGGGCGGACTTATGTTTTTCGCCCTCAACCTGCCCGCGCCGTTCATGCTCGGCTCGGTGGTTGGCTGCTGGCTGATCGGTGGTTTGATCCGCCCCCTGTCCAGGCTGATGAACCCGGCTCCCCGCATTCGACAGGGCGCTCTGGCGCTGGTCGGCGTCGTGCTCGGCTCTTACGTCAGCCCTTCGCTGGTGCAGCAGATCCCGCAGTGGTGGCCCAGCCTGCTGCTGGTCTCAATCGTCTCGCTGGCCATGGTCTGGGGTGCCTATGGTTTCCTGCGCCTATGTGGCCTCGACCGTGCCACCGCATGGTTCTCCGCCCAGCCCGCAGGCTTGTCAGAGGTGATCGCCATCGCCCGGGATTACACCGAAAAAGACTATGTCGTTGCCCTGATTCACCTGATCCGCGTCTCAACTGTTTTCATCGCCTCGCCGCTGGTGGTCTGGCTGCTGGTCGAGGATTTCGACGGGCAAAGCCTGCCCGACGGGCAAACTCACTTGTGGCAGACTCATTGGCTGACGTGGGTCCAGTACCCGGTGATTGCGGCTCTGGGCGTGGTCGCTGGTCGCGCACTGCGCTTCCCGCTCGCCTTCTTGCTTGGCCCTATGCTGCTAAGCACGCTTTGGGCGGCGTTGGGGGTGTTGCCCTTTGAGCGACCCTTTGAAGCGGTCGCCGTGTTGCAGGTCATTCTGGGAAGTTCGATTGGTGCGAGGATGGCACAGGTGAGTTTCGCCAAGCTATGGCGCTTCGTGCCCATGGCTTACGGCGTTGCGCTGTTCATGCTGTTGTGCGCGGCGGCGGGCGCGTGGATCTTCAGCCTGCTGACCGGTCAGCCCTTTGCCCGTAGTTTCATTTCGGTCTCAGCGGGTGGAGCCTCGGAGCTGTCACTGCTTGCAGTTGCACTGGGCTACGAGGTTGCCTTTGTTACGCTGCACCACCTCTACCGCATGTTTTTTGTGCTGTGGATGATGCCACTAGGCAATCCGCCCAAGCGCGTTCCAGACGACGGGGGCGAACCGGGCGATAACGCCCCATAATCCCCGCCATCGCCCGCGTGCATGGCAAGTTCGCAACACAGAGGGCACTTATGACTTGATGGCCCGAGCGGGCCGGAGTAAACCCGCTTGCACCGACGCAGACCGCCCCTGGCGCAACGCGAACCGGGAATGGGCGATTAGCTCAGTTGGTAGAGCATCTCGTTTACACCGAGAGGGTCGGCAGTTCGAGCCTGTCATCGCCCACCATTCCCCCCTCTTCCTCACCCGCGGCTCCCACACTTCGCGCTAACGCAGATAGGCTGAGGTGAGTGGTGCCGCGCCGCAAAGCCCATGCTCATGCGCTGGTCTTTTGTCATTGGCCGCTTCGGGCTAGATTGCCGCTTATGGAACTCAACAGCACCACCCCGCCCACGCTAGCAGACGCAGCACAGAACGCAGACGGTGAACCCGACGCGGCATCCAAGCCCCTGGTAAACCCGCCGCGCATCTCCCGCGACAGCACCAATTTCAAGCGCCTGCATCGGCGTTTGGCGCGCGAAATGGGCAAGGCCATAGCCGACTACGGCATGATCAGCGACGGCGATCGGATCATGGTCTGTCTTAGCGGCGGGAAGGACAGCTACACCTTGCTGACTCTGCTGAGCGAGTTGCAGCGCCGGGCGCCAGTGTCCTTTGAGCTGATTGCCATGAACCTCGATCAAAAGCAGCCAGGCTTTCCGGCCGACGTTCTGCCGCGTTATCTCGACCAGCTGGACGTAGAATACCGGATCATCGAAGCCGACACCTACGCCATAGTGAAGGAAAAGGTTCCCGCCGACCGCGTTGCCTGCTCTCTGTGCTCGCGACTGCGCCGGGGAGTGATCTACCGCACCGCGGAAGATCTGGGGGCAACGAAGATTGCACTGGGCCACCATCGCGACGACATGGTGGAAACGCTTTTCCTCAACCTCTTCCACGCCGCCCGTCTCAAGAGTATGCCGCCTAAGCTGCTGACCGATGATCGCCGTCACGTGGTCATCCGCCCCTTGGCCTATTGTGCCGAAGCCGATATCGCAAAATTCGCCCGCGGCATGGAATACCCGATCATTCCCTGCAACCTTTGCGGCACCCAACCCCAGGCACAGCGCGCCAAGATAAAGGCCATGCTACAGGACTGGGAGCGTGCCAATCCCGGTCGGCTCGATACAATTTTTCGTGCCACACAGGATATCCGCCCCTCGCAACTAGGCGACACCAGCCTGTTTGACTTTGACGGACTGGAGGGGCAGCGCGATCCCATGCCCGAACGGGAGGACGAAGCGCCGGTGTTCGAGCACTACTCCAGCACCCACGCGCTGTTTTCTTTTGACTGACCCGGGTTGAGAACGACTGAGGTCTAACGCAGTTCACCGAGGTTGGATCGGCCTGCTTCAGGTTGACCGAAATCAACTGATTGGAACGATCGAGTGCGTGATACGTGATAGAAGGCGTTTACTCGCTTTCCGATTGATGCATATTTTTTTCAACGCGCCTTTGTTGAGGTTAAACTATGATTGAACGCAGAAAACTGCTCCGCACCGCAGTGTCAGCCAGTGCCATTTTTGTGCTGCCACTGATGGCCAGCCCGTTGGCCCTCGCCACCGATACCAGCGGCGATGAGGCCTCGGATAAAACTAAGCTCACCGTGACCGAAGACGAGCTACGCGCTATGGGTTTTGACCCGGACTCGCTGGTGGAGTATCAGGCACTGGACCGGGAATACTACCCTTGCTGGGCCGTGGTTGATGCCGACCTTGCCAACGCATCGGTGACGCGCGGAGACAGCGCAGAGCTGCAGAAAGATGGCGTGGTCGACCCCGACCTGCCACTGGCCATTGGTCACTACGTGATTTTCCGCTGGGATATGTCTGAAGTGATCGCTGTCGTCCGACCGGAATAACGCCGAAACAGCGTCTATGACGATATCAGGTCGGCCGTCGTAGCTGTGTCGGCCTGCCGCCACCACTGGATTCGATCCGCACCACGGCCTGGGCAATTGGCTCTACGACCACAGCCATCGCCTGAGCGCTGGCGTGGATGATGTGCTGCGACCCAACCATGATGCCGGCATGACAGGCTGCGTCCCAGAATACCAGGTCGCCGCGTCGGCCTCCCTCCCAGTCACGCCCCGCACAGTCGTCCAGCCAGTCGAGCGGCTCGGCGGCCTGCAGGTCAGCCTCGCGGGGAAGGCTTCGGCCGCAGGCGGCAAAAGCAAGCTGCACCAGCCCTGCCCCGTCTAGCCCCAGCGATGATCGCCCCCCGTTCAGGAAAGGCGTGTGCAGAAACATCTCTGCCACTGCTACCGGATCACTGACGCGATGATCGATCGTCACCAGATGATCCATGAAGACCCATTCATCTGGGCCAATGCAACGAAACCCATCGACTTCGGCACCCGCAACCTGGATTTGTGCGCCCATTGACAGCGCAGCAGAGACCGATGATTCCGGATCGGGAGCAGCGTAGACAAAGCTACGAAGCGCTCCCACGCGATGGCTAGGCTCTACAACATCTGGGGACAGCGCAGCGGTGGGGATGTAGCCCACACTGCTGTCAGCCTGCACCTGGCACCATGAAAAGCCCTCGCGGTCCTCAAATACCATCACCTGCTCTCCGAGTAGGACTTCACTGGCGCGCGCTGAGCGGGCATTGGGCTCGACGAAAAGAGGTACCACGGGCGCGATCACTTGCTCCAACGCGCCGTCGACCACCGGGTGATCATCAGGGAGAAGATTGGACAGGCGGCTGTCAGCTAAATCAGGACGAACGGCGTGGCGGCGGGGATCAAACACTTATAGATATCCGGTTTCAGGCGTAGTTTCCTGGCGCGTACAGTACAGAGACGGCAGGCGGGCGCAGTCCTAGCACCAAACCGCCGCTGCAACACGTCTCATATTTTCGCCCAGCACCTTGTCCGCGATGCGCGGGCCAAAGCGCGTATCGAGCAAGTCGGGCAACACGGACCACTGCTCGGGAGCAAGATATCCTCCACCAATGGCTGAGCCGTTGTGATCGTAGCCGAAGGCTTCGGGCCACCAGTAATGGGGATCAAATCCCTGCCCGGTCACAGGATCGGGCGGCGGGGTCTCGTCTATGCCTGCCTGCGCGAACCACATGTCCGATCCCAGACCAACATGCTCCTCTCCCACCGTTGCCAATGCATGGTCGATATAGGGCAGCATATCCTGTGCAGTTGGTGCCCGGTCCAGCCCCATAAATTTGCCAACCCCGGTGGGGCAGACCACTCCGCCAGTCTCAGCAACAGCCCGCATCTGCGCGTCCGAGATGTTGCGTGCATGATTATAGAGGGCTGAGGCGTTAGCGTGGCTAAACACCACCGGTGCGCTCGATGCGGCGATGATGTCAAACGACGATTGCGTCCCAGTGTGCGAAAGGTCGAGCAGCACGCCAATCCGGTTGGCCTCAGCGACCACCTCATGTCCCAACGCAGTCAGGGCCATGGGCGCATCGTGGCACCCCCCGGCGACCTTGTTGTTGCGGTTATAGGCCAGGTGCATCATCCGCACGCCAAGCGCGTGGAATTCGGCAACGGCCTCGGCCCGCCCCTGCAGCGGACGGCCCCCTTCGAGGTCGAAGGCAACGCCGGTTACGCCAGGCTCCAGATCCGCTGTTGAGTCGACCAGCTTCAATCCTTCAGTCGTGCTGATCGCAGCGGCAAAATGCGAGATAACCGCACTGATTTGTGCCGGGGGGTTCATGCACATGCCGATGTTCAAAGAAATAAAATCGACCCCGGCCCGGCGGTAGGCCAACAGATCGGAAACGTCAGTATCGACCGAAAGCGGCAAGCAGACGTGAGCATCCCACTTGAACCGTGCAGCGCTCATTTCAGACGCTTTCGTCAGCCAGGGACGGCACGGCGGCGGCGGCGTTGGCTGTTGCTGTTGCTGTTGCTGTTGCTGTGATTGAGGATGAGGTTGAGGCGAAGCGCGGTCTGCGCTTGCTCAGCCTGCGGCTCATCACGATAGAGGCCGAGCGCAACGAAGACGCAACATCGTGCTGCACAGCAAACAACGCTGGCGCAAGCACCAGAACCACAATCGTACCCAGCCCCAGACCGTAGACGATTGTCAGCGAAGGCGGGATCAGGAACTGCGCCTGCACAGAGGTTTCAAACAACAGTGGCATTAGCCCGCCGATGGTCGTCAAAGAGGTGAGCAGCACCGGTCGTAACCGGTCAGCGGCCCCGTCGAGGATAGCGGTGCGGACGGGTTGCGTCTTTGCACGGCGCTCGATCGTGCTGATCAACACAATACTGTCATTGACGATGATTCCAGTCAGACCAACGAAACCAATCAACGACAGAAAACTGAGCACTTGCCCATGGATTAGATGACCAAAAATCATTCCGACAAAACCCAGTGGGATGATCGCCATCACGATCAGCGGCCGGAAGAACGACTGAAACACAAAAGCCAGTGTCAGGAAAATCAGCCCAATCGCAACCATCAGAACGTTGCGGAACCCGATCAAAAATTCGCGCTCTTCCTCGGCCTCGCCTTCAAAGGCAACCTGCACGCCAAAATCCCCCTCTAGCGCCCCAATGGCACCAATTTCACGCAGGCGGGCTTCCACGTCACCGACGTTGCCCGTGTCTTCATTCAGTTCGGCCTGGACGGTGATCCGGCGCGCACCATCGCGCGACTGGATCAGCGAGAACCCGGCGACTTCGGTGAAGTCGACAACCTGATTCAGTTTCACCGGCTTGCCAATTGGCGTGTAGAGGTCGAGCCCCGCAAGGAAGTTGGCCGTCTGCACGGCCTCGTCGACCTTGACGGTGACGGATATCTCGCCGTCATCGCGGATCAGGTTGACGGCGGTATCACCGCTGATCCAGGCCCGCAACTGCTGGCCAACACTAGCCGCGTCAAAGCCCAGCGCTGCACCGCGGTCTGAGACCTGTGCGACCAACTGTGTGGTGCCGTAGGGGGTATCGTCCTCTGCTTCAGAGACCCCTTCGATCCCATTGAGGAAGGCCGACAGCTGGAGCGCAGCCGCTTTGAGCTCTGCGGTTTCGCCACCGACAAGCGCCACTGAAATCGATGAGGCGTCACCCCCACCAAATGACCGGCGTGAGGCAAGACCTTCGAGCATGGGGTGTTTGGGAATGGACTGTAACCCGAAGAACAGCGATCGCGTGCCGTAGATGCGCGTATCCTGCTCAACCAATTCGACCCGCACGTTGCCAATCAGATCAGGGTCAGCGACCGACCCAGTGCCGCCGAAGCCAAAGCCCCCACGAGCCCCGACTTGGCTGAAGATCACAACGACGTCGTCTTCGGGCGGAACAGTCTCAATCCGCTCTTCGAGCCTTTCAATCTTGGCGGCGAGCATGCGCCGGTCATATTGACGCTTGGGCCAAGCGTACCAGGCCCCTTGATCAATGCCGTCGAGTTCGCGCTGCATCGAGGAGACCTGGCTATTGCGCGCGTCCTTGATCAGTTCAGGAATATGGGCCTCGGCCATCAGCAGCTGTTCTCGGGTATCTGCACGGGTCGCGCCATCAACCATGGTCAGGTTGATGTTCACTGTATTGTTTTCAGGTCGGATAAAGAATGACCAGCGGGGTGAACCCGTCATTACCATTGCAATGGCGTAGACGAAGATCACGAGCACAGCTAACAGCAAGGGGTATCGCGCCCAAACGAAAAAGCCGACCATGGGGCGGAACAGGCGCAGGCGCACGTGCTCAAACCCGGCGTCGAAACGCCTGCGGAACACTGCAATCCCGGCATTGATCGGCGTAGGGTAGCCATTGCCCGAGCGCAGACGACGCTCGGCGCGCTCGCGCTGCTTAAGGGCGTGGTACATATGCCCAGGCAGGACAAGGAAGCATTCGATCAGAGAGGCAATCAGCACCGCGACCACTGTCACTGGAATATCGCTGGCGATCGATCCCAGCCGCCCGGGCAAGAAGTAGAGCACACCGAAGGCAAAGATGGTGGTCACCGCCGCCGCGAACACCGGACCGATCATCCGCCGTGCGGCAACAATCGCGGCCTTAGCCGGCTTATAGCCCTGCTGGTGCAGAAAATCGGCGTATTCGCCCACCACAATGGCATCGTCGACAATGATCCCGAGCGACAGGATCAGCGCAAACAAGGTGAACATATTGATCGACAGCCCCAGCGCCCACATCACGCCCAGCGTCGCGGCAATCGAAACCGGAATGCCAACGGCAATCCAAAAGGCCGTTCGCATGTTGAGAAACAGGAACAGGAAGGCAAGCACGATCAGCACGCCGTAAAATGCATTGTCCCGCAACAGAAGCACCCGGCTAAGGATGAGGTCCGCGCGCACGTCATAGTTTTTTATGGTGATATTGGCGGGCAGTGTGGGTTCAATCTCAGTGAGATAGTCGCGGATCACAGCTTGTTGGCGGATCGCATCGCCCTTGGTTCCGCGCCGTATCTGCAGAGAGATGGCCGGTTCACCCTGATAGTAGATTGCGCGGCCGGTGTCGGGGACGGTTTCGATCACCTGCGCAACGTCCCCTACCCGGATCACGGTGCCATCTGGCTTCGCACGGATCTGCGACTGCCGCACGCTGTCTGCACTGGCATCGGTGCCAAGCGTCCTAACGGCACGCTCCCCCCCGAGCGTTCCGGCGGGCAAGTCACTGGCTCGGCGAGCGATGGCCGCAGAGACATCTCCCGGCGTTAGTCCCAGACGGCGCAGCGCAGCTTCGTTGACTTCGACCTCAATCTGCGGATCGCGCGCGCCCTGAATCTGAACTTCGAGAAGGCCACGATCAAGCAGGTCGTCACGCATTCGTTCGGCGATGGATTTGAGCCCCGATTGCGACAACGGCCCGGCGATCAGGATCGAAGACACTGGGTCGCGGAAGGCGGAGACCCGGATGCGGGCATCGGCGGCATCTTCGGGGAATCTGCTCTCGACTGAATCCACGGCCGAAGTCACGTCGGCCAGCGCCTGCTCCATATCGGTGCCACTTTTGAACTCAAGCGAGAAAATCGCTGCATTCTCGTTGGCAGACGCGAACACTGAATCGACGTTTTCAAGAAAACGCACTTCAGGTTCGAGCACCTGTACAATCGCTTCGTCAACCGAGGCAGCCGGGGCATCCTGCCAGGTAACGTTGACCGTAATCCGCTCCCGCACGAAGTCGGGGAAGAATTGGGTGCGTAGGTTGAAAAAGGCCCATACGCCAGCAGCGATCATCAGCATCATCAAGATGTTGGCAGCTGTGCCGTGGCGGGCGAAGACAGCGATGAAGCCCTTGTCTACATCGGCATCACGAATGACTTCTGGGCGTTCGGGGCGATAAGCGGTCAGGGCCATGCGTCAGTTTTCTCCCTTTTACCCTGCAACCGGCAGAGAAGGCGGGAAGCAACTATCGAGATCGATGCCTGCGCGCTCCTTCAGCCCCGCCATCCGCGATGGATCTGAGATGGTGCCCCGCTCCAGCGCCGGGATGATGAAGCCCTTTGGCATATCGGGAAGACTGGAATTTTCCACCGCTTCGATCAGGCAGGCTTGCTGTTCGGGCGTTAGGTCGATCGGCCCGTCACCAGTTGGAAAACCACCGGGGTCGCCCATAGGGGCCGCCGCCGCGACAGTCGGCGCAGGGAAGCAGGAATCGATGTCCAGTCCAGTACGCGACTGCATGCCTTTCAATCGCTCGGGGTTTTCGATTGTGCCCTGATCGATGGCAGCGGCAATTCTCTCTCTCGCCCCATCCGGCAAGCTGTCAGCACTGGCGATGAGGTTCCGCAGGCAGTTCTGCTGAGTGGCGTCCAGCGTCAGCGGGTCATCCTCGGGGATTCCACCGGTCTGCCCTGCACCCGCACCTGCACCTGCAACCTCAGCTTCAGCTTCGGGCACTTCCGGGCGGTTAGGGTTTACCTTCGTACCTTCACCAAGCTGGATGAAACGGCGGGCAACGTAAGTTGCGCCCGGCTTAACGGCTTCCCCGGCAACCAGCGTTGTTTCACCAACCCGGCGCTCGATTTCAACTTTGAACACGGTGATGCGGTTGTTCTCGTCGACGGCGAACATCTCGCCCGATGGGCTGACGGCTTCGGCGGGTACAGCAAATGCCCCCCTCACCTTTGGCTCCGACAGGTTGTACGCCATGAACGCCCCCACCGGCGGAACGGTATCCGGTGTCACGCCTTGCAAGCGCGCAAATATATCGATCCCACCCTGATTCTCGGCGATCGCAACCGCCGTTCGATCAATTTTGGCAGCGTAGGTCAGCACTTGGCTTCCCACGTCCCACGACAGCGTTATGGGCAGGCCACGAAGCGCATCACGATTTCCGCTGGCACTAATCAGGCCGCCAAGCTGCTCGTCCGACAACTGGAAACGCAGCTCTAACTGTGAGAGGTCCACGAGGCGCGCGAGAATATCATTGCTGCTGACCTGTCGACCAAGGGCGAAACTGACGTTCTGAGCAAGGCCATCGAAGGGGGCGGTCAGGGTGGTGTTCTGCAGATTTCTCTGGGCGCGCTCAAGGTTGAGGCTGGCGCGCTCCACCGCCAGCGTGGCGGTGGGAATCGCTGCCTCTGCGCGCGCCACCCCACCTCGACGAGCATCGACGCTGGAGCGAGCGGTCAAAGTAGCATTCTTGGCATTGTCAACGGCAGCAGCGGAGACGACTTCACGCTCCAGCAGTTGGCGCTGCCGGTTCAGATCGTCAAGCGATAACGCAAGCTGGTCCTCAGCCAGCGCTAGCGCGGCGACTTCGACCGACAGATCAGCCTGCGCGGTTTCCAGCCGCACACGGGCGTCACTAAGCGCGATTTCAGCCTCTTTAACAGCGAGTTCGAATTCGAAGGGATCAACAGTGAACAGCGGATCACCTTTGGCGATGAAAACGCCCTCGACCAGCGTCGGGGCGCTCGTCGCTAGCAAACCACTGACTCGGGGGCGCAATTCAGCAGTCCTGCCTGCTGTGATCAAGCCAAATCCAGTGATGATGGGGGTGAAATCCTGCGCCTCAAACACTTTCAAGTCGACAGTGTAAGAAGGCTCCTGTGAGCCGAAAAAACCACCACCGCGGCCACCGGCCGACTGATTGTTCTCGAAACGGGCGGAGATCAAAAAGAAGCCAACGGCTGCAATGGCGAGCGCCGCCCCGAGCAACAGAATAAAGCCAGCAACAGCTCGAGAAGTCGATCGCATGAAGGCCCCGTTACCTAAATTAGTGGTTGTTCAAGTCTGATTAACGAAATACGTCAAAGCGTCCTTGATTCATCCCCTCGTGCTGAAAAAAAGGCGTATCCGGACTGCAATTGAAGGGCTGTGAATGCTTTATTCCTGTTGCACGGCATTTTCACGGCTGCGATCCACAAATCTGTATAAGCTGCTGTGGCGTCTGAAGGAGCCATACCAATGTCTGTTGTAATCCGTGCCGTGGGGAGTGCTTTACCTGCGCGAGCCGTCCCAAACGACGACCTACCGGCTTCGCTGGAAACCAGTGACGAGTGGATCAAGTCACGAACCGGTATCGCTCAGCGGTATATCGCGGCTAACGATGAAACGACGTCGACGCTTGCCATCAACGCCGCGCGCTCCGCGCTGGATAACGCTGGCCTGAATCCAGAGGATATCGACGGCGTTATTGTGGCAACGACAACCCCGGATCTGACCTTTCCCGCCGTTGCGACGATGGTTCAACACGAATTGGGTGTGCCGCGTGGCACGCTCGCTTTTGATCTGCAGGCAGTTTGCGCGGGCTTCATCTATGCCCTCGGGGTTGCCGATGGCCTCCTGCAGGCCCGGCGGATGCGGCGTGCACTGGTCATTGGAGCGGAAACCATGACCCGACTCCTCAACTGGGAGGACCGTACCACCTGTGTCTTGTTTGGCGACGGCGCTGGTGCCGTGGTTTTGGAAATCGAAGAGGGTCTGGACGCTCTGAGTGGCCCTGCACCACGCGGAATTATCGACCTGCAGATGAATGCGGACGGCAGCTTGATCGATATCCTGCACACCAAGGGTGGCCCAAGCCGCACGCAGGACGTGGGCCACTTGCATATGGCCGGCAAAGAAGTCTTCCGCCATGCGGTCGAGAAAATGTCCAGCGCGGTCCTGACGCTGCTAGACGCACATGGCTTCACGCCAGAGGACGTCAAATGGTATGTCCCACATCAGGCCAATCAGCGCATTCTCGCAGCTGTCGCAGCCCGCATCGGCGCGCCTCCCGAACGTTTCATTTCGACCGTCGCAGCCCACGCCAATACCTCCGCAGCGTCCATTCCACTGGCCCTGCACGAGCTTGAGCGCAGCGGAGGCCTCCGCCGCGGCGATTTGATGGTTATGGCCGGCTTGGGTGGTGGACTGGCCTGGGGCGCTACACTGCTACGCTGGTAGCAGGCGCAAGCACCCGTCCCGCCTGTCACACAACACCTTTGGTTCAGAACGGTTTAGCCTGCCCTTCCGGCTTTGGGACTTCGAGTCTTTTCCTATTGAGCAAAAAATACCGCCAGCGAGAGATCCCGAAAAGCGGACCCTCACCGGCGGCCTGATCGTGCCAAAGGACTCGGTTATGAAACGCCGTGATTTAAAAAGGCAACATACTGAAAAGCATGTCTTTCGTAAACTATTTTGGAGTCGCGACTCCAGACAAAATTTTGCTGCGATTCTCCAAAATCGCCATAATAAATTTATTCGTTGTTTGTTCCACACAATCGCGTGAAGCCATGAGACCCCAGCTGCGTTTCGGTCCCCCAACCGTCGATCACACGCTGAACCCTGCGCTTCACCACTGCCGCAACAACTTGGAGCCTCCGGGTCATGCCTTGGTGAAATGCCAGACGGGTCATGAACCACTAGTTTTGAAACGCGCGTTTCATCGAGCGGTAATTTCAACGATTTCAACCCAGCCTCCCACAGTCGTATATGCCGGGTGCGTTGAGCCTAACCCGCAATAGCGCTCAGGGTAAGCGGCCGCGCCGGGTCCAACCGCGCGGCCTTTTTAACCCCGCCGCCCGCGTGTTCCACAGCGCCGTGTCGGCACAGTCAGCCCTTGGAACGGGCCGACTGTCTCTGGAGACTTGAGCATGACCCACGCGGGTACCCCAATCCCAAAATCAGCACCGACACTTTCCATGGCTACATTAGCGAGCGAGGTTCATTGGAACCTGAATCGCGCCAATCTTATTGCCTGGTCCCTTCGCCTGAATGAAGGCAAATTAAGTGCGCAGGGCGCTCTGGTGACAGGCACCGGAGAGTTTACTGGCCGCTCACCCAAGGACAAATTCACAGTCCGAGACGGCGTGACTGAAAACAAGGTGGACTGGGGGGTTATCAATCAGGCGATCTCGCCGGAGCATTACGAACGTCTCGTGGCCCTGATGCAGGCTGGCGCCACCGATAAACGTCTTTTTGTGCAGGATCTTATCGCCGGCGCTGATGCGGGCCTGCAGATCGGCGTACGTGTTGTCACTGCATACGCGTGGCACAATTTGTTCGCACAGAACATGTTTCTGCGCCCTTCTCCTGAAACGCGAGAGAACTTCGAGCCTGACTGGACGGTGATCGATCTACCCCATGTTGTGGCGGACCCGACGCAACACGGCACCGCTTCGGGAACTTTTATTGTGGTTAACTTCAGCACGCGCACAGTTCTGATTGGCGGCACGCAGTACGCAGGGGAAATAAAGAAGTCGATTTTTGGCGTGTTGAACTTCCTGCTTCCGGATAGTGGCGACCTGCCCATGCACTGTTCGGCCAATGTCGGTCCCGCGGGAGATGTCGCGCTGTTCTTCGGGCTCTCTGGTACGGGCAAGACGACACTATCAGCAGACCCAGAGCGGGCGTTGATCGGCGATGATGAACACGGTTGGGGGCCAGACGGCATCTTTAACTTCGAAGGCGGTTGTTACGCCAAGGCCATTAACCTTACTGCGCGCGCAGAGCCGCAGATCCATGCGGCCAGCAACCGTTTTGGTGCATTGCTTGAAAACGTGGTGCTGGACCCCGTCACGGCTGAGCCGGACTTCACAGACGTCAGCCTGACTGAGAACACGCGCTCGTCCTACCCTATCGATTTTATTCCCGGGCATGTCAAAACCGGTCGGGGGCGAGACCCTCGCGCGGTAATCATGCTGACGGCGGATGCCTATGGTGTAATGCCGCCACTGGCACGTCTGACCACGGATCAGGCGATGTATCATTTCCTTTCCGGCTATACAGCCAAGGTAGCTGGAACCGAACGCGGCATGGGTAGTGAACCACAGGCAACGTTCTCGACCTGTTTCGGGGCACCCTTCATGCCGCGCCACCCAAGTGAATACGCCGACCTGCTGCGTCAGAAGGTAGAAGCCACCGGCGCGGAGTGTTGGCTGGTCAATACAGGCTGGACAGGCGGGAAGTTTGGCACTGGCCACAGGATCCCACTGGCCGCGACGCGTGCGATGATCAGCGCAATTCTTAGTGGCGCCTTTAAAGATATCGAATTCCGGCAGGATCCATACTTTGGACTGATGGTACCAGAGGCCTGTCCCGCTGTGCCTTCGGATCTGCTGAATCCATCCACGACTTGGCAAAAACTTTCCGAATATGAGGATACAGCGGACGATCTTGCACAGCGCTTTGCACGCAACTTTGAGCGGTTTGTGGATACCGTACCACAGTCCGTCGTGGAATCTGGGATTCGCCCTCGAGTCTGAGAGGACTCAGTGAGGCGAGCAGCTTATTCCTGTTGTGTTTGGCCCAACTCATGCTTAGGTCAGGGTATGAGTGAATTCCGTGCCAAGTTTAATATCGGACAGGTTGTCTTCCACCGGCTCTTCGGTTTCCGGGGAGTTATTTACGACGTTGATCCGCAGTATGCCAATACAGAAGACTGGTACGAATCGATCCCAGCGGAGATCCGCCCAGCCAAGGATCAGCCCTTTTATCACCTGTTGGCGCAGAACGAGTCCGGCAGCTATGAGGCCTACGTGTCCGAGCAGAACCTTGTCATAGACGAGAGTGATAAGCCAATCGACCACCCGGGCATCCTCGAGTACTTCAACGAGCCGCAACCCGGATTCTACCAACTGCGTGACGTGCTCGCCCATTAATTGGCGAGAAGAGTTCTCCCCGAAGCGGGGCGATCCCCCTCCCCCTTGTCTGCACTTGTAAATCCCTGCTCGGCGGTCATCACTCAACACCGTCCTGGCGGACCACTTGGGGCAAGTCGATCATAGCGCATCTTGGCACCGCTCTCGTCCAGCCTAACCTGTTAGGCCCTTTGGCCGAACCAGCCGCTCACGCGCGGTCACGGGCTTGAGCCTGCCAGCAACGATTCGGAATTAAACGTTTGTTTTCCGACTCCTATTAGGTTAATAAATATTTTGTTTTTCGCATTATGCGCCTTTTGGTCGGGTGTGCGTGGGTTCTTGATAAGCGCCGGAGGATGGCGCCATGCAAGAGAAAAAAGCGGTGAGTTGATGCACAGGACAGTATTCACAAAGGCACTGAGTTTCAGTGTGGCGCTTGTAGCGCTTGGCCTGCTGAGTGCATGCGGTCAGTCGCGATATCAGCCTGTTATCGCAGAGAACGTTTTCGCACCTGCAACCCGGGTTGAAGATCCCGCAACTGCGGAGGTACAGAACCTGTTCGCCAATCAGCAGGCTGCGGCAGGTCCGACCTACTCACGCTCCAATCAACCATCTATTCCGCCGTCTCAAGCACCTGTGCCGGTCGTAACCCGCCCCCAAATGGTGCCAATTACCGGAACACAGCAGCCAAGCTACAATTGTGCCGTCGCGCCAACCACACAGGCACAGTACGAGGCCTATCAGGCATACTGCGCCTATGCCGTTCGGCAGACGACTCGCCTTCAGTCTGAGCCAACCCCGATCGATGCGCCGTCTCGCCCGGTGTTCGTATCCCGCTCCTTCGATTGTACGATGGAGCTGAGCAATAAGGCTGAGTTGACTTTCTTCCGTGCGCACTGCCTCGCGGCGGTCGCGGCACCGATCAAGGTGCCAGTGAACACCCAAGTCGCGGCACAACCAAGCCCCGGCCCCATGATTGGCGTATCGACTGCAGCTCCGACCATCGTTCCTGCGAGGCAGCAACCCGTCGCGACAACCAGTGTGGGCAGCGCGCAAACAGCCGTCCCCCCTATGCCCGTCCCCAAGTCACGGCCGACAACCAGCCTTACGGCTTGGCGACCCGTCGTTCAAAGCCCGCAGCCAGCCGTTGTGCAGCCAATATCGCAGAGCGGCAACACTGCGGCGCAACAGCCGCTTCTGACGGGCAGTTTTCAACCCGCCAACCTAACGGAAGTGCAACGCCCGGCGACGGCTCCTGTGGCTGCGACAGCCGTTGTAGCCCCTTACGATTGCGATATCCTGCCCACAACTCGGAACGAATTGGCCCTCTATCAATCGTCATGCAGCTAAACCGCGACAGCAGTCTGGCGTTTGGGGTCCGACCACAAAAGCAGTGATGCTTTGAGAGGGTTCGCTAGAGTAAATTCAGTCCGAGGAAACGCGCCAACTGAGCGTCTTCACCATAAATATCCGGCTTGAAAAAGAGCCTTCCGTGTTCCGTCAGCCCGACGGTCGAGTAAATCATATTAACCGGAATTGGCCTTGGCAGGCGCTCGACTGTTGTCTTGCCACTGGACATGGCGCGACTCACGTCTTCAGGCGTCCAAGCCTTTTGCTGTGCCATGATCCAAAGGGCTAGCAAGTGGGCATGGCCAACGCGGACACAGCCCGAGGAGAGGCTGCGAATACCGTCCCCATAGCGGGCGCTGTCCGGGCTGTCATGAAGAAAGATAGCTTGGTCATTGGTCAGAGAGAAGCGCACGCCGCCCAGCTGATTGTTGGGGTGGGAGGGCGACATGCGGAAGCGGAAGGGAATCTCGGAACGTTGGCCATAGGACGACCAGTTCACGGCGGTTGCCGGTATGGCCTGGCCGGCAAGATCGACGATCTCAATACCCATACCATGGATCTGCTCGGGATCACGTGCCAGGATAGGCAGTAGGTCTTGGCGGACGACCACTGGCGGCAGGGTCCATTCAGGGCTGAACTTCAAATCAATGATGTGGTCGATCATAATCGGCGTTTTCCGATCCGGGGTGCCAACGACGACCGGCAGTTCAAAGCTAAGCCGTCTCGCCTCGTAGACACGAAGCCGCTGCAGGCCAAGGTCGACCACCACGTGGTGCTCAGGGTGGATAAGCAACGGTGCACGCTCCCGGTGCATGGCAAGTGCAGCCTTAGAAGTCTGAAACGGCGTCAGACGGTTGGTAGCAAGTTCGGTCCGCAACGCCCGATAAAGGGGCGTCCGGGGACGGAAGCTATCGAGCCAAGCGCTTACGCTCCGAGAACGATAGGCCAATTTAAAACCATCATCAAAGTTTGCAGGTACTGCATCAGCCCGCAAGCCATCCCGCAAATGTATGGCAAATCTGAGGAGGCCAAGCGTCAGTGCAAAAACAACGGCAACCTCTGCTGCTCCTGCTCCCTGCCGCAGACCCTGTTCCATCCGATTGAGATAAGTTTCTCTGGGCAGGCCGTCTTCGACCGACCTAGCGAGCAGGCTATAGGCGCCATGCCCGAGGTCCGTCCAACCCGTGTCATAATGCCAGAGTGGACGGTAGTTTGCTTGCTGATAAAGCCGCGCAGCCCGAGCGACCATTGGATCAGGGTCGGTCAAAAATCCAGCGGCATAGTTAGAGAGCGCTCGGATTTCAGGAGCCTCTGGGCTCGACTGCGACTCATGCTGTGGCTGTTGCTGTTCAAGCCCGAGATCTCTGGACAGCGCCTCGCCCTGGCGCACGGACGAGGACGTAGGGCGTGCAGGCTGCGAACGACGCTGCGGTGTCTCATGCGACCCGCTGTATCGCGTTGACGTGGTAGCCTGGGGCTGACTGACGGGGCCGTATCCGTGAGAGGACAGCAGCGGTTGTGTGGTGAGAACCTGCCCATCGCTCCAACCTTGCGCGCTGGCGGCGCTGGCAAGGCTGCAAGCTGCGACCAAAGCACCGGCGACGAGTGCCTTTGCATCACCAGTTCGGATCACCGGCGCGACCGTGGTCTGCAATCCGACACGATGTAGTCCCGAGACGGCCTTACGACCGATGCGGATGCCAACGCCTGCAAAAGAACCCCGCATCACCACACGAATTATTCCGATAATGTACAATTACAGAGGGTATATCATGCTTTGCATGCGAGGCGCAAAGCGCTCTATGCGGTCTGAAGTCGTCTTGGGTCTGTAAATTGCGGTTTGCAGACCCCGCCGAGCGTACTACGTCATGCAAGTAGACCGTAATTCTGGGCGCGTTTTGATGACTAAGTTTTCTCCATTAATTGTCGGTGTTTGTGGTTCGGCCCGCCACGGGTCGTTTAACCACGTGGTTTTGGATCATGCCCTTGCCCATGCCGAGGCACTCGGCGCGCGGGTCACAAAAATTGAGATGAAGGGCGATACCTTTCCCAATTTCTGTGAGGATCTGGAGACCCGAGATGGTCGCCCAAGCGCACTCAATGACATCCGGCGCCTGTGTGTCGAGGCAGACGGCTACATCATGGCATCGCCTGAATATAATGGCGGCCCAACGGGGATCCTGAAAAACTTCATCGACTGGGTGTCTCGCTCTTCTGATGAAGTGCCAGGCACGCCATTTCGCCATAAGCCAGTCGGCCTACTGTCGGCGTCGACAGGTCGCTTGGGTGGGATCAAAGGTCTGCAGTGCCTTCGCATGGTTCTCAGCCATCTTGGCATGCACATCTCCGGTAAGGAATTTGCCTTCTCCGGCGCGCGGGAGAACACCGCGGACGGCAAAGTCACAAATGAATTTATGGCCGGTGAAGTCGAAGCGGTCGCGGCACGCGTCTTTGAACTCAGCCGATGAACCAAAAGTTCAGCGAGGCGCGCTGGGGTGCGCTCCAGACCTATGGTTATGGGCTGTCCGATGACGCCGATAAGACGGGTGATGGCGAAGATGCGGCGGCGCTGTTCTTTCATGGCAATGGCTTTTCTGCCCTGACCTATAACAGCTTGCTCAGCGAGCTTGCGCCAAGGCTCAGCTTGCGCGCTATTGACCTACAAGGGCATGGGCGCAGCGACGACATCCCTAACCTCGCCCAGCTGCGCAACTGGCAGATTTACCGAAGCAATGTAGAGTACACGCTGAAACGCAATGGCCCTTCAATCCTGATGGGGCATTCAATGGGTGCGTTGTGCTCACTGTTCACTGCGATGAAACGTCCAGAGGAAGTGCGCGGTCTCGTGCTGCTAGAGCCGGTTTTCTTTCCGACAGTTTTTATGCTCGGTCTGTCAGTAGCCCGCGTTCTGAATATCGAGGCCCGCGGTAACCGACTGATTCCACAGGCGCGGGAACGTCGGTCTTATTTCGACAGCGAAGAGCAAGCGGTTCAATATTTTCTCGGCCGCAAGGGCTTGAAGACCTGGCCCGAGCGAGCGGTTCGCGACTACAGCCGGTCGGTGCTGCGCCCGCGTCGCGATGGTCAGCCAGGGCTGGAATTGAAGCTACACCAAGAGATCGAGGCCATGAACTTCGAAACGCTGCCTGCGGGGCTTTGGCCGGCCAAGCATTTGCCGATGCCAATTCTGGTGCTCCGCGGAGGTAGCAAGGGCAGTACAGTTACCGACAGCCGCCTGCGCTGGCTTGCGCGGCTGGCCCCACGTCTGAGTGTGCGCAGTCACGGTGGTACTGGGCATGCGCTGCCCGTGGATCAGGCGGAGTGGTGCGCAGAAGCCATCGCATCTTGGTACAGTGATCTGAGAGAGAGGTCTGTGGGCTGAGGCCCTCGGGTTTCAACTCTGGCAAAGGAACGCGTTTGGGCGTCTCAGTGGAAGCGGAGCAGGGTCTAGAAAATGACCGTTCTAAGCCCCTTGCACGCGATCCCCACGATCAATATTATTGCGGAACTTTCAGGCCGTTGTGTTTGAGAGCGGTCGGGGCATGGCGCAGCCTGGTAGCGCACCTGTTTTGGGTACAGGGGGTCGCAAGTTCGAATCTTGCTGCCCCGACCATCTTCACAAAAA